>DIMT01000037.1:61711-142297 GCA_002425705.1 Firmicutes bacterium UBA5559
CATCTCCCTGGGATCCGCCGCAGTCGGCTACAGAACCGAATCCCTCCACGGAGCTGGTTCCCCGCAGGCACAGAGAATCATGATTTCCCGTCAGGGCAATATCGAAGGCAAGAAGAATCTGGCTAAGGATATCCTGGACATCAAATAAGCCGGGAATAGAACTGAAGCCGCCTGGCCTAGCCGGGCGGCTTATTTACCAAAGAGGAATAATTATGAAATGTGGCGTACGGTTCTGCGGAGGTTGTAATTCCCGTTTCGATCGGGGAGAAGCCTACGAAAAAATCAGAACTCAATTGAAAGATGAAATAGAATTTGATTATGCCAAAGAGGATGACCTGTATGATGTGATTCTTGTAATCGGCGGTTGCACCAATTGCTGTGCATCCTATGATCAATACCGGACCAAACGGGGTGTGGTAAAGGTTTACGATTCTGAAGATGTTGACAAGACCATACAGATTTTAAAAGACTTCGAATAAAAATTTGAATTGGAGGGTACGAGATTGGATTGGAAGAAATTATATGAGGAAAGAAAGTGTACAGCTGATGAGGCGGTAAAACTGATCAAGCCGGAAGACAAGGTGGTATTTGCCCATGCGGTGGCAGAGCCTCCCGCACTGGTTGAAGCGATGATAAAAAATGCAGACTCCTATAAAGACGTGGAAGTTTGCCATATGGTTACCTTAGGGAAGGGCGAATACAGCAAAGCGGAGTATAAGGGCAGATTCAATTTTAATGGCTGGTTCTGCAGTCCCAGTACCAGAGATTCCATTTCTGAAGGCCATGGGGACTTTACTCCCGTTTTTTTCCATGAAGTTCCGTCCTATATCCGAAAAGGACTTTTCCCGGTAGATGTATTTCTGGTGATGGTATCTCCTCCGGATGATCATGGTTTCTGCTGTGTGGGAGTTTCTTCTGATTACACCATGCAGGCAGCAAAGACAGCGAAAATCGTATTGGCTGAGGTCAATGATCAGGTTCCTGTCGTTTATGGCGACACTTTTATCCATGTATCTGAAATCGACCGATTCGTTGAAACCTCCCATCCTCTGCCGGAGCTGGGTCTTCCAAAGATCGGGGATATTGAGCAGGCCATTGGACGTCACTGTGCAACCCTGATCGAAGACGGATCCACCCTGCAACTGGGTATCGGAGCGATTCCCGATGCAGTTCTGCACTCCTTGAAGGATAAGAAAAACCTGGGCATTCACTCAGAGATGATTTCTGATGGGGTGGTGGAGCTCTTTGAGGCTGGTGTCATCACTTGTTCTGAAAAGGGTCTGGATCCAGGTAAAATGGTAGTCACATTCCTGATGGGAACCAAACGGCTTTATGATTTTGCTAATAAAAATCCCATGGTTGAAATGAGAACAGTAGATTATGTCAATCACCCCTGTGTTGTGGCAGAGTGTACCAAGATGGTTTCCATCAATGCCTGTCTCGCTGTTGATTTCATGGGTCAGGTTGTCTCCGACAGCATCGGAACCCGCCAGTTTTCCGGCGTAGGCGGTCAGGTAGACTTTGTAAGGGGTACGGCTATGTCCAAGGATGGTTTGGGAAAAGCAATCATCGCCATGCCTTCTGTGGCAAAGAAAAAGGACGGCACACTGATTTCGAAAATCGTTCCTTTCATCGAGCAGGGAGCAGCGGTCACCACATCCAGAAATGATGTAGACTACATCGTAACCGAGTACGGTATTGCGGAGATGAAGGGCAAGACTCTGAAGCAGCGAGCCCGCAACCTGATCAACATCGCTCATCCGGACTTCCGGGAGGAGCTGAAGGTAGAATTTAAAAACCGTTTTAACGCTGAGTTTTAAGAAAGAGTGAGGTAACCTATGTTAGCACTGCGAGTCGTACCTAAAGTCTTTTACTTTGAGACCTTCAAAGAGTTTAATGACGAATTCAAGATTGGCAAGAGAGACCTTCTGGTGACCAACGAATGGATGTATACCCCCTACGTTGCTCCTCTGAATGTGGAAACCAACGTTATTTTCCAGGAAAAATTCGGAGCAGGGGAACCTTCTGATGAAATGATCGATGCCATGGCTCTGGAAATGAAGAAATACGATTTTGACCGAATTGTTGCTTTCGGTGGCGGAACCATCGTTGACATTTGTAAAGTTCTGGCACTGGATGTTCCTGAAAAATCCGTGGATCTTTTCACCGGTGCTGTAGCTCCCAAGAAGATCAAGGAACTGGTGGTCGTTCCTACTACCTGCGGTACCGGAAGTGAAGTTACCAATGTAGCCATTGCAGAGCTGAAATCCCTCCATATAAAAAAGGGAATCGCTGTAGATGAAACCTATGCGAATGTTGCCGTGCTTGTTCCGGAAACAATTAAAGGACTTCCCTACAAATTTTTTGTTACAAGCTCTGTAGATGCGTTGATTCATGCGATTGAATCCTTCCTGTCCCCCAAAGCTTCAGAATTTACAGAAATGTATTCTCTGAAGGCCATTGAAATGATTATGGCTGGATACAAGGAAATCGTAGAGAAGGGCGAAGAGGAAAGAATGAAGTATCTGAAGGAATTCGTCCTGGCTTCCTGCTACGCCGGAATTGCCTTCGGAAATGCCGGCTGCGCAGCGGTACACGCCCTGTCCTACTCCATCGGAGGAGCATTCCATGTAGCACACGGAGAAGCCAACTATCAGTTCTTCACTGAAGTATTCAAGATGTACATGAAGAAAAATCCGGATGGAAAAATTAAAGAAGCCAATAAGATATTCGCCGACATTCTGGGATGCAGCGATGGTCCGGAAGTATACGATGAGCTGGAAAAATTCCTCAACAAGCTGATCGTGAAGAAGCCTCTTCGGGACTATGGCATGACAGAAGCTCAGATTGATGAATTCACCAAGAGTACCGTTGACAATCAGCAGAGACTGCTGGGCAACAACTATGTTCCTTTCTCAGCGGAAGACATCCGGGAGATATTTGCAAGCCTGTATTAAGCTTAAAGCTACCTGGCAGCCAGTTTAGATTGGCTGCCATTTTTATTGAAACAAATCGGGAATTGGGTTATAATAAGTAAGATATTTGACTTGGAAAGGATAATAGTGATGAATCATACAATCGTGACAGAACTTTCAGCAAACATCCGAGGACTGGCCCGGGTAGCGCTGAGTGGCAAGTGGCCCACCGCCGTCCTGACCATGCTGACGGCTACCCTTTTAGTGGCAGTTCCTGCTGGTATTATTGAGAGAATGATGGAAGGCCAGTCTGCTTCAGAAAGCTTTCTCATCAACCTGGTATCCATCCTTATCGGAGGGCCTGTTGCCCTGGGCACCTGTTTTTTCCTTCTCCGACTCTTTCGTAATCAGGAAATCAGCGTGGGAATCCTTTTCACCGGGTTTGATTATTTTATTAAAGCGGCACTGCTCCGGTTGGTGACCAGCATCCTGATCCTGCTTTGGACCTTGCTTTTCATTGTGCCGGGCATCATTGCCGCCATTCGTTATAGTCAAGCCTTCTATATTCTTGCCGATCACCCGGATAAGGATATCATGGAGTGTATCGAGGATAGCAAATACCTGATGCAGGGCAATAAATGGAAATTTTTCTGCCTGAACATCAGCTTCATCGGATGGGCGATCCTGGCATCCATTCCGGCAGGTTTAGGCTGGCTGCTATTGATTCCCTACATTGGAACAGCTCAGACTGCCTTTTATGAAATGGTGACCGGAAGTCTGAGGCCCAGGCTTCAAGAGGGAGATTACAACTATGAATCTTGATTTTATCCCCCTGCTTTTTGCAGGGGACATCAATGTATACAGCATGGCCAGAGCATTTCATGAGGAATATGGTGTCACCCCGGTGGTTTACGGAAAATATGCCTCCGGTCCCTGTGTCGGCAGCCAGATTTTGGATTATCGTCCCGTACAAGAAGCGGACCAGCAGGATACCTTTCTCCGACTTGTACAGGAATTTGCGTCGGAAAATTCTTACAGCAAAATCTTACTTATTGGCTGTGGGGACAGTTATGTTCAGCTAATTAGTGCCAATAAAAAGGCTTTTCCGGAAAATGTGATTGCCCCTTATATCGATATCGATCTGATGAACCGGCTGATCCATAAGGAACACTTTTATGAGCTCTGCGAGGCCTCCGGCGTGGATTATCCCAGTACCTTTGTTCATCGGAAGGAATTGGGTCATGATTTTTATTTACCCTTTGAGCCTCCCTTTATCGTGAAACCCTCCAATGGGATTCTCTACTGGCAGCATCCCTTTGCCGGACAGGATAAAGTCTTTAAGTGCTCCAACATGGAGAAACTCCATGAAATTTTAGATCGGATTTACCTTTCCGGGTACGACGATTCCGTCATTATCCAAGACTTCATACCCGGTGACGACACCTACATGAGGGTGTTGACCAATTATTCCGATAAGGAGGGGAAGGTTCGGCTGATGTGCCTGGGCCACGTGCTCCTGGAAGAGCATACTCCCCACGGAATAGGCAACCATGCAGTGATCATTACCGAAAGCAATAGAGCGGTTGAAAAGCAGTTTAAAAAATTCTTAGAGGATATGACCTACGTAGGCTTTTCCAATTTTGACATCAAGTACGACCAGCGGGATGGAAAATACAAGGTTTTTGAAATTAATACACGTCAGGGCAGAAGCAATTATTATGTTACCAATGCCGGCGAAAATCTGGCCCGGTATCTGGTGGAGGATTTGATCTGTCAGCGCGAATTGCCCTTGAAAATCGTCGATAAGAAAAGCCTGTGGATGGTGGTTCCCATTGGGGTTGCATTGACCTATATCAAATCACCGGTATACCAGAAAGAAATGAAACTACTGATCCGGGAAGGGAAGATGGTGAACCCCCTGTTTTATAAAGAGGATTTCACCCTGGCTAGATGGATCCGTTTGAGAAAATCCATGTTAGGCCACTACTATAAATACAAAAAATATCTGGGCAAGTAGCCCACAGGAGGGTGAATGAAGGAAGAAGGCAGGAAAATTTTAGGCGTCATCGGTGGGATGGGGCCACTGGCAACCCAATTATTCTACGGTCGGATCATCGAGAATACGGAGGCCCATAAAGATCAGGAGCATCTGAACATGATCATCCTGAACCATGCATCCATTCCGGATCGGACGGAAGCGATTCTGAAGGGAAACACGGACCAATTGTATGGCAAGCTCCTGGAGGATGCCCGCCTTCTGGAAGCCATGGGGGCCGATCAGATTGCGGTACCCTGCAATACCTCCCATTATTTCCTCGACCGGATTCAGGAGGCAATTTCCACGCCCATCATCCATATGATTCGGGAAACCGTAACATCCCTGGAGAAAGACCAAAAGAAAATAGGTATTCTGGCCACCGACGGAACTATCCGTACCGGTCTTTATCAGCAGGAAATCCACAAGAAGGGCATTGAACCGGTCATACCATCCGAAGAAATACAACGAAAGGTCATGGCTCTGATTTATGATGGAGTCAAGGACGGAGGACCTTTATCCCCTGAAGATTTTAATGTTGTTGAGCGTGAAATGCAAAATCTGGGTTGTGATCGGGTGATTCTGGCTTGTACGGAATTATCCGTTCTCAAAGAACGTTTTTCATTGGGAGATTTTTATCTGGATGCCATGTCGGTACTGGTGGAACGGTCTATCATCCGATGCGGTCATACATTAAAGCAGGAAGGAAAGACAAAATGAAAAAGCCGGAAATCACCTTGAGGCAGGTTAAAGAATTGCTGGAGGAAAAAGGACTCCTTCTTTCCTTCGAAACCAATGGGATATCAGAGGAACTGATCCTGCGGGATGTTCATTATCATTCCGGTCAGGTCACGGTAAATAGTTTGTTCCTTTGCAAGGGAGCCCATTTTTCTCCCCGATATTTGCTTTCAGCCGTAGACCATGGTGCGATTGCCTATGTCAGTGAGCAGGCTTATGACCTGGAAGGAAAGCAAGCAGCGGTTTTTCTGGTTCAGGATGTCCGAAAAACCATGGCTTATCTTGGCGATCTTTTTTCCGATCATGCCTGGAAAAAACTGCATCTGATCGGTATTACCGGAACAAAAGGAAAGTCTACCACAGCTTATTTCATGCGACATATTCTGGATGCCTATCTGAAGGATATGAAACAGCCGGCCAGCGGTATCCTTTCCGGTATCGACAACTATGATGGTGTCATTAAGGAAGAGTCCCACCTGACGACACCGGAGACCCTGGAGCTCCACCAGCATTTTGCCAATGCGGTATCCCGGGGAATCGAATACCTGACGATGGAGGTTTCCAGTCAGGCACTGAAATATGATCGGGTTCTGGGGGTTCGTTTTCATATAGGGTGTTTTCTCAATATTGGCGAGGATCACATCAGTGATATCGAACACGACAGCTTTGAGGATTATTTTCAGTCCAAGCTCCTCTTATTCCGCCAATGCGACATTGCGGTGGTCAATATGGACATCGACTACCGGGAGCAGATTCTGGAAGCCGCCAAAGAAGCGCCCGCCCTGGTTACCTATGGAATCGACAAAGCGGCAGACATCTATGCGAAGGACATCCAAACCGGCTCCAAGGGTACGGATTTCACGGTATGCAGCGATACCTTCTGTAAAAAAATCCGGCTTTCCATGCCGGGATACTTTAATGTTTACAATGCACTGGCGGCCATTGCCATTTCCCATGCTCTTCACATCCCCATGGATTACATTGTAAAAGGGCTGAAAAAGGCAAAGGTCAGCGGCCGGATGGAGGTCTTCCGGGACAAAAAGCGGAATATTCAGATCGTGGTGGATTATGCCCACAACAAAATGAGCTTCGAATCCCTGTTTGCCGCAATGAAAAAGGATTTTCCGGAAAGTGAGGTTTCCATCGTTTTCGGCTGTCCCGGGAAAAAAGCCCAGACCCGCCGAAAAGAACTGGGTTCCATTGCCGGGAGAATGGCTAATAAAGCCTATATTACGGAAGAAGATGCCGGTGAAGAACCGGTTCTGAAGATTTGCGAGGAGATTGCCAGCCACATTTCTGAAGAAAAAGAAGGCTGCGAATGCTTCATCATCGAAGATCGGGAAGAAGCGATTCGGACAGCCATCCGGGATGCAGCAGACAACAGTGTGATCCTGATCACCGGAAAGGGAAGGGAGACTCGTCAGAAAAGAGGCCTCCAATACATTCCCGTCAAGTCCGATGTGGACATCGTCAAAGAAATCCTGCTGGAAAAATAAAATATTAAACTATTTGTTATTCTGTTGAATCCGCTCCAGGGCTTCCTTCATGTCAGAGGGAAGAGGAGCGGTTATTTTTATGGGTTTTCCTGTAACCGGATGAAGAAAAGCCAAGGAGGAAGAGTGGAGTGCCTGCCGACTGATGAGTTGGGGTTGTTCCTCCCCATAAAGATGGTCTCCCAGCACCGGGTGACCCAGATGGGCCATATGAACCCGGATCTGATGGGTCCGGCCGGTTTCCAGCTGGAGCTGTACCAGGCTGTAAGCTCCAACAAGTTCCTCCAGGACTTCGTAGCGGGTAACCGAGGGGGAACCTCCCTCCGCCATGACTGCTCGCTGCAGGCGCTCCGAATCCGGACGTCCAATGGGAAGATCCACCACACCTGATTTATCCTCAAAGATACCCTGGAGAATGGCCAGGTAGGTTTTTTCAACAGAACCCTTCTGCATTTGTTTGGTCATATTATCCTGGGCATGGGAATTTTTCCCCACAACCACCACTCCGGACGTGCCCATGTCCAGCCGGTTGACGAATCGGATCTTAAACTGCTGATCCGTATCCAGCATGTATTTCATGATTCCGTTGGCCAGGGTATGGAAGGGGTTGCCGTTGGTTGGATGGACCACTACCCCAGGCTGCTTGTTCAGGATCAGCAGATCATCGTCCTCGTAGAGAATATTCAGGGGAATATCCTCCGGTGGAAAATAACTGGTTTCTTCCGGGAGCCCGATGGTCAGGATGTCACCGGCTTGGGGCAAGTGATGATTTTTGACAGGCATACCGTTAACAAAAACCAAATTTTCTCTCTTAATTTTTTTCTTAAGACGGCTGGAAATGTTGAAATTGGTGTAAATCAAGTCCCGGACAGCTTTTTTGCCATCTTCGTCGGAGTTTTGAACGATGTATTTGAATCTTGTCATTTATTTTCCTTATCTATAAAAATTTGCTTTTGACTTTAGCCCAGAAGTCATAGGATTCGAAGCGCAGCAACCGGACTTCTTTGTTGGACAGGTTGATGCTGAGGCTTTCGATGTCTTCATAGGGGTATTCGGATCCATCCACCAGAATATTCAGTTGGTGATCCTTGGTGTACTCCGGGATGATGCCCAGGGAAGAATCGGTGGGCAGCAGGATGCTGGAAGTGAAGGACCGGTAAGCCGTCGTATTCATGGGTGCAATGGGAGTCAGCTGGAGCAGGTTGAGCCGGGGATCGACGATGGAGCCCCCCAGGGAGTAATTGTAGGCCGTACTGCCGGCAGACGTGGCTACCAGGATTCCGTCGCCGCTGAATCGCTCGATAAAGCTGCCTCCGATGGAAATGTTCAGATGAACCGAATAGGAACGATTCCCTTTGATGATGATTTCATTGAGTCCCCGGTGTAAGATTTCTTCTCCGCTGCTGGTCTGGCCGATGACCTTGACGGTGGATAAATGCTGAATATGGTATTTATTCTGCTTATAGTGGAAAATGAAATCGTCCAGCTGATTGGGCAGGATCTCCTGGAAGAATCCAAGGTGACCGGTGTTGATGCCAATAAAAGGAATCCGCGGAAAATCAAGCCGATGGACAGCCTGAAGAAAGGACCCGTCTCCACCGATGCAGACGATCAGCTCGGCCTCCGGGTGAAAATCACAGGTAGTCTTAAAACCGCTTTTTTCCAGTTTCGCTTTCAGGACTTCTCCGGTTTCCAGGGAAAACCGGTTGCCGTTGGCAAAGATGCAGATTACTCGTTCTTTCATAAGATATCCTCCGTTAGATCAAGGCTTCCAGTTCATCAATAAGTCCGGAAAAAATCTTCATGGCTTCGTCTATCGGCTCTGGACGGCTCATATCCACTCCGGCAATTTTCAGCAGTTCGATGGGGTAGTTGCTTTCCCCGGATCGAAGGAAGTCGATGTATGCATCCCTGGCCGTCTGGCCTTCCTCCAGAATCTTCCGGGAAATGGCTGCTGCAGCGGAAAATCCAGTGGCGTATTTATATACATAGAAGGCGTTATAAAAATGGGGGATACGAGCCCATTCATACTTTATTTCGTCGTCCAGTACCACATCCGGACCGAAGTACTTTCTCACCAGGGCCAGATATTCCCTGCACAGGAAGTCGGAAGTAAGGGCTTCACCCCGCTCCACAGCAAGGTGGGTCAGCAGCTCAAACTCAGCGAACATAGTCTGCCGGAATACAGTTGAACGGAATTCCTCAATATATAGGTTCAGCAGATACTTTTTTGTCAGGGCATCCTTTTCATCAGCAATCATTTGTTTCATCATCAAAG
Organism: Firmicutes bacterium UBA5559; assembly: GCA_002425705.1. Classification (GTDB taxonomy): domain Bacteria; phylum Bacillota; class Clostridia; order Peptostreptococcales; family Anaerovoracaceae; genus UBA5559. Next base: position 71,171 of record DIMT01000037.1, read on the forward strand.
CCTCGTTGACGGTGGATGCCACTTCAGCAGTGAAGATGGAGTGGCCACCGTATATAAAGGGCTGGGATTCCCTGGTATACAGGGAATGCATGGAGTGGCCCATCTCATGGGCCAGGGTAAATACATCCTTCAGCTTGTCGCTGTAGTTCATCAGGATATAGGGCATGCTGTCATAGCTGCCAAAGCTGTAGGCACCGCTGGTTTTTCCTTCGTTTTCATAAACATCTACCCAACCCTGCTTCACGCCCTGTTCCATTTTTTCCAGGTAATCGGGTCCAAGGGCTTCCAGACCCTTTTTCATGAGCTGGACACCCTCCTCATAGGAAACGGATTTCCGGGGAACATCAAAGAGAGGGACGTACACGTCGTACATGTGAAGTTCATCCAGCCCCAGGAGTTTTTTGCGGATCTGAACATACCGCATCAGGGAATCCAGGTTTCGGTTTACCGTATCCACCAGATTAAAATAAACCTCCGGGTTAATATTGTCGCCGGAGAGAGCGGCATCCAGGGAGGATGGGTAATTTCGCAGTCGGGCCTGGACCACATCGGTCTTTGTGTTGTAGTTGTATAGGGCTGCCAGGGTGTTGATCTGAGCCTTATAGGGGGCATACATGGCCTCAAATGCTTCTTTTCGAACCCGCTGGTCTTTGCTTTCCATAAACCCGATGAAGCGGCCGTGGGTCAGCTCCACCTTTTCTCCATTTTCATCGGTAATTTCATCAAATCGCATGTCGGCGTTGTTCAGCATGCTGAAGACGTTGTTGGTAGCTCCGGTGATCTCGCTGTATTGGGCCATGATGTTTTCTTCCGCCGGCGTCAGGATATGAGCTTTTTCCCGGAAAGCGCTTTCAATGGCAAAACGATAAGTTTCCAGCCCCGGACACTGTTCATAGAACTCATGGATTTGTTCCGGTCGGATTTCAAGAAGCTCCGGGGTAAAGAAGGAGAGGGCGGAGGCGGCTCTGGCTACCAGAGAGCTGCATCGGTCGTTCATATTCTGATACTGTTCCAGTCGGTTATCTTCATCCTTTTTCATGCGGGAATAAACGTACATCCGCTCCAGGATCAGCCAGATTTCATCCTTTTTCTGATAAGCAGCCAACAGGGCTTCTCCGCTTTGAGAAAGAGTACCGCTGAAGGAGGGATAAAGGCTTATAAGGCCGCTGACCTCTTCAAAATCTTGTTCCCAACGACTTTCCTCCGGGTACATGGCTTCGATATTCCATTTGTAACGATTGTCGATTTCCTGTCTGCTGCGATTCTTTACCGGCTTCATATTTTTCCTCCCAATTGGCAAATATCTATTCTATTTCCTTGCTTTTTATACTATAATAGTAACGTGCAATAATCTATTATAGCACAATCTGAAAGGAAATAGAAAGCATGAACAACAGCCCCATCGGTTTTTTCGACTCCGGTCTGGGAGGCCTGACCTGCATACCCCATTTGATGAAACGGCTTCCAGGGGAGAGGGTGATTTATTTTGGGGATACCGCCAGGACTCCATATGGATCCAAAGCAGTTTCTACTATTCGATTTTTCTCCCTAGAGATAGCGGATTTTCTGGTCCATAAAGGGGTTAAACACATTGTTATCGCCTGCAATACGGTGAGTGCCACCAGTCTGACCGAACTGCGCAGTCGTTATCCGAATCTGACGGTTACCGGCATTATTGAACCGGCCGCCGAAGCGACTGCCAACGCAGCAGGCGAGGGTAGCAGAATTGGGGTAATCGGGACCAAGGTCACCATTAGAAGCGGTATTTACGAAAAAGAAATTAAAGCACGAAATTCCCGGGTTCAGGTTTTTTCTAAAGCCTGTCCGGCCTTTGTACCCCTTATCGAAGAGGGAATCATCAACAACGAAATCATGAACCTGACCATCCGTTACTATCTGGACGAATTCGTTGGAAATAATAAAATTGATACGCTGGTGCTGGGATGCACCCATTACCCGCTGATCCGGAGCAATCTGGAAAGCCTGTATCCCGGATTGACCATAGTGGATCCGTCGGAAATCGTCATCGATACCCTGGAAAGAGAACTGAGGGAACAAAATGCTCTGGCCTGCTGTCCTACTTTGGACAACACCTTTTATGCCAGCGACCTCTCAGAGAATTTTCTGAATATGATCGATACCATTTTTGAAGCCGAACCGGTCAAGGTCAAGTTCAAGAACTTTGATTTGGAAGATGTCAGAATGGAGGGAAAATAGCATGAGTCTGGAAGAACTGCTGGAAATACTGGATTTAGAAGAAGCTGAGGATTTTCAGTTTTTTGAAAATTTTGCTGACTTGATGGAGTATGACGGAGAAATCCGTTATGAAGATTTGTATGCACTGATCAAGAGGGTGGACATGGTCAGCCTGGGAGAGTTCATTGAAACCTATCTGGATGAAATTCTGGAAGGCATTCCCTCCGAGTATGGGATTGAGGTTTATACCTTTCTGACATCGGTGAAAATGATGCTTCTGGGGCTGGCAGAGTCCATTGCAGCGGCCGAAGAAGAGGAAGAGCGGGATGAAATGTCTGTCTTCGTGGAGGAGCTGTTCAAGTTCCGGAACTGGCTGACTCACGAAAGCGAAGTCCGCCTGATCCGCACAAAGGATAAGAAAGTCCTGGTAGTGACATTGCTGGAGGCGGTAACCGCCTACCGGGTTGAAAAACTGGGAGATGACGAATACGAATATGATTTTTCCGAGTGTATTCCCTATGAAATAGACGAGTACATGGTTTCGGTAGCATCTGCATTATCCTCCATGGAGGATGAAGAGGAGGAAGACGAAGACTACGGGGACGGAGATGAGGAAGCCGTGTTCGAGGAATGAGGACTTATGGGCAATCGAGAATATAAGCTTGGAATGGCAGCTGCCCTTGGAAGCGCTGTGATATGGGGTTTTCTGCCAATCTACTGGCAGGCCTTAAGACCCATCGACTCCGTCGTCATCATTTTTTACCGGATTGTTTTCGTAGCATTGGTGACCTTTCTCCTGTCTCTTCGAATCTATGGTTTAGAGGCGATACTTGCTCCACTGAGGATCAAAGGCAATAAGCCGAAATTTTTTCTGGCTGGCCTGCTGATCACTGTCAACTGGAGCATTTATATTGCTGCCGTCAATGCGGATTACGTAATACAGACGGTTATAGGTTATTATATTGAACCTCTGATGGTATCCATGTTCGGGGTTCTGATTTTTCATGAGAAACTGAACCGGTACAAGGTGATTTCTCTGTCTATGGCCCTGCTTGGAGTACTGATCATGGTTTTGTACTACGGGAGGTTCCCGGTCATCGCTCTGAGTCTGGCCCTGACCTTTGCCGTTTATACAGCCTTAAAAAAGAGCTACCGGCTGGAAGCAGTACTGTCCCTCTTTTATGAAACCATGTTTCTGGTACCCCCGGCTCTGATCATGGTTTTTTATTATGAATCCAGGGGTATCGGAGCCTTTGGCGTTGGCAGCGGATTTCAGATCTTCCTGCTGAGCCTCATCGGAATCTGTACTTCAGCCCCGTTGATCCTTTTCACCATGGGTGCCAACCGGATCACCATGGTCAACCTGGGCATCATCGAATACATCTCACCATCCATATCCCTGATCCTTGGAATTTATCTGTTCCGGGAGCCTTTTGACCGGATTCAGTTTCTGTGCTTTGTCCTTATCTGGATCGGTTTGGCGGTATTTACCTATGGGGAAAGCAAGGAACAGAAGCAAATGAATCAGAGAAAAGAATTATTCCGGGATTTCCCCGGCCAGGACCGGCTGCAGATGCCGGATAAAGTAACAAGGGTCACAGCAGGAGCCGGTGGAGAAGCCCTGTTGATTACAGGCAGCAGTAAAAATGCCCTGCTTGACACGGGCATGGCTTATTGTGGCGAACAAATGATCACGAATGTTAAGGACCAGTTGAATAAAAACGGAGGGACTTTGGATTATATCCTGCTGAGCCATACCCATTATGATCACATTGGGGCATTGCCCCTGGTTCTCCGAGAATGGCCGGAAGCGGTGGTTTGCGGTGCCCCCTATTGTAAGAGGGTATTTGACAGTCCGGGTGCAAGGAAAAAAATGGCGGATCTCAGCTTGGTTGCCTGGAAAAAATATACAGGCAATGCTCCTGAAATCTTTGATATGAGCGGACTCCGACTGGATTTGCCCCTGGATGACTCAAGCATGATTTCTTTGGGCGAAGAATCCATTTTAGCCTTTTCTACGAAAGGCCATACCGACTGCTCCATGACTTATGCCCTGGAACCGGACGGAATCCTGTTTACCAGTGAGAGCACAGGCGTACTGGAGTCTTCGTCCTATATGCATATTCCCATATTGAAAAGTTTCCGGGATTCAATGGAATCGTTGGAAAAGTGCCGAAAATATCCGGTCCAGGTACTGATTTCACCCCACTATGGGGTGGTCCCCGGCTTTTTTACGGAGGACTACTGGGAAATGTTTCGGCAGGGAGCAGAGGATAAAAAGGATTTTATCCGGGAACTATATGAAAAGGGCCTGAGGGAAGAAGAAATGCTGGATCCTTATACAAAGCGCTATTGGAATGATACCAGAAGCGCGGAGCAGCCCCGGGAAGCCTTCCTGGAAAATGCACGAAACATTATCCGGGCAGTCTTGTCGGATGTAATCAGGGAGAACACCGGAGAAACAGGAGACGGACATGCATGACAGGATTCGGAAAACCACCTTCGACTTATTTTTTGAAGAGCGGGAAGCTCTGATTTTCAAGTATAAGAAGGGGGATCTTTCCAAAAGGGAATTTATCGAAGAACACTATTATTACATCACCCGGATGGATCTGAAGCCCTTTCAGAAAATCGACTCTTTTGAAAAGGGAATCTATAATTATCAGTATCATAATGTCATTGCCAAGTACAATCAGCTGCGGATGCGAGACAAAAAATTGATGGAAAAACATCCGGAGCTGATTCGGGAACTGGATGCCAAAGTCAATTTTCATTATCGGAAAAAAGATGATGCTATACGGCAGTTGCTCCGATACCTGGATTACAACAACATGGAAGCTTATTACATCAAGGCAAAGTCCGACTTCCTGGATAATAAACTGATAGAAATTCTACTCCATGATTATGAGGGAGTCATCCTGCATACCATCAATCCAGGTATTGTGGAAGAACTGAAAGAGGAAGGGGTCTTCCAACCCGTCCGAAAACGATCCCGGATTGACGATTACGTCAACAAGAAATACTAAAGAAAGAGACCGGTGGCCGAATGCTGTTTTCATCGCTGATATTCATATTTCTGTTTCTTCCCGCGGTGGTAATCCTCTATTATGGGCTTTTTCGCTTCAGCCGGAAACTTCAGAATGCTTTTTTGCTGGCAGCCAGTTTGGGATTTTATGCCTGGGGAGAACCTTGGTTCGTTCTGGTCATGATGGGTTCCATTTTGTTCAACTGGCTTTTCGGATTACTGGTTTTTCGGTTTCGGGAAAATAGGTTTCATGCCAGGCTGATCATCACGGGCATGCTGTTGGTTAATCTGGGTATTATATTCGTATTCAAATACCTGATGTTCACCCTGGAAAACCTGAATCGCTTCTTTGGGTCTTCCTTTGGTGTACCGTCGATTATACTGCCCATCGGAATATCTTTTTTTACCTTTCAGGCCATATCCTATGTGATTGATGTATATCGGGGAAAGGGAAATCCCCAGCGGAATCCCTTGAACGTGGGACTCTATATATCCTTTTTTCCCCAGTTGATTGCAGGCCCTATCGTCCGGTATGAAACCATTGCAGACCAGATCATGAATAGAAGGGAGACTTGGACCGGATTTTCGGAAGGAGCAACCCGTTTCCTGATTGGATTTATGAAGAAAGTCCTGCTGGCTAATAATTTCGCTCTGTTGGCTGATAAAGCCTTCAGTATGCCGGCAGATGAGATATCCTTTTCCTTTGCCTGGTTTGGAGCCATTTGCTATACCCTTCAGATTTATTATGATTTTTCCGGATATTCGGATATGGCCATCGGTCTTGGACGGATGTTCGGATTCCGTTTTCCTGAAAATTTCAATTACCCCTATATTTCCCGATCCACTACAGAATTCTGGCGCCGATGGCACATTTCTCTCGGTTCCTGGTTTCGGGATTACGTGTATTTCCCCCTGGGGGGTAGTCGTGTCAACAGCCGGAAACGGATCGTTTTTAATCTGCTGGTGGTGTGGTCTCTGACCGGACTTTGGCATGGAGCCAACTGGACTTTTATTTTATGGGGATTGCTTTATTTTGTTTCCATATCCTTTGAAAAATTAACCGGTTTTGAAAGTCTGGGGCAGAAAAGCCATCCGGTTCTGACGATGGTGCTGAAGCATTTTTATACCTTGATGCTGGTGATTTTTGGCTGGGTTTTATTTCGGTCTGAAAATCTGACCTATGCAACTCAGTATCTTTCAGCCATGCTGGGATTGTCCGCTGGTTCTGCCGCATCTGGAGCTGCCTGGGTTTATGCCCTTGAAAACTGGGTTTTCCTGGTTGCCGGAATCTGCTTTTCCATGCCTGTTGCTCCGGCTCTTCGCCGATGGTTCACCAGGAACAGGAGGGAACCGGTTCTGCGCAAAATGATTATTCCCGGACAAATCGTCTTTGGATTAGCGATAACTGGATTGTTCCTCATCGGTGTCACGTATCTGGTGAAAGGTTCCTATAATCCCTTTATTTATTTCAACTTCTGATCAGGAGCCTGATTTATGAGAAAAGAAAAACTGACCACAATCCTATATATAGCGGTGACCATGGTTTTTATGGTGGGAATGTTTCTCTACGAGGATAATCGCCCTCTGGAGGATTTCCTGACCGAGTATCGCAATACGGTACCTGCCGGAACGCCGGTGCTGGAGAGGATTCAGGGAGCTATTGATGCAGCGGAAACCATCATGATCCGGGACACCTACCGGCGGGAAGATATGAACGAACTGTTCGGATTGACCCAGCGGCTGCTTGGGAAATCAATTCTGCCGGATCCGGCTTATGGAGAAATCTACCGGACAGACTTCGGCCAGATCACCTATCGGGTGGAAAAGAAGGATGTCAGCGGGGCTGTACAAAAGACTCTGGAGTTTAAGGAAAAACTGGATCAGGCGGGCATACCCCTGCTGTTTGTTTTAGCTCCCTTCAAAGTGGACGGGGAGAATAGCGGACTGCCTCCTCATGTTACCGACTATGCCGACATTAATGGGAATCGATTTCTTGCTGAAATACAAGAAGGAGGGGTAGAAGTTCTGGATCTGAGGGAAAGCCTGAGGCATGGTAATGCCAATCAAAAGGATCTTTTCTTTGATACGGATCACCATTGGCGGATTGAAACCGCCTTTGATGCTACCTGGACCATCGGACATCAGCTCAATCGGGCATACGGATTTCAAATCGACGAAAAGCTGATGGATATCGGATCATACGGAGTCACTACCTACGAAAATTTTTTCCTGGGTTCCATGGGGAGGAGAACCGGATTCCGGTATGCGGGAATCGACGACTTTACCTATATCTATCCACAATTTCCTACGGACATGACCGTGGAACAGATCGATGGGGGGCAGCATCTCCTCACCCGGGGAGCCTTCTCGGTATCCATGATTAATCCGGAGAACCTGTCTCCGGAAAATCCTCCGGATACCAACCGTTATGCGGTGTATAAGGGGGATCATGAAGAACTGATTTTCCGGAATCATCTGGAAGGGGAGGGTAGGATCCTGATGATCAAAGACTCCTTTGCCCTGCCGGTATATTCCTTTCTGGCTCCGGCGGTTTCAGAACTCCGGGCTCTGGACATGCGGTTCTTTAACAGGAATGTGGCAGACTATACGGCAGACTATCGACCGGACGTGGTGATCATCCTGTACAACGGTGACTGCTTTAATAAAGAAATGTTTGATTTTAAACTGGAAATGAGGACTGAAAATGAAGAACAATAAGGCAAAGAGAATGACTGCAATGTTTCTGGCAATCCTGATGAGCTTTTCTATCTTAACCGGATTTGCCTATCAGGACGGTTTTGGTACGGTGACCTTCCAATCACAAATGGAGCTTTTTGATGGAATGTCCTATGGAGAAATCGTTGGCTACAACAGTGCCGGCATCCAGCATGCCTATATCGTGGAAGCGGACAACAATGGCAACGGAATAAGGCCTATGGTCTTTTCCGGTGAAGTACGGGCTACCTATACCATCGCGGATATGATCCGATATGCGGAAGAGCAGGGCTATAAGGTGGTGGCAGCTATCAACGGGGATATTTTTGATACGGCAACCGGGACTCCCAAAGGCCTTACCATCAGCAACGGTAATATCGTCACCTCCGGTTACAATCCGGAAATGTCCCTGACTTTCGATAAGGAAGGGAAGGCGGCCATGATGAAGACCAGCGTCAGTTATTCCATGAAAGGCATCGTAACGGAAATACCTGCGGCGCCTTCAGCAGCAGAAGGAACCACAGAAGCGTCGCTGACGGTTCCGGGTGCTGCTGTTGATAAAGAGATCAACCTGCCCGTGGGCTTCATCAACGTGCCCCAGGGGGCAGCCAATGGCCTTCATTTCTACAACCGCCACTATGGAACATCAACTAAAACCAACACCGACTGTATTGAAATCGTCATCGAAACAGGAAGCAAAGACAATATTCAATTAAAAGTTAATTCATCTATTAAAGGAATAGTTAAATCTGTCAATGCCAAGACTAGAAATACCCCAATCGGTGATACGGAAGTAGTTCTTTCCACCGTGCTTAATTCGGCCACTGCGGGCAAAGTGATGGGACTGAAGGTTGGCAGTGAGATTGAGATTTTTTCTCAGGACCAGCGAAATGAAGGACTGGCTGATATTCGGGATGCTCTTGGAATCTATTATTCCATCGTAGCAAATGGCCGGGTGGATACCACAGGAACCAACCCAAATCCCAGAACAGCGGTGGGAATCCGTCAGGATGGAAGTTTGCTTCTCTATGTGCTGGACGGCCGGCAGCCAGCGGTTTCCAACGGGCTGGGCCTGATTGACACGGCAAAGCATCTGATTGCGCTGAATTGCGTATCCGGATTTAATATGGACGGAGGAGGTTCCTCGGTCCTTTATGCCCGCCTTCCGGGCATGGACGGGAAGGCCGTCCTTCGGAATTCTCCCTCCCAGCTTTCTCAGCGAAAGGTAGCGAATGGCCTGCTTTTGGTTTATAAAGACTCGGCTCCTGCTACAGCAGAGAATCTTCATCTCTATCCCGGAAATGCCCTCTTGATGGCAGGCGCGGATGTTCAGATCACCCCAACCGCATCCAATCGTCTCTATGAAAAGACCAGCCTGCCAGGTGGAGTTACCTATAGTGTGACAGACGGACTTGGAACAATTTCCTCAACCGGCCTTTTCACTGCAGGAGCTAATCCCGGAAAGGTGACCATCACCGGAACTTCCGGCGGCTTACGGGACACCACAGAGGTAGAAATCATCCATCCCTCCAATCTTACCCTAAAGGCTTCCGTGACGAAGCTCAACATGGATATCGGTCAGACGGCTGAAATCGACATGACCGCCCGGATGGGTTATTCTCCCGTTATTACGAAAGACAGCCTTTTTACCTGGAGCTGTGACCAGAATATCGGAACCATAAATCAGGAGGGAGAATTTAAGGCTGTTTTGGCCCATGGACAAAAGGGTAATATATACATCGGGTATAATGGGAATCAGATTACCATTCCGGTTACCGTCGGAAAGGAACTGATTGAATTCGCCGATACCACCAGCCACTGGGCCAAAGAATACATAGGCAAACTTGCCTCCAGAGGCTTGGTAGAAGGAGTCGGAGACAACATGTTCATGCCGGACGCCAATATAACCAGAGCCCAGTTTCTGGCTATGCTGGGCAAGACTATGAACGGCGGACTGGGAACCGATTACCCGGCCACCGGATTTCAGGATGTGAAGCAAGGGGACTGGTACTATAATTATGTCAACTGGGGATTTGCCAGCGGAATCGTCAGCGGTCTCGATGAAAAAACCTTCGCTCCCAATGATAATATTACCCGGGAGCAGATGAGTATTATGCTGTGTAATTTTTCCCGAGTACTGGGTTTTGCCATTCCTCAGGCTACACCGGGGATCCAATTTCCTGACAGCGGCAGAATCAGTCCATGGGCTGCCGATTACGTGGCCACAGTGGTTGGAGGGGGCATCATGAACGGGGATTCCTCGGGGAACTTTTATCCCCAGGGACTGGCAACCCGAGCCCAGGCGGCAAAAGTCATATACGTCTACACTAATATCAGGAGCGGTATCGAATAAGAAGACTGCCCTGGAATAATGAGGTTACCATGATTAAACTGAAAAATTTAAACTGCGGAATTCGGGTGGCTATGGAGAAAATTCCCCATGTCCAGTCGGTTTCCATGGGTATTTGGGTGAGAGCCGGTGCGGTGGATGAAGCAGGCGCCAATGCGGGCATCTCCCACTATATCGAGCACATGCTTTTTAAGGGAACAGAAACCCGGAGCGCAAAGCAGATTGCCGAGGACGTGGATAAAATCGGAGGCCAGATGAACGCCTTCACCGGCAAGGAAGCTACCTGTTACTATATTAAAACCCTTTCTTCCAATGTTGAAAAATCGGCGGAGATCTTGCTGGACATGTTCATCAATTCCCGATTCGACAAAAAGGAAATGGGAAAGGAAAAGAAAGTTATTTTTGAAGAAATCAAGATGATTGAAGATTCTCCGGAAGACGATATCCATGACATCATATGCGAATTGCTCTTCAAGGGGCATCCCCTGGCTAATTCCATTATCGGGACCCCTTCCTCTCTTCGATCCATCAACCAGGAGGTCATTCTCCGATATCTGGAGGAAGAATATACCCGGGACAACATTGTTATCTCTGTTTCCGGGAATTTTGATGAGGAGCAAATCTGTTCCCTTTTTGAAGGGAAACTATGCCAGCTGAAACCTGAAAAAAAGAAAAAAGAAATCCCGACCTTTGTCTACGAACCACGTTTTCGTGTTAAAGTGAAGGATATCGAGCAAAGCCATCTCTGTATGGGCATCCCGACTTTTGGCCTGGATGATGACCGCCATTACGGTCTGGTACTGCTGAACAATATCATGGGGGGATCCATGAGTTCCAGGCTGTTTCAGAATATCCGGGAAGAAAAGGGTCTGGCTTACTCCGTTTATTCCATGGCCAGTTCCTTTGCCGAAGAGGGATACTTCAATATCTATGCCGGTGTCAGTCATGACAAGCTGGAAGCCGCTATTCGAGCAATCCGGGATGAACTGAAGATACTGAGGGAAAATGGCGTGACGGAAGAAGAATTGAGCATCGCAAAGGAACAGCTGAAGAGCAGTTATATATTCAGCCAGGAAAATGTGAACAGCCGAATGTTTGCCATTGGAAAAAACAGCATTTTACTTGGTAAAGTCTATACCGCCGAAGAAATCATAGCAGGAATAGACCGGGTCACCCTGGAAGATCTCAAAGAACTTTCTGCCATGATTTCAGATATTACAGCCTATTCTGGAGCTGTGATCACCAATCGGAAAGTGAATTTGAAAAAAGCAATTACCGGTTGAGGATTACAGGAGAAACAAATGTTTAAAATTCAGAGTAAAAGCGGAATTCTCCCGGAATATGCCACAGAAGGATCAGCCGGAATGGACCTGAGAGCTTTTTTGCCGGAAATGGTAAGCCTGGAACCAGGAGAACGAAAACTTATACCCACAGGGGTATCCATCGAACTGCCGGAGGGTTACGAAGCACAGGTCCGGGCCAGAAGCGGATTGGCTCTCCATCATGGGATTGGCATGGTTAATGGGGTTGGGACCATTGATCGGGACTACCGGGGCGAAATCGGCGTGTTGCTGATCAATCTGGGATCCGAAGCTTTTCCCATCCAGAATGGAGACCGGATCGCCCAGCTGGTAATCAGCCGTGTCGAGCGGATTCAATGGACCACCGGAAACTTGGGAGAAACGGGCCGGGGCGGCGGTGGATTCGGACATACCGGCTTATAGGCGGTTTATTAAATGAGAATGTTATTGCTGTCACAGGAGAGGAAGGTATAGGATGCTGGGATTCAAGAAGGAAAAAAACGACAAGAAGGAAGATGTATTTTATGAATTGTTTGATGAATTCATCCATAAAATAATCGCGGCCGGAGAAGCTTTTTCTGATTTGGTCAACAACTTTGACGGTGTGGCGGATAAAGTAGCCAATATGAAAGTCATGGAGACAGACTGCGATATGCAGGCCCACAAAATCCTCAAAAAAATGAATGAATCAGAAGATCTGCCCTTTGACAAAGAAGATATGTACGCCCTGACCAGAGATATGGATGATATCGTCGATTCCATCGAGGAAGTCTCCAACCGATTCGTGGTCTTTGATATCCGGGAAATGAAGCCAGAGGCTGTGACTATGGCAGAGCTCCTTCTTCAGTGCATCCGGGAGCTGGATGTTCTCTTCAAGAATCTCAAGGACATTAAGACCAATCCGATTGTCATGACCCAGATCATTGAGGTGAATCGTATTGAAAACGAGGGAGATATCGTTTATCGGAGGGCCTTGACCAAATTGTTCCGCAACGAAGAAAACCCCATTGAAGTCCTGAAGTGGAAAGAACTGTTTGATGTATTGGAAGACAGCCTGGATGCCTGTGAAAATGTGGCCAACATCGTGGAAGGTCTTGTAATGAAACACGGCAGAGCCTGAGGAAAGCCTATGATACTACGGGAAGACATTGAAAATAAAGAACGGGACACCCTATCCCCCTACGCGGCTTGTGCCAGTCAGACCAGAGGCAGGGTCTATCCGGAGGAAAAATGCCGGTACCGAACCGACTATCAGCGGGATCGGGACCGGATCGTCCATTCCAAATCCTTTCGAAGGCTGATGCATAAAACCCAGGTTTTTCTGGCACCGGAAGGGGATCATTTTCGGACCCGGCTGACCCATACCCTGGAAGTGTCTCAGATTGCCAGAACCATCGCCAGAGCTCTGGCCCTCAACGAGGACTTGGCAGAAGCCATCGCTCTTGGTCATGACCTGGGCCATACCCCCTTCGGCCATAATGGGGAAGATTTTTTGGCGGAAATCCATCCCGGCGGGTTCCGTCACAATCTTCAGAGCCTGCGGGTGGTGGAAGTTCTGGAAGGAAATAAAAACTACCCGGGGATGAACCTGACGGAAGAAGTTCGGGACGGAATCCTGAACCATACCGGAGGAGGCATTCCTATCACCATGGAAGGCCAGGTGGTTAAACTCAGCGATCGGATAGCCTATATCAACCATGATATCGACGATGCCATCCGAAGCGGCGTTATCCGAAGGGAGGATCTGCCCGCCCGATGCCTGGATATTCTGGGTCAGGATCATCGAAGCCGGATCAATCATCTGGTAGGGGATGTGGTCAGTCAAAGCGATGGGAAAAACAGCATCCGCCAAAGCCCGGAATCCAAAGAAGCCATGAATCAGCTTCGGACCTTTATGTTCGAAATGGTCTATCACAACAGCGTTGTAAAGAAGGATGAAGAACTGGATAAGGTCCGTCAGATCATCCACCGGCTCTATGAATACTTCCTGTCCCGGCCGGAGCAGCTGCCGGAGGACAGCAGCCGGATGATTGACCGCTACGGTATCCATGAGATCGTCAAAGACTATATAGCTGGAATGACCGACCGGTATGCCATGAATCTGTATGACGAGCTTTTCACGCCGAAACCCTGGAAAAGTTTCTGATAGACGGCAACAGGAGAGGAAACGAATTTGGTGCAAAAGGATAACATTGCTGAAGAAATCAAAAGCAGGTGCAACATCGTGGACGTGGTGGGACGGGTCGTCCCGCTGAAGAAGACAGGGGCCAATCACAAAGGAATCTGCCCTTTCCATAATGAAAAGACACCTTCTTTTGTTGTGTCCGAGGACAAACAGATTTATACCTGCTTTGGCTGCGGTGCGGCAGGAGATGTGATTCAGTTTGTGGAGCAGTATTACAGCCTGGACTTCCGGGGCGCCATGGAAAAACTGGCTGATGAATACGGGATTCCAATCCGGGACCACTTCCAGAAGGACGCCCGGCAGGAGCAGTATCTGGAAATCAACCGGGAAGCTGCCACTTTTTTCTACAAAAACCTCTGGAGGGAGGATAATGCGGCCTATCGCTACATGATCGGCAGGGGAATTTCTCCGGAAACCATGAAGAAATTTGGAATCGGTTATGCAGAACCCCAGTGGGACAGCCTCTTGAAACATTTTGAAAAGCTGGGCATTGAGCCACAGCTTCTTGTAGATTTAGGTTTAGTTTCACAATCTAAGGGTAAATATTTTGATAAGTATAGAAACCGGGTGATTTTTCCGATTCTCAACACAAGAGGCAAGATCATCGGCTTTGGAGGGAGGGCCATTGGGGAGGATAATCCCAAATACCTCAATTCATCCGAATCCTCGGTTTTCATGAAAAAAAATAATCTGTACGGTTTATCCCTGACCCGGTCAGAAATCACGAAGGAAGGGTCTGCAATCCTGGTTGAAGGATATATGGATGTGATTGCTCTTTATCAGGGTGGAGTCCGGAACTGCTGTGCGTCCCTGGGAACTGCTCTCACAGAGAATCAAGCCCGGTTGTTGAAGAGGTATACCAATACGGTATACCTGTCCTACGACGGGGATCAGGCTGGTCAGAATGCGGCCCTGCGGGGGATGGACATCCTCTATAGGGAGGGCCTGCAGGTTAAAGTCCTTCAGATGGAAGGTGCCAAGGATCCGGATGAGTTTATTAAAAAAAGAGGCAGAGATGCCTTTTTGAGATTGATGAAGGACGCCTTGCCCTTTATGGAATACAAGCTTCAGGTATTGAAATCTGCCCATGACCTGATATCTACAGAAGGTCGGATCCGTTTCCTGAAGGAAGCCGCTGTTCTATTGAGGCAGCTTTCCCCAGTGGAAATTGATGCCTATATTTCCAAGTTGGGAGAGGACACGGGCATCGCTCCGTCAGCCATACGGCTGGAGGTATTTCAGAAGGATGAATCCAGGGAACCGGCACGGCACAGGGCCAGCCCAGAGGAGGAAATTGAATCACCGGCATCCCGGATGGACATGGGAGAGCGGTGTATCCTGAAGTTGATTCTCCGGAATGGATCCTTTCTTGAGAGGATCGGGGAGGAAGAACTGGCACTGATGTCTGGAGAAACCGTCAAATTACTGAGCAGGATTCGGGAGTCCTATAGGGGAGAAGAGGTCATCAGTCTGGAACCCCTCCGTGAATCTCTGGAGGAACAGGACTTTGCCCTAATAGAGGACATCCTGGAGAAAACTCCGGTCACCGGTTCCGATGACGACTTCTTCCAGGACTGTATCAACAGCCTGCAGCAGCGACAATGGTCGGAAATGGAAAAGGACCTGATCGACCGGCTTTCTCTGGCCGATGAAGAAGAAAATTATGACAAAATACAAGAAATCACCCAGGAACTGATGGACCTGCAGAAATTAAAGAATAGGGATAGGAGGTAACGCAATGAGTTACGAAGAGGCAAACGAGGAGAAACGGGTGGAATACATCCATGATCTGACAGAGAAGGCCCGGGCCAAGGGCAGCATTACCTATCGGGAGGTTGCAGAAATGCTGGAATCTGTCGATATGGACAAGGATCAGATCGATGAGGTGTACGAAAGCCTGATGACCATCGGAATTGAAGTTACTTCTGAGGTAGACCCGGAAGAATTTGCAATTTTATCACTGGATCACGACGATGTAGAACCGGATCCGGATATCATTGCAACAGAAGAAATAATCGAACTGGATCTGGACGTATCCATGCCGAAGGGGATTGCTGTTGATGATCCGGTTCGAATGTACCTGAAAGAAATCGGAAAGGTATCCCTGCTTTCTGGTGACGAAGAAATCGAACTGGCCAAAAGAATGGAACTGGGGGACGAGGAGGCTAAGAAGCGCCTTTGCGAAGCCAATTTGAGGCTGGTGGTCAGCATTGCCAAAAGATATGTGGGGAGAGGAATGCTTTTTCTTGACCTGATTCAGGAAGGTAACCTGGGGCTGATCAAGGCCGTTGATAAATTTGACTGGCGAAAAGGCTATAAGTTCAGTACCTATGCTACCTGGTGGATCCGTCAGGCAATCACCCGGTCGATTGCTGACCAGGCCAGAACCATCCGTATTCCGGTCCATATGGTAGAAACCATCAATAAGCTGATCCGGATATCCCGTCAGCTGCTTCAGGAATACGGCAGAGAACCGACCCCTGAAGAAATCGCAGAAGAAATGGATATTACGGTTGAAAAGGTTCGGGAAATCCTGAAGATCGCCCAGGAACCGGTATCCCTGGAAACTCCCATTGGGGAAGAAGAAGACAGTCATCTGGGAGATTTTATTCCCGACGACGATGTACCGGCTCCTGCAGAGGCAGCTGCTTTTTCCATGCTCAAGGAGCAATTGATTGAAGTACTCGACACCCTGACCGAAAGGGAGCAAAAGGTCTTAAAGCTTCGATTTGGCCTGGAAGACGGAAGAGCCAGGACTCTGGAGGAAGTGGGGAAACGCTTCGATGTCACCAGAGAGCGGATTCGTCAGATTGAAGCCAAGGCTCTCCGGAAACTCCGGCACCCCAGCAGAAGCAAAAAATTAAAGGACTACCTGGAATAAAGATTAAATATGATCAAACTATCCCAAAGGCTGCAGTTAATATTTGATATGATTGAAAAGGGAGAAACCATGGCGGACATCGGGACGGACCATGGTTTTTTGCCGATGGCTCTTTGGGAGTCTGGAAAATGCAGAAAGGTCATTTTGTCTGATGTTAATTCGGGCCCTTTGGAAAAAGCCAGGGACAATATGGCAAAGGCCGGCATCCCCATGGAAATGGATATGCGGATGGGGAACGGCCTGGATACCATCCAGCCGGGAGAAGTCACCACCATTGTGATTGCCGGAATGGGCGGGGTGCTGATGACGGAGATTCTGGGCGAAAATCTTAATAAGACCCACACCTTCCAAAAGATCATCCTGCAGCCCAGAAACGGCCAGGATAAACTCCGGTTTTGGCTGGTAACCCATGGATTTCGTATTGAAAAGGAACGATTGGTGATGGAGAAGGGTAAAATATGCGAAATCCTTCTGGTAATCCCCGATCAGGGCTTTATTTCCACAGATTTACCGCCTAATGGACATAACTATTATCGAATACCCGATCCCCAAAAGGTTCCGGATCGGGAATTGATGATCCGGCTTCTGCATAAAATGATCCGAAAGGAAGAAAAAATCATTTACAACATCGATTTGTCCGGCCGTGATCCGAAAAATGATCGACTGCGGAAGGAAGCAGTGTTGAGAAAAGAATATTTTATCGATGTGCTCAGACAGGAGGATGAATATGGCAGTAACTTTGGAAATGCTGGAAGAGAGCATTGAAAAGATCGCCCCTTCATTTTTAGCAGAAGAGTGGGACAATGGTGGCTTTCAGCTTAAAACCAAGGGAGGGGAGTATCAGAAGATATTTCTTTGTCTGGAACTGACGGTTTCCACTGTGAAGGAGGCCATTCAAAAAGAAGCCGATTTAATCATCACCCACCACCCCTTGATCTTTGACCCGGTCCGAAACCTTTCAGAGGAATCCGGAGTCGGACGGCTTCTTTTTCCCTTGATTCGGGAAGGGATATCTGTCTATTCGGTTCACACTTCTTTTGATAAAGCCATTGGAGGCAATAATGACTGCCTGATCAGCCTGCTGCGGCTGGAAGGTTCCGGTGTGGTTGGAACGGGAGCTTTTGCGGAATTTGGGATCGGCAGGATGTTTCGGCTGAAAAAACCGGTTACCCTGGAATACCTTAGCCATCGGATCCAGCTGAATCTGGATGTGCCGGATAAAGAAATCCGCATGACCGGCAGCCCGGATACTCTGATACAGAAAATCGGCGTCTGCACCGGTTCGGGAGCCTCTCTGATCCGGGATTGCCTGGATAATGAGTGCCAGCTGCTGATTACGGGGGATGTCCGGTACCATGATGCTCAGTTTGCCAAAGAAGAGGGACTGGCGCTGCTGGATGCCGGCCACTACCATACCGAGAAAATCTTCGCCGCTAATTTTGGAGATAAGCTTTCCAGACTTCTGGGAGCTGATGCCGAAATATTCTGGTCAGAAACCAGCATCAATCCCTTTGAATAAAGGATGAACTTGTGTTATACTATTTTGGAGCAGGCCAGACAGTCGCGTGGAAACACGAGGAAAGTCCGGGCTCCGCAGGGCAAGGGTGCCAGATAACGTCTGGTGAAGGTGACTTTAAGGAAAGTGCAACAGAAACATACCGCCGAAGGGTTCAGACCCTGGCAAGGTTGAAATGGTGAGGTAAGAGCTCACCGGCAGCATGGTAACATGCTGGCCGTGTAAACCCCACCCGGAGCAAGACCAAATAGGGCGCAAAAGGCGGCGGCCCGTCGCTGCCCGAATGGTAGGTCGCTTGAGCTTATTGGCGACAATAAGCCTAGATAGATGATTGTCAAATACAGAACCCGGCTTATAGGTCTGCTCATTCTTTTAGAAAAACCCACATTTTTCAAGGCTTTCGGAGATTTTCGAAGGCCTATTTTTATGCCTGAAAATAGCAATAATTCAACTATAATTCAACTCACACTTCAGGGCTATTCTTTGCAGAATATCCAGTTTTTGATATAATCAGATTAATAGAAGTGCAAGGAGGAATTATATGGATAAGAAAACACTCGTTAGTGAAATGAAGGAACATGTAAAGACCGGTTGCTTTATCAACATGACGCAGATCGCCTCGTTCACCGGCAAGTCACCCAACAGGTTATCGGATATACTCCAAGGCCTTGACTGCCTGGAGACGAAGAAGGAGAAGAAATATTTTATACCAGATGTCGCCCAGAGGATTCTGGACATAAGGACGTCGTAAAGGAGGATTAAGATGAGCGATACATCAGAAAGAAACCTACCCATAAGAGAGGCCGCCCGGCTTATGGGGAAATCAGATCAGTTTGTCCGACTGGGTTTACAGAGGGGTGCCTTTCCTTTTGGTACGGCCGTCAAGGTAAGCACCCAGTTTACCTACTACATATCCCCAAAGAAATTCTATGAGTATATTGGCAAGGAGGAGCCAATCGAATAATGGATCAAGTGAACAAGGTGGGAGGGTGTCGGTGGCCTGCGGCTGCCGAACCTCTCCATCCATTAAAAAAAGCGCCTGTTTTCATAGGCGCTTAAACATTTCTTCTCTTGTGGCAATATTATTGGAAAGCGGAGTTTTTACCTCCTTACCTGTCGGCCGAGTTGACGGAGGATATCCTCCGAAATAACTTTAACCTGTTCTTTTGAAGTATCGCCTTTAACGGTAATCATTCCGGTATGGTTCACCGTCTGCTCGCCAAGCTCTTTAATGATTGTCGCATCACCCGGCCGTGAACCACCTCGGCCCAATGTCGTAGCAGAGGGAGTTGGCACACTTCCGTTTAAGGATTGTAACGTTCTTGCATAAGCCACACCCTGAGTGGAACCGGAATTAAAAGCATAATCCGTTCCGTATCTCGTGGCCATGTCTGCCGGGTTTAGGTTCTTATCAATCAGCCTCTGGCCGCCGAGGATATTGTCCCAGATATCTTTCTGGCGGTTCAGCTCCAGCATGGTAGCCAGGATTCCTCCGAGTATGGTTGATGTCGTAGCGAGGACTGGGTTTATTCCCAGGAAGGTTTTCCCAATTACCTCACACCCCGGGGCCGCCTTGGAGGTTAGCCTCAGGAATTTTGATATGCTGCTCAGTGCGGTGACCATCTTCCCGGTCGCTACCAACGCCGGTCCCATGGCAGCTGCGAAGGCGGCAACCTTCACAATAGTCTTCTGGGTATCCTCGTCAAGCTTAGAGAATTTGTCTGCCAACTCGCCGACGTGGTCAGCCACATCCGTTACAATTGGGATAAGGATATCTCCTATTTGTATGGCCACGAGGTCAAGCTTGTTTTTCAGTATTTTAAGTTTTTGGGCTGTATCCTCGTATCGCATTAGCGCCTCTTTGGTCAGGGCGACATTTTCCTTCCATGCGCCGGTTCCGATATCTAGCGATCTATTAAAGAGGTCTCCTGCATTGGAAAGGCGCAAAAGGGCATCCCTCATCCTAACATCAGAAATCCTCATATCGTCAAGAATCTTGATGGCGCTGCCACCGAGTCTTTCTGTGTCTTGAAGGCCTGAAATGAAGGCATCAAGTGCACCGGCGGCATTTTTTTTGAAGGTGTCTGCGAATTCCGATGAGCTCATCCCGGCTACTCTGGCGAAGTCCTCCAGGCTTTTACCACCGGTTTCCGCAGCCAGCTGCATATTCACCATTACCCGCGACATTGCAGATCCACCCGCCTCAGCTTCCATTCCTACCGAGGAAAGGGCAGCGCCCAATGACATTATCTGGGCTTCGGTTAGCCCTACCTGAGTGCCTGCGCCGGCAAGCCTCGTTCCGATGTCAACTATTTCAGCTTCAGATGTGGCCAAGTTGTTTCCTAAGTCAACAATTACGGATCCTAATCTATCAAAGTCCTTTTGGCTCATTTGAGTGATATTTGCGAACCGGGCGAGAGACGTTGCCGCTTCATCGGAAACGATATTTGTAGTGTCTCCCAGCATGGCCATGACCTTCGTAAACGAAAGAATGTTGCCCGTCTCGATACCGAGCTGGCCGGCAGCTTCGGCTATTTTAGACAGCTCCGAAGCGGATTGCGGCATGGTTTTGGTTGTTTCGAGGATGCCTTTCTTTAATGTTTCTAATTCTGCACCGGTTGCATCAACTGTTTTCCGGACACCTGTAAACGCGGATTCAAAGTCAACAGCAGCGTTGAAGGATGCTGCGCCAATAGCCACAACAGGGGCCGTAACACCCATAGTTAAACCCTTTCCCACACGCTCCATATCTTTGCCCCAGCGTTTCATTTTCTTTTCCAGAGACTGCATCTTTTTGTCGATGTCGGAAAAGTCCGCTCCGCCTCGTACTATAAAATTAGATTTTCCCATCATTCACCTCCAAGGTTGTTATGCTGTATCAGCACATGATTATATATTTCCTCGCTGGTCGTGGCCTTTTTATACCGTTGCCGCTCTGCTTGCAACTCCGCCATCCTTCCTTCAAGGTATTCCATTTCTATTGCCATCTGCTCTTTCAAGAATACAGCCCTCTCAACCGATGACTCGTTGAATCTCTTCCAGGCCTCCACACCGGAGCCATGCCAGGCTTTTACTTGCCATACGTCCATATCCCTGAGAAGATCCCGGTCCTTCTGGACATAGACTCTTAATTTATTCAATCCCTTCGAGTAAATATTCTGGACTTTCGCCCGTTCCATTTCAAGTCGTCTTGCGGTTGCCGATACGTTCAGATCATGCTCCAGCATTTCAAGTATGATATATTGGCAATCACCTGGCAGCCGGTGGACTTGATCCCGGACATATTTGCATAATCGGTCCCGGCGATCCTGTTCAAGGACTTCTTCAAGTTCCAGCTCTTGCTCCGGATCTGGTATAAAGGCTTCAAGTGAAAACTTCTCCCCGTCTTTTTTGGATTCCCTTTCACCGTCAATTGATATGGCCCGGCGTTCTATGGCCATCTTCTGCTTTTGAGTGCGGTATCCCAATACCTCGGCAAATTGCGTCCGCAAACTATAATCCAACCAGCCGATAAATGATCTTCCACCATCTATTTCTGTATAGCTCCGTATGGCCTCCAGAAGGGCGAAATATCCAACTTGGTATAAATCCTCGACATCTGCCAAAGTGAGGCCAGAAACGGATTTTATTCGCTTATCGGCCTGCATTTTAATGAACTTTTCGCATTGTTCCCAAAGCTGATTTATATATTGGCCTTGTAGATCTGGGCTTGATTGGATTTGCCGGACAAGCTCTTCATTAGTAATGGGAACCACCTCACAATCAATACAAATCGAGAAAAATATGGTATAATAAAAGTGCATCAAAGAGGGGAGGAAGTTTATTTCTGATATTGGGAAAAAAACTTGCGCGGCATTTGGCACGTGGCATATGCCAGATATAGGAAAGTTTCCCATGGGCCATCCCCCACAAAGCAATATGCACCCCATCCTTAAACAATAAGGCCCTACGATTTGCAGGGCCTTTATGATTTTACTCTACAGTGCGACCATGTGCTTGATGGCTTCTGCCACTGCAAGGTTGCCGTCTACATATGTGGTCGTAGTGTAACCCACTTGTCCGTTGTCTGCGTATCTCTCGGTTAAGGCTTGGACCTTAATCTGTTTATATCCAACCTTATAATACTTGAAGTCTCCGAACAGGATACATGCCTCCCCGGTTGCTGGATCTGCCATTGCCTCTGAGACATAGACCGGCTTACCAATCAACATATCAGGGTGGCCCGGTGCAGTGGCTGGGGTGAAATACTTCTCAGCCCCTTGCAAGGTTAGGATGGTTTCCATGGCCTTCTCGGATACGATCCAGGAGGCGTTCTTTCTGTACTTCTGTTTCACGGAGGAATACAGCTTTACCAGGTCGCTGCCATTGAAGGAGGCTGTCACACTTGAAGTGATCCCGAAGGCGCTTGCTCCAATAACTCCGGTAGGAAGTCCTGATGTAGTTCCGTTGATGAATTCCTGTTCAGCTATGGATGAAAGATAAGTTCCGGCAGAGGATTCCAGGTACTCAGCCAGATTGAAGCTGCTATCCTCATACAGCTCTTCTGATACCAGGGTAAGGGTTCCCATCTTTGCCGGTACCAAATTAACCGTACCAACGACCGGGGAGAACTCGGAGAGGTTCG
This sequence comes from Firmicutes bacterium UBA5559, assembly GCA_002425705.1. Classification (GTDB taxonomy): domain Bacteria; phylum Bacillota; class Clostridia; order Peptostreptococcales; family Anaerovoracaceae; genus UBA5559. The sequence continues at coordinate 93,964 of DIMT01000037.1, forward strand.
ATTCTTCGGAAAGCCATCCGGCGGAGCTGGATACGTCTCCGGTGTCCACAGGTACGCGGGTAGATTTGCCCTTGACTTCAATCAGGTGGGCCAGGCTCATGATGGTTGAATTATCCTTCATGGCTGCTATGATCATATCCTCTAATCCCTGGGGAACCAGATAGCCAGCGGAAGAAGTGCTGGTGGAAACATTCTTTACTTCCTTGCTTGCTTCCCGCTGGGGTTTGCTTTGGATATCAATGGGAGGGAGCCCCTCCGCTTCTAAGACGGCGTTAATTAATTCCATATCTTTGCTTGTGTTCATGGGCTTCCTTTCGGCCATTGGCTTATTTACGGGGGATACGTTCTTCTTTGTGTTCAGCGTTTCGGCGGTTATGCGTTTGAATTCTTCAAAGTCTTTAAGGTTGTCGGAGGTTTTCGTTTTCTTGTTTTTAAGAAAGTCGTTCATTTCCTTGACAGCCTGCTTCTGATCCGGATGCTTGGAAAGATATTCCTTATTCCGTTCAATTCCTTCCACGGTGTTCTTAAAGGATTTGTTGGTTTCCATCAGATTCCGAAAGGGCTCGTTGCTCTCCATCATCAGCTGGAAGGTGGTCTTCTGATTCGAGATCCGCTTTAGGGCCTCTAGTTCTCTATCCATATTTTTACCTCACTATATCGGGACACGTGGCCCCATCTTACGGCGATTTATACTCCGATAGTTTTTTAGGGTGAAGGGCAGGCTGGTTGGAAAGGAGCCAAAGACCAGCCCACCCGGAAACAATTCAGGAAGTTGAAAGAGGGTGTAGCCGTACATACCGGGAGCGCCTGACCGGATTATCCGGCTGCTTAAATAAAAAAGCGCAGGAACAACCGGCACGATGGCCAATCATTCCCACGCAGTATTTCATGCTTCCAACCTTTCGGCTGGGGTACTATCCTCTTATTCAACTTCATAAATAGTATATCACTTTGATCATGAATGTCAACTGCATATAGTATGATTACTAACTATAAATCAATAATTTATACCATATCTTGTATTTCATCCAATTGTTCCTCTAATTCATCCAGGAACTCCGGCAGGCCGGGGATATCGTACTTCAAGGATATCCGGTACAGGATGCGGAACAGGTCAACCTCGCTCAATTTATCCATGGGTTTTCTCCATTGACTTCGTGTGGATCTCCAAGTATAAGTTTGTATGGCCATCTTTCTCCTGAAACTTTGGCCGGGTGAAAGCAAGGAGAGGTTTAAGTAAGTGCAGGACTGCCGCCTTCTCGGATTCAGTCTGAAAGGACACCTTAATCTTTACCATTGCGTTTCCCCTGGTGCTCCCACCCCAACAGCGTGACGGGTGCGGCCTTCTCTGTCGTTGCCTTGAAAAACTAATTCCTTCCTCATGGCTTTTCCTTTCTTCGCTTTGTCCTATGGTTTACTGTCCGTCCCGGAGGGGGCGCACAGCTACAGCTTCCTTCCCCTTGTCGGTATCAATGAAATATAATTCCACACGGTCCCCGACTCGCAGCTCTTTGATGTTATACATCAGGGCGCTGCCATGCCAGAAGATCCGGCCGTCTTCTTCCGTTGTCAGGAACCCGAAGTACCGTTTTAGGTTAATGGCCGTTATGACTCCTTGCTTTAGTTCACCCAATACCATTTTCTCATTCATCGGATCGGCCTCCTGCCTGAGCGGTATACTGTCGGCAGCCAATGAGGGTATTTATATTTCCGAGGGCTCTTTACTACAGGGTAAGTCAGCATCTTGCCGTCCAGCGCATACAGAAAACTTTCGCATGGTTCCTTGTAGATCATTCCGGCCTTTTCCAGACACGTCAGCAAGTAAAAAGTCTCTTTGTTCCAGCCGGTCCAGAAGATAATGTTATCTATTTCAGGGTGGAACAGCTCCTGATTGCCTTGCCAATCAATTCCCCATTGCCGAAACGCGAATTCCAGTTCTGTAAATGTAACGGGATCATTTCTTTCGATGTAATCCAGTAATTTTGCTTTGATATCTTCCATAATCTTAGCTCCTTTCTTTGTTTCGCCCTATAGTATCTGATTCAATCTTGAGTACGAACCCACACTATGTCCAAATAGTAAAATCTTCATCTGCTTGTGCATTAGAACTCTGCTTCATTTCAGCGTCTCTGATTAGCATAAGAGCAGTATAATAAACAGAACACATTCCACCCCGGCCAGACTTAAGATCCTCCATGAACCATTCACATAAATCACCTACGCATTCAGACCGAGTCATAGGGCAATATTTTTCTTCCATAATTTTCTCTCCTTTCTTATTGTTCCTGAGCATTGATAATGGCTTCTTTAATTAATAGATAGACGGACTGATATCTTACTTAATCCCGTTCGTTGATATCGGATAACGCTTGTTGAATACTTTCAAGCTCATCTAGGATTCTATTGAGGGCTTCGAAGAACGCAATTAGAGTTTTCTCTTCAATCATTTTATTTCACCTCCCATCTTTTTAGCATCTGCAATTTCAACCAACCGATCCAGCACTACCTTTAATAATTTCACGCAGAAGGGGTCTTGATGCTTCTTCTCGATATCTGATGCCTCTTCAATCAGGTTGGACCAGAAGAGGGGAGAGGGGTCTGTATCATAATACTTCTGAAACAACTTATAGCAATCTGCGAAAATTTCTTTTTCTATCATGATTCTTCCTCCCAGGGCATCAACTCTTGAAATCCTTCCTGTATCTTTTCTTTACGCATAATATCGAATCGGTATGAAAGGCCTCTTCCGGTTGCCATATCCAACTCCAGCAGTAGGCCGGTTTCCTTGTCGAAGTGTAAGGGTATCTTTTTTAAATCGGGGAAATATCTGTTTTTTAATACTTCGCAATACCCATCGATTCCGGCCAGCTTTGTTTCATCGTCATACTCCCGGATTATGGCTAGAATGTTGTCAGCCTTATTACCGATATCTGCGCTGCCGCTTATTTGTTCGAAGTCGAGCGAGCCATCTTTTCTGAAGGTTTTGTTTGGATGGAGCACGATGATAATATGGCAATGGTACAGCTTCGCGATGTCGCAGCAGCGCTGGGTGAAATCCGCTTGAGCTTCATATTTTTCTGAAGCGGCGGTAACTGATAGAACCGACATTAGATTGTCAATGACCAGAAGATTATAATGGTCCTGCTTTATTTTCCGGCTGATGAGGTCAAATAGTTGATTAGTGGTTTTAAGGTTTGATTCGCCCTTCATAAATAGATGCAATTTGTCTTTATGCCACTCCTTTAGGTGTTTTAAAACGCTTTGCTTTGGCACCTTGAAGTTCCTTTTATTAATCCGCACATAATCATATAGTTTTGTATCTCGTCCGATTACTGATTGGTAGACCTTATTAACCAGAATACGCTTATCGTCTTCGCCGCTGATCAGGAAAACCTTGTTATTGCTTTCTATGGCATTTGCCACTACCTGATTGATGAAAGTCGACTTACCTCCGTTGGAACGCCCTACAACCAAAGTTACGCAGCCTGGCGCTAGATCATTGATGGCCATATCAATAGACGGTAGGCCGGTTGAAATAAACTTGCCTCGTGCAAAGACTTCTTCCAGCGATACCTCGTCATTGTCCGGGTTAAAAAGGCCTTCAATTTTCTCCTGGGCTGATTCTATGATGCGCCGGATTGCCGCAGCCCCGCCTTTAGAGTATTCTTGGTTGGCATCTTTATAGGCCATGATTGACTTGTCAATGAGCTTTGTCTTATCAGGATAGGCATCCAGGAAGGCGGTATCCATCCCAGCACCGGCTTCGTCATTATCGGAGAAGATCAGCAGACTATCGAAGGAATCCAGGAAAGTTTTGTTCTGCTCAATAAGCTCTTTAAGGCTATTTGCACCAGCACCAACTGATACCACGTTCTGAAATCCGGCCTGATAAATTATCATGCAGTCAATTTCACCTTCGCAGATAACAAGGGGCTTCTCCGGGTCCGTGTTGTCAAAGCCGTACAATCCTGGCTTGCTCCCTGGAAGAGATAAATACTTCGGGCCTTCCGTATGCTTCTCCGGTTTTCGTGTCTTGCAGCCGGTTAGAATCCCGTTCTTATAATAGGGGAAGGTGATGGATCCCTGATAATTCTTCAGCTGAAAGGCCTTGATGGTTTCTTCGTTGAGATGCCGGGTCTTAAGATAATCAATCTGAATGTCGGTTAAGGGGGAGAGCTGTTTGGCGGCATCTTGAAATCGTGCCCGGTTCTTTGCCATATTGGTCTGATCATGATCCTTGTCCAGAAACTCCCGCACAATTTCGGAGTGGCTATAATTCAGGTAGTCCCTGTACAAGGAATAGATATCAATCAGTTTCCCACATCCGAAACACTTGAATTGAAGCAGGTTTTCATCCCATGCCAGGCTGGGGTTCCGGTCGCCATTTCGATGAGCCAGCCGATCCGGGCATCGGTATTTCGTTCCAATTTTCTCAAGGGAGAGATGTTGGATGATAATATCCTTGGCTGCTTGGCCAACCTTTTCTTTGATTTGCTGAATCTCGCTCATCGGTCTATCTCCTCTATAATGATTTCCCTGGGTTCAGGCTTTGGCTTTTCCTCCCGTACCAGATAATCTTTATAAATCTGATCCCGGCCAAGGAAGTTCGAAGAAGTCTTAATAAATTGCTTCTCCCGGCCCTTAGTCTCTTTAGAATAGTTCTGGGCAGCGGTCAGGATTTCTTCGGCCGTACTGGATTTGATTGCCTTGTTCCAATTCGTGAAGGTCCGTTGCTTCTCAGATGGGTTTGGGTATTGCGAGAAAAAAAGCTCAAATTCCGGGGTATATAATTGTTTCTCATTATTAAAGTTATTGTTTGTGTATCCTTCGCGGTTCCTTCGTGGTTCCTTGTCGGTATCCTTCGTGGTGCCTTGCGTGGTACCCCTATCCTGGTAAAATGCGTAATTTTCAATGGTTAGAGTGGTACCCTTCGTGGTAGCCTGCGTGGTAACCATTCCGAGCCCTTTTAGTAACCCAAGGTAGGCCCTAACTTTCTTCTTTGACCATCCCCAGCGCGCTGCCAATTTCAATTCCGATGTATGGAGCTGACCGCGATCAAGCTCAATTATGGTATTGCCATAAATCAGAGTTGCTGGCTTGTGATTGGCTGATAGAAGAAGGTCGACCCACGCTTGTCCTCTCGAAAAAGGTTTCTCGTTCCAAATCCGATGGTCAAGAAGTTGCCGGTGTAGACTTATCCAGCCTTGTTGCACGAGATCACCTCATTTCTGTGAATTTTCTTGATAAGTAGGGTAGGGGGTGGTATCCTACATTTAGCACACGCTGGAATGAATTCTTTTCAATAGACCATTGCTGGGGAGCAGGCTGTTGGATATATTCGTTTTGGTGTGTGTTTTCCATTGGCAACATTATCGGGCCTCGATTCTTCTGATCACTCCTGGTTCGTGCGTTTCTTCCTTTGTGGGGGTGCCGTTTTCGATGAAAGTCATCAGATGGGACCAATTAATCAGTCTCGTTCGGTTCCCAGTTAGGACGGAAGGGATCTGCCCAGTAAGAACGGCCGTACGGATAAAGTTTCTGGACAAGCCTATGCCTTCGGCTTGGCAGCGTTCAAAAGTGGATTGAATTGATGCCATTTGATTCCATCGTTTATTTTCCATTTTCAGCTTCTCCTTTCAAACCATTTAGTTCTGAAATAATCATCAGGATTTTTACCTTCTCTTTATCAGGGAGTTCAGTACGCAGCTTTCGAGAAAAGTTGCCATCATTGACACCGTATCGCTCTGCGACCTGCCAATACTTTAATCCGGAATCTCGGATCATCTTTCTAATATCTTGATTTGCTTTTTCCATTTTCCTACCTCGCTTGGATTCGATGGGATAACCTCTAAGAACATATTAATAAACGACAACAAGCCATGGGATAGAAAATGACATAAAAAAACACAAAATATATGGGAAGTAATTAAGTGATTGAAATGTAATGTAAAATTCTAATACTTATTGATAAATATAAAAATTTGAAAGGTGGGAAATATTAATAAAAAAAATGTTGTTGTAATAAGTTACTTCCTATGATATTATAAAACAAAGGAAGAAAATAAACGGAGGCAAATATGTTATTATCATTTGATTTTGACAACAGGACTGAAAGCGATGATAGTTGTATTCCATTCAAAACAAAAAAAAGAAAGGTCTTTTCACATTTGATTGGGATGCTTTCAGTTGACTTTTATGAATTTTACATTGATGTCAGGGAAAACTATCTGATTTCTGATGCTTTAGAGAATTATGACCGTTTTCAAAAAAAATATGATGTGGATTTTTCACCAGCATTCTACCAATTACTGCTCGAAGACAAATCTGATCCTCAAGAAGTCATAATGGTAAACCTTGTAGCAGCGGAAATGAAAAAGAGATATATAGTAGGAAGGGTTCCATACTCTTTGTATGACTTCTATACATTTTTTATTGGAGCGATAATACCCGGGATATCAATAATCGACTTGGACCCGAAATCATATACGAGTGTTGAATTAGAGGCCGCTATTGGAGAAACTGAATCTATATATGGTAAGGTATTATCTGGGGCTATCTTCAATAAACCACCAACTGAAATAATGGCCGCATATATCTGCGAAAAGGTTCTTGATGTTTTGATCTGCTCTCTTTACGAGGCCGCAAGGAACAATATACACATTCAAGCCTGTGCAAACTGTGGCGAGATATTCGTTCTTAATAAAGCAGACGAGAAGTACTGCACGAGAATAAGCCCCCAATATAGTAGTATGGATTGTAAGGCTGCGGCAAAATATATCAAGCAATTGAAGAGGGAGGACAAAGACCAAGCTTATCGCATTTATAAGAGCAGATATAACAGCTTGAGGAAAAAGATTGATAATGCCTGTTATGATCCCAAAAAGGAAGAAAAATATAAAAAAGAGTTTGAAGAGTTTAAGGTAAAGGCTGAAGACTTCAGAGAAAAAATAGCGAAGAACCCAACTGAAGAATTGGTTAATGAATTTATTGAATGGATGAATACTTATAAAACTCGGAAGAAAAAATAAAAATGAGCCATTGACCGCCTGGAAGCATATCAATGACTCAACCCCAAACCGCCATAAGAGGCAGCCTGTACCTCTTATTATACACAATATTCTACGGGCTTGTAAAGTTTAAGGAGGATTTGTAATGGAAAAGATGAACAATGACATGGTAAACGAAGCAGTTTCAACGGAAAAGGCAAGAGCATTGCGCTACCACGAAGCAATCTGGGAAGCCGGCATGGAACTGGAAAAAGCCCAACTCCTACTCGGTGAGATTCTGGAAGTTTACAGCACTGATGATATGTTAGATATTCGGGCCGGATTGAAATACTGGGATAGGCAGCTCGAGGAAGGAGATCCCCGGTATCAAATAGGAAAGCACACTTCAGCGGTCTGCTATAGTTTCCATAACATTTGTCGGAAACTGGACATTGTATCGGATATAATTTTTAGGCTTCAGAACAATATGGCCGATACCATCGAGGTTAAAAGGCGATAGTTGGTATTATCAAGAGGAAGGGAGAGGCTTTAAATGGCAAATATCCAAGAAAGAAGAAGCAAGGACGGAAAACTGATTTCCTATTCAATCCGGGTCCATCGTGGCCGGGATGCAGCCGGCAAACAATTAAAGCCCTACTCCACGACCTTTGAAGTTCCGGAGGGCTGGTCGGAGCAGCGGGCTTTGAAGGAAGCCAATAAGAAGGCCGTACTCTTTGAAAAGGAGTGTCATGACGGACTTGTAGGCGATGGAAAACAGACTTTCCAAAAGTATGCGGAGTATGTTATAATGCTCAAGGAGAAAAACCAGAAGATCAGGACCGCAGAACGTTATAAGGAGCTATTGGTCAGGATCAATCAAGCCATTGGCTATATGAGGCTGGTGGATATCCGGCCCCAGCATCTAAACGCCTTTTATGATAATCTTTCAGAAGAGGGAATCCGAAACGACGACCGGTACTTCTGCAAATTTGACTTAAGGCAGGCTATCAAAGACCTGGGCATGACGAAGAAGGCTTTTTCTGAAATGTCTGGATTGAGTATCGCCGCTATGGATTCCATGAGGGCAGGCAACGGGGTGCGAAAGAGCAGCGCTGAAGCGGTCTGCAAGGCCCTGAATCGCCCGTTGAAGGGTTCTTTCGATGCTTCCAATACAAAGGGTAGGCTTTCCAATAAAACCATCCTGGAGCATCATAGGCTGATCACTTTAATCTTTAATCAGGCAGAAAAGGAAATGCTAGTTCCATACAATCCAGCCCGGAGATCCACGCCGCCGAAAGCCGAAAAGACTCAAGCGAATTACTTCCAGATTGATGATCTCAATCGTATGGTTGATTGCCTGGAAGAGGAACCGATTAAATTCAAAGCCATTGTGCATCTGATGATGTTGACCGGATGCAGAAGGGGAGAAATCTTCGGATTGAAGTGGAGCAAGGTTGATCTGGAAAATGGTATCCTTAATATTGATGCCAGCCTGATTAAAACCAAGCGGAACGGAATCGAAGATTCAACCACAAAAACGAGCAAGAACAGACTTGTACCAATTCCTCCAGAAATGGTGGCATTACTGAAAGAGTACCGCCTATGGCAGAAGAAAGAGAAGTTGGCAAACGGAGACCGATGGATTAACACCGATTATGTCTTTACCAATGAGATTGGTGGAGCAATGCATCCAGATGGAATCAACGCATGGCTCATCAAGTTTTCTGAAAGACACGGCCTTCCCCATATCAACCCTCATGCGTTCCGGCATTCTTATGCATCTGTTTTGATATCAAAGGGAATCGACATCGTAACGGTCAGTAAGACTTTGGGCCATGAAGCGGTCAGTACCACCACGGATATTTATGCCGAGATGATGAAGCAGGCGAGTGAGCAGGCTTCGGAAACCATTGCCGATGCACTTATCAGAAATGGTCGAAAGAAAGCAAAATAGTAACATGGAATCGGGTATAAATAATTCAACAATAATTCAACTAATTCATAAAAAAGCACTAAAAAAGGCTGAAAAGCATAAATTAGCATTATGAAGGAATGGCTAATTTTCAACGATTGTAGCAATCTATAAACAACCATTTACAAGACGGTTGGCAATACAGAACCCGGCTTATAGGTCTGCTCATTCATCTTACAACAAAACCTTCTGTCAAGAAGGTTTTTTCATGTGCTACAGGAAAGGAACGTCAAAAATTATGGAAATGAACGCATTACGCATGGGGACCAGTCCGGTGGGAAGGCTGATCTTGTCCATGTCCCTTCCGGCTATTTTTTCCATGCTGGTCCAGGCGATGTATAACATCATCGACAGCATTTTTATTGCCCGGATTTCAGAAGCAGCCCTGACGGGAGTTACGTTGATTTTCCCTGTCAATATGTTTATCATCGCGGTCAGCGTGGGGACCGGAGTCGGTGTCAATTCTCTGATTTCCAGGCGGCTGGGACAGAAAAAATATGAGGAAGCGGGGATGGTCGCCAGTCAAAGCTATCGACTGGCCTTTATCAGCGGATTTGTGTTCATGATTCTGGGCCTGTTTTTCTCCAGGACCTTTGTGGAATTTTTTAGCGATAATCCTGAGATTATTGAAAATGCAGTAATCTACTGTCAGATTGTCACCGTTTTTTCCATCTTTATCATGATTCAGATCAACAACGACCGGATCCTCCAGGCCCAGGGCAACATGCTGGTGCCCATGGTCACCAATCTGGTCGGAGCCACGGTTCACATCATCCTGGCCTATTTTTTAGTTTTCGGTAAATGGATCTTTCCGGAGTGGGGAGTGGCCGGAGCAGCGATTGCTACCATTATCGGACAGGGGACCGGGGTCCTTCTCGGCAGTTTGTATATCTATAAGAAAAATCATCTGATTCGGATTCGTATCCGAGGATTTAAAATGGATCCGGGGGTTATCCGAGACATTTATTCAGTTGGATTTCCTTCCATACTGATGCAGTCACTGGCTTCCTTGATGCTGTTGGCCGTCAACGGGATCTTGATTGGATTTTCAGAAGCCGCTGTGGCAGTAATGGGTGTTTATTTCAGAACCCAGTCCTTTGTCTTTATGCCGGTATTTGGGCTGAACCAGGGCATTATGCCCATCATTGGCTATAACTATGGGGCAAAAAACAAAGACAGGATCATGAAGACCTATTGGCTTTCCCTGATGATGGCCGGAGCCTTCATGGGCATAGGTACAATCCTGTTTCAAATAGGTCCTCATTTTATCCTGGAGCTTTTCAATGCTTCTTCGGAGATGCTGAGAATTGGTGAACCGGCTCTGCGGATCATCAGCATCGGCTTTCTGCCGGCAGCATTCAGTATCATTTGTTCCGTTCTGTTTCAGGGAATCGGTCATGGCATTTACAGCCTGGTGGTTTCCCTTGCCCGTCAATTTATTGGACTGCTTCCGCTGGCCTTTGCTCTTTCCTTCCTGTGGGGCGTTACCGGTGTATGGTGGGCCTTTCCAGCGGCCGAGTTCATCGGTATGGCAGCTAGCGGAGTACTGGTCTACCGAACGTATGTGAGAGAGCTTTCTTCTCTGGATTCGGAATCCATCAAGACCAGGTCATAGATCAGCGGGTCCTTGATCAACCGCTTCCACACGGTGAAGGTGGCCTGGATGAAGGAAGGATTCAGAGTAATCCTGTCCCGAATAAGAGGACAGGAATAGGGGAGTTCGCCGGTATGGAGGATCAGCCTGAGCCGGTTGTTTCCATCCAAATGAGGAGCCAGCGGAAAGAAACGGCATTGGAGAGGACGCATCCTACGGGGACATTCGGGTGGGGTGGTGCACCGGACGAAAAACACCTTTCCTCTCCAGGAATCAGGGAAATCGTAGTCATCGGCATATTCGGCCGTCCATTTCAGCCAATCTTCTTTTTTTGTAAAGATTTTGTCTTCCCCCGGAAGAAGGTAAATTCCCATATCAAAATCGGAACCGTCCAAATCCGGGCTATCCCCTCCACAGGTACAGCAAGCTGCCCCGCAGAGGCTGCCGCAATCGGCATCAATCGGGGAAACCCGGTCCAGCAGCCGGTAAATGGCCAGATAAGTTTTTCTTGTAATCATGCTTTTCATACAGTTCAGTATACCGGAAAGAAACTTTGGTGTCAAAATGATTCCGGAACTTCAAATCCTATTTGAAAACTATACTTTTGTGGTATAATACCACTAGTAAAATCGGGAGGTAATCAATGAGATTAGGCATAGACATCGGATCGACCACAGTTAAGCTGGTACTGCTGGACTCAGAGAACGAAATCATATTCAGCCGTTATGAACGGCATATGTCCAATATATTTTCCAAAGTTGAAGAGCTGATGGATCAGCTGGTGAAGGAACAGGGAGATATGGCGGCCCGGACGGTGATTACCGGATCCGGAGGTCTTTCCTTGTCCAGAGTTTTAAAACTGCCCTTCGAACAGGAAGTGGTAGCCTGCAGCAAAGCTGTCGAAACCCTGATTCCCAAAACTGATGTGGCCATCGAACTGGGAGGGGAAGATGCAAAAATCACCTTCTACGGAGCCACAGTAGAACAGAAGATGAATGGAACATGCGCCGGCGGTACGGGAGCGTTTATCGATCAGATGGCCATCCTGCTCAATACGGATGCCAAGGGTCTGAACGAAGCAGCATCCAGGCATAATATGGTGTATCCCATTGCTGCCCGCTGCGGTGTCTTTGCAAAAACCGACATTCAACCTCTGATCAATGAGGGAGCCAGCCGGGAGGATCTTTCCGCCTCCATTTTTCAGGCTGTTGTTAACCAGACCATCAGTGGTCTTGCTGGTGGGCGGACCATCAAAGGAAACATTGCTTTCCTTGGGGGGCCCTTATATTTTCTCTCGGAACTGCGGAAACGCTTTATTGAGACCCTGGGTCTGAAGGAAGAGCATGTGATTTTCCCCGAAGACTCCCAATATTTCGTTGCCATCGGGGCAGCCCTTCTGGCGGAAAAACATCCGGTTCATCAGCTGGCCGATGTCCTTGCCAGAATTAAAGAAGCAGACCCTTCCATGTTGTCGGAAGCTAAGCATATCGATCCACTTTTCAAGGATTATAACGAATTCCAGGAATTCCGCAGCCGCCATGAGAAAAACAGAATCCGCAGAAAGGATATCCGAAAAGCCAAGGGGAAGGTCTATCTTGGGATCGATGCCGGTTCCACCACGACGAAAGCTGCTCTCATTGACGACGAGAAAAACCTGTTGTATTCCTTTTACCGGAACAATGAAGGAAAGCCACTGGAAGCAACCCTTGCCATGCTGAAGGAAATGTACGCCTTGCTTCCGGATACGGCAACCATCGCCAATGCCACAGCCACCGGCTACGGAGAAGGACTCATCAAGGCAGCATTTAAGGTGGACCTGGGGGAAATCGAAACCATGGCCCATTACAAGGCGGCGGAAGAGTTCCTGCCTGGGGTCGAGTTTATTCTCGATATCGGTGGCCAGGACATGAAGTGTATGAAGATCAAAGACGGTGCAATCTACAGCATCATGCTCAACGAAGCCTGTTCTTCTGGCTGCGGATCCTTTATTGAAACCTATGCCAAATCCGTAAACATGGATTCGGAAAGCTTTGGTCAGGAAGCCCTTTTTGCCAGGACTCCGGTGGACCTGGGGACTCGATGCACCGTATTTATGAACTCCCGGGTCAAACAGGCCCAGAAGGAAGGGGCAACCATTGGAGATATCTCCGCAGGGCTTTCCTATTCGGTTATTAAAAATGCCCTGTATAAGGTCATTAAGCTTAGGAATGCCGATGAAGCCGGTGACCGGATCGTGGTACAGGGAGGAACCTTCCTGAACAATGCGGTCCTTCGGAGCATAGAAAAGATTACGGGAAAAGATATTGTCCGACCGGACATTTCCGGAATCATGGGAGCATATGGGGCTGCTCTGATTGCTAGGGAAAACTATGTGGAAGGAACCGAATCATCCATCATCAAACCAAAGGATATGACCCTTTTCACCGTCACCAATTCCCACACCCGGTGCAACAAATGTGAAAATAAATGTCTGATGACGATTAATAAGTTTAATGACGGTTCCCGCTTCATCACCGGAAACCGTTGTGAACGGGGGGCGGGAAAAGATCGTCAAGACAATGGACTTCCTAATTTGTACGACTATAAGCTGAAGCGGCTGTTTTCCTACGAGCCACTGTCAGAAGAGTATGCCAAGCGGGGAACCATCGGTATTCCCAGAGTACTGAACCTTTACGAGAATTATCCATTTTGGTTTACCTTTTTCACCAACCTGGGTTTTCGGGTAGTGCTGTCAGATCCATCCTCCAAATCTCTTTATGAGAAGGGGATGGATACGATTTCATCGGACACCGCCTGCTATCCGGCCAAATTGGTGCATGGTCATATCCGTAACCTGGTCGCCAAGGGAGTCAAATGGATTTTTTATCCCAGCATCAACTACGAGATGCAGGAGGATGAAGGAGCACCCAATCACTATAACTGTCCTGTGGTGGCCACCTATCCGGAAGTGATCGGAGCCAACATGGATGAAATATTTGAAGAAAGTGGAGTGAATTTCTCTCACCCCTTTCTTCCTTATGACAATGATCAGGCATTGACCCGGGAACTCCATATCATGCTCCGTCACCTGAATATCAGTATGCTGGAAATCAGCAAATCCATCAAAGCGGGTCGGGCGGAAGACAAACGCTTTAAGGACGATATCAAGAAGCAAGGGGCTTATGCTGTCAAGTACATAAATAGTCACAATAAAAAAGCTATTATTCTGGCGGGAAGGCCTTACCACCTGGATCCGGAAATCAACCATGGAATCGACAAAATCATCACTGGCACGGATATGGCCGTTCTCACCGAGGATTCCGTGGCTCACTTTGTGAAGATGCAGCGGCCCCTGAGAGTACTTGATCAATGGATGTACCATTCAAGGCTATACAAAGCCGCAATTCTGGCAGGACGGAACAGCAATATTGAAATCGTTCAGCTCAATTCCTTTGGCTGCGGGCTGGATGCCGTTACTACGGATCAGGTTGAAGAAATCATGGTCCGGAACAACAACCTCTATACCGTGCTGAAAATTGATGAAGGAAGCAACCTTGGGGCTGCCAAAATCCGGATCCGATCCCTGAAAGCTGCCATGGATGAACGGGAAAAGAACAACATTCGTATTGCGGATAATGAGGAGTCTTACACTCGAAAAGTATTCACAAGAAAAATGCGAAGGGATTACACTATTCTGATTCCTCAGATGTCCCCCATCCATTTTCAGTTCCTGGAAACGGCATTGGCAAACAGCGGATACAAAGTTGCTCTTCTTCCGGCTGTCGATAAGTTCGCCCTTGATGAAGGCCTGAAATATATCAATAACGATGCCTGCTACCCCACCATCGTGACCTTGGGGCAGATTATACATGCCCTGAAGTCGGGAGAATATGATCTGAATCGTACCGCTGTCCTTTTGTCTCAGACTGGAGGCCCCTGCAGAGCAAGTAATTACATCCCACTGCTCCGAAAAGCGTTGGCGGATCTTAATATGGGGCAAGTACCGGTCATATCAGCCAACTTGGTAGGTTTGGAGCGAAACCCTGGTTTTACGATCAGTATTTCCATGGTTCATCGAATTCTCATGAGTGTGCTGTACGGCGACCTGCTAATGAGGGTTCTCTATGCAACCAGGCCCTATGAAGCCGTGGCCGGATCTGCCGATGCCCTGGCGGAAAAATGGACCGAAGCAATCCGCAGAAATGTACGAAATGGAAAGCGAAAGGAATACCGGAATAATATACGGGATATCATCAGTGATTTTGACCAGCTGCCACTTAAGGACAGCCGGAAACCCAAGGTGGGAGTAGTCGGAGAAATCCTGGTTAAATACCACCCCACGGCCAACAATGATATCGTAGGCATCATTGAACAGGAGGGGGGAGAAGCGGTTGTGCTGGATCTGGTTGACTTTTTCCTGTATGGAATGTACAGTAAAAATTTCAACTTCCGGCACCTTTCCGGAAAATACAGCACCATGCTCGGAAATTCCATGGCTATTAAACTGATTGAATGGTATCGAAAGCCCCTTCGGAAGTATCTTAAGGAAAGCAAAAGATTTGAAGAGCCCGCTCACATTAAGGATGTAGCCGATAAAGCCCGTCAGATTATCTCTTTGGGGAATCAATGCGGGGAAGGCTGGCTGCTTACCGGTGAAATGATGGAGTTGATTGACAGCGGCGTTGAAAATGTCGTCTGTCTGCAGCCCTTCGCCTGTCTGCCCAATCATGTGTCTGGAAAGGGTATGATCAAACCCCTTCGGAAATATAATCCGCTGACCAACATTGCAGCCATCGATTACGATCCGGGAGCCAGCAACGTCAACCAGCTGAATCGGATCAAACTGATGATGGCAACAGCCCATAAAAATCTGGAAAAACAGATGTTTCAGTCCTCACGGGAAGGCTGAAAGAGGATCAGCCATTGTAATCCGGCAGATGATGTTGTATAATACTTAAGAATAAAATTTAGGTTAGGAGGTGTCTTGATGGGAAGACACGGAACGATTGCCGGGCGGAAAGCCGCTCAGGACAATAAAAGGGCAGCAGTATTCACCAAATATGCCAGAGCCATAACAGTAGCAGCCAAAGGTGGAGGGGACCCGGATTATAACGTTTCTCTGAAGCATGCCATTGATAAGGCAAAAAGCATCAATATGCCCAATGATAATATTACAAGAGCCATTAAAAAGGGAACCGGTGAACTGGCTGGTGAATCTTATGAAACCGGCAGCTTTGAAGGATATGGAGCAGGTGGGGTAGCTGTCATCGTCGATGTGCTCACCGACAACCGGAACCGTACCACCGCCGCCATGAAACATGCTTTTGACAAATATGGCGGAAACCTGGGAGTCCCTGGCTGCGTTTCCTATATGTTTGAACGAAAAGGGATTATCCTGATTGAAAAGACCGATGAAATATCTGAGGACAGTCTGATGGAAGCAGCCCTGGACGCCGGCATGGAGGACATGATCACCTACGACGACAGCTTTGAAATCCAGACTACCGTGGAATCCTTCAATGAGGTTGCGGAGGCTCTGAAGAAAGCAGGATATGAACTGCTGGAAGCCGATGTGGAATATGTTCCTTCCATGGAAACCACCCCAACCGACGAAGGGGACATCAAGAATCTGAAGAAAATGATTGATATTCTCGAAGAGAATGATGACGTCCAGAAAGTGTATCACAACTGTACCCTGGACCTCAGCGAGTAAGATTTTTTAAAGGCTTAGTCGAAAAAACAATAAAAAACGCATAAATCTATTCAATTCCATTTTGCATCTGAAATTGGATGATGGTATAGTATAGATAACACGGTGGAAGCCGTGTCAACGTCCTGAAGTGTTCGTTAAGGATCTATAATTCAACCTACATTTTGACCTTGGGAATTCGCGTTCGTATGGCCTATGTCATGCCCCCTCGCAGGGGAAGACAGAAGCGGCGACAGAGTACCCCCCTATCTGCGATAGGGTCTGAATTATATCCTGACGGCATGTCGGGATTTTTTTTATTTAACGGTTGCTTTTTCACTTTAATGGAAGTAGAATGAAGGAGAAGAAATTCGAAACAATATTTCACAATATGAAATAATGAGGCGAAATATGGAAAATAATAGTGGAAATAGTGTCAAATCAATTCTGAAGGCTTTTGCGATCATTGAAACTCTCAATGAAGCAGGGCCTTTAAGTATCAGTGAACTAAGCCAGGCCCTTCAGATGGACAAGGGAACGGTTCATCGACTGATCAATACGGTAAAACAGGCCGGTTATGTGATTCAAAACCCGGAAACGAAAAAATATGCCAACAGCATCAAACTTTTTGAAATCGGGCAGAAAGTAGTTACCCGAACCGGGCTTTATGATTTAGCAAGGCCCCATATTGAATCCCTGGCTCAGGCCACAGGAGAAAGCATCAACCTGGGTATCGTCAAAGACAACGAAATCATTTATATCGACAAAAAAGAAGGGATGTCCACCATCAAAGTGGGAATCAAGATCGGCACGTCTATTCCTATGTATTGCACCGGTATGGGCAAGGCAGTCCTGGCTCATATGAGGCCGGCTGTCCGGGATGAGATCATCAGCCGTATCCAATATGTCCGGTATTCCGTCAACACCCCCATGGATCAGAAGAGGGTGGAGCAGGAACTGGAAGATTGCAGACAGAAGGGGTATTCCATGGATAATGAAGAATACGTCAACGATCTGATTTCCTTTGGTGCTCCGATTTTCGGCTATAAGGGAGAGCCGGTGGCCGCAATCAGCATATCCTTCCCCAAATCCCGCTTCACGGAAGAATATGCCCGGGAATTTCCGGAGCTGGTGAAAAAAGCTGCAGCCGATATATCCCGCCAGATGGGCTATATTGCTTAAGTTGTTTAATGCTCAATCGTATATTAATCAAATGAGGAGGAAAATGAAATGGCTGACAAAAAGAAAATGACAATTGCGGATTTCAAAAAATTCAAAGAGGAAGGACGCAAATTCAGTTATGTGACTGCCTATGATTATACCACCGCATCCATCATCAACGATAGTGACGTAGAAATCATTCTGGTGGGGGATTCCCTGGGTATGATCATGCTGGGTTACAAGGGTACAGAGTCCGTTACGATGGACGATATGGTTCATCACATCCGACCGGTGGTGAAGGGTGCTCCCAACACTTGGATCGTCGGTGATATGCCCTTTGGATCCTATAACGTCAGTGATGAAGAAGCAGTCCGAAATGCCAACCGGCTGATTAAGGAAACCAACTGCGATTGTATCAAGCTAGAGGGCGGCATCGAAATGGAATCCAGAATCCGGGCCATCGTCAAGGCAGGAATCAACGTCATGGGCCATATCGGGCTGACACCCCAGACCGCATCCTCCCTGGGGGGATTCAAGGTTCAGGGTGGTACTCCGGAAAGCGCTAAAAAGCTTATCGAAGATGCAATCACTCTGGAAAAGGCCGGATGTTTCTCTCTGGTCCTGGAATGTGTGCCTTCCATAGTCGGAAAAGCCGTAACAGAAGCCGTCAGCATTCCGGTACTTGGTATCGGAGCCGGTCCCCACGTAGATTGTCAGGTACTGGTCACTCAGGACATGCTGGGCATGTACGGAGAGTTCAAACCGAAGTTCGTCAAGCAGTATGCTCAGCTGAGAACAGTCATGGTGGAAGCCCTTAATGAATTCCATCGGGAAACCATCGAAGGACAGTTCCCGTCACCCGAATACTGTTTCAATAAGGAAGTAGATATTCCCAAGTTGTATTAAGACAAAGGGATGAAGAAGGAGACCAGCTATGAAGATTGCAGTCGTAGGTGCAGGAGCCATGGGCTGCCTGTACGGAGCAAAGCTTTCTGCCGTGGAATCCAATCAGGTAACCCTGCTGGATGTCTGGCAGGAGCATGTGGACGCCATTAATGTAAACGGCCTGGAAATGGAAGAAAAGGGAGAAATCCTGAATTACGGACAGCTGATGGCTACCAGCAATCCTGCTTCTGTGGGACCGGTAGATCTGGCAATCATTTTTGTTAAATCCACCCTGACCGCGGCAGCCATGGAATCCAACCAGGCAGTATTCGGCCCGGAAACCATTGCCTTGACTCTGCAGAACGGGCTGGGAAATGTGGACATCATCAGCAGCCATATCAATCCGGATCATGTTCTGGCCGGTACGACGGCCCATGGTGCTACCATGCTGGGACCCGGTAAAATCCGTCATGCCGGATTCGGAAAAACCATCATTGGTGAACTGAACGGCCAGCTTACGGAACGAATAAGTCTTGTCGAAGGTTTATTCCAGGAGGCTGGACTGGAGACGGAAGTATCCGACAACGTGGTAGGGCTGATCTGGGACAAGCTGCTGGTCAACACGGGAATCAATGCCCTGACAGGACTGACCGGCCTGGAGAATGGAAAACTTCTCCAATACCCGGAAATTCTCCAGCTGATGGAGGAGGCGGTCCGAGAAGGCCTGGAAGTAGCCCATGCATTGGGTATCCGGCTGAACATTCCTGACGGGGTGTCTCATACCAAAGAGGTTTGTCAGGCTACTGCCGCCAACCGGTCGTCCATGCTTCAGGATATTACCAACGGAAAACAGACGGAGATCGACATGATCAACGGAGCCATTGTTCGGGAAGGAGAAAAGGCGGGTGTTTCGACGCCGGTAAATCATACTCTGACCAATCTGATCAAGTTTTTACAACGGAACGTAAAATGAAGAGAATCACGGTAATTGTCGGTCATTATGGCAGTGGCAAGACGGAATTTGCCATTAATTATGCACTGCATCTGGCCCACCAGGGCCTGAAAACGGCTCTGGTGGACCTGGACATTGCCAATCCATATTTTAGAAGCAGGGAGAGGCAGGAATTCTTGGAAGAAGAAGGAATCGCCTTATACAGCAATGCATTTGGAAGGGATATCACTTCCGACCTGCCGGCTTTAGACCCGGGTATCCGGGCACCCTTGGAGGATAAAAGTTATCATGTAGTATTGGATGCAGGGGGTGATGGCAGCGGGGCCAGGATCTTGATCCAATACCGGAAATATTTGACCGATCCGAAGGAAACGGAAATTCTCTTTATACTTAATGGAAACCGTCCGGAAACAGATACGGCAGAAAAGAACATCCATTGCCTAAAAGCCATAGAGGCCGAAATAGGGCTGCCTATCAACGCATTGGTCAATAATACCCATATGCTTCGGGAGACGACCAGCGATGATTTAAATAGAGGGATGGAGCTGGCCAGGGAGGTATCCGGCATTTCCGGTATCCCGATTAAGTATCACTCCATCGCAAAAGAACGGATGCCCATTACTTGTCAGGAGGATGTTTTCCCATTAACCCTTTATATGAGGCCGGAATGGCTGGATCGCTGAACGGTCCGCTTTATAGGAGGAATTCAGATGGCAATTAAAACGATTGTTGAATTTTCTGAGGATAGATGCAAAGGCTGCGAACTTTGCGTTTCAGTCTGTCCGAAGAAAATTCTTTTTATTAACGAGGATAAAGTTAATAGTAAGGGATATCATCCAGCAGGGGTAACGGATACCAATTTGTGTATCGGCTGCGGCAGCTGTACGATGATCTGCCCTGACGGGGCAATCCGGCTATATAAGAAATAAAGGAGGAGGACCATGACGGAAAAGAAACTGATGAAGGGCAACGAAGCCTTTGCTGAGGCTGCCCTGCGAAATGGATGCCGTTTCTATTTCGGTTATCCCATCACTCCCCAGAACGAACTGACCGAGTACATGTCCCGGGAACTGCCACTGCGGGGAGGATCCTTTGTTCAGGCCGAAAGCGAGCTGGCGGCTATCAATATGGCTTATGGCGGTGCAGTGTCCGGTGGCAGGGTGCTGATCTCCTCCTCATCCCCGGGTATTGCCCTGATGCAGGAGGGTATTTCCTTTCTCTGCTCCACCGAACTGCCGGTGGTCCTGATCAATGTATCCCGGGGAGGCCCCGGCATCGGAACCATCCAGCCGGGCCAGGCCGACTACAACCAGGCTACCAGAGGAGGAGGCAACGGGGATTATCATGTCATTGTCTATGCACCATCCTCCATCCAGGAAGGTGTGGATCTGATTGGGAAAGCCTTTGAAATGGCCGATCTTTATCGGAATCCAGTGATGATCCTGGCCGACGGCATGCTGGGGCAGATGATGGAACCGGTTCTCCTGCCTGAAGAAAAAAACCCGCTCAGGGAAGAAGATATCCCTTCGGTGAAGCCCTGGGCGCTGACCGGCCATAAGGAAAAACGGCCTCACAACGTAATCAAATCCCTGTTTTTGGTACCGGAGGCCCTGGAGAAAAACCTGACCCGGTGGTATGGAAAGTATCAAAGGGCAACCGAAGAATTGCCGGAATATGAGTTGTATCAGACAGAGGATGCAGAAATTATTTATGTGGCCTATGGCTCTACAGCAAGAATCGTGAAGGAATCCATCCAGATGCTTCGGGAAGAGGGGATTAAGGCGGGCCTGGTGCGCCCCGTTTCCTTGTGGCCTTTCCCGGAAAAAGCCTTCGAAGAGTTGGGCCCACAAGTAAAAAACCTGATTTCTGTGGAATTGTCCATGGGCCAGATGATCCAGGATGTTAAGCTGGCATCTGCCGGAAGGTGGCCGGTTTCCCTGATCAATAAAGTTGGCGGAATCCTCTTAAGCCCTCAGGACATTGTGGATGAGACAAAGAAATTGGAGGTGAACCGGTAATGGAAACCATATTTGAATATACTAGAGGAATGCTGCCGGTGGAGACTTCCTATTGCCCCGGTTGTACCCACGGCATTGCTCATCGGATCATCATGGAAGTACTGGATGAGTCCGGTAAGCTGGGAGATACCATCGGTGTTGCTCCTGTAGGANNCATTCTGGCCCATCAATTCATGAACGTGGATATGTGCGAAGCTGCTCACGGCAGGGCTCCTGCTGTAGCTACCGGTATTCGGCGTGTTCATCCCGATGCCACTATCTTCACCTATCAGGGAGATGGAGATTTGGCCTCCATCGGTACGGCTGAAATTATCCATGCTGCCCATCGGGGAGAAAAGTTCTGTACGTTTTTTATTAATAATGCCATTTACGGAATGACCGGGGGACAGATGGCTCCCACGACCTTGATCGGTCAAAAATCTACCACCACTTCCGGCGGCAGACAGGAAGCGGTTTCCGGTAAACCAATCCGAATGTCGGAGATGATCAGTACCATTGACGGTGCTGTTTATGTGGAAAGGGTTTCCCTGGATTCCCCGGCCAATATCCGAAAAGCAAAGAAGGCGGTGGAACGGGCATTCCGTGTCCAGGAAATGAGGCTGGGCTTTGCCTTTGTAGAATTACTGTCCACCTGTCCCACCAATTGGGGTCTGAATCCGGTTGATTCTCTGAAGTGGCTGAAAGATAATATGATTCCCTATTATCCTCTGGGAATGATCAAGTGTCCTGAGGAGGTGAAATAATGGCTGTCCATAAAATCATCATCGCCGGGTTTGGCGGGCAGGGCGTCATGCTGATTGGCCAGATGCTGGCCTATGCCGGTATGCTGGAAGGAAAGGAAGTTACCTGGATGCCTTCTTACGGACCGGAAATGCGGGGAGGCACCGCCAACTGCACCGTTATCATCTCAGATAAGGAGATTTCTTCTCCAGTGGTATCCTCCGCTACTTCAGTAGTGGCTATGAACGGGCCATCCCTGGAAAAATTCGAAGATTTGTTGATTCCGGGAGGGGACCTGTTCATCAATACCTCCATCATCGACATACCATCTTCCAGAACCGATGTGGAAATTCATGAAGTGGATTGCAGCGGACTGGCCATGGAACTAAAGAATGATAAAGTGGCCAATATGGTGATGATGGGAGCCATTGCCCGGGTCACCGGAGTGGTCCGTTTGGAGAGTCTGGAAAAGGTTATGGAAAAAAACTTCCAAGGTAAAAAAGCCGCCTTGATCCCAATAAATGTGAAAGCGTTGAAAGTGTGGAAATATAGAGAAAAATAGGATATACTGGATTTGTTCAGCAGTTTAATGAAATAAAGTCCCCTATAACCGGATGAAATATTAAGTTATAGGCCGCATACCGCGGTTTATATAGGCTATCATTCATTTTTATAAGGAGGAAGAATTATGTCACAAGAAACAAAAGGCGTAAAGTATGCGACCTCATTTAAGGAGCAGCTTACGGTCCGGGGCATGATCATCGGTGTGATCGGTGCAGTGGTCCTGACAATGAGCTCTATGTACGTGGCACTTAAGCTGGGGGCCCTGCCATGGCCCATCATCTTTGTAGCCCTGGTCTCCATGTTTTTCCTGAAACTGCTGGGTAAGTCCAACATCAATGAAATCAACGTCACCCATACCGCCATGTCAGCCGGTGCGATGACCGCTGGTGGACTGGCTTTCACCCTGCCGGGAATCTTTATGCTCAATCCCGATGCGGATATTAATCTGCTGAAGCTGATCGTAGTGGTTTTGGGCGGTGTACTGCTGGGATTGATTTTTACTGCACTAATTCGAAAATATTTCGTCGTTACCAAGGAGCTGCCTTATCCCATGGGTCAGGCTGCTGCTGAAACTTTGATTGTCGGAGATGAGGGTGGTAAAAAATCTATCATTCTGTTCACCTCCATGGGAATTGCTGCAGTTTTCACGGTTATCCGAGACTGGTTTGCGGCTTTCCCTGCAGCCCTTCTGAACAGCAAGATGATGGGCTATGGTTCTCTGACAGGAGTCTGGTGGTCTCCCATGCTGATTGGAGTAGGCTATGTCATTGGTCCTGTTTTCGTCGGAGTCTGGTTCCTTGGAGCTATCATCGGGGACTTTGGCATTCTGGTGGGTGGAACAGAAGCCGGCTTATGGGATTCTGGTACCGCAGCCGCCATTAAATCTTCTCTGGGTATCGGCCTCATGGTAGGAACCGGTATCGGTATCATTGTGAAAGGAATCCTGCCGAAAGCTAAGGAAATCTTCGGACCCATGTTCAGCAAGGAAGCCCTGGGACAAGGATTCATCAGCCTGCGATGGGCCCCCATCGTCATGGTACTTCTGGCAGCGGTATTTGCAACTCTGACGGGAATGGGCGTTATTGCCAGCATCATCACTATTTTGGGGGTGTGGCTGGCCACATCCATGTCGGCTCAGATGGTTGGACAGTCCGGCATCAATCCGATGGAAGTTTTCGGTATTATCGTTCTGCTGGCCGCTAAAGCCGTATCCAGCATCGGACAGACAGAAGCCTTCTTTGTAGCCGCTATTGTGGCCATTGCCTGCGGCCTGGCAGGGGATGTCATGAATGACTTCAAGGCCGGATATATTCTGAAAACCGATCCCAAGGCACAATGGATTGCAGAGTGTATCGGTGGATTGGTGGGTGCTTTTGTTTCCGTCGGTGTATTCTATGTAATCCTGACAGCGTATGGGCCAAGTGCTTTTGGAAATCCTGAAATGTTTGTAGCGCCTCAGGCAGCTGCCGTATCCGCTATGGTTGGTGGAATTCCCCATATGGCTTCCTTCCTGATTGGTCTGGTTGCCGGATGCATCCTTTATATTCTGAACTTCCCGGTCATGACTCTGGGCCTTGGTGTATATCTGCCCTTCTACCTATCTCTGACAGCATTCATCGGAGGAGCAGCCCGATTCCTGGTACAAAAATTTGCTCCTCAGTTTGAAAAAGGTGGCAACGGAATGATCATCGCTTCCGGTTTGCTGGGCGGAGAAGCTGTGGTAGGCGTTATCATTGCTCTGATTCAGGCTATTCCAGCCTTCCTGGCAATTTAAATTAAGGTGAAAAAATGAAAGAAATAAAAATTACTGACATCAAGGGAATCCAGGTTGGCCATGCCCAGGATTCGGTGGGTGCTACTGGTTGTACGGTTATCCTTTGTGAAAAGGGGGCCTGGGCTGGTGTGGATGTCCGCGGTGGCGGTCCTGCTTCCAGGGAAACGGAGCTTTTAAAGCCGGTCAATATGGTGGAACAGATCCATGGAGTCATGCTGTCTGGCGGAAGTGCCTACGGACTGGATGCCGGTTCCGGAGCGATGGCTTATCTGGAAGAAAAGGGAATCGGCTTTGATGTAGGTGTAGCGGTTGTACCTATCGTTTGTGGCGCCTCCCTGTTTGACTTGGTGGTGGGAGATCCCAAATGCCGGCCGGATAAAGAAATGGGCTATGAAGCCTGCGTTAATTCTGAATCCGGTGAGCCTGCCGAAGGAAATGTCGGGGCTGGCACAGGAGCTTCCGTTGGAAAATTCCTTGGGATCGACCGGATGATGAAAAGCGGTCTGGGCATTTACGCCTTACAGCTGGGGGACGTTCAGTGCGCTGCCATTGTAGCGGTCAATGCCCTCGGAGATGTGGTGGATGTGGATACGGGTGGAAGAATAGCTGGAATCCTTACAGAGGATAAAAAAGCCCTTGCCAATTCCGAAGATATTATGTTTGAGGAAATCGGCAAAAATAGAAATGTATTCAGCGGCAATACCACCATCGGATGCATCATCACCAATGCCCGTTTGACGAAAAGTCAGGCTAATAAACTGGCTTCCACCGCTCATAACGGTTTTGCCAGAGCCATACGTCCGGTTCACACTTCGGCAGACGGAGACACAATCTTTGCTATGGCTACTGGAGAGGTGGAGGTAGGTCCGGATGCCCTGGGGGCCTTAGCCACCCATGTGATGGCCAAGGCCATCAACCGGGCTGCCCGGATGGCGGAACCAGCCTATGGTCTGCCGGCTGCCCGGGATTTTGAGTAACAAAATAGGAAGACACGGATCCGCTTTTGGGGTCCGTGTCTTTTACTAAGCTGCTATCGAATAAGGATGGGTGTGCATTTTCGTTCCCGGAAGGTGGCCAGATAGCGGAATCCGTGATGCTGCAGGATTTCCATGGCTTCCTTGTACATGTATCCAAGATGGCTTTCCCGATGGGCATCGGAGCCATAAGTAATAATCTCGCCACCTAAATCCTTGTAAAGGGTAAGGATGTCGGAAGAGGGAGTAGTCCGGCCGTTCATGCCGTAACGAAAGCTGGAAGTGTTGATTTCAATACCTTTTCCGAGGGATATCAGTTCTTTGAGTATGGCTTCGATGGTCTCCATATAGGGTTTGTAATCCGGAATCTGCTTCACGTATCGATCGATGACGTTGATGTGGCCCAGTACATCGAAATTCTGGAAATCCCGAATCCCCTTATAAACATATTCATAAAATTCTGCTACTCCGGCTTCGTCGGACCGAGTCTTGAAGTATTCGGTGTATAAGTCCTGTCCGCCGGTACAGTGGAAGGAACCGATGATGAAATCATAGGGATAGGCAGCTGCGGTTTCCCGGCACTTTTGATTGGTATCCCCGTGCTGGATGCCGATTTCAATCCCTTTCACAATCCGGATTCGGTCGGAAAATTCCCTTTCCACTTCCTCGAGGCCCCGATGATAAGCGGAAAAATCCAGCTCAAAGGGGAAGTTTCGGTCCGGATAGTCCGGATCATAGTGATCTGTGACAGCCAGTTCCCGAATCCCGGCGGTTACAGCCGTCCGTACCATGTCCCGGAGCGGGGTGGTGCAGTCGTCTGAGAAATCAGAATGTGAGTGGTAATCGTACATTTGTCTTTATTCTCCTTTGGTTATTTGCTATAATAATACCATATTGCTGAAGAATTTGGAAGGAAGACATGACGCCGAGAGCAGCGGAAAACGAATTAATCCGGAAAGCGCTGATGGGGGACGACGAGAGTTTCGAGGCCCTCCTTTTTTCGTGTCGTACAAAAGCCTATAACCTGGCCTTCCGTTATCTGAGAAACCATGAAGATGCTGCGGATGCCCTGCAGGAGAGCTTTATAAAAATCTACCGGAATCTGGCCGGTTTCAAAGGAGAAAGCAGCTTCGACACCTGGGTATATCGGATTGTAGTGAATACCTGCAACGATATGATTAAAAAAAATAAGAGCCGGCCCGATACGGAGTCTCTGTTTAAAGAAAATGACGAAGAATACACCATGGACATTCCCGATTCATCCTCTTCTCCGGAGCAGGTCCTGATTCACAAGGAAGACGGTGAATATATCCTCTGGTGCCTGAACCAGTTGGCTGAGGAGCACCGGGAAATCCTCATTCTTCGGGACATCCAGGGGTTTCATTATGAAGAAATCAGTCAGATTCTGAACTGTGGCATCGGCACGGTTAAATCGAGGATATCGAGAGCCCGGCACCGGTTTCGGGAAATATATCATGATCAGGCCTCAGGAGGGAGGGGAACAAAAGGATTCCCAATCCCGTCCAATACGTAAATGATGAAATTCTGATCAGAACCGGAAGGAAAAAGATGAACTGCGAACAGATTAAAGAAAACCTGCCTTTATACATGGAAGGCTTGACGGAGGAAGCGGAGACCAGCGCGATTAAAGAGCATCTGGCCCATTGTCCTTCCTGTCAGATAGAAATGGAAGAAATGGAGGCCCTCCAGCACAAGCTGAAGAGCCTGCCTTCTGTTGCCATGCCGGACGCAGCGAAAGTCCGGTTTTCCGAAGCGATCAAAGAAGAAGGGAAAAAAATAAGGGAACGGAGAAAAAAGAACCGCATCATGCGATTTTCGTCTCTGGCAGCGGTGCTGATGCTGGGTCTCTTTTCCCTGGTTATGGGCAGCCAGATGGGAGATTTCTTCTATCAGCCGGAAAAAGCTACAGAAACGGATGGGGTGATGATGAAAGAAGCGGTACCTGAGTCCGAAATGGAAGGGCCTGCAGAGGAGCAGAGTCCGCTGGATCCTGCCTCTCTGACCTTTCAGAATAATGGAGCCGGTGGAGAAGGAAACGTCGATGCCCCTGCCCCTGAAGTCCGAATGATGGCAACTCCTGAAGCGGATGAAGCATCACCGGAAGATGCTATGATGATGGCCCTCCCTCCCCAGCCTGTAGATCCCTACCTGGACCTCTTGGCAGAAGAATTAGCCGGAAAGGAATACGAAGTGCTGAACTGGGAGGAAACTGAGCCAGAAGTTTTTTTAATCCAGATTGAAATAGTAGAAACAGATGAGTCCGGCCAATCCAACAGGATTCCGGTCAGCTACCAGGGGCAGGAAGGAAAGCTATGCAGGATCGAATAATCATCATTGACGGAAACAGCTTGATCAACCGGGCCTATTATGCTATGCAGCGTCCTATGATCACCCGGGAAGGAATCTATACTCAGGGCGTATATGGTTTTTTGAACATGCTGAATAAAATCCATCAGGATTATCCTTCCGGATATATAGCCGTAGCCTTTGACCGAAAAGCTCCGACTTTCCGGCATGAAGAATATGCGGAGTATAAGGCAGGGCGAAAGAAAATGCCTCCGGAACTGGCCATGCAGCTGCCGGTCCTCAAGGAAGTATTACAGGCCATGAATATCAAAATGCTGGAGTTAGACGGTTTTGAGGCTGACGATATCATAGGAACAGTGGCCAGAGAGGCAGAAGAAAAGGGTCTTCTGCCGTTAATCATTTCCGGGGATAAAGACGAACTCCAGCTGGCATCGGAAAAAACAAAAGTACTGATCACCAAAAAAGGCATCTCGGAATTTGAGATTTATGACCGTCAGGCCATGATCGACAAGTACGGATTTCCCCCGGAGCATTTTGTGGATTACAAAGGCCTGATGGGGGATTCCTCTGACAACATTCCTGGCTTGCCGGGAGTAGGTGAAAAGACGGCAGGAAAATTGATTCAGGAATACGGTACTGTTGAAAATCTGATTGCTCGCTCTTCAGAAATCAAACAGGATCGAATCCGGAATATCATTGAGGAAAATGCCCATCTGGCCCTTATGAGCAAGCGGCTTGCAACGATACATCTCAATACTCCCATCGAAGTTGATTTTGATGAGTTTCGAAATGAGGAACCCGATTTTAATCAATTAATTAATATTTATAGTAAGTTAGAATTTAACAGTTTCCTCAAAAAAATGAAATCAGCATCCCATGGGGTGATGAATCCGCCGGAAATCCTGAAGGATTCTATCGGGAAGCGGGTAAAAACTCTGAAATCATCCCAGGAGGTAGGTGAGGCAATCCAAAAGACCGGCGTTGTTCTGAAGGTTTTCACCGACAACAATCACGTGGGACCAACCCGAATCGACGGCATAGTTTTTGCTTCCGGTGGCCATTGTTTCTTTATAGACGGAAATTCACCGGATAGAATCCGGACCTTCGGGGAGGAAATCATAAAAAGAAGAATACCTCTTTCCGGGCACAACCTGGTTCGGGACTATTTTGCCCTGTTCCGTTTATTGGGAGATTCAGGGATTTTTCTTCCGGAAGGGGCGAATTCCTATTTTACTACGGCTTTTGATACGGCGGTGGTCCAATATGTCCTGGATCCTTCTAAAAGCAATTATGATTTAAAAGTACTGATGGCCGAATACTATCATGAAGAGTTTCAGAGTGAAGAAGATTTTCTGAAAGAAGCCGGTCAAATGAACCTCTTTGGCGAGGATAACCAAAAGATTATGGAGTATGGCTGGGCCTGGTGCCGGGCAGTCGATAACCTGAAAATCCTGTTTGAAGAAAGGTTAAAGGATCAGGAGGGTGAAAAGCTGGCCTTTGACCTGGAGCTTCCCTTGATTGAGGTAATGGCTGCCATGGAAAACCATGGATTCACCACCGATCGAGAGGAACTGCGGATAATCGGAGAGGAAATAGAAGGAAGACTGAAAGCATTGTCGGGGCGGATCATCGGATTGGCCGGGGAAGAGTTTAATCTTAATTCTCCGGCGCAGCTGGGCCCCATTCTTTTCGAAAAATTAGGCCTGCCAGCAGGTAAAAAAACAAAAACCGGCTATTCCACCAGCGCAGAAGTGCTGGAACGGCTAACGGAAGAACACGAAATCATACCCGCCATCCTGGAGTATCGGACTCTATCTAAATTAAAAAGCACCTACATTGAGGGGCTGATGCCCTTGATCGGCGAAGACGGAAAGATTCACCCCCATTTCCAGCAGACGGTTGCAGCTACTGGTCGTATCAGCTGTACCGAACCGAATCTTCAGAACATTCCCATCAAGCAGGACTATGGAAGAAAATTGAGAAAAGCCTTCCGGAGTTCCGACGATAATCATACGCTGGTCAGCGCGGACTATTCCCAGATTGAACTACGACTGTTGGCCCATCTTTCTGAAGATCCCCTTTTATTGGAGGCTTTCCGCCGTGAGGACGACATTCATACCATTACAGCCTCCCGGGTTTTTGGTGTACCGGAAGAAGAAGTTACTCCTTTGCAGAGAAGCAACGCTAAGGCCGTCAACTTTGGAGTTATCTACGGGATGAGCGGATTCGGCCTTTCTACAGAATTGAATATTCCAAGAAAAGAAGCCGAAAAATACATTCATGAATATTTTGAAAAATATACCAAGGTGCGGGAATATATGGACCGGGCTGTAGCGGAGGCCAAAGAAAAAGGATATGTGACCACCGTCATGAACCGAAGGAGAAATATTCCTGAAATCAAGGGCACCAGCTTTGTGGTCAGGCAATTGGGAGAAAGATTGGCGATGAACAGCCCTTTGCAAGGAAGTGCTGCAGACATCATCAAACTTGCCATGCTCCGGGTTTACAGAAAGATTATTGGTGACCGGATGAAATCCAGACTGATTCTTCAGGTACACGACGAATTGATTATTGAAGCTCATCAGGAGGAATTGGAACAGATTAAATTTCTTATTGAAGATGCAATGGTCCATGCCATGTCGCTGAAAGTTCCCCTTGCCGTGGAAGTCAAATGGGCCCAGGACTGGTATTCCCTTAAGTAACAGCAGACGTAAAAGAATAGGAGTATTGGATGATAGTCGTCGGTTTAACCGGAGGAATCGGCAGTGGTAAATCAACCGTGTCCGATATCCTGAAAGAACAGGGTATCCCGGTAATAGACGGGGATCTGATAGCCAGGGAAGTGGTGGAACCCCATATGCCGGCGTATGAAGAAATAGTCCGTGCATTTGGAACGGAAGTCCTCCGGCAAGACGGCAAACTGAACCGGAAGCGTATCGGTGAAATCGTATTCAGTGATCCGGAAAAACTTTCCCTGCTTAACAGCATCACTCATAAGGAAATTCACCGGATAATCCTGGAAAGGCTGGGGGCACTGAAAGAAACTGGTTCTTTTCTGGTCTTTCTTGATGCCGCCCTTCTCTTCGAAACAGGATTTGATCAGCTGACCGACTGGGTTTGGGTGGTGGATGCACCGGAGGATATTCGAGTGGAGCGGATACAAAAGAGAGACGGACTTATAGAGGAAGAAATCCAAAAAAGAATTCGAAGTCAGATGCCCCGAAAGCTGAGAAACGAAAAAGGGGATCTTATTCTGGACAACTCAAAGGGGAGAGAGGAATTGAAGGCCCAGATCCTTCAAGGATTAAAGCAATATGAAGCTAAACAGTAAACGATATGGTATAATTTTACTTGCATTGGTCTTGATGCTCAGCTTGGGCGGATGTACTCAGGCAACGGAATTTTTCCAGTATCAGACGGAACCGGAACGGCCGATGGAAGTCGTGGAGAAGGGGATTCTGTCCATGGATCGGATTTCTACTCTAAATCCGNNTCCGGTTACTTCCAAGGACCGGGATGTATATTATTTAAATAAACTGCTGTATCGCAGCCTTTTTCAATTAGATGAAACATTAAAAGCCCGGGAGGACCTGGTACGCACCTTCCAATTAGATGAAACGGCCAGAACCCTGACTTTAGAATTAAAGGAGGATGTACGCTGGGCAGACGGGTCCCCCATTCGCCCGGAGGATGTTCAGTTTTCCATCGAAGCCTATAAGAGGGCATCCTATTCAGGTCAAACGCTATATCAGACACAGGTAACGCCAATCCTTCAGGTTCGCATTCAGGGGGATTCGATTATTCTTCGATATGGCAAAGAAAATGAATTTGCTCTGGAGGATCTGACTTTCCCGATACTGAATCAAAAGAGCTACCGGGACTTCAACCAAGCTCTGAGGTCGGATATAAACATGCTTCCGATGACCAGCGGCCCCTACAAGATTACTTCTTTTAATCCCTACTCCGAACTGATTCTGGAAGGAAATAAGGAGTATTCCGGAAAAGTGCCCGGAAATCAACTGGTTTTTCGGATCATCCCCAAGGAAAGTGAAAATCTGAATCTGATCGATCCAAATCTGATAACGGTAGCTTTTTCTGAAAAACTGACCAGAGATGTGGATTACAGCAATCTGAAAGCGGACATGGGGTCGTTTCTTTCCAATGAAGTGGAGTGGATTGGCTTTAATACAACCCGTCCGCCCTACAATAACAAAGAGATGCGGAAGGCCATAGCCCTGGCAGTGAATGCGGAAGAAATTCTGGATTACAGCTACTATGGCAACGGGATCCTGACCGATTCCCTATACTTCCCGGGATACTGGGGTGTTGGAAACGAAGGAGATTCTTACCCTCAGGATACGGCCAGCACAATGGAGATTCTGAGTAAGTTGAACTATAAAGACCAGGATGGGGATGGGATTTTAGAAGATGGAGAAGAGAAGAAACTCTCCCTTGAAATCCTCATCAATGAGGGAAATGCATCCAGGAAACTGGCATCGGAACAGATAGCGGAGGATTTACGAAAGGCCGGATTTGAAGTAACCATACGACAGGAGCCGCAGGATGCTTATCTTCGCTCTCTCCAGTCCCTGAATTATGATATCTATCTGGGTGGGGCCAAAATGGGCGAAAACTACGATCTTCGCTCCCTAATGAGATCATACAGCGGAAATCCGGCTGGTTTTGTCAATCCGGAGGTGGATAAGGAACTGGATATACTCCGATCCATGAAAGATCAGAATTCAAAGCTGACAGCCTATAAGAAAATCAAATTAATGCTTCAGGAGGAACTCCCCTACTATCCATTGGTGTACAAAACCTATGGTGTTCTTACTTCTCTGGACTTCCAGGGAACCGTTCAGCCCTTGTTTTTTCATATTTATCGGGAAGCGGATACCTGGAGCTATCAGCGGGTCCTGCCGGTGGAGGATTCTCCGGAGCAGGAGCAAGAAAAATCCGATGAAAATCCTGGCTAAATAGAATTAAGAACTTTACTTTCGGTTTTCTTTGTGTTAACATATGAAAATGTGGGAACACAACCTGCGGCCGTGGCGGAATCGGCAGACGCGCACGCTTGAGGGGCGTGTGAGAGATCGTATGGGTTCAAATCCCATCGGCCGCACCAAGTAAAAACCGTATGCTGATAAGAATATTTATCAGCATATGGTTTTTTTATACAAACAAGCAGAGGGGATCCTTAAAAAATAATGGGGCCAAAAATTATTGGAAAAGAGGTAAAAAATGGAGTATGCCTATCAGTATGAGCAAGGGCCCATACGGCCACCTAGTGAAGCCCAGAGTCTGTTGCTTCGTGTAACCAGAAACTGCACCTGGAACCGATGCCATTTCTGCACCCTTTATAAAGGAGATTCCTTTTCCGTCCGGTCTGTTGAAGAAATCAAGAAGGACATCGACGGGATGAAAGCCACCGGTTATTATGAAGATTGTCGCTCTGCATTTCTGCAGGATGCCAATTCTATTGTCATTCAGCCGTCTAAAATGGCAGAAATTTTAAGATATCTGAAAGAACGATTCCCTGCCATTGACCGGATTACAACCTACGGACGTGCAGATACTTTATCCCGGATAGCGGTAGAAGATTATAAAATGCTGAAGGAGGCAGGACTGAACCGGATTCATTCCGGTTACGAGTCCGGTTCGGATGAAGTGCTGAAGCTGATTCAGAAAGGTACCACAAAGGAGCAGGAAATCGAAGCGGGAATCAGAATCCGGGAAGCCGGGATTCAGCTTTCCGTCTATTTTATGCCAGGAGTGGGAGGAAAAGAATTATCCGAAGAGAATTACCGGGAAACAGCGGATGTGATGAACCGCATTAATCCCGATTATATCCGGATTCGAACCTTTGTCCCAAAAAAAGGAAGCGGGATACAGCAGCTGATTGAGGAAGGACGGTTCACCGAATGTACCGATCTGGAGAAAGCCATAGAGTTGAAGCATTTCATTGAAAATCTCCATCCGATCAGCAGTCGGATCGTCAGCGACCATATCATCAATCTGCTGGAAAACGTGAAGGGAACTCTGCCACAGGATAAAGAGAAAATGCTGGAGATATTTGAAGAACTGGAAGGACTTGCCCCTGAAAATCAAAGGGCTTATCAGATTGCCCGGCGAATCGGACTGGTCCGGGGAATCCGGGATATGGAGCGTCTGAACAAGGAGCAGATGCAAAAGGTCCTGGAACTTCAAAGGACAGGGGAAGACTATGGATTTGAAGCTTTTTTAAGGGAATTGCTCCGTCGTTATATTTAATATCGGCTAAAAAAAACGCCGGAAAGCCCCCCAACTTCCATCAAATAATGATTGAAAGTTCTGCCAATATGTGCTAATATTGAAAAAGATGCGCCGGCGTGATGGAATTGGCAGACGTGCGGGACTCAAAATCCCGTGGTGGCAACACCGTATGGGTTCGACCCCCATCGCCGGCACCAACTTAATAATTAAGTCGTGAAACATGACTAGGAGGAGAGAATTTATGAATACAGCCATGCAATTAATGCCCCTGATATTACTGATTTTCATCATGTATTTCCTGTTGATCCGACCCCAGAAAAAGAGAGAGAAGGAAACCGCTCAGATGCGTAACAGCCTTCAGGTTGGTGACGAAATTATCACAATTGGGGGACTTTGCGGAAAAATTGTAAAACTGAAGGATGACTCCCTGATTATTCAGGTTGGAGCCGATAAAGTTAAGTTTGAAGTGATGAGATGGGCCATCTCCAAGGTTGTCAACAGCGACCAGGCTTCCCCGCGAAAAGCGAAATCTGCTGCTGCAGAAGAAGCGGCACCGGAAGAAACAAAGAAGGTCATGCCAAAGAAGCTGGGCAAGAAAAATGCAGAAGAAACAACAGCTCCGGCTGCTGATCAGGAAACTGCTGAACCTGCCCCTCAGAATGAAGAACCGGTAATTGAGGTTCCCGCAGAAGATGTGGAAGTTCTTGAAAAATAAGGATTCTTATGATAAATAAAAAATCCCCCGATTAAGGGGGATTTTTTGATGGATCATAAAAATACTGGCTATTTCTTTACCAGACCTTCGTGTTCGGGATGATTGCCGAACCATTTAACCGCATAGGAGCAGGAGGGAATGGCCTTTTTTCCTTCTTCCTGAAGCCGGTCCACTACAGCAGTAAGCAGTTTGTCGGCTATACCCTGGCCTCGGAGAGAATCATCAACAAAGGTTCGCTCGATGTCCCGGATGCCCGTTTCCTTCTCCGGAATAAGGACCTCTGCGATGGTCTTTCCCTCCGGGTCTGTTAGATAAATCCTGTTTTCGTCTTGTTTGAAATCCATAATACACCTCCATTTTTTAAGATAATACCCGAAAAATACAAACATTAATCAAAAGGGGGTCAATTATCTGAAAAGCCTTCAAAAGCCTATATTTCTGTTGTTTTTTACCGCCAAAAAGTGTAAAATGTAATGTAACATATTTTTATGTTGAATTTTATCAACAGCAAGGGAGAACTGGAATGAACAAACAAGCGAAATGGATCGCATCCGTCATCACTATCCTCATTATTATTGTGGGCTGGATCGCCACCCTGACCGGGATTGGCAACTTTGGACCCATTCAAGATAAAATAAAACTTGGTCTGGATATCAAAGGCGGCGTCTATGTAGTCATGGAAGCCCAGACCGATGCGAAAGGCGAAGATCTGAAACGTCTGATGGAACAGACCCAGGCCGTCATAGAAGAACGGGTCAATCAGATGGGATTATCGGAACCAGTAGTCACCATAGAAGGGGAAAACCGTGTACGGGTAGAACTGCCTGGAGCTGAAAATGCGGAAGAGGCAATTGAATCAATAGGCCGAACAGCCCAATTACAGTTTGTGACCGCCGATGGGAAAGTTGTACTCGACGGAAGTATGGTGAAAAACGCCGGTGTTACCCAGGATCAGGAAAAGGGTGGCTATGCCGTATCCCTGGATTTTGATAAAGAAGGTACTGCAGCCTTTGCCGATGCCACAAGGCGTGCCATGAGCGGTCAGATTGTTTCAGTGACCCCGGGAGTGCCCGGCAGTGCCATATTAATCGTTCTGGATGATCAGGTTATATCATCGCCTGTAGTTAAGGATGTCATTGCTAATGGAAAAGCCATTATTACAGCCGGTGTCACCGGAGGATTTCCCCAGGATGAAGCAGTGAACCTGGCTGCCCTGATAAGGGGTGGAGCCCTTCCGGTATCCCTGGTGGAAGTGGATACTTCGGTTCAGACAGCCCGAATCGGCATCGATGCACTGGAAGCCTCGGTCATGGCCGGCGTTATCGGTTTTGTAGCATTGCTGATCTTGATGGTCCTCTTTTACAGAATCATGGGACTGGCAGCCAATCTAGCGCTGCTCTTGTATGTGCTGATCGTACTCTGGGTAATGGTTGCCATGAACAGCGTCCTTACCCTGCCGGGAATAGCGGGTATCATCCTGGCCATCGGGATGGCGGTGGATGCCAACGTCATCATCTTTTCCAGAATCAAGGAAGAAATCTGCAACGGCAAGTCCATCCGGGTTTCTGTTCAGTCCGGCTTCCGCCGGGCTATGAGCACCATTCTGGATTCCCAGATTACAACGATTATTGCAGCGGTGGTTCTTTATCAGTTCGGTTCTGGAACTGTGAAAGGCTTTGCCATGACCTTAATGATCGGTATCATCGCCAGTGTTTTTTCTGCTGTAGTTGTCACCAACCTGCTGATTAGTGTGTTGACGGAATTTAAATCTTTCAATCAGAAAAAGTACTACGGGGTGACGGAAGACAATCATCCGATTCCTGCCTTAAAGAAGAATTTCAATGTGATCCGGTACAGGAAGATCTATTATATCGTAACTATTCTTGTCCTGGTTATCGGACTGGGATCCGGTGGTATCCGGGGCTATAATTACGGCATCGATTTTACCGGTGGAACCATGTTGCAGATGGATCTGAAGACCCATCAATCTATTGCTGCCGTCCAGTCTGTCCTGGATGAACAGAATATCGATGGGGAAATCGTGTATGCAGGAGACAATCAGGAACAGGTCATTATACGGACCATGCAGTCTCTGGATAATGATGCCCGAAAAGAACTGATCAATGGGATGGAGAAGGCCTTTAACGTGACCGATAAGGAAGTTCTTTCCATCGAACAATTTGGTCCGTCAGTAGGTCAGGAACTGAGAAACAATGCCCTTATAGCCGTACTCATCGCCTCTTTGGGCATGCTGATTTATATCATTATTCGATTTGAATGGAAATTCGGTCTGGCGGCTATAACCGGAGTAGCCCATGATGTGCTGATGGTACTGGCTTTTTATGGTCTCTTTAGTGTTACCATTAACAGCCCCTTCATAGCCGGTGTTCTGACCGTCGTCGGGTATTCCATCAATGACACGATTGTAGTCTTTGACCGAATCCGGGAAAATCTGGGTATTATGAAGAAAAGCAACACAGAGGATCTGATCGATGCCAGCATCAATCAAACCCTTGGAAGGTCCATTATGACCTCCTTTACCACGCTGATCGTGATGATACCGCTCTTCATTTTAACAGGTCCGGCCATTCGTCAATTCGTCCTGCCCTTGATGATTGGTGTGATCGTGGGATGCGCGTCTTCAATATTTATTGCAAGCCCTATTTATTATGAATTGTGCCAGATAACTGGTGGTCCCCGGTATAAAGGGGCTAAATCCCGCAAAAAGATCAAGGAATAACTGAGGGCAATCTATGGAAACAATGAAGCATTT
This sequence comes from Firmicutes bacterium UBA5559, assembly GCA_002425705.1. Lineage (GTDB taxonomy): Bacteria > Bacillota > Clostridia > Peptostreptococcales > Anaerovoracaceae > UBA5559. The sequence continues at coordinate 131,300 of DIMT01000037.1, forward strand.
TTTAGACAGCCTGCTGGAAATCAATCCGAAATACGATGTGGAAATTATTGGAAAAGCTTACCAGATCGCGGATAACATGCACCAGGGGCAGCTCCGGAAATCCGGTGAGCCATACATGATCCATCCTGCAGCAGTAGCCATTATTCTGGCTGAACTTGGAATGGATGATGAGACAATTGTGGCTGGCCTGCTTCATGATGCCGTAGAAGATACGGATTATACAAAAGAACAGATGGAAAAGGACTTTGGGCCTGAAATTGCCAACCTGGTAGACGGAGTGACTAAACTGGGATCCATCGTCTTTGAGAGTAAGGAAGAACGGCAGGCGGAAAACCTGAGGAAAATGTTCCTGGCCATGTCCAAGGATATACGTGTCCTGATCATCAAGCTGGCTGACCGGCTTCATAATCTGCGGACCATCAATTACATGGACGAGCGGAAGATCATTGACAAATGCAAGGAAACCCTTGAAATCTATGCACCCCTCGCCAGCCGTCTGGGTATCTATACCCTGAAATTCGAGCTGGAAGACATTGCTTTAAAACACTTGGATCCCTTTGCTTACTATGATCTGGTGACCCAGGTCAATGCGAAAAAGGCTCAGCGTTCAGCCATTATCGATCAAGTGGTCCAGGAAATCAGGGAAAGCCTGGATGAACTGAATATCACCTATGAGATTACTGGACGATCCAAGCATTTTTACAGCATCTACCGAAAGATGAAATATCAGAACAAGCAACTGGATGAAATCTTTGATCTGACTGCGGTACGGATCATCGTGGAAACCATCAAAGACTGCTACGCAGTTCTGGGGGTGGTCCATACCATGTGGAGACCGATACCAGGTAAGTTCAAAGACTATATTGCCATGCCCAAGACCAATATGTACCAATCCCTGCATACCACCGTAATCGGAGATAATGGGGATCCCTTTGAAATTCAGATCCGAACCTATGAGATGCATCGAGTGGCTGAATTCGGTATTGCCGCCCACTGGAAGTATAAAGAAGGGGTTTCCATCGATAAAGAGGAAACCAAGCTGGCCTGGCTGAGACAGACCCTGGAATGGCAGAAGGAAATGAATGATCCCAAGGAGTTCATGGAAACCCTTAAAGTAGACCTCTTTGCCAGCCAGGTATTTGTCTTTACACCAAAGGGAGACGTAATCGAACTGCCGGCTGGATCGACGCCTCTGGACTTTGCCTTTAAGATCCACTCAGCCATCGGGGCTAAAACCATCGGGGCGAAGGTAAATGGGAAAATGGTTCCCATCGACTATACGCTGGAAAATGGGAATATCGTTGAAATTGTAACATCTCCCAATGCCAGTGGTCCCAGCATCGACTGGTTGAAGATTGCCAAGAGCAGCAATGCCCGAAATAAGATAAGGGCTTTCCTGAAACGGGAAAACAAATCGGATGCCGTAGACAAGGGCAAGGATCTTCTGGACAAATATGTTCGGAAGAAGGGAATGGATACTCAGCATATTATTAAAAATACCAATATTGCCAAGGTTGTAAAAGCGCTGAATCTATCCTCAACCGAAGAACTCTATACCCAGCTGAGCCAGGGGGGAACCTTCCTCAGTAAAGTAGCCGGTATGCTGATCGGGTACTACAACGACGAAAAGCAGGAAGAAACCAAAAAAGCTGAAAACGATATCAAGAACATTGCCGTTGAAAAGAAAAAGAAGGATTATTCCCAAAAGGACCAGACAGGGGTTACGGTAGAAGGTGTCGACAATTTATTGATCCGATTCTCCAAGTGCTGCAATCCGGTTCCGGGAGATGATATCGTCGGTTTCATCACTAAAGGCAGAGGTATTTCTGTTCACCGGGCCGACTGTATCAACGTCCTGTCCCTGCCGCCGGAAGAACGGGCCCGTTGTATCGATGTGGTCTGGGATGAGGCTAAGCAGAACAAGTCCTACAACGCCGATGTCACCATTATTGCCGACGACCGGAAAGGATTGTTTTCAGATCTTTCCCGGGTTTGCGAAGATATGGATGTTCATATTACCGGCGTCAATGCAAAAAGCTCAAAAGAACAGGTTGTAACTATCACCATGACCCTCTCCATATCCAATAAGAGCCAGATGGAAAAAATCCTCCGGTCTCTGAAAAATGTGGCAGGGGTCAACGATGTTTACCGAGCCAAGACATAATTAAGGATATCAAGACAGAAGGAGGAATCATGCGGGCAGTTGTACAGCGAGTGACGGAAGCAGATGTTGCAGTAGAAGGAAAGGTGAATGGTACCATAGGAAAGGGTTTCGTGGTGCTTCTGGGGGTGGAGGACGGAGATAGTCCGGCCGACGCCATCTATATGGCAGAAAAAATTTCCGGACTTCGGGTTTTTGAGGATGAAGAAGGGAAGATGAATCTGGCTCTTTCCGATATTGAAGGGCAGATACTGGCTATTTCCCAGTTTACTTTGCTGGGGGATGCCAGAAAAGGAAAACGTCCCAGTTTCATCCGTGCTGCAAGACCGGAAGAGGCCAATGATCTTTATCGGGTTTTTGTTGATAATTTGAAGGAAAAGGGACATCCGGTGGAAGAAGGTATCTTTCAGGCGGAAATGAATGTTCGCATTCATAATGACGGACCGGTGACGATCTTGCTGGACAGCCGTAAGCTCTTCTGATAAAGGAAAATCGATAGCAACGTATTCATTGATAATAATAAAGGAAATCAACCATGCGCATACAGAAATTTATGACAGGACCCTTGCAGGTCAACACCTACCTGGTTTCGGATGAAGCCACGAAGAAAGGATTTATGGTGGATCCGGGTGGATACAGTGAAAAAATCCGGCAAACCATTGACGAAGAAAAAATTGAGTTGGACTATATTATCCTGACCCACGGTCATGGTGACCATATCGGTGGCGTGGCTGACTTTCAAAGTCTCTATCCTCAAGCCCGGCTGGTTGCCAGCAAGGAAGAAAAAGCATTGCTTTCCTCTCCTTCTATGAACTTTTCCAGGGAAACAACCGGAAAGCCGGTAGAACTGGTACCGGATCTGGCCGTTGAGGACGGAGACCAGCTGATGATCGGCAATATAGAGCTGAAATTTATCCTGACTCCCGGTCACACAAAAGGAGGCATGTGCATCCTTACTGACAAAGCCCTTTTCAGCGGAGACACCCTTTTTCAGCAGTCCATCGGCCGGACGGATTTCCCCGGAGGCTCTCTGGATGAAATCCGGCATTCCATTATGAATAAGCTTTTTGTGCTGCCGGAGGATACTCAGGTTTTCCCGGGACATATGGGAATCACCACCATCGGCAATGAAATGAGGAACAATCCCTTTGTATAAATTTATCCTGGATACCACCCATCCCCTGCAGCTTTTTCGGGAACTGATTGAAGTATTTCTGACACCGGATCAATACCAGTGTATGGGGCCGGAGGAAGAAAGGGAGAAAAATGCAGTAGAATACAGCGGTGAAGCTGCTGAATCCTCTGTTTTTTATTACCGTGGCACTGGTTCCCAGGATGAAAAAAACGATTTGAAGCGATGTCTTTATGGGGATCTTTCCCGGATAACCGGGACGAGGCCTGAATGGGGGATTCTGACAGGCATCCGTCCGGTGAAACTGACCGGGGAAATGCTGGAACAGGGGAAGTCTGCGGATCAAGCACGGAAGACGCTGATAGAAGACTATTTGCTCCATCCGGATAAGGCCCAGCTGATTCTGCGGATGTATCAGCATCAAGTTCAGAAAATCGGTAAGCCAACGCCGGATTCTGCCGGAATTTACATTGGTATACCCTTTTGTCCGACCCGATGCCTCTACTGCTCCTTTCCCTCTAATCAGGGAAAAGAGGAGGAGATTCAACACTATCTGGAGGCCCTGAAAATGGAAATCCGATATGTGGGAGAAGAAATGAAGCGATTGGGAATCTTTCCTGAGTCCCTGTATTTGGGAGGAGGAACGCCTACAACTTTGTCTGCAGAGCAGTTAAACGAGCTGATGACAGAATGGGAAGAAGCCTTCGATTTATCCCGTTGCAGGGAAATAACCGTGGAGGCCGGCCGGCCGGACACCATCACTCTGGAAAAAATGGAACTGCTGAAAGAACACGGAGTAAACCGAATCAGCATTAATCCCCAGACAATGAAGGATGAAACCTTAAGCATTATTGGCAGAAATCACACGGCTCAGCAAATCAGGCAAGCATTTATCGATGCCAGAAAAGCTGGTATTCCAGTGATAAACGCCGATGTCATTGCCGGCCTGCCCGGTGAGACCCGAGAAGATTTCAGTGATACTTTACAGCAGCTCTGCGCATTAGGGCCGGAAAATATCACCCTCCACACGCTGGCAGTTAAACGGGCCTCCAGGCTGATTGAATTGGACAGCCAATTTCATTATCGCCGGAGTCTGGTCGTCAGGGATATGATGGCCGATGGTTTGAGTTTCCTTCAGCAGCAAGGGTATGTACCCTATTATCTGTATCGGCAGAAACACATGGCCGGAGCACTGGAAAACATAGGTTTTTCCAAGGATGGAACCGACAATATCTATAATATCCGGATGATGGACGAGCATCAGACCATCATTGCACTGGGGGCCGGTGGCATCAGCAAGGTCTATTACCCCGGTGAAAACCGCCTGGAACGTGTGGCAAACGTTTCCAATTATCCGTTATACATCCAGCGCATTGAGGAAATGATCCAGCGTAAAAGAATCAATCTATTTCAGGAGGTAGAAACTCATGCTGACCAACGCACCTAAGGGAACCAAGGACATACTGCCCAATCAGGTATACAAGTGGCACTTTTTAGAAAAAGCCTTTCGCGACATCTGTACCCGTTACGGATTCAGGGAAATTCGGACCCCCATTTTTGAGCATACGGAACTTTTCACCAGAGGAGTAGGGGACACGACAGACATCGTGGAAAAGCAAATGTATACCTTTGAAGATTTTGCCAAGAGAAGTCTGACCCTCAAACCGGAGGGAACTTCCCCGGCTGTCCGTTCCTTTGTCGAACACAAACAGTATGCAGAAGTTCAGCCTACCAAATATTATTATGACATTCCCTGTTTTCGTTATGAAAAGCCACAATCGGGAAGACTTCGGGAATTCCATCAGTTTGGTATCGAAATATTCGGTACCTCCAATATGATGGCTGACGCGGAGGTTATCTGCCTGGCCGATGATTTTCTCAGGAATCTGGGGATAGAAGACGTGGAACTCCGAATCAACAGCATCGGCTGTCCTTCCTGCAGGGATATTTATCGTCAGGCATTGAGGGATTTCCTCAAGCCAAAATACGATGATCTTTGCGATACCTGCAAGAGTCGTTATGAACGAAATCCCATGCGGATACTGGACTGCAAATCAGAAATCTGCCAGAGCCTGGTCCAAGGCGCACCAGTGATGCTGGACTATCTGGACGAAGAGTGTCAGGTGGCTTTTGACGAATTGAAGGCCAACCTGGAAGCCATGGATGTGGAATATACCGTGGACCCGGGAATTGTCCGGGGACTGGACTATTATACAAAAACCGCCTTCGAGTTCGTATCCAATAAGATTGGAGCCCAGGGCACCGTTTGCGGCGGCGGTCGGTATGACAACCTGATTGAAGAGTTGGGAGGCCCTCCCATTCCCGGGGTAGGCTTCGGGCTGGGAATCGAGAGACTGCTCCTTACCCTGGAAGCCAATGGAGTCGCGATTCCGGAACCGGAGGGAGTGGAGGTGTTTATAGCCATTCTCGGGGATAACGGTAAAAAATTCGGTCTTTCCCTGTTGCGTCAGCTCCGTCGGGAAGGCCTTCGGGCAGAGGTGGATCTGCTGGCCCGGAATTTCAAAGGACAGTTCAAATACTCCGATCGCCTGAACGCCCGCTACACCGTTATGATTGGTGACAACGAGCTGGAAGAAGGTCAGATTACCATCAAGGATATGGCTACATCAGAACAGCGCAGAGTCGATATCCGGACAATCGCCGAAGAATTGGTTCAACTCTGTAAAGAAAGATAGGAGAACAGGATGAGAGATATTTTTAAAAGGACTCATATGTGCGGTACGCTGCGATCCCATGATGTGGATGGCCAGGTAGTTTTGAACGGATGGATTCAGAAAAGAAGGAACCTGGGAGGCCTGATTTTCTGTGATCTGCGGGATAAAACCGGCATTGTTCAGGTTGTTTTTGATGATAAGATCCCGGCTGAATTATTTGAAAAAGCGGACAGCTTAAGAAGCGAATACGTGGTTGGCATCCAGGGTGTGGTCAAGGAACGTCAGGCCAAGAATCCAGATCTGCCCACCGGAGATATCGAAGTGTTTGCAACGGATCTGATCATCTATTCTCAGGCGGATACTCCTCCCATTTATATCAAGGATCATGACAAGGTGGATGAAAACCTTCGTCTGAAATATCGTTACCTGGATCTTCGAAAGAATAAAATGCAAAATAATCTGCAGTTTCGTCACCAGGTAACCAAGGTTGCCCGGGAATATTATGATTCCCAGGGATTCACAGAGGTTGAAACGCCCATGCTGATCAATCCCACACCGGAAGGTGCCCGGGATTATCTGGTACCCAGCCGAGTCCACCCGGGGGAATTTTATGCTCTTCCCCAGTCGCCCCAGATGTTCAAGCAGCTGTTGATGGTGGGGGGGACCGATCGGTACATGCAGATCGTCAAATGCTTCCGGGATGAAGACCTTCGGGCTGACCGACAGCCGGAATTTACCCAGATCGACTTGGAAATGTCCTTTGTGGATATCGATGATGTAATCGAGATTCAGGAAGGTTTTATGAAAAAGCTGTTCCGCGATGTCATGGACACTGAAATCGAAACACCGTTCCCCAGGCTTTCCTATGATGAAGCCATGGAACGATACGGCAGCGATAAGCCGGACACCCGATTCGGTTTTGAACTGAAGAAACTGAATGAACTTGTTCAAAACACCGAATTTCCGGTTTTCCGAAATGCTCTTGACAGCAACGGCGACGTGAGGGGAATCTGCATCAATGGAGGGGGGAACCTCTTCAGCAGAAAAGATATTGATAAATTTACCGAGGCCATCCGATCTTACGGAGCCAAAGGTCTGGTGTGGATTAAGAAGGGTGTTGACGAAATAACATCTTCTGTAAACAAATTCTTCAGCAAAGAGGAATTGGAAGAGCTTCTGGCTGTTTTTAAGGCTCAGGAAGGGGATCTGGTACTGATTGCTGCCGACAAGAAAAAGGTGGTATTTGACAGTTTGGGATTCCTTCGCCGGGATATTGCCGGTAAAATGGGTCTTTTGGATGACAATCAGTTTAACTTCCTTTGGGTCGTCGACTTTCCCCTGTATGAATATGATGAGGAAACCCAGCGATTCTATGCCATGCACCATCCGTTTACTTCCCCGAAACTGGAGGATATTCCTCTGCTGGACGCGGAGCCGGAAAAGGTACGGGCCAAGGCCTATGATATCGTATTAAATGGTGTTGAGCTGGGGGGAGGAAGCATCCGAATCCACGACCGGACCCTTCAGCGAAAGATGTTCGAGGTGTTGGGATTGACGGAAGAGGAATGCCAGCGTAAGTTTGGTTTCCTTCTGGAAGCCTTCCGTTACGGCACCCCGCCCCATGGTGGACTGGCCTACGGGCTGGACCGGCTGGTCATGCTTCTGACCGGGGAAAACAGCATCCGGGAAGTCATCGCATTCCCTAAAAATCAGAGTGCTCAGTGCATGGTCAGTGACGCTCCGTCTCCGGCCGGCGAAGAGCAGCTGGAAGAATTGGGTATAAAATTGAGGAACTGATGAAAACAGGAATTTTTGGCGGGACCTTTGACCCGGTCCACCACGGTCATGTGGAACTATGTCGTCAGGCGGAGAGGGAAGCCGGTCTGGATCGTATCTTTGTGGTACCTGCCAGGCTTCAGCCTTTCAAATTGGAACAAAAGACAGCCGATGGCCAGCATCGGATAGAAATGCTTCGACTGGCTTTTTCGGCAGATCCCAGGATACAGGTTTCCGATTATGAATTGTCCAGGGAAGAGATTTCCTATACCATCCATACCCTTCGGGCTTTTCAGGAACGATTCCCGGAGGATGAGATTTATTTTATCCTGGGTACGGATGCTTTTATGAAAATTGAACTGTGGAGAAATTACGGGGAGCTTCTGAAAAATTACCATATTCTGGTGGGGGTACGCCCTGGTTACCGGGAGGAAGAGCTGGAAAGGCTGATTCGTCGTCTGGAACAAGAATTCCAAGCGGATATCCGTCTTCTGACCAACAAAGAACTGGAGATTTCCTCCACAGACCTGAAAGAGAAAATCCGTCAGGGATGCCCCCTCGGGGCCTGGCTGCCGGATATCGTAGAAAGGTATATCAAGGAACATGCGCTCTATACATAGTTACATCGAAAGAAATTTTTCAGAAAAAAGAAAAATCCACACCTTTGCCGTTCGGGATCTGGCGCTGAAACTGGCAGATCACTACGGAGCTGACAGGGAGAAGGTGGAAACGGCGGCTTTGTTCCATGATATGTTCCGGGGAGTTCCGGAACAATCGATCAATTGTTACGTGAAACACCTGGGGCTGGATCCGAAATATCTTAACAATCCCAACCTGGCCCACGGGAAAATAGCCGCTATCATCATGGAGAGAGACTACGGCATCTCCGATCCAGAAATCATCCAGGCAGTCAGTTATCACACTACCGGTCGGCCGGCTATGTCCCTGACCGAAAAAATCATCTATATCGCTGATGCTACAGAACCCAACCGGGTTTATCCGAAGGTGGAGACTCTCAGAAGGCTGTCCTTTGAAAATCTGGACAAAGCCCTGCTTCTGTCCCTGCAGCACACGATAAAATATATCCAGAGCCGAGGGCTGTACCTGGACAAGGATACGGTTCTGGCTCAGCAATATTACGAAGAAAAGGAGAAAATGAATGAACAGCAAGAGAATAGCAGTTCTTGCGGCCCAGACCCTGAGCAATAAAAAAGCCACGGATATCGTCTGCATCGACATAGAAACAAAATCGTCCATCGCAGATTACTTTATACTGGCTTCCGGCGGTTCCGAGCGGCAGATTAAAGCCCTTTCAGAAGAAGTGGAGGATCAGTTCGCCAAGGAAGGAATCCTTGCCAAGAGCATTGAAGGGAAACCCAGTTCCGGCTGGATTCTCATGGATTTCGGCGATGTGATCGTCAGTGTCCTGACGGTGGAAACCCGCCAGCGATACAACATCGAAAAGGTATGGGCTGATTGTGATATACTGGACTGGGAGGAAACGGAATGAGCGAGCGGTATAATTTTTCAGAAATCGAAGTAAAGTGGCAGCAGAAATGGGACCGGGAAAACACCTTCCGGACCATGGAATCGACGGACAAGGAAAAATATTATGTTCTGGAAATGTTTCCCTATCCTTCCGGAAAACTCCATATGGGTCATGTGCGGAATTATTCCATCGGAGATGTGATTGCCCGTTTCAAGACCATGAATGGTTATAACGTGCTCCATCCTATGGGATGGGATTCTTTTGGGCTGCCGGCAGAAAATGCGGCAATCAAAAACGGCATTCATCCCAACATCTGGACCTGGTCCAACATTGATGAAATGAGAAAACAGCTCAAGCAGCTGGGTTTTTCCTATGACTGGAACCGGGAAGTGGCAACCTGCCATCCGGACTATTATCGCTGGATGCAGTGGATCTTCATTCAGTTCTTTAAAAAGGGACTGGCGTATAAAAAGGAAAACCCGGTAAATTGGTGTCCCAGCTGTCAGACCGTACTGGCCAACGAGCAAGTGGTGGACGGAGGCTGTGAACGGTGTGGTACCATGGTAGGGAAAAAAGAACTTTCCCAATGGTATTTCAAGATTACTGATTATGCGGACCGGCTGCTCCAGAATCTGGATAGCCTGGAGGGATGGCCCAATAAAGTAAAAATCATGCAGAAAAACTGGATTGGCAAGAGTGTCGGTGCAGAGGTTGACTTTGATATTGAGGGTTCGGACAAAAAGCTGAAAGTATTTACTACAAGGCCGGATACCCTTTACGGAGTTACCTATATGGTATTGGCTCCTGAACATCCCTATGTCCGGGAATTGGTTCACGGAACAGAGGCGGAAGAAGCCGTCCTGGCCTTCCAGGAAAAGCTGAATCACCTGAGCGACATTGAACGGACAGCCACCACCCTGGAAAAGGAAGGACTGTTCCTGAATCAATATGCGGTCAATCCCCTGAATGGGAAGAAGGTGCCCATTTACATCGCCAATTATGTACTGATGGATTATGGTACCGGGGCTATCATGGCTGTTCCGGCCCATGACCAGCGGGACTTTGATTTTGCGGTGAAATATGGTCTGGACATTATTCCGGTAGTAGACCCGGGCCAGGAAGCCATTGATTTGTATAATTTAAAGGAAGCCTTTGTTGCGGAAGGGAAGATGATCAATTCTGATCAGTTCAACGGAATGGATAATCAGGAAGCAATCCTGAAGATTACCGAATATCTGGAAGAAAAGAAAATCGGAAAGGAATCCATCAATTATCGATTGCGGGATTGGCTGATTTCAAGGCAGCGGTACTGGGGAACGCCGATACCGATGATCCACTGTGAAAAATGCGGATGGGTACCGGAAAAAGAAGAAAATCTGCCGGTACTCCTTCCCACGGATGTAGAGTTCACGGGAAAGGGAGAATCTCCCCTGGTGACCAGCAAGACCTTCCAGAACACGGATTGTCCTTCTTGTGGTGGTCCGGCCAGAAGAGAACTGGATACTATGGATACTTTCCTGGATTCCTCCTGGTACTTCCTGCGGTATACAGATCCCAAAAATGAACAGGAAGCCTGGAGCTTTGACAAACAGCAATACTGGATGTCGGTGGATCAGTACATCGGCGGGGTGGAACATGCCATCCTCCATCTGATGTATTCCCGTTTCTTCCAGATGGCTTTCTATGACCTGGGACTTACCAGTACAGAAGAGCCCTTTACCAATCTGCTGACCCAAGGGATGGTCATCAAGGACGGAAAGAAAAT
>DIMT01000027.1:0-12308 GCA_002425705.1 Firmicutes bacterium UBA5559
TCATTTTGAGACGGCCCCTTTTGCTTTTGGTGCAGGCATCGCCGCCTTTGGCGGCTCCTCCGTTCGCTTCGCTCTCTGCGCTGTCCTATTTTGCACTGTGGCTGAAGCCACGCAAAATAGGCAAGAGGACTCTTGGGAAAAGGTTCGAGTCCTCTTCACTTTTGTAATAATGAAAAAGAGATAGGATTTATCCTATCTCTTTTTCATTGGTGCAGGCAAGAGGACTCGAACCTCCATGAAGTAACCCTCACACGGACCTGAACCGTGCGCGTCTGCCAATTCCGCCATGCCTGCATGGCTGGCCGTTTGTGGTTTCACAATTTGGCCGATGAAAAGATTATAGCACAGGGAGGATAGGGTTACAAGGTAAAATTTTAAAAAATATAACTTTTTTTATAGGCCTCCACCGGAGTTATTTCCATGACACAGATGGGAGGGCAAGCCCTACTCCCCGTGTTGCCGCGCTGATGCCCGGACAAACTCCAGAAACAGAGGATGGGGCCGGTTGGGTCTGGACCGGAATTCCGGGTGATATTGAACAGCGACATACCATGGATGGTTTTTTATTTCAACCGCTTCTACCAGCCTTCCATCCGGCGAAAGACCGGTCAGCATCATACCGGCTGAAAGGAAGTCCTCCCGATATTGATTGTTGAACTCGTACCGGTGCCGGTGCCGCTCAGAAATTTCCAGAGAGCCGTAGGATTGGGCCATCAGGCTCCCCTCTTGGATGCTGCAGGGGTAAGCTCCCAGCCTCATGGTCCCCCCTTTATCCGTAATATCGGCCTGATCCGGCATGATGTCGATGACCGGGTAAGGGGTTTCTGCATCAAACTCCGTCGAATTGGCGCCCGACAGACCTAGGACATTTCTGGCAAATTCCGTGACCGCCATCTGCATACCCAGGCATATCCCGAAGAAGGGAATCCTTTTCTCCCGGGCGTATCGTATCGCCATAAGCTTCCCTTCGCTACCCCGGGTCCCAAAGCCTCCAGGAACTAAAATACCGGCACAACCGTCAAGAAGGCATTCCGGTTCTCCCTGTTCCAGATCTTCCGAGTCGATCCAGCGAATCTCCACTTTTAAATGATCCGGTATACCGCCGTGATGCAGGGCCTCGATGACAGATAGATAGGCATCGTGGAGCTTGATGTACTTGCCCACAAGACCAATGGTAACGGCCTTCTCCGACGCCTTGATGGATTGGACCATTCCCTCCCACTCATCCAGCTCCGGCTTTCCGCATTGCAGTTTCAGCTTCCTGCAGGCCTGAAGAGCCAACCCCTGACTTTCCAGCATCAAGGGAGCTTCATATAAAGTATCCACGTTGATGTTATCGATGACCCCTTCTTTTTCCACATTGCAGAACATGGCGATCTTGTCCTTCATATCCTGCTCCAGCCCCTGATCGCTTCTGCACACCAGAATATCCGGCTGAATTCCAACAGAAAGCAGTTCTTTCACCGAGTGCTGAGTCGGTTTGGATTTGTATTCCATAGAACCCGGAATCAGGGGAATCAGGGTGACATGAATGAACAGACAATTTTCCCGGCCTTTTTCCATGGATATCTGGCGAATGGCTTCCAGGAAGGGCTGACTTTCCATATCCCCTACCGTGCCACCGATTTCAACCAGAATTACTTCTGCATCGGCCGTGTCTGCAGCCTGATAGATTCGATTTTTTATTTCATCGGTTATGTGGGGGATTACCTGAACCGTCTGGCCCAGGTATTCTCCCCTTCTCTCTTTGTTCAGAACCGTCCAGTACACTTTCCCAGTGGTGACATTGCTGTCCTTGTTCAGATTTTCATCGATGAACCGCTCGTAATGTCCTAAATCCAGGTCCGCCTCGGTACCGTCTTCTGTGACGAAAACCTCCCCATGCTGAAAGGGGCTCATAGTACCCGGGTCAATATTGATGTAGGGATCCAGCTTCTGCATGGTGATTCGGATTCCCCGGGATTTTAGAAGCCTTCCCAGGGAAGCAGCCGTGATTCCCTTGCCCAATCCGGATACGACGCCACCGGTCACAAATACATATTTTCTTTCCATCAAGATTCCCTCCTAATACTTCATGAGGTAACGATCCAATTCCCACTGGGATACTGCTCTGGAATATTCATTCCATTCATAGTTGCCCATCCCGACGATCCGCTCAAAGGCATGAGAACCAAGAGCTTCCTTCATCAATTGGCTGGCCTTCAACTCGGCAATAGCTTCCTTTAGATTCGTTGGCAGGCTGGTAATTTTCCTCTCTTTTAATTCTTCCCGGCAAAGCTGGTAGACATTTTTTACAATCTGCTCCGGAGGAGTCATCTGTTGATTGATTCCGTCCAATCCCGCTTTTAGCACGGCTGCCAGAGCCAGATAAGGGTTACAGGAAGGGTCTGGATTTCTCAGCTCAATTCGGGTGGATTTTCCCCTCTTTGCCGGAATCCGGATCAGCGGGCTTCGGTTGGATGCGGACCAGGCGATGGAAACTGGGGCTTCATAGCCAGGTACCAGCCTTTTATAGGAGTTGACGGTGGGATTGGTCAGGGCCGCAAAGGCCCGGGCATGATGGATCAGTCCCCCCAGGAACTGATAAGCTGTCTCCGACAGTTGCAGCTTCCCCTCTGGATCATAAAAAACATTTTCTCCCGCCATCGTGGATAGGGACATATTGGTATGCATTCCGGATCCATTGATGCCAAATTTGGGTTTGGCCATGAAGGTGGCATGAAGCCCATGCTTCTGGGCGATGATGCGAACCACCATCTTAAAAGTCATGATGTTGTCCGCTGTGGTCAGCGCATCTTCATACTTAAAGTCTATTTCGTGCTGACCAGGGGCTACTTCGTGGTGGGACGCCTCAATGGCAAAACCCATTTCCCGAAGAGCAATGGTCATTTCCTTTCTTGCGTTTCCTCCCAGATCCACCGGTGCCAGGTCAAAATAGCCGGCATCATCATGGGTTTCCAGCGTGGGCATGCCCCGATGGTCCGTCTGGAAGAGAAAAAATTCACATTCAGGCCCTACATTCAGAATATATCCCTTTGCCGCTGCTTCTTCAAGGGTTTTTTTCAGAATATATCGGGGGCAGCCTTCAAAGGGAGTCCCGTCCGGCTTCAGCACATCACAGATGAACCGGCCTTCTCTGGATTCTTCCGTCCAGGGAAAGACCTGGAAGGTAGCCAAATCCGGGGCCAGGCACATGTCTGATTCTTCAATCCTTACAAATCCATCAATGGAGGAACCATCAAACATGATTTCATTGTTCAGGGCTTTCTCCAACTCACTGGCAGGGATGGAAACATTTTTCATGGTTCCGGCAATATCCGTAAATTGAAGATGGATCAACTCCAATCCCAGCTCTTCCACTTTTTTCAGCATTTTCTTTTTATCCATTTCTCTTTCTCTCATTTTCTCCATCTCCTTCCCTTAAATACCACTGGCTCCATAATTGGATAACACTCTTGCTGACGGGTCCGACACCCGGCATCCTTCCCACTCCTGGTTTGGCATCCAGAAATCCGGAATCATAGCCCCCTGGCCCGGGTAATATTTTTCGAAGATTTCCCGGTACATCAGGCTTTCCTTGGTAAAGGGTCTTCCGTGGCTAAAACGCAGCCGTTTTGCTTCATACTCCTGGTCGGTGTAAATACGCTCTGCCAACGCTTTTAAATCATCCACCATGGAATGGCCCACCGCATCGCTGAAAGCCGCTTTCTCCCGGTATAGAAGAGGAAGGGGAAGCCAGTCTCCCTCAAAAGCCCTCCGAAGCAAATACTTGCCATGGCCATGGCTGTTCATCTTAAGAGCAGGATCGACAGACAACACGTAGGAGGCAAAATCCAAATCCCCAAAGGGTACCCGGGCCTCCATGGAGTGAACGGAGATGCAGCGATCCGCCCGAAGCACATCGTAAGCATGGAGTTCCTTGACCCGCTTGATGGATTCCTGCTGGAAGGCTTCCGGATCCGGGGCAAAGTCGGTATATTTGTAGCCGAATAGTTCATCGGAGATTTCACCCGTAAGCAGAACTTTGACATCGGAGATTTCTCGAATCCCTTTGCAGATCAGATACATGCCGATGCTGGCCCGAATCGTTGTAATATCAAAGGTCCCAAGAATCCGAATCACCTCATCCAGAGACTCCAGAACCTCTTCGGAGGTCATGATGATCTCTTTGTGGTGGCTCCCGATATGATCCGCCACCTGCTTGGCATACTTCAGGTCAATGGCATCCTTCTCCATGCCGATGGAAAAGGTGGGTATGGGCTTTTTCAGAAGTTTGGCTGCGAAGGCGCAGACCAGACTGCTGTCCAGCCCGCCGCTTAACAGAAATCCTACCGGCACATCGGCATCCAGCCTTTTTTCAACTGCCCCGATCAACCTCTCCCGGATTCCCTGACATATAATATCCAGATCCTTTTCCTGCATCCGGGTAACCTTTGTGATGTCCCGATAACAGAAAAAGGCTCCATCCTGATAGTAATGACCCGGGGGAAATGGCTTGATTTCCTTGCAAAGGTCAATCAGATTGGCCGGTTCACTGGCAAAGACAACCGATCCATCCTCAGCATAGCCGTAATACAAAGGGCGGATACCGATGGGATCCCTGGCTGCTATCAGGGAATCCGATTCCGCATCGTAGAGAATTAAAGCGAACTCTGCATCCAGCATCCCGAACATCTCCGTTCCGTATTTTTGATAGAGAGGCAGCAGCACTTCACAATCGGAATCGCTGAGAAATTGATTCCCGGCCAATTCCTTTTCCTTCAAGCTTCTGAAATTATAGATTTCTCCGTTGCAGACGACACTGGTCCCATTTGTCATTGAAAAGGGCTGCATCCCCTCTTCATGAAGTCCCATAATGGAGAGACGGTGGAAGCAGAGAAACCAGGGGCCGGTTTCCACACACCTTGTCCGGTCCGGACCTCGGGAAGAGGTTTTGGCAAACCCCTCCATCGCTTTGGAGAACTCCAGGCTTTTTCTTCTAAAACCCATGATCGAACACATAAAAAACACCTCCTGAATTAAAAAAGAGCAACGTTTCGCCTAAAATGAATAGGACGAATCGTTGCTCACTAATCCGCGGTGCCACCTATTTTACTGCTTCAATAAGCAGTCCCTTTCAGAGCTCTAACAAGCTCCTGCGGACTGACGGGCCGCGGCCGGCTCCCCTACTGCCCCGAAAGGGGGTTCAGCTTGCTGCTCCGGAGTGTTAATCTTAAAGGCTCTTGTGCAGGGTTCCCACTATCTCCTGCTCACTGGGACAGAATTCCGAAAAAGACCTTGTCTCCATCAACGCATTTCGTATTTGGTTATAGGGGTATAATATCGGCATTTTTGTTGAATGTCAATAATTATTTTTGATTTATGGCCATTTTTTTGTTATTCTTTACAAATCGTTTCTGTTTCCTTATTTGTAATGCAACAGCTCATGAGCTTTTATCCCTTTCAGCAAGCCGCCGTACAGTCCGTCTGTCGTCGGATTCTCACTGGAAATCTTCACGTTCGACATCCGGTCCGCCTCATACATGCCATCCGCTCTTTCCTCCTTTGCCCAATGCTCCGCAAAGGGCTGGCCTGCTCCACAGATACAGCCTCCCGGACATGCCATCACTTCCACAAAGTCATATTGACAGTCTCCGGATCGGATGGCTTGTATCAGCTTTTCTGCGTTTGCCAGTCCGCTGACGATGGCGATTTTAATTTCCTTTTCTTTATAAGGAATGATTGCTTCCTTCACGCCTTCAAATCCTCGCACCCCCGTAAAGGCGATGGCCTTGATATACTGCTTGGATTCCTCCCGAAGGGCATAACGCATCACCGCTTCCGTCACTCCACCGGTAACGCCGAAGATGATTCCAGCTCCACTGGCGATCCCAAAAGGCATATCCACCGCCTCCGGAAGGATTGTTGAAAAACGGATCCCCGATTCCCGAATCATGGATGCCAATTCCTGGGTCGTGATGCAGTAATCAATAGTTTGATCCTCGCCGAATCGAAACTCTTCCCTTGCTGCCTCATATTTTTTTGCCGTACAGGGCATAATAGCCACGACTTTTACTTTGGTTCCCTTTTTCTTCTGTCCTGACTGACGAATATTTTCTTTCAGAACAGATCCGAACATCTGCATCGGTGATTTGCAACTGGACAGGTTATCCAGCATATCGGGATGGTTGTTTTCCGCATACTTGAACCAGGCCGGGCAACAGGAGGTAAACAGAGGAAGCTTCTCTCCCGTTTCAAAGCGGCTCAAAAACTCCTTGGCCTCTTCAACCACCGTCAGATCCGCACCGGTAGCGGTATCATAGACCTCATCAAATCCCATCCTCTTAAGGGCTGTAACAATTTTACCCATCACATTGCTTCCCGGAGGCAGTCCAAATTCATCGCCCAGGGCAACCCGCACTGCCGGGGCAATCTGGGCAATCATGACCACATGCTCATCGTTGAGATCTTTCCATACCTGCCTGGTATCATCTTTGACTACGATGGCTCCCGTAGGGCAGACCGCTGAGCACTGGCCACAATTGACACAGTTTGTCTCAGCAATAGGCATGTCAAAGGCCGGAATAACCTCCATTTTAGAACCCCGATAACTGAAATCAATGGCACCCACATTCTGTATTTCCGAACACATGCGCACGCAGTCTCCGCAGAGAATGCACTTGTTTTTATCCCGCACAATGGATCTGGAGGAATGATCCCGCACATCCCCGCTTCGCAGATTTTCAAATCGAACTTCCCGGAGACCAAATCTGCTGGCGAATTCCTGAAGTTTGCATTTATTATTCTTTTCGCAGGTCGTACAATCTCTGCAGTGATCCGCCAACATCAGTTCCAGAATCATTTTTCGATACTGCTGAAGGCGGGGGGTATTGGTCCGAAGCTCCATACCCGATCTGGGAGGGGTAGAACAGGAGGTGAACACATCACCGTGCTTATCCTCTACCACGCACATCCGACAGGCCCCATACACCGATAGATCGGAATAGTAACAGAAGGTCGGCATATCGATTCCCACTTTTCGAATGATATCCAGCACGTTCTTTTCGCCTTCAATGGGGGCTGGAATGCCATCAATGGTAATATATTTCCTATTCATTTTATGCCTCCTTAATCGCGCCGAAGTTGCAGCTGTCTATACAGGCTCCGCATTTGATGCAGGCCTCTTGATCGATAACAAATGGTTCTTTGACCTTTCCACGGATAGCCTCCACCGGGCAGACCCGGGCACATTTTGTGCAGCCTTTGCAGAGCTCCGCCTCGATATAGATGGTTTTTAAAGCCTGACACACTTTGGCCGGACATCGTTTTTCCAAAATGTGGGCTTCGTATTCCTCCCGGAAGTACTTCAGTGTTGAAACCACAGGGCCTGCTGCCGTTTTTCCCAATCCACAGAGGGCTGTAGCCGTAATGGTGGTGGCCAGTTCTTCCAACAGATCCAGGTCTTCCATTCTCCCTTTTCCCTGAACGATCCGCTCTAAAATCTCCAGCATTCTTCGAGTGCCTTCCCGGCATGGTACGCATTTCCCACAAGATTCATTCTGGGTAAAGTTCATGAAGAACCTGGCCACTTCAACCATGCAGGTATCCTCATCCATGACCACCAGGCCTCCCGATCCAATCATCGCCCCCACTTTCTTCAGGCTGTCAAAATCCAAGGGGAGATCCAGATGTTCAGAGGTCAGACATCCACCAGAAGGACCACCTATCTGAACAGCTTTAAAGGCTTTACCATCTCTTACTCCACCACCGATGTCAAAGATGATTTTTTTCAATTCCGTGCCCATGGGCACCTCAATCAAACCGGTGTTGACAATATTTCCGGTCAGAGCAAAGGCCTTGGTTCCAGGGCTTTTTTCCGTTCCATAGGATCGGTACCAGTCTGCCCCATTTCTTATGATCATGGGCACATTGGCAAAGGTTTCTACATTATTCAAAAGGGTAGGCTTTCCGTAAAGACCTTGCTCAACGGTCCTTGGAGGCTTGACTCGCGGCATCCCCCGATCCCCTTCGATGGATACCGTCAGCGCACTTCCTTCCCCGCATACAAAGGCTCCTGCACCTCGGACAATTTTAATATCAAAAGAAAAATCCGTACCCAGGATATCGGTGCCAAGAATCCCGATTCTTCTGGCCTCTTCAATGGCTTTTCTCAGCCGTTTAACAGCCAGCGGGTATTCGGCACGAACATACACATATCCTTCCTTCGCTCCTGAAGCGATTCCGGCAATGATCATTCCCTCCAGCATTTTGTGGGGATCCCCTTCCATAATGCTCCGGTCCATGAAGGCTCCCGGATCTCCTTCATCCCCATTACAGACCACATATTTGATCTCTTCCTTTTGAAGTCTTACCTGGCTCCACTTTCTGCCCGCCGGAAAACCGCCACCTCCCCGGCCTCTCAAGGATGCATCATAAATCGTCTTAATGATATCATCGCCGGATAGGTCGAACAGGCATTTTTCCAGTGCCTCATATCCTCCGTAAGCGATGTATTCTTCCACCGATTCAGCGTCGATCTGACCGCAGTCCTCCAGAACCACTCGTTTCTGATGGCTGTAGAAGGGTATTTCATTCTGCTTCGGATAGCGGATATCATCCTTCTGATAGATCAGCCGGTCTATGATTTCATCCCGAATAATGGAGCGTTCCACAATTTCTTCGCAATCATCCAACGATACACGGAGATACAATAATTCAGAAGGTTCGATTCGCAGCAGAGGTCCCATTTCACAAAACCCATTGCAACCGCTCTGCTTCAGTCCCACTCGCTCCTCTTCCCTCTCAAAGGTTAGTTCTAATTCACAGGGCACTCTTTTTTCTTCCAGTAGTTCTTTCAACCGTTCATAGATTTCCAGAGAGCCACCGGCGACGCACCCCGTACCGGCACATACATAAATTTTCTTTTTTTGGCCGGCTAACATGTTTAAAAAACGCTGTCTTTCCTGCCGCAGCATTTCTCTGCTATTGATGATCATGATTTCTCTCCTTCCTCAATTCGTTCAGCAGCTCTACGGTTTTCTCCGGGGTCATGGATGCATAGACTTTGTCGTTAACCGTTATGACCGGCGCCAATCCGCAGGCACCAAGACAGGAAACCGTTTCTACCGTGAATCCCAGGTCATCTGTCGTATGTTTTTCCTGGTTCAATCCCAGTTCCTTTCGCAGCGCCTCTAAAATGGGGATGGATTTACGCACATGGCAGGCTGTGCCATCGCATATTTTAATAATATATTCACCCTTGGGTGTCAGGGAGAAATTTTCATAAAATGTGGCGACTCCATAAATTTTCGCCAGACTGACTTTCAATTTTTCCGATAGATAGGGAAAAACTTCCTGGGGGAGATAGCGGTACTCTTCCTGTATGTCCTGAAGAATGGATACGATTGGGGGTTTTTCTACAGGATAATTGGCAATGATTTCATTCAGCTTTTCATAGGAAAGTGCTTTTGACATAAATGGCCTCCTCATTGTCGAACGATAACACAATTTATTTGTTATTTATTTAACATCTAAATCGTATCTTTTTTCCTGCGTTTTTTCAAGGTACAATCTTGCTGAATTTACGATTCACTGCCCAAAATCCTTTATTTTTTCTATTTTTTTCAATTGTCTGATTTTTTCTCATGAATTAAAATGGGAAATTCAATAATAATTCACCCGTTTTTCTTTTTATTTTTTAAACGTTTCAAAAAATCAAAAACTGCGAAATGATATTATTTTAACATTTCGCAGTTTCCTTTTTCACCTGTTCCTTATTTCCCTACTCCTTCACTTTTCTTGACTTCTTCTTTCTCTTGTTCCGTCAAGGTCTTGCTCTTTGACACCAAAGTCTTGCAGTGGTCACAAAAGTATCCCACCGTTCCACAACTCCCGATTTTTTCCAGTTCTCCCAAGCAAGCAGGGCAATATTTTATCTGTTCCATTTCCGACTCCCTTCACTTACAGTTTTTTATCAACAGGATCAGCGCCAGAATCACCAGAAGATTAAATGCTGGAAAGATCAGTATTTCAACAGCACTCATGGGCACTCCATTCCATTTCATGCTGATCATCATGGCAGACATCGCCGTCAGCATAGCAGCCCCTTTTACCACGATGGCCGATGAGAGAATATACCCAGACGGTCGCCCTTTCAGGAGCAAAACCCCTCCAGTCACTGCTGCAGGCACAACAAAACCCAGATCCATTCCCTGAATGACCAAGGTAGTATAGTGATCCAACCCTATGGGCGGAACTCCGCTGACCAGGGATGCACCGATTTTCCCCAGCCAAAGCATCCCGATTCCCCCACCGATGAGGAACAACACCCCGGATAGAAAGCGGATCGGTAATTCCTTCTTAAAATGACCTTTTATCTCTGGATAATCATACCCTTTCAGGTTCAGAATCAATCCTGCCAGACTTCCGGACATCAACAGGACATAGATCAGGAAAAAGCTGTTGTATTGCCAAAGGAAGGTATAAGACATATAGGTATATAGAAAATAGCCCAGAAGCCCGGTGGTCATCAGTCTTCCCCGGAAGGATCCCAACCCTTGGTAATAAGCAGAAAGCAGCAAAAGGGGAACCCCCAAAATCAGTGTTACCAGATCAGAAGCTTTTCCCTGAGCTACATAAGAGACCGAGTCGTTCTGATAAATCCCTTCTCCTGCGATCCGAACCCACTCTCCCCCGACGGATTGAAACTCCCAGGGTCCGATACCGCCGCCAACAAAAAGTCCAGCCAGAGACGCCACCCCCGACAACAGACCAATACAAAGGATCAGCAAGAAAAAAATTTTCTCCACTTTTGGTGCTTCTTTCATTCTTTTCTGCCCTCAACTTCCATGATAAAATCCAGGGACGACAAGTTTTCCTGAATCCCTTGAAGGGTTCTTCTTGTTCCGGCCAAATCCTCAGGTGCTAGTTTCTGAAAAACAGCAGACATAAACCATTCTCCCCGGGGTCTGGTAGATTCCCAAAATCCTTCGCTCCCTTCAGCCAGACGAAGCCGGGTCACTCGACCATCCCGGCCATCTTTTTCCATAACCAAAAGCCCCTTTTCCTGAAGCTTCAGCGCCATCTGCTTGACATTCTGATGGGAGCTGCCCATGGCCGCCGCCGCCTGCTTGATAGTAGGTGGCCCGTCGAACAGGTTCTGCACCACCACCGCCAACATCCACTGTTTACCCGTCAGCCCGAATTTCTTCAGTTCTCTTTCCAGCATGGTGTCCAACCGGTTTGCCGTAACCAGCAAGGCGCCAAAAATATACGTCGTATCCATCATTGTCTCAACTTTGCCCATTCGCTTCTCCTTCAAACAAATCAATAAAAAAAGATAATACATTACCTTAATAAGTAATATATTACCTTTTCGCTCGGCTGTCAATATTTTTTTCCATGCCCTATTACGAATGCATCAACTTTTTAACCTTCCCCACAAATTGTCTCAACTCATCTTCCTTATCGTCGGTGTACACAGAAGTAATCCGGTCATCTCCGGTCATGATGATATCCAGCGAAAACTGATTCTTAGCCCTTTCGGGAAGAAGCACATCCTTGACCTGGTGGAGGGAAATATAGGTTACCACCCCTGAGTAAGAGTCCGCCTCCTTGTGCTTGCTTAAGGTTTCCGTAATGATGATAATCTCCTTATCACTAAGAATTAGGATGTGGCTTGGTGCTATCCGGTTATCGATCACCCGATAAAAGCGGTTTTTTATACTATCCTGGTATAGGGTAAAAAGCACTTTCTCCCCTTTGATGACGCTGCGATTGGAATAATTAAAGAACTTCAGGTTGTCTGGATAAAGGTCCATAAATTCTTCCCGATTATTAAATTCCTGGTCGGTCATCTGATTGACTCTTTTCCGGATGGCATTGATGATAGGAAGCACTTTCTTTTCATCCACGCTGTTATATAGAATCATATGGCTTTTCCGTTCTCCATCCACCATTCCACTAACCAGAATCCATGATTCCAGAAGAATACGCCCGTTCTGAATGTAATTAATATCTTTATGGGCAAATATCATCTGCCGGATTCCCTCTTCATCCTGTTCTATAATGAACAGATGATCTTCGAAATCTGCTAAAATCTTCTCTGGCGAAATCTCATCCCCCCAGTTGCTGGAAGGAATGTACAAGGCATCAGGAAAAGAAGCACCTGCCTTAAGCAACCCGGCGAAGGGTTCCTGCAGAGGCACCGGCAATTCTCCAACTTTCGTAATGACGCTTGGCGACGGCTGTCTGTTAATCATAACGAATCCCTCCTATTCAAAACTGTTTATCGAACCACAAGAATGGGTTTTTCTCCATAGTGCAGGACT
>DIMT01000027.1:12314-91399 GCA_002425705.1 Firmicutes bacterium UBA5559
CCCATGATGACGAAATCCACATCGCTGGTATTGATGTACTCGATGATCTCATCGGCAACAGATCCCTGAAGCATTACTGTCTCTACCCGGTCCTTCATATCCCCAAAGTTTTCTCTTGACTGATTAAGCAGTTCTTCTGCATGAGCCTTTTCCTCCTCTAAGATGCTGAACATGATTTCCGGCTCCGGAATGGTGGGATTATACCAATAAGTGGAAATCCTTACACTGACTACATAAAGGAGTACGATTTGACTGCCAAAGGCTTCTGCCAGTTCTTTGGCCTGATTCAAAGCTCTTTTGGAATGCTCGGAAGCATCCAGGGGTACCAATATCTTCTTCATTGCTGCACCTCCTTAATACCAACCTCAAATTACCGCCTTTTATTCATTATATTCCACCTTATCGCCGAAGTCAAAACCATCTCAAAAAACTAATCGGGCCCCTTTCTCTTTTCCTGTCACGTTTTTACTTGAAATGCCTGTCGAAGAATGATAAAATTTCAATAAACAGAAACGAGACAGGCGATGGAGTTCGCCTTTAAACGCTGACAAGCTAATGACTCCTACAATCGGTTGTATGCCTTTTGTAGGGGTTTTTTATATATCGGAGGATTTTTATGGGCAAATATATTTATATTTTCATTGGTGGCGCCGGAGGTGCCGTACTAAGGCAATTGATGGAAGAATGGACACTCTTCGGTTATAAAGGCGACTTTCCGCTGAATACCTTCATGATCAATGTTATCGGGAGTTTTATTCTGGCACTTTTCCTGACCATAGCTTTTGAAGTGATGGCAATCGATGCGGATCTTCGTCTTGGCATTTCAACTGGTTTTCTAGGTGCCTTTACAACATTTTCAGCCCTCTGCAAGGAATCAGTCATATTGATGGAAAGCGGCAGATTACTCTTAGCATCTATTTACATTTCCAGCTCCCTCCTTTTCGGTTTCACTGCCGCTTTTATTGGTATCGTTCTGGCGAGAAAGGTTATATACAAATCCCTGGTCCTGCCCTTTAAAAAACTCGCCGCCAATCCGGACGAAGAAGGGAGCAAATGAGAATGGAATACCTGCTGATAGCCATTGGAGGTTCTTTGGGAAGCTTGTCGAGATTTTTTGTTTCAAAAAGTATTGCCGGAAAGTACTCCGGAGCTTATCCGCTTGGTACTTTTACCATCAATCTGGCCGGGGCTTTTTTATTGGGAGTGATTACAGCTTTCCATGTAACCCATTCCATTTATGCATTTATAGCCATCGGTTTTTTGGGATCGTTCACAACTTTTTCCACCTTTATATTTGAAGGCTTTAATCTATTTCAGTCTGGAGAAAAGAAAAATGCCATCCTTTACCTCATGGCATCCATGGGTTTGGGGATAGCAAGTTATATTTGCGGCTACTGCCTGATAAGCGTTCTTTAGCAGAACAAGGAGGTTCAATGAGAACTCACTGCGGAATAGTTATTAAGCCCCGTAAATCCGATTGATATCCTGAACGAAGACCAGACCGTTCCCAGGCTTTTCCAAGTGGAGCTGATCCCGGACAGCAGCTACAATGTCGTCCGTCCGCCCTTTATCCACGACTATAAGAACAATTTCCTTTTCCGGTTCGATTTCCATGGCAAATACCTTGCTGGTTTCATGAACTCCAGCCCCCCGGCCATTGATGATGGTCACACAGACTGCGCCCATTTTATTGGCAATTTCCACTGCCCTTTCTGCATTTCCTCGTTCAACGATGACGGTCATCAGGCTATACATTTTTTCATCCTCACTTCTGCTAGAATTTTGGGGATCGCCAATACAATTTCTGGTACCGATTACTTTTGTGACACCGGTGGTGAACACCAGACCAGGTTCGCCTTCTTCTTCTTCAAAACGGGTGATCAGCTTCCGAAACGTTTCTCTGACCCGGTTGCTGTCTGCCAGCATCAGAACCACATCCCTCTTTTCATCGGCCAGACCGAAAAGGTCCAAAAGGGGGTGCCTCTCAACCATCCGCCGGCCCGGCAGGATGGTCCTGCCTCCCACGCCACAGTCTTTTGAGGCCATCACCAGTTTATGTCCAAATCCTTCATCGACGATCCCCCAAATCAGTTCGATGTCGAGGAGTTCAAGTTTGCATTCCATTTTCTTCAAGTCCTCCCTTTCTGGACTTCACTTTAAAAATCAATCCTAATATTTCCAGTGCAATAATCGGTGCCAACGCCACCATAGCAATCATTCCAAAGCCATCTACCAATACATTAGCTCCTTCCGCTCCGGAGGCCGCCCCCTGGATGAAGGCCAGAATGAATGTAGCAGTCATAGGACCTGAAGCAACTCCGCCGGAGTCAAATCCCATACCCACAAAGATCTTGGGGGTGACGAACATCAGTCCGATGGCGATTATATAACCGGGAAGCAGGTAATGCCATAACTGGATTTCCGGCACCAGCACCCGAATCATCGACAAGGCCACCGCTACGCCAACTCCCAAAGATAAGGTCCCCAGCACGACTTTTCGGCGGACATAACCACCGGTAACCTCTTCGATCTGAGTAGTCAGAACGTAGACAGCCGGTTCTGCCAGAACTGTCACCAGCCCCAATACAAAGCCTATAAGGATAAGATACACGTTTCCGTCCAGACTTGCAATAGCATAACCGAGGATACTCCCTACCTTCATGAATCCGGCATTGACTCCAACCAAGAAGAGAACCAGTCCTATGAAGGTAAAGGATAAGCCAATCAGTATCCGGGCTACAGCCTTTTGGGATTGGCGAAAGGTCGTCTTCTGAAAAATCAGAAATAAAATCAGAATCGGGGATAGCGCAAGGATGATTTCCAGGCTGATCAGCTGCAGTTTATCCAAAAATGGCTGCATCAGGCTTTCGTTAACAGGTCTGCCGGTTTCCAGACTGCCGGTCAGACTGCTGGTATCAATCAGAAGACTGGTAATCAATACGGCGATGATGGCCCCGCCGGAAGCAATAGCCACCAAACCAAAACTGTCCTTTTCATTGGCTTTTGTATCCTTTTTCAGGATCGATACCCCTATCGCTAAGGCAAGGATGAATGGGACAGTGAGGGCTCCCGTTGTAGCACCGGAGGCATCAAAGGCAATAGCCAAAAATTCCCGGCTTGTAAAAAAGGATAAGATTAAAATTACAGAATATATGACAAATAGAAGTTTGTATAACGGGACGTTGTATAGGATTCGTACCAGACCAATGGAAAGCATCACCGCAATACCTACGGAAACAAGGATGACCAGGCTCCACTTAGTAATGGCTCCTCCGGTTACCAGAGAAACCTGGCCTGCCAGAATGTGAAGATCCGGTTCCGCAATGGAAATGATGAATCCTAAAATGATTCCGGCCAGTCCGACGATCCAAATTTTCCCGGATTTTGTCATTGCAGAACCCATCAATTTACCGATAGGAGTGATGCCAATTTCCACCCCGATCAGAAAGATGGAAAGACCAAAAATAATCATAATCGATCCAATGATAAATCGAGCAAGAGAAAGATTGTCCAGGGGTGCCAGGGTAAAATGAAGGGCGATGACAATGAAGACGATGGGAAGCACGGCGTAAAGCACCTCTTTGACCTGATGAATAAATACTTTCAAATAGTCATCCCTCCCTTATCCAAGTTTGTTTCAACTAACAGTTTTATTATATCAAAAATGCAACTAATAATCAAATAGAAATACCGGAAGCCAGGCTTCCGGTATGGATGGTTCTATTGATTTTGAATTGTTCTGTGTTGTCTTTATACCAGCCCAGCTTTGGCAAGGAAATCTGCCGCTACGGCTTCAACGGACTCCCCTTCTACGTCCACTCGGTAGTTCAGCTCCGTCATAGTGGCATCATCCACCAGCCCCGCCAGCATGTCCAGGACCCCCTCCAATTCGGGGAATTGCTCCAAAGTCTCATTCTTAACAATTGGAGCTACATAATAAGGAGGAAAAAATCCTTTATCATCTTCCAGTATTTTCAGGTTATACTGAATGATCTGACCGTCGGTAGCGAAGGCATCCGTAACATCCATATCTCCATTGCCGATTGCCTGATACTTCAAGGCAACTTGCATCTTTTTCGGCTCTCCTTTAAATTTCATGCCATAGGCTTCCACCAGTCCCTCAAACCCATCCTGACGGTTGAAGAATTCATGCTCCGCTCCGAAAATTAAGGCTTCTGATACTGCAGCCAGGTCGCTGAAGGTTTCCACACCATATTCTTCAACTACCTCCTGAGTAACAGCCAGTGTATAGGTATTATTGAGTCCCAGGGGGCTCAGCCATTTAATATTGAATTGCTTTTCAAACTCCTCTGCAACCACCCGGTAGGCTTCCTCCGGATCAGCAATGACGTCCATCTTCAATTGAGCCGTCAGTCCCGTCCCGGTATATTCGGGGTAAATGTCGATATCCCCGTTTTTAATGGCTTCAAAGCATACGAAGGTTCCTCCCATGTTCAATTTTCGGATTACCTTAATGTCAGTATTGGCCTCGATCAGTTGTGCGAACATTTCTCCCAGGATAATACTTTCTGAAAAATCCTTGGATCCGATGACGACGTTCTTCTTGTCTCCCCCACACCCGGACAGCACCAGGGTCATCACCAATAGGGCTGTAATCATAATCATTATTTTCCTTTTCATCATTTCCTCCTAACTGCGCATTAACTTCTTTTCAAATCGATTCATCAGATGGTCAAAGACCAGAGCCATCAGTACCACAGGAATTGCCCCTGTGAGAATCATTTCCATGTTGTTGGTCTGTATGCCCCGATAAACTGGGAACCCCAAGCCTCCGGCGCCAATGAGTACTCCCATGACCGCTATGGAGAGGGAGTTTACAACAGAAATCCGGATCCCCGAAAATATCAGCGGGAAGGATAAGGGAATCTCCACTTTTACCAAACGTTGCAACCGGCTCATACCCATTCCCTTTGCTGCATCTTTCAGATGATTCTCTACTCCGGTCAGCCCGATATGAGCATTTCTCACAATAGGCATCAGGGCGTACAGCACCAATCCAGCAATGATGGTTGGATTCCCAAGTCCGAAGAAAATCATCAGCAGGGCTAATAGCGCCAGAGACGGAATGGTCTGGATGATTTCCACCAGCCAAAGGATCGCTTGTTCCGCCCATTTGACCCAATAGGCAATGACCCCAAGGAGAATACCGATCACGACGGCTATGGCCGTGGCAATCAGCACAATCACAAGATGTTCTAAGATATAATTGGGCAAATTGTTCATGGGTTCACCCTCCTTAGTCCCCTTGGAGTGATTCCTCGCTGGAGTCCTCCAATTAATAGATTGAACAGGATAGCCATTATCGCCGAGGGCACCGCCCCTGCCAGGATGTAATTGGTGTTGTAAGTGGACAATCCAGTCCAGATGAGATCCCCAAGTCCTCCGGCTCCAATGAGTCCGGCCAGGGTAGCCCAGCTAATGATATAGACCGTGGATATACGGATTCCACCAATGATGGTGGGGGTTGCGATGGGCAGCTCCACTTTTAAGAGTCGCTGCATACTGGTCATCCCGATACCTCTGGCCGCTTCCACGTAACCAGGATTGATATCTGTAATGCCGGTGTAAGTGTTTCGCAAAATCGGCAGGATGGCATAAAGGCTAAGGACAATCAGGGCCGGCTTAGTGCCGATACCCCAAAAGATCAGGGCAATCCCCAGCATGACCAACCCTGGTATGGTCTGAATCGTCCCTGCAAAAGCCAGGACCGGTGCTGCCATTTTGCGATGACGGGAAAGGATGATACCTACAGGTACCGCAATGACCATACCAATAGCCACTGCCCAGAACACCAGGCTCAGATGCTGAAAGAGACTGCTCATGATTTCCCGTTGATTGAGTTGGATAAATTCTGTAAAACTCATACGGCATCCCCTCCCCACAAGGTCTCACCCATGGCTTTCGCCATACTGGTCTTCGTAATGAGTCCGGCTACCGTCTGATCTTCATGAAGAACAATAACGTAACCCGTGGGGGACTCCATCAGCAGTTCAAAAGCCGACTGGGCCGGATCAGAAACCTGAACGACGGGAGCTTCCATGGTTAATAGCCCGCCAATCTGTGTCCCGGCTTTTCCGGCGGATTTAATCCGCTCGATAGAAATGGTGCCTGCGTAGGTTTCATCGTCATTGATAACAATCAGAGAATTTACATCCCTGTTTCGCATCAGTTCCACCGACTGAAGAGTCTGCATCTCCCGGTGAACCTTCAGGACCCTGCTTTTCATAACATCCGACGCAAGCAGCACCGCTCCGTTGTTGAGGTGTTTCCCGAGGAAGCTCTTCACCAAGGGGCTGGCCGGATTCTGAAGCATTTCCTCGGGGGAAGCCATCTGGACGATTTCCCCCTGATCCATAAAGATGACGACATCTGCCATTCGAAGGGCTTCATCCATATCGTGGGTAACAAAGACGATGGTCTTTTTCAATTTTTTCTGCAGTTTTTTCACTTCTTCCTGAAGGCTGTCCCTGGTTAGGGGGTCCAGTGCTCCGAAAGGTTCATCCATCAGCACGATGGGTGGAGAAGCTGCCAAAGCCCGAAGAACACCGATTCGCTGTTGCTGTCCTCCTGACAATTCGGAAGGATACATATGGGCATTTTCTTCATAGGGCATGGCCACCAGATTGAGCAAATCTTTCACCCTTTGCTGCCATTCTTCTTTTGGCACCTTCAATAATTTGGGTACCACCGCAATATTCTGCTCCACCGTCATGTTGGGGAAAAGACCGATCTGCTGAATGACATATCCGATTTTTCTTCGCAGTTCCACCGGATTTTCTTTCATGATGTCCCGGCCATCAACGTAAATTTTGCCTCCATCCGGCTCAATCAGCCGGTTGATGGATTTTAACGTGGTTGTCTTCCCGCATCCGCTGGGGCCGATAAGGACCACAAAGTCTCCTTGGTTGATTTCAAAACTGAGTTTATTCAATATGGTCTTCTTGCCATATTTTTTTGTAACACTTTCAAATCTGATCAATTAAATTCCCCCTTTTTGCAAAGCAACACACTTATTATATAATCAAGTTGTTACTTTTGTCAATAAAGAATGCCTGCTCTTGTCCACAGGCATCTTAAAGAACCGGATTATAGTCCTTGTTAAGCATCACCGACCGGAGGATCCGCCGGATACAGGAAACGCAGAACCCGTTCCAGACATTCGTCGTCACCAATAAAATACAGGATGTCCTTTTCTTCCAGGGTTGCATAGGGTCCCGGGGATATTAAAATCTGTCCTTTTCGACGGATTGCTATTACTGTAGCAGATGTATTGTGCCAAAAATTCAAATCCATAATAGACTGGTTGCGGTAGGGGCAAACTGCTTCAATCAAAACTTCAAATGGGACAAAAGGGTTTATGGATCGGTATCGGTCTGTTTTGCCGATCAGTTCGGAAAGATAATCACTGAAGCTTTCCATTTCTTTCTTCTGACGGTCAATGCTGCGAAGGATCTTTTGTTTCAGGCTGTTAATCGTTTCAATGTCTTGAAATTGTCGAACAAAAGCCCTGGCATTTTCAGACGAGATGATTTCTACTCCGCTGCCCTTTTCAGCCTCTACAATATTCAGATCAGCCAGAACACAGACGGCACGCCGGGCGGTTTCCGGGGAAACCCCATATTGACTGGCAATGTAGGAGCGGGCATAGATCTTATCCCCTTCCTTATATTTCCCTTCAACAATTTTTGAAGCCAGGTCTGCTGCTATCTGCTGATACTTTGGAATGCTTACCTTAATTTCGTCCATGATCCGGCACGCTCCCTTTCACTTTCCATAATCTTGTGCAGCAACCCTTGAAGCAAACGGCCTTCATCAGCGGATATGTTTAGGCATCCGGCCATCTTCAAAGGCACCTCAGCAGCTTTTTCCTGCAGCTGCCAGCCCAAATCCGTCACCTCCACGATCAGCATTCGCTCATCCTGAACACTCCTGCTCCGCCGTACCAACCCTTGCCCTTCCAGCTTTTTCAGCAACGGGGTCAGGGTCCCCGAGTCCAGCCAAAGGATTTCTCCCAGTTGATTGACCGAAAGGGAATCCCTTTCCCAAAGGGCCAGCATAACGATGTACTGGGTATAAGTCAGTCCAAGCGGATCCAGCAATGGTTTATACTTCCTTGTTATGATCCGGGAGGCTGCATACAAAGGAAAACACAGCTGGTTTTCCAATTTCAGTTGCTCAAAATCCATACTTTGTCCTTCATCCCTCATCCGGTTCATCCTAAAGCAATTTCTCAATAAAAGGAGCAATCATTTCCGGTTTAAAGGTGGGGGCAAACCGGGCAACGACCTTGCCATCCCGATCCACTAGAAATTTGGTGAAGTTCCACTTGATGTTATTGCCGGCAACAGTCTGGGCCAGTTCCTTCAAAACTTTTTTAAATGAGCTTGATTCTTCATCCTCTGCTTCATCCACCGGCTGATTCTTCAGGAAAGTGTACAGAGGAGATTCGTTCTTCCCATTGACTTCAATCTTGGAAAATCTGGGGAAAGTGGTTCCATAGGTCAGAGAACAGAAACTGGATATTTCTTCATCCGTTCCAGGCGCCTGATTCAGAAATTGGTTACAGGGAAAATCAAGGATTTCCAATCCCTGGTCCTTATATTTCTTATAGAGGGCTTCCAGGCCTTCATACTGGGGAGTGAATCCGCAACCAGTTGCGGTATTGACGATCAGCAGAACCTTGCCCCGGTATCTATCCAAAGAAACTTCATTCTGCTCAATATCTTTTACTTTATAATCATAAATACTCATATCCCACCATTCCTTTCAGACATAAAAACAATTATATTTTGTACAATTGAATTTTATCAAATATAAATATTGCTGTCAACAGCCATTTAAAACCTAAAGAACTTGCTCAATCAAGGCACGCACACATTCCGGATGAAATTGGGTGCCGGAACATCGAAGCAGTTCTTCGAATGCTTCTTCCCTGGTCAGGGATTTTCGGTACGTTCGATAGCTGATCATGGCATCATAAGCATCTGCCACGCCGATGATGCAGGCCTTCAGCGGAATTTCATCCCCCGTCAGACCTTTGGGGTATCCCATACCATCCAGCCGCTCATGGTGAGCCAATACATATTCGGCCAGCTCCGAAAGGCTGTTCACCGTGCTGAGGATCCGATATCCAATTTCCGGATGTTTTTGTATTTCCAGCCGTTCCTCTGGTGCAAGAGAGCCTTCTTTGTTCAGAACCGTTTCCGGTATACCAATTTTGCCAATGTCATGCAGGAGGCCGACCATGCGAAGCTGTTTCACATCGTCCTCCGGCAGCTCCATAGCCCTGCCGATTTTCTCGCAAAGCTCCGAGACCCGGCGAGAGTGCTCTTCTTCCCGCTTGTTCTTTTCATGCAGAGTAGTTACGATCGCTTCGATGGTTTTCCCACGAACCCCGGGGCTTTCATAAGTTTTCCGGCTGTACATAGCATCTTCTGCCCTTTTGATCACCTCTGCCATGCTGTCTTCCGGCTGATACTTCGTTCCAGAACCAAAGGAAACGGATACGTCAAGAGCACCCAGTCGGATTTTTGAAATTTTTGATTTGAGATTGATGATCCACTCTTCGGCAGCTTCCGAACCTTTGCCGGCCATTAGAACAGCAAACTCATTTCCTCCAATACGGAATACATTCTCATCAGGAGCCCATTGTTGGAATGCATCAGCCACACTCCGGATTATTTCATCACCGGTCCCATAACCAAAGGAGTCATTTACTAATTTGATACCGTTGATATCTCCTACAATGTAGGTCAGGGGAAGATTCTCCGGATTATCTATTTCTCTAAGTTTCTGATCAAAATAATGGCGATTGTACAAATCAGTCAGCATATCGTGATCTGCCATGTATTGAAGTTTCTGTTCAGCCTCCACCCTCTTGGTTGTATCGTTAATGATAACAGCCACTTGCGATTCCTTTGGGCGGAAAGCAATTACTTCATAAAATCGTTGGGTCCGGGGCTGAAAAGATTCATATCGAATCGGCGTTCCATTGACGGCCGTATTCTGAAGTTTCATCTGGTTCTCCGGCTTCATTTCTGGAAACAGGAATCCCAACGTCCTTCCAATAGCGTTTTCCCGCTTATGTCCCGTCATGGTTTCGTGGCTGTCATTCACATCAATCAGGGTATATTCCGCAACCGATGTCCCGGGCTTCCCTTCATATAAGGCCATCCCCAGCTGCATCTGCTGAATCAGTGTACGGTACTTTATTTCGCTGCGAAGGATTTCACCCTCCCGCTCACGAAGTTTTTCATATTGTCTGGCAATCAGCAGATACAGAATCACGCCTGTGACCAGAACATAAATCCATCCTTTGTAGGTATTAACGATTCGCAGGGCTTCCAGATCCGTTACAAAGGCAGAAACCATCCGGTCAGAAAAATAAATCCAAAAAAATCCCATGGCTAAATAAAGCAATGGGATTTTGATGATTTCTTTCGTGGTTATTCGTTTTTTCTGACCTTCTGACATGGTAGCACCTCACAGGAAATAGCATTCAACTTCAGTCGGCTGTTCCGGCAAAAAATGTTCTAATATTTTCCGGCACGGTGTATTCCTTCACCGGTTTTGCCAAACTTTCCGGGGCATATACCCCTTTTAGAAGGGCATCTACCAGGAAGCCCACCGGTGGAACCTCATACTGGTTGCCTTCGTACTCCCAGACTCTGCAGTTCACATCATCCCCACAGATTTCTCCGCAGGAGGTACAATTGTTTTCCTGCACAGAAGCAGCAATATCTCTGCCGTTTACCCGAATGGTCGGAGAAGAGACAAAATGGTATTCTTCCGCCATCTGAACGGATTCTATCTTAATTTTTCTCAAAACCGGTTTCAAGCCAGCGGCAGAAAAAAGTTCGGCTACCTTCTGAATAGCATCCGAGAGTACTTCATCCGTCCCGCAGCAACGGTCACAGGTTTCCAGATCCAGATACAAGAAATCAATTAGAATATCTTTCTTCTGTTCATCCCCGCAGCATCCCTCATGCTGTCCACAACAGCTGCCGCCGGATCCACATCCGCAATTTTCACTCATCCCTTACCCTCCCGCTTTTTTGTATTATTATACAGGAATATGTCCTTATTGTCTAGACAACGTCATAGCCCTGATCTTCAATAGCCGCGACGATTTCTTCCATGGGTGTTCCCCCATCCTGCCAGGTAAAGGCTACGGTTTTTGCTTCCAGGCTGACTTTAACCTCATTGACACCCGGCAGGGCATCCAAAGTCTCTGTTATTGCTTTTACGCAGTGCTCACAGGACATGCCGTCAACTTTCATGACAATTCTTTCCATCATTTTTCTCCTTTACTCATCTCTGGTCGGAACCGCTTCAGCCGAAGGGCATTGGTCAGTACCGAAACAGAGCTTAGTGACATAGCTGCTGCTGCAAAAATCGGGTTCAGAAGCGGGCCTCCGAACACATGAAGAAGTCCGGCAGCAATGGGAATCCCGATGACGTTGTAGCCAAAGGCCCAGAATAGGTTCTGGCGGATATTTGTCATGGTGCTTCTGCTCAGTTGTATGGCCGTTGCTACTCCGGTCAGTTCACTTCTCATCAGGACGATATCAGCTGATTCCATGGCCACGTCTGTACCGGAACCGATGGCGATTCCCACATCCGCTTTGGCCAGGGCCGGTGCGTCGTTGATACCGTCCCCCACCATGGCGACCCTTTTCCCTTCTGAAAGAAGTTGTCCCACGACTTCTGCTTTATCCCCCGGCAGAACCTCGGCTTCAATTCGGCTGATGCCGAGCTGACGGCCAATGGCCTCTGCCGTCCTCCGGTTGTCCCCCGTGAGCATGACGACCTCCAGTCCCATATCCCGAAGCCGATCAACGGCTTCCTGACTGGATGCCTTAATGGTGTCCGCTACCGCGATGATTCCCGCTGGCTTGCCATCCACAGCCATCACCATCGGTGTTTTGCCTTCCCCGGAGAGTTGATCATATTGCAGCACCAGACCTTCCATGGAAACACGGTTCTGCTCCATCATCCTGGGATTTCCCAGCAGAACTTGATGCCCATCCATCTGCCCCCGGATCCCCATGCCCGGCTCTGCCATGAACTCCGTGACCGCCAACAGGGATATGTTCCTTGCTTTCGCTTCATTTATGATCGCTTCAGCCAAGGGGTGCTCCGAACCGGATTCGGCACTGGCAGCCCAGCCTAGAATCTGATTTTCTTCGTACCCCGGGATACTGATAATATCGGTAACCACCGGTTTTCCTTCTGTAATGGTTCCCGTTTTATCCAGCACCACCGTATCGATCTTATGGGCCGTTTCCAGGGCTTCCCCGCTCTTCACTAAAATACCCAGATCGGCGCCCCGTCCCGTCCCCACCATAATCGCTGTGGGGGTTGCCAGTCCAAGAGCACAGGGGCAGGCTATGACGAGAACAGCAATGAAGATCTTCATGGAAAAAACAAAGGATTCTCCTGCGACAAACCACAGCACTGCGGCAATCAGACCAATCAGGAAAACAATCGGGACAAAATACCCGGAAATGACGTCGGCCAGCCGAGCAATGGGGGCTTTGGAACCCTGGGCTTCTTCCACAAGGCGAATGATCTGGGCCAGAGCTGTTTCATCTCCTACCTTGGAAGCCCGAAATACAAAGGTCCCATTTTTATTCATGCTGGCAGCGTACACCGGACTTCCAGGGCCTTTTTCCACCGGTATGCTTTCCCCGGTAAGCATGGACTCGTCCACCGAGCTGGAACCCTCTTCTACGATACCGTCCACCGGCAGTTTTTCTCCCGGCTTGACCCGGATCAAGTGACCGATTTCTACCTCTTCTACCGGTATGACATATTCCTCCCTGTCCCGGATCACTGTTGCGGTTTTAGGGGCCAGCCCCATCAGCTTTTTAATAGCCTCCGAAGTCCTTCCCTTGGACACCGCTTCCAGGGATTTCCCCAATAGAATCAGGGTGAGGATTACTCCGGCCGTTTCCAGATAAAGGTCATGGGCTGCCATCTTATCGCCAATAGCGATCTGATAGATGGAGTAGAGGCTGTATATAATTGCAGCAGAGGTCCCCATGGCAATCAGGGAGTCCATGTTGGGGCTTCTCATCCAAATAGCCCGAAATCCCACGATATAGAACCGGTATCCGGCTATGACGATGGGGATGGTCAGGCCCAGAAGAACCAGGGCGTAAGTCAGGGGCTGGTGCATGGGATCCATCCAGCCTGGGATTGGTAATTGTATGCCCGGAATCATAGGGCCCATAGCAAAATATAAAAGAGGTACAGCAAAAATAGCCGATATTCGGAATCGATTCCACAGGTCGGCTGCCGCTTTTTCCTTCTTCGCTTTGTCCTCATCGGTGATGGTACTTTTACGGATTACCTCTGCCCCATAGCCGGTTTTTATGATTTTATCGATGACATCCTGAGGGCTGACCTTGGAGGGATCATATTCCAGTGCCGCTTTCTCCGTTGCCAGATTAACGGAAACATGTTCCAGACCATCGGTTTTCGATAGTACCTTTTCTATCCGGGCCGAGCAGGCTGCACAGGTCATGCCATTGATTTTCAAATTTAATTTTTCCACAGTCTCCCTCCTTTCATTTTATCATCCTGCCGATGGTTCCCATTAATTCATCAATGATTTCTTCTCTTCCAGCCTGAATATCCCGGACCACGCATCCACGTATATGGCTTTCCAGAATCATTTTTCCCACCGAATCCAAGGCAGCCTGAACAGCCGAAATCTGGTTCAGGATCTCATCGCAATAGGCATCCTTTTCCACCATGTTCCGGATACCACGAATCTGTCCTTCCGCCCGATTAAGCCGGGAAACCAGTTTGTTTTTATATTCTTCCTCTCGAATCGTTTCCATAATATTTTCGTCCTCCTGACAGTTAATATACCCCCTACCCGTATATTGAAACCCAAAAAAATCAGAGCCCTTTTTACAGGCTCTGCTTTTGCTCGACAGGTATTCGTATGGTGAACCGGCTTCCTTCTCCAATTCGGGACTCTGCCAGGATGGATCCGCCGATCTGCTTCAGATTTTGTGCTGCCACATAAAGGCCGATACCCTCTCCTTCCAATTCATCACCGCTTCTTTCCCGATAATAGGCGTCAAAAATCCGTTCCAGGTTTTCCTCCAGAATGCCGCGGCCCGTATCGGAAACCACAATCTCAAGCAGGCTGCCCTCCGAAGAATCAACAATCTTATAATCAATGGTCACCATTCCACCAGGATCCGTATATTTATACCCGTTGGTAATCAGGTTATAAATGCTCTGACTCAGTTTATAGCGGTCTGACACGACCCATATTTTAGGTTCCTGTTTCCAGGTTAAACGGATTCCTTTCAAATCAAACTGAGCCTTCAGTCCTTCGGTCACCTGGCGGATCAGTCCGGAAATTTCCAGATTCTCCATTCGGATCTTTTCCAGCTCCCCCTCTGCATCGATCATGTTGCTCATGTTTCGGATGATTTCATTAAGGTTCTCAATCTGAACCTGACATTTCCGTAGTTCTTCGTCGTTGACATCGATGACCCCATCCCGGAATCCTTCCAAATGGGTGCTCAGGATGGTCAGGGGGGTTCGGGTCTGATGAACCATCTCATCAATCAGTTTCTTCCGGCTGGTCTTTTTTAGTTTCAGATTCCGGTGGAGAGTCTCCAGGCTTTCCTGCACAACCCGGATTTCCCGAACCCTGGAACGGGACATATCCGTGTTTTTGCCCAGGTCCATATCGATGGCCATGTCCGCTGTGGACATGATATCCCGGCTCATCCGCCGGCTGATCCAATAGCCAAGAAGGAGGGCAAAGGGAATCAAAACCCCTAGAGTGATTCCACTGTTCACCACAAGGGAGCTCTGGAAGCTCTTGATTTCCAGGGAATCCGCCAGAGTACCCTGCCTTATGATGTTCAGTTCTCCCAGAACTTTTCCACCTTTGATAACCGGAGCATTATCAATCTCCGTCAGGTTATCGGTCTGACCCAGATTTCTCATCATATGTCCGCCCATCATCCCCCGCTGGTTGCGGTAAACATCTGCAAGGACAACCCCTTCACTGTCTATCAACTGAATCCCCACGATCGGACCGGACAAATGAGCCTGGAGCAATATGACCAGCTGACGAGCATTGTAGTCCGGTGTCGTCAAAGTCTCTTCCGCCACCTGAAGGATCTGCCGTGCATGTTCCTGATAGTTTTCGTTGTAATAACGGACAAAATACCGGTTCATCAGGGCACTGAGAACAAAAGAATTCAAAAGAACCGAAAGGACCACGGTCATGATCAGGACGATCATCCATTGTTTTTTAATGGTCATCACAGTTCCCTCCAAATACATATCCCGCGCCATAGCGGGTTTTCAAATATTCCGGATTTTTAGGATCCTCCTCGATTTTTTGCCGAATCCGCTTAATATAGCTGTCGATGTTCCGATCATACCCTTCATAATCCGGCCCATATGCCATCTCGATCAGCTGTTCCCGGGTCAGTACCTGACCCCGGTTCCGGAACAGGGCTTCCAGAAGCCCATATT
This sequence comes from Firmicutes bacterium UBA5559, assembly GCA_002425705.1. Classification (GTDB taxonomy): domain Bacteria; phylum Bacillota; class Clostridia; order Peptostreptococcales; family Anaerovoracaceae; genus UBA5559. The sequence goes on from DIMT01000027.1 coordinate 27,852, forward strand.
CTCCAGAGGTCAAAGGAATCTCGGTTTGATCATGGTATAGAGTTCTGCTGCTGGTATGAAGGGAGAGTTTCCCACATTGATAAATCAATTCTTCCCCTTCCCCATAAATCCGCTTCAGCAGGCGCTTTGTACGTAGAATCAGTTCCTTGGGGCTGAAGGGCTTCAGTACATAATCATCGGCTCCGATGCGAAATCCCTTCACCCGGTCTACTTCTTCCTGACGAGCGGTCAGCATAATCACCGGCACCTCTGAAATCCTCCGGATTTCCTTGAGCACCTCAAACCCGTCGATTCCGGGCATCATCACATCCAGGATTACCAAGTGCACCTGCTTACGGTTAAAAAGATCCAGTGCCTGAAAGCCGTCTTCAGCTTCCAGGCACTCAAAACCTTCTTTCAGAATATATTTGGATACGATCTCCCGAATCTCCTTCTGGTCTTCTACCAGCATGATCCTATACAAAGTGTATCCTCCTTTTCTTACTTTTGACGGATGATCTGCTTTCTGCGCAAGTATTCCTCTTCGTCGATTTCTCCTTTGATATAGCGCATATTCAGACTTTCCATCACCTCATCCGACATTCTGTCATGGTGATTTGGCCTTCTTTTCATCACATACACGGTGATCAGGACGGCTATGGCAATCAGAACCAGGCTCAGTAAAAACCCGCCGTGGAAACCGAAAATACCTCCCGGCCCACTGCACCAATCAGCAACACCATTATATCCTCTTCCGAACATCATTTCAATTACCCCCTTCAGACAATAGTTTTCAATTTCCTTACAACAGAAGAATACCAGTCAATTGTGACTGAATTATGGCAATTTCATTTTTGTTGTTGTATAATATAAAAAGTTGTTATTGAAACCGGTTTTATTATATGGTGAAAAATGAAAAAAGAGCTCTTAGTCAATCTAAATAATCTTCTGCTGTCACTTTCCGAAGTAGTGGACTATATCAATCCCTCTGTGGATCAGCATCAATATCGCACCGCTTACATAGCCCTGGAAATGGCAAAAGCATGCAGGGCGGATATGGACATACAAGAAAAAATATTTTCTGCAGCCTTGCTCCACGATATTGGAGCCATCACGGTGGAAGAGAAGATCGATCTTCACGGCTTTGAATCGGTGGACCCTCAGGTTCATGCCATGAAAGGGGCTGTCCTCCTGGAGCAGGTGCCCTGGCTGAGCCCCTTGTCCGAAATCGTCGCTTACCATCACCGGGAATGGAAAGATTGGGACCGACCGATTCAGGATCCGATTGTATTCGGATCTCAGGTAATCCTATTGGCTGATTGCGTTGAAAGAATGGTAGACCGAAGCAAGTATATCCTCCACCAAAGCCCCCACATCATTCAGGAGATCCGCAAACTATCCGGTACAGTGGTGCACCCGGAAATCCTACGCTGCTTCCTTTCTATTGCTGAGAGGGAGGAATTCTGGTTGGATCTGGTGTCTTCCCGCCTTTACTCTCTTCTCCTGAGCAATGGGCCCTTCAGCAACATACAGATCGGCCTGGATGATGTTGCCCTGATATCCGTGCTATACAAAGACCTGATCGACTTCAAGTCCAGATTTACCGCCGCTCACACCAGCGGTGTGTCTGAATGCGCCGTTCTGATGGCGGATTATTTTGGTATGGCTGAAATTGACCTGAAGTCCATGCGTATCGCCGGAAATTTTCATGATGTGGGCAAGTTGGTCATTCCCAATTCTATTTTAGAAAAACCTGGTCGGTTGACGAAAGAAGAATATGACATTATTCGTTGTCATACCTACTACACGTATTATACCCTGACCTCCATCGGCGGCCTCCAGCGAATCGCCGAATGGGCTGCCTACCATCACGAAAAACTGGATGGCAGCGGCTACCCCTTTCACCTGGGTCGACACGAAATAGGGACTGGTTCCCGCATCATGGCGGTGGCCGATATCTTTACCGCTATCTCAGAGGATCGGCCATACCGGCAAGGGATGGATAAAAACGGTATCTATCAGGTTTTCCGGACCATGGTTGCGGAGGAAGCTCTGGACAAGCGGATCGTCGACCTTCTCTTCGACAACTACGAATCCATCAACGACCATGTTAAGGAAAAACAGGCCATTGCCCTGACATTTTATCAGAACAAATTCCAAACCTTTCATCATCGGCTGAAAAATTATCCCGGCATATGAAAATATGGCAGGAATATGACCGGCAGTATATAATGAAATAAATATTATAAAGAAAGGAAAAGCATGAGTTTCTATCGTTGAATCACTCATGCAGAGGAACCATGAATACCTATTATGAAACATCCCTTCCGGATTTTAGAATCCGATTTGCCGTGGAGGAGGATACCCCGTTAATCCTGAAATTCATCCGGGATCTGGCGGATTATGAAGGACTCCTTTCCGAGGTGGTGGCCACGGAAGAGATTCTGAAAGAGTCCCTTTTTGAAAGAAAACAGGCGGAGGTCATCATTGGAGAGTACCAAGGCCGGCCGGTGGGTTTTGCCCTGTTCTTCCATAATTTTTCCACCTTCCTGGGCAAGGCCAATCTTTATCTGGAGGATTTATTCGTCCTTCAGGAAATGCGGGGCAAGGGCTTCGGAAAAATCCTACTGGCCTTCTTGGGTAAAATCGCTGTGGACCGGAACTGCGGTCGCTTGGATTGGTGGTGCCTGGACTGGAACACCTCTTCCATCGATTTTTACAAAGAAATGGGGGCGGTTCCCATGAGCGACTGGACCGTTTTTCGGGAAGAAGGAGAAAATCTGAAGAAGCTGGCAGGCATGGTTTAATCAAACCATTGAAATTTCAATGGTTAATTCCGTTTTTTTATTATTAAAAATATCACTTGACATTCCATTATAGGGGAAGGCTTATACTAATAGTAAAGAATCAATAAACTTTGCCCTTCTCTATTTTATAAAACCGGCAGTGGATAGAATAACACTCTAATCCACTGCCGGTTTATTTTGGCTATAAACAATTCCTGAATTCGAAAGCCGCTTACAGGTAATCGATTTCCAACTCCTGGGCTCCTTCCCACAGAACCTTTTCGCCCAGCTTATCCAGATTTTCCAAACCTTCGGTAATGGTGAGGAAGTGATTTCCTGCCAACTGGCCGACCTGGCTGGCAAATAGGCATCGGCCGTAAGCCAGGATAATTTCCATTTCACTGATTCCACCTGGGTACAAGAGGAACTCCCCTTTGGCCGGGTGGCTGGTGTGGTTTTCATAATCCAGCCCCAGCCGTGTTTCTCCATAGGGAATCCACATCCCCTGACCGCTCCATCGGACGTGAATGAATTTTTCCTTTAAGGGAAGCATCTTTTTAAATACCTTACAGGTTTCCGGTGCTGCCTCCTCCAGAAGAGTGCCTACGAATTCATAGCCTCCAGCCTTAATCTTCAGTTTTGTCATATCTCTTTCCTTTCTGCTAACACTGCTGCCAATGCTTCAATTACATGGGTATCATATTGAGTCCCCGCTAAACTCTTCAATTCTTCAATCGCCACTTTCGCTTTTCTGGTGGGCTTATAGCTTCTCTCTGATGTCATGGCTTCATAGCTGTCCGCCACTGCCAGGATTCTTGAAAGCAAGGGAATTTCATCCCCACGTAGTCCGGCAGGATATCCATTTCCGTCCAGACGTTCATGATGGGATAATACAATTTCTGCCAGGGGCGCATAGTCATCTACGGCCTTCAGTATCTGATACCCAACATCCGGGTGACGCCGGACCTGCTCCATTTCCAGATAATCAAGACTGCCCGATTTGTTCAGAATGGAAGGATCCAGAATTATTTTACCCACATCATGGAGGCTGGCAGCCAGTTCAAGCCGGGAAACGTCTTGTGTCGGCAGTCCCATCTTCTTTCCGATATTCTGAGAGATTTTGGCCACCCGCTCCAGATGCTGATGCTCCCGCCCATAATGCTCTTCAATATTCTGAAGAATGCGCTTGATAACCCGAATCTTCATATTTTTGCTGGTGATCAGCTTATCCTTGTACATGGCACTGTCTGCCTGCTTCCGGATATCTTCCATACCCTGGGAGGGATGGTTTTTTGTCCCGATGCCCATGGCCAGAGAAACCTCCGAATTATCAACATAGGCGTTATCCGCCAGCCTCAGAATCCGGCTCTTCACCGCTTCCGCCTGAACCTTACTGGTCTTAGGTAGCAAAAGCATAAATTCGTCTCCGCCGATTCGGCAGACGATGTCATCGGAACGACAGGCTTCCTTCAGGATTTCTGCTGTTTTTTTCAACAACCGGTCGCCGGTCTCATGCCCAAAGGCATCGTTGGTCAGTTTGAGACCGTTCACATCCACTGCAATAAGGGAAAAAGGGAAGTTTCGGCGGGTATCCATCCGAACAATTGCATCTTCCATATAGCGGACATTATACAATCCGGTCAGGTAATCGTGAAAGCTCAGATATTCGGCTTCCTGAAGCCTTTCTTTTTTGTCGGTAGCATCCCGGAAGACGATGACTACTCCGGAAACATCTCCGTTGAGATCGATGATGGGTGCTGCGCTGTCTTCGATGGGCACCAGTTCGCCGTTGCGCTGCAGCAACGATAGATCCGTCAGTTCTATTTTCCGTCCTTGATCCAGAACCATTTTCCCCAGATCCCCGAAAACTTCTCCGGTTTTCTCCCGAATCAGCCGGAATATCTGGCTGAGGGGCCGACCATGAGCTTCTTCCATGGACCATCCGGTCAGCCTCTCTGCATTATCGTTAATTAGCGTGATCAGGCCCTGAGAATCGGTGGAAATGATACAGTCTCCTACCGACATCAAGGTAGTTTTGAACATTTCCTTTTCAAGAAAGAGGTTCTTCTGTAGCCGTAGTTTGTCTGTCACATCCCGGGCGGAAGCATAAACCACGTCCTGATAGGGATGGGATTTCCACTCCAGGGAACGGTAACTCCCATCCTTGCAACGTATTCGGTTGATGAAGCTGTGGACTTCTTCCTCCTCCGCCAGTTTTTCCAATATGATTCTGCTGGATTCGATATCTTTTGGGTGGATGAATTCCATCATATTTCGCCCCACCGAATCGGAAAGCTCATAGCCCAGAGTTGTTTGCCAGGCCCTGTTCAGTTTCAACAGTGTCCCGTCCTTGGAGGAGATAACCATCAAGTCCAGGGACACGGAAAAAAATCGATCCAGTTCTTCCACCTGATGGCGGAGGGAGTCCAAAGCTTTTTTCAGTTCCGTTATGTCCCGGGCATAACCGGCATAACCGATTATCAGTTCATGATCATCCAGAACAGGCGCGGCGGCGATTTCAAACCAGCGCCAGGATCCATCGGAATGACGAAGCCGAATATCTGAAATCTGCTGACCACCTTTGTGCTTCTGAACCCGCTCCAGAAATTCCTCTACACGACTATAGTCTCCATGATGTATAAATGGATGGAAAGGTTTGCCCAGGACTGCCTCGACCGATTGACCCAAAAGTGTATTCCAGGCCTGGGATACATATTTGATTTTTCCTTCCAGGTCGATCCGATAAATGATATCAAAGCTGGTCTCCAAAAGAACCCGATAGCTCTCTTCCCTCTCCCGGATGCTAAGCTCCAGTTCCTTGCTTTCGGTAATATCAATATGGGTTCCCGTCATAATCAGCGGCAGACCGTCTTCGGTCCACTCTGTGATCTTCCCCCGGTCCATGACCCAGATCCAATGGCCGTCCTTGTGCTTCATCCGGCATTCAATGGCATAGTACTCCTGCGCCCCCTCCAGCAACTTTTGGACCTCTTCGTCAGAACGAATCAGATCCTCAGGATGGGCCAGATTTTTCCAGGTATGAATGTCAATGGGGGATAATTCTTCCCGGGTATAGCCGACAATTTCCAGATATCGGTCGTCGTAGGTGGTTTGTCCCGTTTGAACATTCCACTCCCAGGTACCTGCATTGGTACCCTTCAGCACATTTTCCAATTTCGTGGTTTTTTCCTGAAGAGCTTTTTCCAGTCCGTGCTTTTCCAGGACCAGGGCCACCTGATCCCCATATATTTCCAAGATCCGGGTGTCGGGCACTGGCTCCTTTTCTCCTAAAAACAGCGTGAAATCCCCCAGATATTTGTCTCCCTTCTGGATTTTCAGAATCAACAACGCCCCGAGTCGGAAACAGCTCTGGATTTTTTCTACGGCAGCTTCCGGCAAGGCCGAGCCGGTCAGGTCCATCAGCCGGTCGATTACGGTAAGGGAGCTGCCATTTACTAAAGCTGATTTATGAGGATCTTCTCTCCATATGGACTTTTCGATTTCAAAGCCCAGCAGCTCCTCCGCCCTGGCCAGGTCCTCCCGGTCACCGGCGAAAGCTACGGTACGGAAACTTCGGGAATCCGTTTCAAAAAGATTCATGGCGGCGTATCGGCAACCGGAAAGCTCCATGGCATCCTTCGTCATCTGCTGATAGGATAAATCCTTACCCACATGTTCGTGGAGGTGCTCTATCATGGATACCACTTTAAACAAGCTTCTATTCAGTTCGTTTTCTGAAATCATTTTTCGATCTGGCATGGGCATTACCTCAATTTGGGGGGAGATGGGTATTTGGATTTATTATAACATATCTGCATCAAAATTTCGATTCTTCCTGCAAAAATTCAAAACGGCAGGGGTTGAAACCCTGCCGGTCTGAAAACGTTTATTATTATATAATCTTATCTTGTCTGGAACAAATTAAATGGAGAGAGGTTGTTCTTATTTTACGTCCTTTGCAGCAGCGGGAACGCTGGGAATGATGCTTTCCACTTCAGCATGGGGACGAGGGATTACGTGAACAGAGATCAGCTCGCCGACTCTCTGAGCAGCAGCAGCACCAGCATCGGTAGCAGCTTTAACAGCACCAACGTCTCCTCTAACCATTACGGTAACCAGACCGCCGCCAACGTGTTCTTTACCAACCAGGTAAACGTTTGCAGCCTTGACCATGGCGTCAGCAGCTTCGATGGATCCAACTAAACCCTTTGTTTCGATCATTCCTAATGCATCATATTTCATCTTTTTTTCCTCCTGAAAATTTTACTTTTTTATGGTGATTTTTGATAACGAATTCATGTTCATGGCATTTGCTTCTTCAATGTCCAGATGACATTCCAAAGCGGATGTATTATTGGCCCGGACAGCAACATTTTTGTAGATGCCGCCTCTTTCTCCTGAGAACTCGATGTCCACGATCTGTCCATCCCGAACTCCAAGTCTCTGAGCGTCTTCCAGGGTCATATGGATGTGCCGCAGGGCGACGATGGCGCCTTCCTTTAGCTGAACCGAGCCCTTCGGCCCGATGAGGGTAAGTCCCGGAGAACCTGCCAGATCGCCGGAAATCCGGACCACGGAAGGGATCCCCAGTTTGATGCAGTCCCCAGTCAGGATTTCCACCTGGCTCTGAGGTCTGACCGGTCCCAGAATCCTTACCTTTTCGATGGCGCCTTTGGGTCCGCAGATGGTTACCGTTTCTTTGCAGGCAAATTGGCCTGGCTGGGAAAGGTCTTTCATCTGGGACAGCTGACAGTCGCAACCGAAGAGGGTTTCCAGATCCTGCTTTGAGAGATGGACGTGCCGGTTGGATATGCCTACCGGGATCTCATCTCCTGCTGGCTGCTTCTGGGCGTTCATTCCGGCTTTATTGGCCTGAATGGCTTCCTCCAGCAGCTTCAGCATGGCTTCATATTTATCCATTAAGCTTCCCCTCCTTCATTGCACCAACCAGCTCGTTGATCAGCTTCAGAAGCTTTTCATTATCGGCGCTGACTGCCGGTGCAGATGAAGCGGTCGTTCCGCAGCTGGTGACTGCCGGAACGGAGCCAGGTGCCATCATGGCCAGTTCCGGATAGTTGAATTCCGGATCGCTGGTGGCCAGGGTGCTGCAGTCTTTGATTCCGAAAGCAACCCTTTTGATATTGATCAAATGAAGAGGGCTGACATTTTCGGAAACCGAGCTTCCTCCCCAGGTACCGCATCCCAGTGTAAAGGATGGGACCAGTCCGGTGCTGGCTCCGGTAGCACCCTGGGTGCTTCCGGTGTTGACCAGAATTCTGGAAGAGGGCTTAGCAGCGAATTTCATGACCATATCCCGATCTTCCGTATGAATGCTCATGGAGTGGCCAATACCATTCTGGAGCAGAGCAATGCAAAGTTCGCATGCTTCATGCCAATCCTTGGCGGTATAGAAAGCCAGAACCGATGTCAGTTTTTCATAGGACAGGGGATATTCTGGTCCCACTCCCTGCTGTTCTCCGATCAGAACTTTGACTCCTTCGGGAATGCAGATGCCGGCGGCTTCCGCAATGACCTGAGGGGATCGTCCAACGAATTTGGCATTCATATCATGGGTTCCCGGTTTAAAAAGCAGGCCACAGACCTTCTTTGTCTCTTCCGGACTCATGAAATATCCGCCTTGCTGTTTAAGTTCCGCTACAACCGCTTCCCGGTTACATTGCTCTACGATGATGGACTGCTCCGACGCGCAGATGGTCCCATAATCGAAGGTCTTGCTGGCCAGAATATTGGATACCGCTTTTTTAACATCTGCAGTTTTCTCAATATAGGCGGGGCAGTTTCCTGCTCCAACCCCCAGAGCCGGTTTGCCGGCGCTGTAGGATGCCCGTACCATTCCCGGGCCTCCGGTGGCGATGATCATGGCTACTTCTTTTGCCTTCATCAATGCATTGGTAGCATCAATAGTCGGCATGGAGATGCATCCGATGATATTTGCCGGGGCTCCTGCTGCTATGGCAGCCTCATTCATCAGCATGGCAGCCTTCATCGTACATTTGGCTGCAGACGGATGGGGAGAGAACACGATAGCATTTCGAGCTTTGATGGCAATCATGGATTTGAATATCGCCGTGGAAGTGGGGTTGGTGGAAGGGACGATGCCCATCAGCAGTCCCACCGGAGTGGCGATATCGATCACCTGTGCTGCCTTGTCTTCTGAAATCACTCCGATTGTTTTCATATCTTTGATCGCGTTGTACAGAAGCTTGGATGCCAAGTGGTTTTTGTAGGTTTTATCTTCAACCTTACCAAATCCGGTTTCTTCTACAGCCATTTTCGCCAGCATCACAGCATTTTCTGATGCCACTCTGGCCATATTCTGCAAGATCCGGTCAATCTGCTCTTCTGTGTACTCTGCAATCTGTTCGGTTGCAATCTTTCCCAGTCGTGCCAGATTTCTTACTTCCTGTACGGAACGTAAATCATAATCAAAATTTTCCAAGTAGTGATTCCTCCTTTCTTCTTTCTATTTTCTTTCCCGATTAGTTGGTCTTTTTCCCGTAGTATTTCTTGAATTCTTCCAACAGGATTTTCTTGTCTGCCTTGGAGACCAGCCTTCCTGCTATTCCGAAATCTTTATATTCCCGGGCTAAGGTACGGAGCTTAACCACCTTGCATTGCTGTAATTCCTTCATCACAGCCCGGACCCCCTTTTCAGCGGCCATCCGGTCCACAGCATCCTTCGTCAGCGGAATCGCTTCAGGATCCAACCCGGGCTCTTTAACTTTCACCGGGGTGGGAGAAGGGGCTTCTGCTGCTTCTAATTCTGCCGGGATTTCCACGACTTCTGAGGTTTCTGTGGTTTCTGTAGTTTCTACGGCTTCCACTACTTCCGGCTGGCTTATAGGTTCATTGTCCGTTGCAGCCACCCGGTCTTTGTATGGCGTACTGCAGATCACCAGGTCATCCAGCTCCCCATGGGGACGGGGAATCACATGCTCTGAGATCAGCAATCCCATATTCAGTTGTCTTACTGCAGCAGCTCCGGCATCCACTGCGGCTTTCACCGCCGATACTTCTCCGGTTACCGCTACCGTTACCAGTCCTCCGCCTACCAGCGTCTTCTCCAAAAGAGCGACATCAGCAGCCTTCAGCATGGCATCGGCGCTTTCCACCGCCGCGATCAGACCTCTTGTTTCAATCAGCCCAAGTGCCTGCATATCCTGATCCTCCTTAGCTTATTACCGTTATTAATAGGTTGCGTAGAATGCCTTCATCCGGTTCGGAGAACCGAAGGTTACCTTGGCACCCTTGGGGAAGAACAGGGAGTCTCCCGGGTTGGCGGTATAAACGGTTCCGTTGACACCGACAGTCAGCGTCCCTTCTACCACGTGGTAGAGTTCCTCACAGGCTACATCCCAGTCAAAATTACATTTTTCGATGGTAATGAATCCTGCATTCATGGATGACCCGTCACCGGAATTGATGATTTCCTGGTAAAAGACCTTGTCTTCCGGATTGCCGGTATCCAGGACCTCATACTTAACGGAGTTTCCTCGAACCAGCTTCAGACCACAGGGGTCTGTTTCGGACTGATAGGGCTTGTCCTGGATGGAGTCAAATACTCCCTGGAGCATCCCCTTGTCCGTGAGGGCCTTCAGTACTGTGTAGATCATGTTGCTGTCGATTCCCGCTGCCGGATTAGCTGCTGCAGCCGGGGCCGCTGTGCAAGTTCCGGTACCACAGGTGATTTCGATGCCGGCGGCCTTGGCCATATCCTTTGCCGACGGAGTTACGATGGTACAGGCATCTACATACAGAACCTTCTGTCCACTCTTCTGAAGAACTTCAATGTCTTTCCCACAAATCAATTTCTTCATTCCTTCACCTCCTTTCAACTTCCTGAAAAAAATGAATGATTTCCATATTTGTATTTCTTATATATTTGGATTGGCCGAATATATCAGAACAAGGATGGTATGATTCTCTCCGATGGGGAAGGAATGACTTCTGCATTGACCAGAAGACCCTTTTCCTCGGATATGTTCTTTCCGGCTTCTACTCCGGTCTGAACGGCTGCCACATCACCGGTGAAGGTGAAATAGGCTTTCCCTCCGATCCCGTTGCCCAGTCGTATCTCCAGAGGCTGAAGATCGGCGGATTTCAGGATGGCGTCTGCCGCGATGATCATAGTGGACAGGGAGAAGGATTCCATGATACCCAGGGCGCTCATCTTGTCCGGCATGGTGGTTCCGGTAATGGCCGGGAACACGGAAGGATGAACATTGGGTATGATGATGGAGTCTACATAGTATTCTCCTGCTTCCTTTTCTCCTGTGGCCACGGATGCTTCCACGGCTGCCACGTCTCCATGGACGATGGCGATATATTTTCCCGGGCAGACCGAGCTGGCTGTAACGATTTCCACATCGGAAATCTTGACCATCTGGTCTGCTGCATAGATGCCCCGGGCGATGCTGATGAATTCAACCATGCCGATTGCATTTGCCATGCTAGTCCCTCCTTATGGTAATTGCTGCACTGCTTATTTCCGTTACGGTTCCGGCAATGCTTGCATGAATGGCTGCTCCCAGGCTTCCCTCGGGAATGGCTCCGATCATCTGACCGGCTTCCACCCGCTGACCTACTGTTACGATGGGTTTTGCCGGAGCTCCCACATGCTGGACCAGGGCAATACTGACCTGATCGGGAACAACGGTTTTTTCCGACATAGGCGCCGGCTTATCGTAGGGGTACAACCCTAGTCTGGCTACCAGACGCTTGCTGGGAAGAAGTCGAAACTTCCGAATCTCCCTGGCCTGTAGTTCTCCTGGCTTGCATTCGTACCGAATGCCTTTGTCCAGCAGCTGCTGTTTGACGAACATATTGGCAGCCCGGGGATATAATCCGATGGGACAGGCAAAGAGTTCGCATAAATTACACTGACAGCAGAGCATGGCCATTTCCTGAGTTTTATCCGGGTCGATACCGTATCCCACCACCCGCATCATCTTATGGGGCTGAAGGTCATGGCCCAACAGGAACCGGGGACAAAGATCCGTACACATACGGCATTGTTCACAGGTAGCCCGGTTGATTCTGCGAGACTGGTCCACGGTCATAGACTTTCTTCGAATCAGGTCGTGCTGCTTTTTGAGGATGACCAGACCCTTGGTTTTCTTAGTGACGAATCCGGAAAGGTTCTCCATGACCGGTCCCATCATCGGTCCACCGTCGATGACCGAATACCCCTGAAAATCCTCTATCCCGCTGAGCTTCAGCACATCGATGATGGGGGTTCCCACCGGAACCTTTACCGTCAGCTTCTCCGGAACATCTCCAGTGATAGTGATGTACTTTTCCGTTACCGGGTTTCCTTTGATTGCCTGATAAATGTTCAGAGCCGTTTCTGAGTTGACCACCACGCATCCCACCTGAATGGGAATTCCCGCTTCCGGAACAACCCGGCCTGTCAGTTCATAAACAAGAACCTGTTCATCTCCTGCCGGATAGACATCCTTCAGGGCCTGTACTCTTATATAGTCTCCCAGTTTCAACACCTGGATTCTTTCGTTCAGATGGCGGATGACATCTTTGTGCTTTTCCTTGATGCCGATGATGGCTTCTTTGGCTTCCACCAACCGGCCGGCAGCTTCAAAGCCCTGCAAAATTTCATCTGCAAAGAGTTCCATCAGCTGCTGGTCCACCCTCAGGAGAGGCTCACACTCCGCTGCATTCATCAGCAGGAACTCCGCCTTCGACGCCAGTTTGACGTGGGTAGGGAATCCTGCCCCCCCTGCGCCGATGACACCGGCATCCTTGATCATTTCCAGTAAATTCATTGTTTCCTCCCAATCAGCCGAAGGTGCAGTCTTCATCAATGATCCCTACTACGACGGCGTCGACGGGGATGTTGTCGTCTCCCAGCATTCTTCTGGCGGAGGAACCCTGACAGACGATGACCCGGTCACCGATGCCGGCGCTGATGATATCTACCACGATCATCCGTTCACCGGCGCTGTTGCCTCCGATGACTTCTGCCAGCATCAGCTTGTACCCGTTGAGAGACTCTGCCTTTCTGGTGGCCCATATATTATCAATGAGTTTTGCCGTAATCATAGGTCCAACCCTTCCTTTGCTTTATCCCGGATTTCCTTCAATGCGGCTTCCACCGAAGCGGTATCGCCGAAGATGGCAATCAGGATCATGTTCTGGGGGCAGCTCCCCCGGACGTCTGCAACGGTTACCCCCACTGCTTTTTCTGCAATGTCGGCAGCCACGATCATTTCAATCATCTTTCCCTGAACCAATCCGATGGCATCGGCGTTCATCGCTTCCGGATCCGTTTTGACCCCCAGTCTGTGCATCAGGATGTCAACGGCGCCCTTTGAAGGGGACTTGATTATTCTGTAATCCATAAAATCACTCCTAACTGATGCTCTCATCCTTACATCCCAGGGCAATCCCCAGGGGAGTCACGAACATGGGGTTTTTTGGTTTGTGGGTATAAATTCCGGTTCTGCTCTGGATGATTTCTTCGATTCCTATCAGGCAGGCCGTTCCCCCTACCAGGGAGATTTCCCGGACGTCATGACCTTCAATGTGCTGGTTGATGATGGCCGAAACCTTTTCCACCACCGGCTTCAGTACCGGAAGCAGTTCTTTGTGGTTTTTTTCATTTCGTTTGTATTTTTCAGCATCGGCAAAGGGCATTTTATAGGCTCCGGATACTACCAGGGAAAAATGGGTTCCTCCCGTAGGCTCATCCGCAATATAGACCACTTTGCCGTCCTTCAGAATGGAAATTCCGGTAGTTCCGCCACCGATATCCACTACGGCACCGTTTTCGATTTTCAGAACTTCATTGGCTGCCGTCGGTTCATCCATCAGGCAGGTCAGTTCGAATCCGGCAGCTTGAACCACATTTTTAATGGCCCCCGAATCCAGTTCGTCGGTTCCCGGCGGAATGGCCGCTGCGGCATACAGAAGTTCTGTTCCCAGCTTGTCTTCCAGTTCCTTTTTCAGTTCCCGGACAATATTGACGGCTCCGATATAGTCCACGACCATACCGTCCCGGACTACGTCCGCGTACCGATAGGTTCCGGCCACCGGATTCCGGTTTTCGTCCAGTACTGCCAGCACCACGCAGGCTGTTCCCAAATCCACCCCGGTATAGTAGACTGAAGATTTATTCCGGACCGGGTTTTCGATGACTTCTTCAAATTCTTCTACTAACCGGTCACAATAGTCAAATGTTATGTTTGTCTCAGACATGTTTCTCCTCCAAATGCGGCGCAGATCATCCGGTTCAGGGTGTTGACCATCTGATTGATTCTGGAGATCAGTTCCTCCGCCGCAGTGCCTTCCGTTTCTCCGGAAGACAGTAGTTCCAGGGCCATGACCTCCAGCTCCTGGAGCTGGTTCCTCAGGTGATGGAGCCGGATGATTTCTTTTCCCTTGGGAGCCTGGAGATGAAATTCATTGATTTCAAAACACTCTCCCAGGTCCTGGCTGAAGTTTTCATTTTTAATACCGGTACATTCCATACAGCACAGGTTGGTGGCCTTGCTCCATTCCGGGCTCAGACTCTTTAGGCTGGTTAACTGCCGGGAGAGTACTGCAAGCTCCTGAGCACCAGCCGGGTTTTCTTCGATGGCTGCTGACAGGGATTCCAGAAAACTGCCGTGTATGCTTCTCATCCGGGCCTGCAGCCTTCGGACAGGCAGGCTTGCTTCTTTGCCGGTGGGCAGGCTTTTGCCTTTTACCGGAACCATGGTGTTTTTACGGCTTTCCTGGCTGTACATATCGATGCCCCGATCCACCAGGAATTGGCGGGCTCCCGGGGTCAGGCGGGTCCCCTCTTTGGGGGTATAGGTGGTAAAAGGAGCTGTTTTGTAGAGATCCCGAAGATCGTCTTCTGTGATGAATATCATTCCTGGCTCTCCTTTTCCTTTCTTTCTCCGAATAGGGCTTCCTTCAGTTCTGCCAGTCCGGCTCCATCAGGGAAGCTGATTTTATAGTAGGGTTCAGAAACCCCGATCTGTTTCAGTTGGCTGATGCATTCCTCTTCGTTTTCCGGTGCCAGATCGCTTTTTGTAATCACCCCAAGAACGGGGCAACGGAATACTTTGGCAAATCCCGGGGAATAGACGGGGATGCATCGGGACTGGTCTACCACGATCAGCACGTGGGAAGCGTCCTGGGCTGCTGCGATGATGTGTTTGTACATCCAGGCATTTTCAATATAAGAACCGGGTACATCAATGGTGTTCTTTCCATAAATCATATCAGCGGTCCGCCGGATTTTCCCCTGCTCTTCGTTGAGAGCCTGAACCAGAGTGGTTTTGCCGCTCCGTCCCGGTCCGATGACCATGATCCGTTTCTTTCTCATGTCTTGGTCACACAGGCTACTTCAAAGCCCAGCATGTTCTGTAGAGTATCATTGACGGCATTCAGAGCAGTTTCCACGCTCTGGACATCTCCGGTAATCACCACGGAGCCGGTAAAACGGTCCAGAAAACCAATTTCCACATTAGCCGTCTTGGTGGCGATGTCTGCGGCTATGATGGCCGTTTCGTAAGGGGTCAGGGTCAGGATGCCGATGGCTCCCTGATCATCGATGCCCAGCCGCTCATAGATATCCGGCATTGGGGAGGCGATGACATGGGCGATGGTCACCTGCTTGCCCGGTACGGATTCCTGTATGATGCGGTCCGTCGCTTTATCACCAAATACGATCATGATTCTCTGCCTTTCTTCTATATCCGAAGGCTTTCGGGATACCTTTAGTGATGTATCACCATAGCCGGGAAGTCATATTCTTTCAGCCAGCCTTCCATCCTGTCCAGTTCTTCCTGGCTCAGGCTGGGGTCTCCCTCAATGGGATAACACATCCCCAGCTGGTTGTACTTGTTCACGCCGAACTTGTGGTAGGGCAGCAGGTCGATTCCCTTAAAATTCTTACAATCCTTATAGGGCATCAGGAAGCGGATGACGGCGTCAATTTCTTCCTTGCTGTCGTTGATCCCCTTCAGCAGGGGCATCCGAATCCGGACATTGTATCGTCGGTCTAATAATTCCTTCAGGTTCTCATGAATCTGTTCATTTCGGACCCCGGTCAGCTGGAAATGCCGGTCCGGATCCATATGTTTGATGTCAAAGAGAAATAAGTCAACGAATTCAGCCACCTTCAGGATGGTATCCAGTCGGGCATACCCGGAAGTTTCAATGGCTGTATTAATACCAGCATTCTTGCAGGCCATCAGCAGGCTGGTTGCCGCCTCAGGCTGCATCAGCACTTCGCCTCCTCCCAGTGTAACACCACCGCCGGAGGTTTCATAGAACATCCGGTCCTGCTCGATTTCTTCCAGCAGATCGGAAATGGTTCGCTGTTCTCCTATAATAGACAGGGCTCCCTGAGGACAGGCTTCCTCACACCGCTTGCAGCCGATGCAGTCGATGGTCCAGTCTACCTCATGCTCTCCCGTGGCCGGATTGATGGAATGGATTCCTACCGGACAAACCGGTACGCAGGCTCCGCAATCTACACACAGGGTTCTTTTATACATGACCTGCTGCTTTTTTTCCAGGCCTTCCGGGTTGGAGCACCATTTGCATCGCAATGGACATCCCTTGAAAAAAACGATGGTTCTGATTCCCGGGCCGTCATACATATTGTATTTCTGTACACTGGTGATCAGTGCTTTTCTCTCGATGACATTGTTCTTTGAATTGTCCATTTTCTCCGCTCTCCTGTCTGATCGGCTGTTCTGGTAGGGATTGGGCGGCTTTCCCGCCCATCCCCCGAAAGGGGATGGGCGATCAGGCTGCCAATTTATTGCATTGCTTTATTTCTATACCTTTGTCAGCATGGTTCTGCTGATGATCTCGTCCTGTACGTCCTTGCAGAGCTCTGTGAAGAAGGCGCTGTATCCGGCTACCCGTACAATCAGATCCCGGAACTGTTCCGGATTCTGCTGGGCTGCTATCATGGTTTCATTGTCCAGGTAGTTAAATTGCATTTCTCCGTTGCCCATGATGGAAGCGGTTCGGAGCAGAGTAATGATTCCTTCTTCTCCTTCCGGTGTATCCAGCAGGCCGGACATCAGTTTGAAGTTGTGTACCATACCGATGTTCATGCTGTCCACAGCCATTTTGGAGATGGACTTGATGATGGCGGTGGGTCCCTTTACGTCCGCTCCCTGAGAAGGACTGATTCCGTCGGATAAGGGCATCCATGCTGCTCTGCCGTTAGCGGAGGCTCCTGTCATCTGGCCAAAGGGTGTGTTGTTGGAGATGGAAAGAGTTCCATGGCTTAGTACAGAATACAGGGTCTTGAACTTTCTATGATACTGTTCGGTAAAGTTGATCAGATCTGCAGCGATTTCATCGGCAAAATCCTCATCGTTTCCGAACTTCGGTGCATTGAGGCAGTCTGCCTTGATCTGGTCGTATCCCACGAAGTCTGCCTTCAGTGCTTCATTCAGCTGCTTTAATGTGTATTTTTTGTCTACATAAACCAGCTTTTTGATGGCAGCCATGGCATCGGTGTAGGTAGCCAGTCCGGACCATACAACACCAGGCCCAAAGTTGTACATCGCTCCACCGGAGGAAACGTCCCGGCCATTTTCCATACAGCCTTCATACATGATGGACATCAACGGTTTGGGTGCCAGTTCCCGGTGAACTCGCTGGGAGATGACGGTGGCCACGCTGGTCCACTTGGTAATCCATTTAATCTGCTCTTTGACTGCAGCATCGAATTCTTCATAGGTCTTGAACTGATCCAGGTCTCCCAGATCCGGGGTAACCTGCTTGCCATACCAAAGGGGAACGCCGTGGTTCAGTACCAGTTCGATACAGATAGGCCACTGGGTATAGGCTGTTGAGGTCCACTGATACAGTCTTCCGGATTTCTGAGGTTCAACGCAACCCATCAGGCAGTAATCCCTGGCATCTTCCATGGATACGCCCTTAGCCAGCATCATCTTTATATGGGCGTCATCGAAGTGACAAGCCGGGAAGCCCATGCCGGACCGGATGACATCCACAATCTTCTTCAGGTATTTCTGAGGAGATTTGTTGTGGATTCGAGTAGCCAGTGAGGGCTGATAAATCTTTACGTGTCGAACTGCATCCATCAGCAGATAGGTCAGGTCATTGGTTGCATCCTTCCCTTCTCTGGTGACGCCGCCAACGCACATGTTGACGAAGGGCTGGTATCCGGCAAAGAACTTAGATGCACCTTCGCTGGTGACCCACATCATCTCAGACAGCTTGATCAACATGGCACCTGCCAGTTCAAAAGCCTGGAAGTCGTTCATGCGGCCTTCTTTTATGTCTGCATCATAGAAGGGGAACAGGTACTGATCGGCTCGTCCGATGGACATACCGGTCTGATTTTCTTCGACGACCAGCAGGGACTCAATCGTCCACATGGACTGAATGGCTTCCCAGAAGGTTCTGGGCTTGTGTGCCGGAACCCAGGCGTTGACTTCGGAAATCTTCTGAAGTTCAGCTTTTCTCTGGGGATTGGATTCTTTCGCTGCCAGCTGAGCTGCATATTCAGACATTCTTTTAGCATAAATCATGACACCTTCAGTGGTATCGATGACGGACTTGTAGAAATAGATCTTATCGATGTCATCCGGATTAGCATAATCCAGCTTTTCCAGATGATCCTTAGCTTCCTGCTGAATATCCAGCATGCCCTTTTGCATTAAAATCACATCATAGCCCGGGTTGGAGTCTCCACCGCCGTTGGTAGCATGATAGGAGCAGTCGGAAACGAAGGATTCTCCGGACATTTCCCAGACACCGGCTTCCCGATATTGGTCTTCACACATTTCGTCTACTGATTTACCCTGCCAGAAGGGGAACAGCTCTTCCTTCATGATTTTTTTATCTTCATCAGTGATACGGAAGGGGTCCTGAGGTCTTGTTCCAATGGTATCAATTTCGTCTTGCATCCATCTCCAGGCAATATCCGGAGAGAATGCTCCTGCTCGAGGGGCTCCATTGGGTGCACCGACGATCAACTCATGATCCTGAATGACCAGGGGAGCGGTTTCACAGCAGTATTTAAAGCATTTGGCCCGAAGAACGATCTTGGGCATACCCGGGTTTTCTTTGGTGATCTTGGTAATAGCTCTGGCTCTGTAGGTGGTGATAGAAGGGGTGTGGGTCATATACTGAGCCTTCAGTTTGGAAAGCCGTTCTGTGATTCCTTCAGGAACCCCGTCGGTGGGTCCAGAAATGGGCGTACAAGAAGCAGGGGCTTCTTCGCTGCCGATTTCCTTAGACACACTCTCAAACATTTTAATGAGGGATGCCCGTTCTTCCGGGGACATGTTCTGGGTGGCTTCTGCCAATTTGTTTGAAAATTCTCGAATATCCAACTCTCTTACCTCTCAATCTTTCTTTTCTACTTTATGGAATCCTTCAGCACACCTAACAGCGTTTGTATGTCTTTCAGGTTGTATTCTGGCAATGTGGCAGGATCATGGCACATGGTGCATGCCGATCCATTAAAATTTTTCATATCCGCCTTCGTTGGTTTAACCGGTTCCGTCTTAGCCATCAAGCTTGAGGGGCTACCGATCATTTCCAGGGTAAACTCTTCTGTCGTTCGGACTTCATACCCGACTTTTCTGACATAGATCAGGTTCAGTGGGGAAACATTGTCTGTAGTGATTCCGATACCCTGAGATCCGCTTCCCAGCGTCATGGATGGGAACAGGTTGGTGGTGGCTCCCATGCTTCCCAAGGTAGCAGGGGTATTGACCAGAACCCGGCCAACGGGTTTTTTTAGTGCAAACTGGCGGATGACTTCCTCATCCCGGGAGTGAATAACCAGACTGTGACCATTTTTCTCGGTGATCAGCAGCTCGATACACTTCTCACAGGCATGCATCCAGTCGTCCTCAATGTAGTAGGCAACTACCGGACAAAGTTTTTCCCAGGAGTAAGGATTGATTTCTGAAACATATTTCTGTTCGGAAACCAGGATGGTCGTTCCTTCCGGAACCTGGAAACCACCCTTTTTCGCCAGGAAACAGGCATTTTTACCGACCATTTCCGGATGAGTACTTCCGTCCTTGCTGAAGAGTACTTTGGCAAGGGCTTCTTCTTCTGGAAGACTCATGAAGTAGGCCCCACAGTTTTTCAACTCCTTTTTGACTTCATCGGCGATGCAACTGTCTACCACGATGGACTGCTCCGAGGCGGATACTACACCATTATCAAAAGTCTTACTGAGAACGATGTCCCGGGCTGCTTTTCGAATGTCCGCAGTCCGTTCGATAAAGGCCGGTCCGTTTCCGGAGCCTCCATAGATTACTGGTTTTCCCGAATCCTTTGCTGGCTCTAGCATTCCCGGCACTCCCGTGTTGAGAATCAGGTTGGTCCGTTCATGGTTGATCAGCTCCAGCGTACCACCGTAGGTCACTGTGTGAAGATAGGTCAAGGCTCCTTCCGGAAGCCCGGCCTGATGAGCGGCAGTAATCAGGATATCCAGCGCCTTGCCGATGGTATTCTTCGCCCTGGGATGGGGGGAGAAGATGATGGCGTTGCCGGACTTAATGGCAATCAAGGCTTTGTAAATAGTGGTGGAAACCGGGCTGGTAGCCGGGCATAAGGCTACGATGACTCCCACCGGAACACCCACATCCATGGTTTTTTGCTGGGCATCCTGCCGGATGATTCCAACGCAGTTCATCCCTCTGAGATTTGCCTTCAGGTATTGGCAGACAAATCGATTCTTAACAAATTTATCCTCCCATCTGCCATAATCCGTTTCCTCACTGGACATCACGGCCAGGTCCTTGGCATGTTTTTCAATTTCCTCGGCCATGTGCTCCACTATCGCATCCAGTTTTTCCTGCGGAAAGGCAGCCAGGATTTTCTGAGCCTCGCGGGCATTTTCCGCAAGGATCCGGGCTTCTTGGATGGAGAGCAAGTCGTTATCGATAATATTCATTTCTGACTCTCCTTTTCATTACATTTCAGGTTTAGGCAAGCAGCAGATCCAGGTTGTATCTGGCGATGATCTTGGCCAGATCTTGGTGAGGCCGTGCAATGACCACGGAGCTGTACACTTCAGCTCCCATATCTTCTACAGCTTTCACGCCGGCTTTGACAGCGGTATTGCAGGCTCCGACGTCTCCCTTAACCAGAACGGAGATGTATCCGGAGGCCACGTTTTCATAACCGATCAGTTCTACATCGGCAGCCTTGCACATGGCATCGGCGGCTTCCAGAACAAAGACCAGCCCAAAAGTTTCAATCAAGCCTAATGCTTCTAATCTTTCCATTTGTTAGTTCCTTCCTTTCAACAGGTCTATTTGTCGATGTCATGTACAGAAACGATGTCTCCAACCCCTCGGATCGGTCTGGGCATCACATTGCTTGCAGTCAGTTTTCCAATGGCTGCAGCTGCTTCCGCACCGGCTTCCACTGCAGAACGAACGGCTGCCACATCCCCCTTCACCATAACAGTGACCAGAGTAGATCCGACATTTTCATAGGAAATTAATTCTACGTCAGCTGCTTTCAGCATTTTGTCCGCTGCTTCAATAGCCGGAACCATTCCTACTGTTTCAACAAGGCCCAGGGCTTGTTCTCCATAGTATCTCACGTTTGTACCTCCTCCGTGACGGGATATGGGGTCTGAGGAGCGTCTACCCCTCAGACCCGCTTAACAGATCTTAAATATTAGTCTTTGATATAGCTGTTGATGGTAGCAGCGCCTTCAGCGTGAGCCCGGTAATAGACCCGAAGTTCGCCTTTATCGTCCATATCATATCGGGTTTCTTCCAGCAGTCCGTTGGCTTCTCCCGTCATGATGGATTCGATGACAGCCTTTTTATTTAATGCTTTAAAGCTGCCGTACTCACCCTTCAGGGCTTCGATGACATCGTCAGCGCAGGCTTCTTTAACAGTTGTAAAATGCTTCAGGATTGCATAGTTCAGTGGCTTCATATCCTTACGCCTCCTTTTTCTTCAGCAGATCTAACGGGTTCATGGCGATCATCAGGATACCGAATACCATGACAACGGCAGCGACCCACGCGATCGGAGGAATGGTCCATCCATCCTGACCCAGTACAACACCCAGAATCAGCCATAAGAAGAAGGGTCCCCAGAAGGAGTAGGCTCCGTTACAAGCCATACCCAGGGCAGCACCGCACATGCTGTTTCCTTTGTACCACAGGCTGTAAGCAAATACAGCGAAGAATCCGCTGACGATGAACCAGGGCATAGCCGATGCATCCGTAACAGCATCAATAAACAAATCGGTGGAAAGGCCGAAACCGCCGCCAGCCAGAATCGCAAAAATGGGAACCAGGATAAGCAGGTTGGCTAAACCGGAAGTGGTCTGACGGATGGTGATACCGATTTCATAGTCGATCATGGAAGTACCGTAACCGGCTACGCAGCCTTCCAGTCCCCAGCCAAAAGCGGCTATGAAAGCGATCAGGATTCCCAGAAGCAGTCCAGCCGGAGCATCCCCGCCAAGACCGGTACTGCCGATCATGAAGCTGGCAAGGAAGCAGATGGCGATACCTGTCATCATTCGGGGAGTCAGCTTCTGCTTAAAGAGGATTCGTGCCAGGATGGCGCCGATAGCCGGGCAAAGGGCCGTAATCGGAATAACGATGGAACCGGCCATCTGAAGGGCTACTACATAAGCGGTACTGGAGATCGGTCCTCCTACCAGAGCAGCCATGATCATGATTCTACCAGGCTTGGTCTTCAGAGTTCGGAAGAAGTCCCCCAGCTTTCCCTTGAAAGCAGCGATGCCCATGCACCAGATACCACTGATGGTATCATTGATGGCACTTCCAAGGGCTCCTACCATGTAGGTGATGACAAAGGCGGACAGCATGGCCTCATTGGGGCCGTACCAATCTGCCCAGACGCCTTTGGACATACCGAGCATGAGGAAAGTAGAATAAAGGCCGTAGAACATACCGGAAAGAATGGCTACGGTTATGCCTTTCTTGAAAAATTTAGATGAGAGCTTTTTTTTGGCAGCTACTAAGTTGGCTGCACCTGTTACTTCGTTCATAAACAAAATTTCCCTTCTCTTTTATTTATAAAATTTATGATAGCCTTCGGAATTTGGCTGCCGACCCCCCTCTCCTGATTTATTTTAGTTTGATTTGCTTCATTAATAACAAGAAATTGTCTGAACCGATATTCGCTTACAGTATACTTCCTTCCCCATAGGACAATGTCAATCACAAAAAATAATATTTTTTTCGCCTTGAAGTTCCTCCCACTGCCGCTGATGATTACCACAAACTAGTGTGATATTGTCAGAAAGTTTGGGCAATTAGATTTATCCTCCAAGGCATCTTGAATCCATTCATATCAATGTGCATTAAGCTTTTTAAGCTAAGAAAAAAAACGGATATTCGGAGCACGGCATCGTAATGATGTTATTATTTTGTATTCTATTTTCTGACAATTATATCCTTTTCCAACAAAAAACCTTCCCCATTAGGGAAGGCTTTTTCGATGTTATATTTTATTGACTTTAATGAGAATCTCGGTAACAAACTGGGCTGGATTTTTTGTAGTCCAGTAGTCGGTTACATACCGTTCCAGAGACTCTTCTCCACATTGATATCCGTGACACTCTACCCAACGGAGGATTTTTTCGTAGGTTTTCCCCAGGTCATCGTGGCTGCCGATGTGGTAACAGGAAGCCACCATATGACCGCCCAGCCGAATGGTATTCTGTTCCTCCAGGGGGCAGATGGCCCGCTGGACCATGCGGACCTTTTGGGTGGTTCCTTCCATCCGGTCCTTCAGGGATGGAAAATTAATCATGACCGGTCCGGTAATGGCATTATTGATGCTTTCAATAAAATTGGTGAAATCGATGTTGATGACCGACTCCATATAGTTAAATTCGAAATCCTGCTCCAGATAGCAGTATTCGTTGTTTTCCATGTATTTTACCGAAACCTCTGTTACCTTGTTGTCGATGACCAGCTCCGCTTCCAGAATCAGGTCATACCAGTCCTTAACGGAGGTATAGCTTTGGAACACCTGTCTTTCAAGCTCCTTCAGCTCATCGATCTTACGCCGGAATTGTTTTTCGAAGACGGTATACGTAGTTCCTTCCAGCAGCTCCCGCATTTCCTCCAGTTTAAATCCCATCTGCTTGTAGTATTTAATGATGGGTACCGACAAGAGGGTCTTTCTGGTATAGTACCGGTAATTGTTGTCGTCGCTGACCTTATCCGGAGATATCAGGCCAATCTTATCATAGAACCGCAGAGTTTTTTTGGAAACGTTGCAGATTTTGCTTACTTCTCCAATAGAATAATAGTATTCGCTTTTCCCTTCAACCATTTCATCACCTCCGCCTTTGACATTAATCCAATATTACCCTAAGGGCACCCCTGGTGTCAAGACTGTCGGGCTTCTTTCAAAAACCCGAAAAGCCCGGAGGAGTCCGGACTCTTCAGGTTTGTATATTTTAAGTGTAGTTGTACGCAATGGTTATCGGAGGGTGGTCCCTTTATAGGCGGCTTCATAAACCCCGATCACATCCTCCAGGGTGGGCGCTGCCGGATTGGTTTCCATGCAGACATCCTGCAGGGCTTTTTCAGCCATTTCCCGAAAATCTTCCGGCTTCACACCGGCTTCCTTCAGGTTGGCCGGAATCCCGATTTCTTTGTTGAGACGGGCAATATATCCGGCAAACTTCTCTCCGGCGATCTCCGGACTGAAGTTGCCATGGAACAGCTTCAGTTCCCTGCCGATTTCTCCGTACAGGTCACAGCCCTTGGCCGCGTTGTACCGGATGCAGGAAGGCAGCAGCATGGCATTGCTTACCCCATGGGGAAGGTGATAGGTTGCCCCCAGCTGATGGGCCATGGCATGGACGATTCCCAGACCTGCATTGGAAAAAGCCATTCCGGCCAGGTACTGGGCATAAGCCATTCCGTCCCGGGCTTCCACATTGTCTCCCTGGTTGTAAGCCATCACCAGGTATTTGTCCACCAGCCGTATAGCTTCCATAGCCGTACAGCCGATGATGTAGTTTCGTTCTGTTGATACAAAGGCTTCTATGGCATGGGCCATGGCATCGATGCCGGTGGCAGCGGTAAGGCCTTTGGGCATGTCCATCATCAGGGTCGTATCATCCACGGCGATATCCGGAATGATGATTTCATCCACAATGGGCGTCTTAGTCTGGTTTTCCGGGTCGGTGATCACGGCGAACTTGGTCAGTTCGCTCCCGGTGCCAGCGGTGGTATTGACCGCGGCCAGGATCACCTTATCCTTTTCACACACCCCGCCCCGAACCAATAAATACTTGACTGCTTTGGCGCAATCGTGGGGGCTGCCTCCTCCGATCGAAATCAGAGCATTGCAGCGATTCTTTTTAAATTCAATAGCGGCTTCCGAAACCTGATCCGTTGTCGGGTCCGGCTTGACGCCGCTGTAGATAAAGGTCTCGATCCCGGACTCCTTCAGTACTTCAACCACCTTGGCCGTAACCTTGGAGCCTGCCATGAATTCATCGGTGACAATCAATCCCCTGTCCACCCGTTTTTTGATCAATGACCTGCCCAGCTCTTCCACGGCACTGAAACCAATCCAGGTCTCCCCAGGCATGAAAAAGCTGAAACGTTTAAAATTATGCATTTTTGTCTCCTCTCGAATACCATCCTTTTGAACTTAATGAACAAGTTCCTGACTGTTGAATATCGGGGGCATCCCAGGTTCGACAATATTTTGTTAAAATTTTAGCAAATTTATATACTATAATAATCAACTCGGACAGGATTGTCAACAGGTTATTGATATTTTACTTCCAATTCCGCCAGCATAGTCAGATAATGATGCTGCAGACCTTTAGATTCCTGCTCTTTTTCAAACTCTGCCGATCGCTGATCCACTTCCGCCAGAATTTCTGGTTTCAAGGATCGCTGAGCAAAGGGAAAAACGACGCTGTTTTCTTTTTCGATGTGCCTGGACAGTAGATTAGCATATCCCACGGCATTGGCGATGACGTCCAGCCGGCTTTCTTCATCCCCTTCCCGGACCCGGGACAGGGCTGCCTTCAGCTCACTCATATAGAGTCTCCCCAGATCATGTTCCACCAGCATTCCGTGGGTTATCAGGTTTTTCCCCATCTGTCCCAATTCCTCCAGCATATGCTGAAACAGAAATTTTTCTTCCTTTCCGTGGTGAAGGCCGTCGGCATAATTGGCCACAAAATCGGCCATCTTAAGAAAATCTTCATGAATGATCTCCTCACCCTTCATCACTTTCATGCTGGCTTTACGGATTACCTGAAGCATCCGCAGGATGGCGTCATGCTCCTGTACTAAAATCTCTATTCCGTTCATCTTAAACCTCCTTAGACAGGCTGGCCGTCACGTCATCCAGCTTTTTATATACAAATCCCGTATCGGTAATCAGCCCTTCCATAAAGGAATCCCTCATCTCATAGTAGCCGGCTACATCTGCCTGATTGGCTTCCCAATAGGGTGCATGGACACAGGCATTTCTCTTCCACACCATTCGGTCTTCCCCCTCTTCCAAAATGGAGGAGGCATGGTCACAGGGCATACCATCCAGCAAACTGTCAAACATCAGCTTATAGGCTTCCTTGGCACTGGCCCCGGCCAGCTTGGGAGAAAGTTCCCTTCCCTTTCTTCGGAATATTCCCCGAAGCTGCTCCCGGTAGGAGGGGTCCAGGCTTTCCAATTTTTTTGCTGTATAGGCCAACTTGTTTTCTACTCTTGATACGTGATCCTGCAGCCAGCCGTGTATGTTGGTGTGGTCGATGGCATCGGCCAGATTTCGCCTTTCTGCAGGCCCAAAGGTGTTCTCCAGTTCTTTTTCCAGATCCGGAATATCCTCTTTGCTGATTTTTACTGCTTCATCCACGATATCCTGCTGAATCTGAATTTTGTTGTACATCCAATGATGGATCGGTCCTAAAAATGCGCTCATCTTTTCTACTCCTCTATTTTCTCCCTGTAAGGGAATCTGGTTATCAAGGATCCTGACCGGATCCAGCTTGCTGTTTTTATCGATAATCCGATTATAAGGCAAAAAAACCCTTTGTTATGTAGCCATGGCTACAAGTCGTAGGTTTTTTCTATGCTATAGTAGGTTCATGATCAACAGCAAACACCTTAATTGAAAATTGGAGGAACGAATATGGAAAGAGTAGAAAAGAATATGGTTATCGGTCAGCTGCTGCAGGCAGATCCGGGGTTTGCCCCCATCCTGATGGAATCCGGCATGCATTGTCTGGGCTGCCCCTCATCTCAAATGGAATCCCTCTCTGATGCCTGTATGGTTCACGGAATTGATTCCGATACCCTGGTGGGCAAGCTGAACAGCTATCTGGATTCCAAAAAATAAACCGGCAAAAAAGTCAGAAATCCGATATAATGGTATTGTAGCTTCGGCTACAATACCATTATTTTTTCACAGGAGGAATATCGCCAATGCTTCAACCGGAACACCAGAAGGTTTTCGCTCAGTGCCCCCTCTTTTCCGGGATCGATCCCGGAGACTATGAGTTTTTACTAAGCTGCATCAACTCCTATACCAAGTCCTACCGGGCTGGAGAGTTCATCCTTTTGCCGGGAGATCAGGTCAACCATGTTGGGGTAGTCCTGTCAGGCTCCATTGAAATTTCAAAGGAGAATCCGGCAGGTGCCAAACACATCCTTCATTTCCTGGGGCCTTCCGGGATGTTCGGAGAAGGCATCGTCTGCACTTCCCACCGGATTTCACCAGTGGCCGTCCGGGTGAAGGAGCCTTCCCTAATTCTGTTCATCCCCTACCAGCGGATCATCGTCTCCTGCGGGAACTCCTGTGGATTCCACATCCGGCTAATCGAAAACATGATGACCATCCTGGGCGAAAAAAACATGGGGCTGACAGAAAAAATCGAACTTCTCATGCTAAAGGGCATGCGGGAAAAGCTGGCAGCTTTTTTACTCAGTGAATTTCATAAGGCCGGAAGCACCACTTTCCGTATTCTGCCCAACCGAAATGAGCTGGCCGAATATCTCAATGTATCCCGGCCCTCCATGAGCCGGGAGCTGGCCAGGATGAAGAAAGAAGGCCTCATTGATTATTATCAGAATTCCTTCCGTATCTTAAAGGTGGAGGAGCTGAAAAAATCCCTTCAATAGAAGCAAAGGGGGAAAGAACCGATTGAGCCGGTTCTTTCCCCCTTTGTTTTAACGTTCCGTTTAAACTTCGGAATCCTTATTCGGTCACCAGCCGCTTTTCACCGGTGAGGGCCTGGATTCCCTTGATATCCTGAGTGACTTCCACCACACCCAAGTATTCTCCCTGCTCATCTCTCACGGCAAAGTACTGGATCATCACGTATTTGTCACCCATCTTGATCCAAAAGTCTTCCTGGTCCTTCTTCCCGCTCTTGAAATCCTCGACGATCTGCTCAACGACGTGAACGCTGGCCGGAGGATGGCAATTGGAAACATTCCGACCAATGATGGCTTTGGTTCTGGGGAATATCCGGTCTTTGGCCTGAGAGAAGAATCGGACCGTGTCATCCTTGGCTACGAAGGTGATATCGAAGGGCAGGGTATTGAGCATATGGGTCAGCTCCTTTCCCAGGAAAAATCCGGTGGGTAGCTGAATCCGCCCGTCAACGGTTTCAGTCTGCAGTCCGCTGACAGCATCAAAAGCTGGTTCGCCGGAAGGGATAAATTCCGGCACATCCGGAATAATAAACCCGATCTCTCCGCTTTCATCGGCAATGGTCTTCCATTCTTCCTGGGTGACATTTTCCAGGAGCATGGGTATCAGGATGTTTTCTTCTTTAAAAATCATATCCTCCGCCTTGGTCAGGGTCTCCTCTGTTTTGTTTCGGATTCCTTCCTGATCCTCCGGCTGACTTTCTGCATAGGCCAGAGCATCCTTGATCATCTGGCGGATTTCATCATCAACCCCCCACATGACCTGAGGAGGAGCCGTAATCCCTGCTTTTTCCATGTAGGGGAAGAAAAGATTTTCTTTTTTGGAATAATGGATGTCGATAATGAGCAGCTTCCGCAAACCGTGGCGCAAACCCTCCAGCCCTGAACTTTCATCCAATCGGTTCAGATAAGGCCGGACCTCTTCTGCCATGATCCGTTCCAGTTCCCGATTCTCTCTCTTTAAGACGCTAAGTGGATGCCCCGGAATATCCGTCTGGTCCTGATGGATTTCCTCTATGCTTCCCTTAAAGACGGAAGCATGGACATCACAGAGCCGCTGCACCTCTTCCACTGGAAGGCCTTCGGCAATCAGCGCTCCCTCTGCTTCAGAGATTTCCGAAGCAGTAACTCCGTCAAAACTGGCTTCGAACAGAGACTTTACTTCTTCTACCGTTTTCCCTTCATGGAGCTGACGAATGATCTCTTTGATGGTATTCTTTCTCATTTCCCGATTGTTGATATACTCGCTCATCTTGATCCTCCTTTATCCTCACACCCGAAAATATTTATCCGGCGTTAACCAATTACCGTAAACCCCTTCTCCTCCAATGCTTTGCGAATCACATCCAGGTCCATCTTTTTCATGGCCGCACCCTTGGGGATGGTCATGAAACGCCCAGCTGTCTGAAGCATGCCCGGTTTGGTGATATCCTGAAAACCCATCTCTGCCATGATTTCACGAATTTCCGGATGCTGTTCATGAATTTGATAGATTGTCTGATTCAGATCAATGATTTTTTCCATTCAGATTTCCCCCTTTTCTTCAACATGGCCAATGCTTTACTCCAATACCCATCCCAAAGCAAACAACTGAAGGGCAATCCCCCCGGCTGCCGGTCGAATCGTCACTTTCTCCAGATTCTCCTGAGAAATTTCATATTTTTCCGTCAGTTTTGCGATCTCCTGTTCCAGCTCCTGTTCCAATTGGGCCATTTGTGCTTCCAGGGTTTCCAGAGTTTCTTTGGACTGAGCGATGGACTCTCCGCTTTTCATGGCCCTGGTGGTGCTCTTTACAGCAGTACCTACTTTGGAAATAGAAGTTGCGCTGATGGTTTTTTTGCCAAACAATGCCCCCAGAATGGCCGTTCCTGCTGATACAGCTGCCTCCATCTTCCTCTGGTTGGCCTGGGTGCTTCGATTTTCCATGGTCTGGCGAGCCCGCATCAATCGGCTTTCCAGAGACTGGAATTTGGTTTGATATTTCTTTTTCAGGATTTCAACCTCATCGTCCCTCTTCTCATGGGCCAGATGCTGAAGACGGATTCGAAAATCCCGTTCCTCTTCTCCCACTGCGGAGATTTCTTTGAGGGAAGGGCTCCGGAGAAGTTCCAGATTGCGGTTTGTCCTCAAATACTGAAGAAAAAGTTTCTCCCAGACAACGTAGTTCTTGGCCAGAGCGGCCGCTGAAGGAAGGGGAAGGAAGGGGATTCCATCCATCGGCTGTTTTTCCACTTCTTCCGGAACCAGGTCCATGGGGATGGATCGATTCCAGTCCACCGGAACCGGCCCATCGAAAATATCGACAGTCAGGGCTATCCGCTCTGAGGTGCTGATACCATATTTGGCGTTGCTGTACATCATTTCTGCCATTCCAAGAATCACGGGCCGGTAAGCTGGATTTGCCGATACTCCTGCGCCCGGCAGATAGACCTGCTGAATCTTGGGATCCAGAATCGGCGGAGCATCGGAGGACATATCCCCGAAGCCTGCCCCGGCGGATTCCCCACGGGCAGGTACCGATGCAGTCCCTTCCGCTGAACCAAGCGCAGGAGTCTCCTTCCCTTTTGGCAAGGATGCGATTTGCTCCCGGGTCAGGGGTCCCGCCAGATAGGACAGGGCAAACCGGGTAGTGAAGATCACCGGCTGGTCCTCATGAACGGTGTGCAGATAGAAGATTCTTTTCCCAAGCCCGGACAGGATTTTTTCAATCTCCTTCCGGTTAAATCCACCACCGGCAGAAGCTCCCTCCAAACCGGAAATGACCCGTTCTTTATCCTGTTCCGTCTGAAGCCTGCCGATGAACCAGGTGCCCATATTGGACATGGCTTTGTAATCCAGATCCACCGGATTCTGGGTGGAGAGCACCAGCCCCAGGCCAAAGGCTCTGGCTTGTTTCAGCAAGGTCAGCAGCGGAGTTTTGGAAGGGGGATTGGCGGTGGGAGGCAGATAGCCGAAGAGCTCATCCATGTAGAGGAGGGCTCTCAGGCTTCCCGTACCGGACTGGCTCCTCATCCAGGAAATCAGTTCATTGAGGAGCATGGTGACAAAGAACATCCGCTCCTTGTCGGAAAGATGGGCAATAGAAAACACCGATACCCGGGGCTTTCCGTTCTCATTGTAAAGGAAACGATCGATCTGCAGGGGCTCCCCTTCCATCCAAACCTTAAAACTGGGGGAAGCCAGCAGATTATTAAAGAGCATGGCCAATCCAAAACGTTCTTTGGACGGGAAGAAGCTTTCCATATCCATGACTCCGATCCGTTCCAT
Source organism: Firmicutes bacterium UBA5559 (assembly GCA_002425705.1). GTDB lineage: Bacteria > Bacillota > Clostridia > Peptostreptococcales > Anaerovoracaceae > UBA5559. The sequence goes on from DIMT01000027.1 coordinate 59,056, forward strand.
CGGTGGATTCTGCAAGGCGCCGATCATCTCTGCCATGGAGAGGCTTTTCCCATGGCTCCAGCTGGAGTCCAGGATACTGGATACCAGAATATGTTCCCGGCTGGTAAAGGGGTCTCCATTCCAGCCCACCAGGGTAAGCAGGCTGGTGGCGGTTACCAGGATTCTTTCCCGAAATGCTTCCGAATCCCCCTGGACAGAGGTTGGAGGAGCAGCGAAAGACTGAAGCAGGGAAACGGGAATCCCGGCAGAGCCTCCCGGGGTATAAATCCGGACTTCTGCTGCATCCTTCAGCTTCTGGATACGCTCCGGGGGCTGGTCCCAGCTGCCGAGCTGGTCTTTCCAGAAAACCGCCTGCTGTTGGGCATATTCTTCAGGGGACAGGCCTTTGGTGGCAGCTTCCGTCCTATTAATCCAGGGAAGAAAATCCTCTCCCCGAAGCTGAGGAAAGGTCAAGGCCAGATTGGCCATATCCCCTTTTGGATCGATGGCAATGACGGGAATATTGTCCAGAGCAGCTTCTTCAACCAAGCTGATCCCCAGCCCTGTTTTTCCGCTGCCTGTCATTCCGATGATGGCTGCATGGGTGGTCAGATCCTTGGATTTGTAAAGCACCGGTTGATTCGACTGCTTTCCGCTGTCCAGATCGTATTCCCTGCCCAGATAGAAGATTCCCAGTTTTTCGTAGTCCTGCATCCTGATTCCTCCTTGAAACACCAATAGCCGCTACTTGATGTAACGGCTTTCCATAGCTTTGATCCTTTTATATAGTTCTTGGTTTACCGGCAGTTCCAAGTGATGTTTTTCCGCCAGTTTCAGTACCGTGCCGGCGAAAAATTCCACTTCAGAAAGCCTCCCGGCCAGTCCGTCCTGGCGCATGGAGGGCATCCCGTCAGGAGACAGGGTATCAACCAGGGCTACATAGTATTCCAGGTCCTCCTCTGTAACGGGAATCCCCTCACACCGGCAAAGCTGAATGACTTCCCTCATAGCCGCCTTCATCTGCTCCCGGGCAGGTCCTGGCTGCTGGATGGTGCCATAGGTGCCTTCCCAAACCATGACCGTCTGATTGACCCCCACATTGAGCATGAACTTGCTCCAGATCCGGCGCCTGATATCCGGATCCCGCTCATAGGGAAGCCGGATTTCATCGAAAAGGCGGCAGACCTCATCCAGTAAGGGGCCCTTTTCAGACTCATCCTCCGGGACACCAACCAGCAGGTGACCCATTTTCGTATAGGTCAGTTGATGGCCGATTTTCACTGCATCCATTCCCTGGGCTACACAAAATAGGACTCTCCCCTTACCAAACCGCTCCCCCAGGATTTCCTCGCTGGAAATCCCGTTGAGCAGGGAAAGAAGGATGGTTTCCTCCCCGATGTGGGGTGCCGCTGTCTCCATGGATTTCTCCAAATCCGTTGCTTTAACAGCAAAGATAAGGAGATCCGCCGGTGGTGATTCCCCCGGATCCCCCAATACCTGAAAATCTGTTTCTTTGCCGTTACAGTTGGGGTGCTGCTGGTTAAATCGCCGAAGCCGCGGTTCATCCATGATAAAATAAACGGAATCTTTTCCCAGCTTCTCCGTCAAATAGTGACCGTACAAGATGCCCAGGGCACCCATTCCCGAAATTCCAATCCGTTTGATACTCATAAAATGCCTTTCCTGATCAGTGGGGTCCGCCTATTTTACAGGCCACGTCCACATCCTCCTGATTGCCGGATAAAATATCGCCATACTTTTCCTGATTCCGCTCAAACCAGATATGGGCATAGGAACAGGATGCCACCGCCTTACAGCCTTCCCTTCTCAGATATTCGGCCACCACCCTCATCATTTCATCGGCGATGCCCCGTCCCCGAAGACTGGGGTTGACATAGGTATGGTCAATATTCAGATTCCCATTAGCCAGGACCTCATAGGTTGCTTCCGCCATCAGTTCGCCTGAGTCACTCAGGCTGAAAATTCTTCCTTCTTCAAATTTCCACTCCATGGTCGTCCTCCTTAATTGCATTTAATAACATAACCCTATTATACCTCAAAATCCGGTATTTACCCAGATATTTCCACGAAAAAAGGCCCCAGGGGGCCTCATGGGAAGGAATATTGCTTATCATTCTTTCAGGGGGGCTTCCGGAGCATTGTTCCGGACCGATTCAATGCCCTTCAGGCAGCTGGCTTTGGATTTATAAGCTTCGCTGGTACCAACGATCTGGCCGTTCTTAGCCTTCAGCCGAAAGCGGAAATCCCCTGCCTTATCCATATACAGTTCAAATTTGGGATGTTTTTCCGGAATATAGGCTTCCAGGGTCTGATCCTCAATAGCCCCGTCCTTTGCATTGGCCCGGACACTTTCCACGCCCTTCCGGCACGCTTGAATAGTTGAATACACTTGAGAACTGAGAATCACTTCACCGTTTCCGGCCTTCAAGTCGAACTTCATTCCTGAAGAAGTTTCTTTTAATACAAATTTCCCTGACATAGGACCATCCTCCTTTGCTCTGTGTTGGAATCAGAAACGTACCTTCTGATTTCAATGTAGCACAGTGAAAAGCCCATGTCATACGGGAATAATCTTTTATTTCCCTTAATAATCCTTACTTTCCTTCTAATTCGACAATATTGTCGCAAATCCGTCCCAGGAGAGTCGGGTCGTGGCTGACCACCAAAAGGCCGATGCTTCTCTCCCGGCAGATTCGGGTCAGGAAATGCCAAATTCGGGCTTGAGTGATGGCATCCAGCATGGTGGTGATTTCATCCGCTATCAGAAATCGGGTTCCCGACGTTATGGCCCGGGCGATGCAAAAACGCTGAAGCTCTCCTCCAGACAGTTCTCCCGGCCAACGGTCCATCCAATGGGATTCGATCCCCAGTTCCTCCAGAATGGCTAAATCCGGTTCCCCCGTCTCTGCCAGGATGTCCCCCATCCGCCAGCGGGGATTAACCGCCCTCTCCGGGTGCTGGGCAATGTACTGAACCGGATGGAATCCTTTAATCGGATAGACTTGGTCATCTATGGTGATCCGGCCCCGGTTCGGTTTTTCATAACCGGCAAGCAAACGTGCTATGGTTGTTTTACCTTGTCCGGAAGGCCCGGAAAGGCCTAAGATTTCACCGGATTCGATGGTCACGGAAAAATCCCGGATGACCCAGGGGCCTTTTTCGTAACGAAAAGAAAGATTCTCTCCTTGTAACCGCATCTTATTTCCTTTCTGACTCACATTCATCACCAAAGTCATCTGCAACAGGGAAGAACTCATTCTCTGGCAGAGCTCTCCACAAGGCTCTGGAATAAGGATGAATCAAACCTTCCCCCTTGCCGGTGAATTTCTCTGCTTCAGCTATTTCCAGGGTAACTCCTGCATTCATTACGGCTATGCGATCAGCAATGGACCGGGCTGCCATCAGGTCATGGGTGATAAATAAAATACTTCTTCCTTCATCAGCCAAATCCCGGAGATGTTTCAGAACCTTTTTCAACGCATCGGGATGCAGCCCCGGTGTCGGTTCATCCGCAATAATCAACTGGGCTCCTCCGCTGATAGCGGTGGATATCAGCACCCGGCGGATCATCCCCCCGGATAGTTGAAAAGGATACTTTTCCCCAGCCGTTGCCGGCAGATGGAAACGGTGAAAAAGGCTTTCCTGAATGATTTTTCCCTTCCCTTTTCCTGCTGTATACCGTACCTGCTTTCCGACCTTCATCAGAGGGTCGAGATAATTGACGGATTGGGGAATCAGGGTAATTTCTTTTCCGCGAAGCCTTTTCTGTTCTTCCGGTATCAGCCTGACTCCTTTATAAATCATTTCACCCGCCTGGGTTGCATTGGGGGGCAGAATGCCTAAAATGCTGTGGGCCAGCAAGCTTTTCCCCGAACCGCTGGATCCTACCACCGCTAAAACTTCACCTACTCGGATATCAAGGGTTAAATCCTTAATAGGATGAAAGATACGCTGCCGCAGCCCTTTTTCATACTGAACAAAGGATACAGAAAGATTGCGCACTTCCAATAAGATTTCTTGCCGGGGTGCTACGATTTCTTTGCTTTCCATCGATTCTCCTTTTCTACAATTGACCCTGCTGAGGGTCTGAAATCATATGCAGGTTATCACCAACCACATCGACCAGACGGATTACGACAAGAAGGGCTAATCCGGGAAAAACAGCCAGCCACCAATAGCCACCTGTAAGGTACCTCATGGATTCCGACAGGATGATCCCGATTGCCGGGCGAGACGGATCCAGTCCAAATCCCAGGAAAGTAATGGAAGCTTCATGGAGCACTGCGTGGGGAAACAAGAGTATCGAACCCACCATAAGCTGGGGCATCAGATGGGGCAGCATATGTTTTCTGGCAACATAAAAGGGGCTCTTTCCGAACCGAATAGAGGCCTGAACATAAGGCATGCTTTTAAGCTGAAGCACCTCTGCCCGAATGATTCGGGTAAGGCTTGGCCAATGGGTCAGAGCAACACCGATGATGACTCCCCGAACCCCTCCCTCAAGAGCGAAGGATATTAGTATCAAAAGTATCAGATGAGGGATTCCCAGAAACAGATCCGTCAACCAGGAAATGAAAGCGTCCGTCCTTTTCCCAAATATGGCTGCGGAGACTCCCAGCAACAAGGCAATTAAGGTGCTGGCCAAGGAAGCAACTACACCGACTTTAACACTAAGGGCAAGTCCCTTTACGGTTCGTAAAAGCATATCCCTGCCCAACCAGTCTGTACCGAACCAATGGGAAAAAGAAGGACCCAGGCTCTGCTGGGAAAAATCCGTCCTGAGGTTTTCGACCGACACAAACACATCTGCCAATAAAATCCCAACAATCAGAATCAAGGAGAAACCGGTATAGAGGAAGACCTTTTGCCGGCGATTAATCATGATTTCTCCTCCCTTCCTTAATACGAGGGTCAATAATGGAATAGATGATATCTGCAATAAAATTGCCTGCGAATACAAAAGCCGTGCTGATGATTACCAGCCCGAGCAAGAGTGGTACATCCCCCCTCAGCCCCGCTTGAACCGTCGCTTGTCCTAAGCCAGGATAGGAAAAAACCTGCTCTGCTAAGACTGCACCACCAAACAGTTCACTAAAGGATGCAAATTGAAGAGATATGGCAGGGAGAGCGATGTTTCGGATTCCATGCCGCCAGACAAGAGCAAAGCCCTCTTCTCCCCTTGCCCGTGCAAAAATCACATAATCGCTGCTCAGCACATCCAGCAGCTTCTGCCGGGTGTGAAGAGCAATATTGGCCACTCCGATTACGCTTAGGGTCAAAGCGGGCAGTATCAGATGATAAATTCTGTCCCAAAGGGTGACATCTCCCTGAAGGACACCTGCTGGTACCCCCAATCCAATGGGGAACCAGCCCAATCCCACCGAAAATACCATCAAGATCAGCAGCCCCAGCCAAAAAGTGGGGGTCGAAGCCATTATCAGGCAGTACAACTTGATTCCGCGATCCAACAAGGTTCCCTGGTTCATCCCTGCCAATATGCCCAGGATAAAGCCAAGGACACCGGAGAGGACCCAGGCTGCACCCATCAGAAAAGCTGAAGCGATGAAACGCTCCCCGATTACCTGCAAAACAGGTGCCCGGTATATGGAAGAGGTCCCAAAATCCCCCTGGATCAAATTGCTTCCCCACTTCAAAAATCGTGTAACCGGTGGTTGATCCAATCCCCAGTTTTCAGCAATCTGCTGTCTTTGTTCTTCAGAAACCCGAATCATGTCCGCCCCGATATAAGACTGGACCGGATCGATGGGGGAAAGGGAAACCAAAACAAAGGAAAGAATGCTGACTGCAATCAGCAGGGTCAGCATCCTCAGACCTTTCTTTGCTAAATACTTCAGAGAATTCATTACTCTACCCGTTTCCATTCCTGAACATTGGCTGTAAGAGGCCAACCATGACCATGAGGTTCAATCCGATTCTGTCCTAAATCCAGCTTTTCAGAAACAAGATACACATGATCCAAATTGACAAGCCAGGACCAGACCACATCTCCCCTGGAGCTGAATCCGGATTCTCCATCCCATTGAGCCTTTTTCCAGTAGTCCAGGGCTTCTTCTTCCGTCGATGCTCTCAAGGCTGATTCCATGTATCCATCTGCCGTTGGGTTTTGGTAATAGGTCGTGTTGTAATATCCGGTACCTGCTGTAGAACTATGATACAGATTGTACATTTCCAGAGGGTCATGACTTCCCCATCCAAAAAGAACCGCGTCGGAGTACATCCGTGTTTCAATTTCATCCCAGCTCAGCCCCGCAAGATTAATTTTGATTCCAAGAGGTGCCATTTGATCGGAAACAGCCAGAGCCAGGGATTGACGGATACTGTCACCTGCAGGATAAACCAGAGTGAACTCTGCCTTGATTCCATCTTTCTCAAGAACTCCATCCTGGTCTTCATCCACCCAGCCTGCTTCTGCCAGAATTGATGCGGCTTCTTCGATCTGGCTGTCTTCAAATACCGTGTCTTCGTTCCACCAGGGCAGCCCGTCACAGACGGAATAGGCCTTGCTGCCATATCCGAATAAAATTCCGTCAACCAGAGTTTGCCGGTCCACAGCGATATCCATGGCTTTACGAATGGCTAAATCCGATGTGACGTCATTTCCCACTGGAATACCCTCCGCTGTAAACTGACCTGCTTTTGTGAAGGGAAAGGAGATTCCCCTGTTATCTACGGAAGACACTGCCAGGACTTTCATGCCCTTGACCTCTCGGGAAGCCAGTTGGGGAGCGATGGATACAATGTCAGCCTGTCCGGATTTTGCCGCTGCGTAGGCAGCCTCTTCGCTCAGATACAGAAAAGTGAGCTTATTGAAATAGGGTTTCGCCCCATAATAGTTCTCATTCGCTTCAACAATCAACTGCTGCCCCTTATCCCATTGAACAAATTTATATGGACCAGATCCAATGGGATTGGAAGCATAGTCTGCTCCGTGGGCATGGGCCGGTACAATACCCAAGGATGCTGCAATGCTGACAAAAGTTGACTGGGGCTTCTTAAGATTGATTTCAACCGTATATTCATCTATCGTCTTTACGGATTCCATGACGCTCAGGTCCACAACGGATCCACTGGAGGCAGCTGTTTCATAGGTATATACCACGTCCTCGCCGGTTAGAGGTTCTCCATCAGAGAACACTACATCGTCCCTTAAGTAAAAAGTCCAGGTTCGGCCATCCTGACTTACATGATAATCCTCCGCCAGATCCGCCACGATTTCTAAATCATTGTTTCTGGTCAGTAAAGTGCTTTGAAACAAAGGAGACCCATATCTTCCCCATCCAGTGGTGGGATCAAAGCCATCGTCCGGTTCTCCCCCCACTGCTAATATCAGTTCATCCGACCGCCTTTCCCCCTGGCTATTTTCGGATCCACAGCCAATTAGAGAGAATATCAAGGTAAAGACCATCAATAAAACAAGTGCCTTCTTCATTCGGTTCGTCATTTAAATGTCCTCCAAGTTGTATTTAAGCATAAAAAAACCACGAAAATATAGACCCGAAAGCTTCGGGCACTATAACCTTCATGGTTATCTTCATCCTGTATTATGATAAAGGTTTAACAGGCTTTTGTAAAGGCCAAATTTGGAAATACATTAAAATATTTTCAATTTGGCAAACAATTCTTAGTGAAAAGCAAAGAGCACCAGGGCAATGAGAATCCCCAGCGTAAAAGCCAGGTAGGAATGACGCCGGCCCTTTTGCTGACCCTCCGGAAGCAAGTGGGAAGCAGACAGATAGATCAGTACCCCGGAAACGAATCCCAAACTGAGTCCTAAAGCCCCTTCGCTCAAACGGCTGATCAGGGGATATGCCAGAAAAGCTCCCACCGGCGTTGTCAGAGCCGCTACCAGGAAAGCAAAGAAAAAGGCTTTCTTCGGCTTGATTCCTCCGGCAATCAATACAGAAAAGGTGATGACTCCTTCTGCAAATTCGTGGGCCACCAGACCGACTCCTGCCAGGATTCCGGTCATGGTATTGACATTGAAGGTCACCGAGTAGATAATTCCATCTATAAAGGAGTGGATGCCGATTCCTTCCAGGGCAGTGATCCCAAAGGCCAGCTCCTCATGATGGGTCCGGTGCTGAATCAGCTTGTTGCTGAAAAACATAAAGGCAAACCCGGTCAGAGCCGCCAGCCCAGCTCCATGATGAGAAGATTCCACCGCCTCCGGGAAAGCTGAAAGCAAGGGGGCTGCTATCAGGACTCCTGCTGCAAAGCACAGAAAGTAGTCTTTGTTCTTAATCGTCCATTCCTTATTTTTGTAAATGAAATAGATGCCGATGGTATTCACTACCATGGCAGTCAGGGCAAAAATGGCAATCCAGGAAAAGGTCGTCAATGATGCCATACAGGTCTCCTTCCACTTTCAGGATGGATATAGTTTACACCTTTTCGCCGATTTCGACAAGTCCGCAGGCTTAAAATATAAGATTCAATCGAACAAGCCGGTCTTGAACCTCCTGAATGATTCTTTCTTCCTCCTCTGCAGAATCCGCTTCAAAGGTAACAGAAAAACGCAGATATTCGCCGGCATCGCTCCAGGGCACCACGGAAATTCCTCCCTCTTCAATCAAGAAACGAGCTGCCTCTTCGGCACCGTCAAAGGTAATATTGCCGGCGCCGACGGGAGCCTTTGTATAGAGAAAAAAGGAGCCCTTCGGCTTTGCTGCCTGAAAACCTGCTTCCAGCAGGGCCGGGACCAGCAGATCAAAGCGTCTGGAATATTTTTCAGCAATCTGATCAGTGATTTCCGGATGATCCAGGGCGTAGATGCCCGCCTTCTGGATAGCCCGGAACTGGCCGGAATCGGAATTGTCCTTTACGGTGCCATACGCCTTGATCATTTTTTCATTTCCCGCAGCAAAGGCCAGCCTCCATCCGGTCATGTTAAAAGCCTTGGACAGGGAGTGGAGCTCGATGCCCACCTCCAGGGCTCCCGGTGTGGATAGGAAACTCAAGGGAGCTTCTCCGTCATAGGTCAGGTGGGCATAGGCCGAGTCAGCAATGACCAGGATGCCATTTTCTTTTGCAAAACCCACTACCTTTTCATAAAACTCCCGGGTGGCTGTCTGTCCGGTTGGATTATTCGGATAATTGATATAGAGCAATTTGGCTTTCTTCAGGATATCCTCTGGAATCTGCCGGAAGTCCGGGTAAAAATTATTTTCCCGGGTCAAGGGAAGATCATAGACCTCTCCCCCCATATACCGGGTCCAGGTGGATAGGACCGGATAACCGGGCACTGTTGCCAGGGTAACGTCTCCCGGATTGATAAAGCAGGCCGGAAGCATGGCCAGGATCGGCTTGGATCCGATTCCATGAAGAATCTGGGTTTCCGGATTGATGCCGGTGAAACCGTAAACTCTTTCCAGGTAGCGGGCGGTGGCCTGGTAAAACTCCGGGATGCCGTTATCCGCATAAAACCGATTTTCCGGTTTTCCCGCTTCTTCTGCCAGAATTTGGACAATATCCGAACCGGCTGGCTGATCCGGCTCTCCCACTCCCATATCGATCAGTTTTCTTTCCGGATTTTTTCTTCTGGCTTCCTCCTTGGCCTGCTTAATCATGGCAAACTTATAAATTTTCGTATCCTTGCCGAAGGACTGGCCTCCCAGACGCTCCGCGATTCTATCCGTAACAAAATCCATACTCTTTATTCTCCTTTCCGTTCCATCCCCCCTGGAATATACAGCGTTGCAAAATAATCCTCCGGAGTTTCTGCTCTCCGGATCAGACGGAATCCGCCGTCTGACTGAAGCAGAATCTCAGCTGACCGAAGCTTTCCGTTATAGTTGTACCCCATGGCATATCCGTGGGCACCGGTATCATGAATGATGATTCGATTTCCGATTTCAATGGGGGGCAGCATCCGGTCCACGGCGAACTTGTCGTTGTTCTCACAAAGTCCGCCGGTTACATCCACTAATTCCGAATCTTCCGCTTCTTCTTTGCCAGCCACCGTGATGTGGTGATAGGAACCATACATGGCAGGCCTCATCAGGTTGGCAGCACAGGCATCCAGCCCTACATAGCGCTTGTGGGTATTTTTCTCATGAAGCACGGTAGAAACCAGACATCCGTAAGGACCCAGCACGTATCTTCCCAATTCGGTATAAATCGCCACATCTCCCAACCCAGCGGGTACCAGGATTTCTTCATAGGCTTTCCGAACTCCTTCCGCGATGGCTTCGATATCTGCTGGCTGCTGATCCGGCCGATAAGGGATGCCGATTCCTCCGGACAGGTTGATAAAGGAAACTTGAGCTCCCGTTTCTTCCTTCAGTTCCACAGCCGTGCGAAACAGAATTGCCGCCAGAGCCGGATAGTACTCATTGCCTGTCGTGTTGCTGGCTAAAAAAGCATGGAGGCCGAATCCCTTCACTCCTTTGCCCTTCAGGATCCGGAAGCCTTCTGTCAGTTGCTGGCGGGTGAAACCATACTTGGCTTCTCCCGGGGTATCCATGATGGCGTTATTGATGGCAAAGTTACCTCCCGGATTGAACCGACAGCTGATGATATCCGGCAGACCGGCCACTTCCTCCAGAAAGTCGATGTGGGTAATGTCGTCCAGATTGATGACAGCACCCATTTTTCTAGCCATCCGGAAATCCTCTGCCGGTGTCACATTGGAAGAAAACATGATTTCTTCACCGCAAAATCCCACGGCACCGGCCATCATCAGCTCGGTCAGGGAGGAACAATCGGCTCCGAAGCCCTCTTCCCGTAAAATTCTCAGGATTTCAGGATTAGGAGTAGCTTTAACGGCAAAATATTCCTTAAACCCGGGATTCCAGGAAAAGGCCTCCTTCAGCTTCCGGGCGTTTTCCCGAATGCCCTTTTCATCATAGAGATGAAAGGGGGTTGGATACTGCTGGATGATTTCTTCCAATTTTTCTTTGGTGACAAAGGTTTTCTTCATATGATCTTCTCCTTCTGGCTGGATGCTTCCAGCAACTTGATTTCATTTTTCAGGGAATCCTTGATCAGGTCGATCAGGTTCTTTTTCCTGGAATAGAGACAGGTGGAATCCTTTCCCCCATCGATGTCTCCGGTTAATACGTAGGTGGAATCCACGATCAGGCGGATTTGTCCCGGTCTGGATTCCCTCTGGTATAGGATGGTTTCCGGCAAATCCGTTTCCTGGTCCGTGAGCAGAACTACCTTGAGCTCCTGTCTCCCTGCTGCCCGGAGTTCCTCTTCCAATTGCCGGATCACCGGTTGATCTCCGGCCAGATAGATTCTCTCCCGGGCGCCTCCGATCATTTCCCTCATCTTATCCAGTATCAAATCGGCTCCCTTTATGGTGATATAGCCTTCCGGCTCCTCCCGCCTCCTGGGGGCAACAGTCAGAATCTGTTCTTTCAGTGCCTTCATCCTGCGGATATGATTGCTGCAAAATTGTTCCGGTGGAACAGGAATGTATTTGACTACATTGCCTTCCACCATATAGGCCGCCCCTTTATCCACCAGGGAAGCCAGTCCTGAATAGGCATTGGAACGGGATATGCCTGTCGCCTTGGCTGCTTCATAGCCGTTCTGCTCTCCTTCCTTCAAGAGCGTAATATAGAGTCCGGCTTCTTGCCGGGTCAAGCCGAAATTGGTCAGCATTTCAATCAATTCCATTCCATACCTCCTTAAGCCGCTTGATGCAGCATCGCCGTATAGTAGTACTATTTGGTACTACTATACCAGCAAGGTGCCAATCTGTCAATAAAAAAACTGCCGAATCGGCAGTTTTAAAGGATTTGAAATTGATATACTCAGATGAATTGGTTCTCCAGAAGGAGTTCTTTGATCCGCTTCACCGAATCCCGCAGCTCCAGCCCATCTGTCTCAACAGTCAGGTGGGCATATTTTTCATAGAGGGGAACCCTTTCCCTGTAGAGATCCAAGAGGGTCTGTCCATCCTTAATGGTAATACCCCGTTCGTTCAGATCTCCAAGCCGCTTCTGAATCTCCCCATAGGGCAGCTTGATGTATAGAATTGTTCCGATAGCACCCAGATGTTCCATAGCCTCCCGGCCGTACACAACGCTGCCGCCGGTGGCAATCACTGTACGCTCTGCCTGGATGGAAGCATTGACCCGATTCTCGATACGGTCAAATCCCTGGATACCCTCCTCTTCAATAATCTGACTAAGACGACGTCCTTCCTGCTCCTGGATCAACAAGTCTGCATCCAAAAATCGGTATCCCAGAACCTTAGCCAGTACCACGCCAATGGTGCTCTTGCCGCATCCGGGCATACCGATCAGCACGATGTTGTTTTTCGTCATTTTATTCTTTCCCTTTCTATAATTGTTTCATTCAGTTTATCACGAACGGTACCGGGTTTCCCAGATTTTTTTTTGCTTTTTGACTCGCCGGGAGTATAATGGGGGTAACAACAACCATACGATGGTGCCCTTCTTCTGGAGGTGAATCCCATGAACGAACTTACCGGTCTGACCAGTCAGGAAGCATCCGTGCGATTGGCCCAATACGGGGAAAATCGGATCCCAGAGAAAAAGTACTCGCTGCTTTTGGTTATTTGGAACCAATTGCGGGGAATTTTCAACCTCCTTCTTCTGGCAGCCGCTGTCATCACCTTTGTCCTCAGCCAATATACGGACACGATTTTCATCGCCTTTTTCCTGTTCTTTGGGGTGTTCCTCAATGTGTACCAGGAACACCGGGCTAAAATAGCCGCCGATAAACTGAAGGCTTTACTCCAGCCCTCTATTCGGGTAATCCGGGACGGCCGAATCCAGGAAATCCTCTCCATCCATCTGGTCCCGGGGGACCTGGTGGTACTGGAATGCGGAGATTTGGTGCCGGCAGACTGCCTGGTGGTTGAAAACAGTGCCCTCTTTGCCGATGAAACCACCTTTACCGGAGAAAGTTTTCCCGTGGCTAAAAGTTCCTGGGATGGCGCCGCCTCGGAAGAAGAATCCCTCCTGTACCAGGGCACCATCATCACGGCAGGAAACGGAAAAGGCGAAGTGCTGAAAACCGGATCTTCTACCAGGCTTGCCGAACTGATGAAGTTTTCTTCTGCCCCAAAAGAACAAAGTCTTCTGAATCTGGGGATTTCGAAAATCAGCAGCTTTATTCTCAAAGCATCGTCCCTGACCCTGGCCGGAATCATTCTGGCCAATATGCTGATCAAAGGTCACGAAGCCTCCTTTACCGATCTATTGGTATTTGCCATTGCCCTTTCCGTTTCTGTGATTCCCGAAGCCCTTCCCTTAGTGGTGACTTTTTCCCTGTCCCGTGGGGCGCTGGAATTCGCGGAAAAAAAAGTCCTGGTCAAACGGTTGTCTTCCATTCAGGATCTGGGGCTGGTCAATCTTCTCTGCACGGATAAAACAGGAACCCTGACAGAAAATTCCCTTCATGTGGTCAGCGTAAGACCTGTAGCGGCTACTTCTGATGAACTTTTACTGGCCGGTCGCTTTGCTTCAACCCGGCTGGAAGTTCGCTACCCGGAACCCTTTGATTTGGCTTGCGATGAAGCTCTTTCTCCAGAATTGAGAACCTATCTGAGTTCCAGCCAGCTGCTGGAGGAGGAGGCCTTCGATCCGAAGCTGCGAAGCAACGGTGCCCGTTGGAAAACACCGGAAGGAACCATTCTCCATATCCGCAGGGGCAGTCCGGAAGCCATTGCATCCACCGGACTGAGTATGAGCCCTGCCGATCAGGACTGGATTCATCAGGAAGAAGCCCGGGGGCACCGGGTACTGGCCCTTTCCCAAGATAATGGCAAGAGCCCTGTATTAGCCGGTTATCTGTCCTTTTCCGATCGGCTTAAAACCACCGCTGCCCAAACGATTCAGGAAGCAGAAGGGCTAAACGTCCTGATTACCATCATCACCGGAGATTCTGCAGCGGTAGCGGAATCGGTAGCCAGGGAAGCCGGATTAGCCCGGGAGGCTTCTGAAGTGATTCTTGCCGAAGACTTTTTTGAGCTGCCTCTTCCGGAACGGGAAGATCGGATCGGGGATATCCGGGTTTTTGCCAGAACGACCCCGGAACAAAAGCTGGAACTGATCCATATGCTAAAGAAAAAATTTCGGGTCGGGTATCTGGGGGAAGGAATTAATGATGCCCCTGCTCTTCGTTCTGCTCACGTGTCTATGGTTGTCCCTTCCGCTGCTGATATTGCCCGGGAAGCCTCTGACATCATCCTTCTGGATTCAGATCTTCAGGTCATCGTCCAGGGAATCCGGATGGGCCGGAGGATTCACGCCAATATCATGAAGTATATACGGGGTACTTTAATTTCCAATTTCGGAAACTTTTATGCAGTAGCCATCGGAACCCTTCTGGTGACTTTTTTGCCCATGCTTCCCCGCCAGCTTCTCCTCCTCAATCTTCTGTCCGACTTTCCCATGATCAGCCTGGCCTTTGATAAAGTTTCGGAAGAGGAACTGGCAGAGCCAAAGGAGGTTCATCCCCATGGCCTCTACACCACCATCATTACCCTGGGGCTGGTCAGTACTGTCTTTGACTTTATCTTTTTCGCCTTATTTTTTCAACGGGGCGCCAGTGTGCTCCAAACCAATTGGTTCATAGCCAGCGTCCTGACAGAATTGCTGCTGGTATTTTCCATCCGGTCGATGGTGCCAGCCTGGAAATCCGGGGCCCCTTCCGGCGTCCTGACTGGGCTCACCCTTGTAAGCATGACTGCGGCCATATTACTGCCTTATGTTCCGATAACTGCCTCTTTTTTCGGTTTTCAGTCACCGTCCTTTCAGGATCTTCTTCTTATTTTCCTGATGACCCTGCTTTACGGAATGAGTAATGAAATAGTCAAGAAACCATTGGCTAAATTCCTAGGTAAACACCAGACCCTATCCTGAAACAGGAGGAGGATTCGATGATGAATGAGATGATGTGGCTCTATGCTGCCGGCTGGAGCGGATTAGCCGGGCTTGCGCTGGTTGCCGGTGCTCTGATTGGCTACTTGGCACCCCTTAGTCAGCGACTGGTGGCAGGCATCATGGCCTTTGGAAGCGGGGCGCTGATTTCTGCCCTTTCCTTTGAATTGGTTGGCAAGTCTTATGAATCCAGTGGATTCCTGGCTACCGGCATTGGTTTTTTTGCAGGTGCTACCATTTACACCCTTGCCAATCTAGCCTTGTGCCAAAAGGGGGCAAAACACCGAAAGCGATCCAATATCAGCGGCAAGCTGGATGAAATAAAAACATCCAGCAATTCCCTGGCCATCGCCATTGGGGCATTGCTGGATGGTATTCCTGAGTCCATCGTCATCGGACTGAGTATAGCTCAAGGCGGCGTGGTCAGCCTCGTTACGGTGGCCGCGGTTCTGGTTTCAAACATCCCGGAGGGACTATCCAGCGCCGCCGGAATGAAAAACGGTGGTAAAAAACTAACTTACGTCCTGTTGGTCTGGGGAGGCATCGCCCTGACTACCCCAATTTTCGGTGCTTTGGGTTACCTGTTTTTTTCCCAGTCATCGGCCCAGACCATCTCCATCATCACAGCCGCCGCCGCTGGAGCCATCCTGGCCATGATCGTGGATACCATGATTCCGGAGGCCTTCGAAGAAACCCACAATTTTGCAGGTTTCATCACCATGCTGGGCTTCCTTTCTGCCTTCTTCGTCGGAGAACTTTAAAGTTTATTGGGCTATAGGGTGAGCTCCATGATTTCAGGAAAGCAGGAAACCTTAAACTGAGGACAATCCAGGCACTTGCTGATTTTAGGCGCTCCTTCCCGGGGAATGATCACAAATCCGAAGGTCTTGAAAAAATCCGGAACTTTTGCCACCAGCATCAGCCGTTTGGCCTCCTTCAGGCGGGCTTCTTCCAACAAGACTTCCATCATCCGGGTACCAATGTCCCGATGACGGAAAGAAGGATCTACCGCAACGTCTCCCACGATATACTCCCCGTCCCGCTTTTCCAGCACGATGGCTCCCATTCTCTTCCCATCCTCTTCAGAAATGGCTTCCCAGCATCGAATCAATCCCTCAGGAGGGAATTCGTCCAACTGGATTTCCAATCCATTTTCCTCAAACATCCGGGCTAATGCTTCATATTCTTTCGTCTCCCTGATGATCACGATATCCCCTCCCGTTATTTATAGGGCGATGTCAGCTGCTCCGATGGTACCCTGAAGGGATTCCAGGTAAGCCTCGGATTCGTAATAAACCTTCATTTCTTTTGCTTTTTCCAGCCGTTCATCGTATCGGAATTCCTTTATAACGGATTCGTTGATGGGATTGCTGATGAACTCTTCCAGATTGCTGATCATTTTATCGATCAGGCTGATATCGGTTTTCTGCTTGTTCTTCAGCCTCTGCAGATACCAATCACTGGCCAGGATGGTTTCCTTCCGGAACAAATCCCTGATTTCTTCTGATCCCAGGTCTTTCCCTTCAAAATGGCCATGGACCATGATGTGAAGCAGGGCTTTGATGGGCGGAATGGCATCTTCCACGCTGCCGTCTTCAAAATAATGGGCGGCTGCTTTTTTTTGTCCATTGGCGATATTCATTACTCCATCAACAAAGTCGTCCAGGCTCTGGAGTTCCGGCTTTAGGATTTCTTCGCTGAAAATACTCTGGGGTTCATCAAAAATCTTGCCCATGTATTTGTAACAGAAGACATCGGTCATCCGATATCCCAGCCGGCTGGCGGGAACGGTTACACCCTTGTACTCAAAGTCTTCTATCTTTTCAAAGGACCCTTCTTCAATCAGTTTTTTCGGATCCCGCTCTTGCTCCTTGAGCCGGGACCAGAGTTCCGGCACCAGCATGGAAATATCGTGATCCACCTTTACATTGGCTCCGATATGGCCGGCAGGAGTGGTGAAAATGTTGTAGTCCCCCAACACATAGGAAAGGAGGGCGTTGTTCAGGTCGTAAACCGGCAGCAGCATGTTGAAGGGAGCCTTTGTTAGTGCTCCTTCGGAACCGGCTCCGGTAGTGGACGGGGATTTTCCCGTCAGACTGCTGATGAAATCCATGAACAGCTCTGGCATTTCCTGGTAATGAATCGGGTTGTATACACTGAGAGGCGGGATCTTCTTCCCGTTTTCCATTCCCGGCGGATTGTTTCTTCGACCCGGCAGAATGGCGTTGACCGGCATCAGTACCGGATGATCCAGAGGAATTTTTCTTCCGAAACGTTCTCCCACCTCAGCCAGCTGCATCTGCAGGGGATTCATGAAATCCTTCCGATGCTCCAGGTATCTTGGATTCTTGCTGGGCTTTCCGTCCACTAGTCGGGGCTCTGAGGATACCACGCAATATTCGTCCTCTCCCTTCAGGAAATCTTCGATATGCTTCCGAACGGGCTCTGTGTATCGGATATAGCTCATGACATCATTTTTGATTTCTTCCACCTCTTTTTTAGTCAAGGGCTGGAAGTTAGTGGCAAAAAGGTTATCGCTGGATAAATCTTTTTCTGCCTGCAGATCATAGCCTTTTATAATGGCATCATCAGGCCGCTGGAAGAACCGATATTCGCAGTTGGCAACAAATTTGTAGCTGGAATTCTGATAAGCCGGATTGATGTGCTCCAGCTGTTTAGCCGGTACTAGTACCGACGCCGTGATGTCATCTTCCATCTGAAGTTTTTCGCTGGGCATAAAATCCATTCGAAGTTTGAAAATCCTCCAGGCATCGTTATCCCCAAAACCTACTCTCAGATAACTGGGTCGAATGCTTCTGTTGTCAAACTTCAATTCATGGCCCGGCTGACCGTTGATCATATCCACCGTAAAGTGGCTGCGCCAGTCTTCGCCCCAGGAATACTGATAGAATCGCTTAACCATGAAAACCAGAGCCTTGACATGATTGGGAATAGCCGATACATAGGCGTTGAATTCATCCGTATAAAGGGGGGAAGGAGTCAGCAGCTTGATTACGGATCCCAGGGTTCGGTCTACAGACAGGATGGGACGGGCAGGTCTGGTACGATCCGGGCAGTCCTTCCATCTCTTCCGATAATCATATTTCAGGATTTTCTCCACATAATCCAGATCCTTTTTCAGATCGTTGACAAAATAGGTGCCGTAGATGATGGAGTTGCTGATTGACTTGGAAATTTCGGATTTTCCGCCTCCTGAAACGGTACAAGGCTTATGGCAGAAGGTCCCGGTGGCTTCCGTGCTGATCAGCTTCCATACAGGAGCTTCCGGATGGCGTTCAATGTGGAGCTTTTCCCCGTTGGGCAGGATGTAAAAATAATCCGGCAGCAGCTTTATGGATCTCAGTTTGTCCCGATACATCCAGGAAATCTCGTTGCGGTGTAGATCGACCTTGATATTTTCCGGCAGGTACAATACCTGCTTGTTGACCTTGTCGATGCCATAGTGGTCTTCCTGCAGATCCATGATGGATCCATAGTTTTTAATCACCTCTTCAAAACTATAACCCTCCAGGCTGGCATCCTCCAAGGCATTGTAATTGACCCCCAGATTTCTTTGAGGATAAGCAATGGTGCCGCCTGCATGTTCTTCCTCCACGCTTCCGAAAAGGTTGGCTGCAAAACCGATTTGAGTTTTGATTTCTTTCTTGGAATATCCAAAATAGTTGTCCGCAATCAGGGTTACCGCAACGCCGCTCTTATCCCGGCAGGTCAGTTTAAAGGCATTGCCTCCGTTGTAAAGCTCATCCTCTTTTTCATAGCACATCCCGTCCCGCTTCTGTCTTTCCGTTGCGGCTGAAACAGGAGGAAGCCCCAGTTCCTTCTTGGTCATCTTGGACAGATGGGGGGCTAGTAGGATGTAACCGGTATGGCCGGACCATTTTTCCAGATCCAGTCCCGAATCGTTCTTATGAAAGGTCGGATCCCCCATGTTACCGAAAACGGATTCCAGAAAGTCCAGGTTGGAAACCAGGGCGCCGGGGGCCATGAACAGGACCTCCATCCTCTTTTCTCCCTTTACTCCGGGAACCTTCGGCGAAACCAGGGGCTTGATCATCAAGGCCACAAAGGTTCTGGCCTGATCCTTCTGATTGATGGTAAAGGGCAAAGTTTTTAGCTCCTCCGGCGGGCTGATGGCTGCAGCGTAGAGGCGTCGGAAGGTTTCTTTCGGGACAGCCTTTTTATCATTGGGAATAGGGAGCCCTCCCTCAACGATGTGGAAGGAGCCCTCCGTAGTCCGCCGGTCATGCCTGGGGTTATGAAGAACACCCTGCTTAATCCGGTAACTATTGATGTATTCGTTCTCAAAGGTATTGCTGTCCGGCGGCAGGGACATTTCTCTGGCCAGTCCGTAATGGTCCAGAGTCAGGTATTCGTCTATGCCCTCGGGTGGATTCTCTGCATCTGAAAAATAGTTTCGGAAGAACTGGTTGATCCGTTTGTGGATTCCCACCTGATTCACATCCACCATTCTGGTTTTTTCTTTGTAATCCTTGATGATATCGTCAAAGAGGTCAATGAAATAGGTGGCGCTGTCCTCTTCTTGTCCTGCAGGCCGGCAGATGGGCAGTCCTTTGGAAGCCAGCTTAAAGTTAATGTATTGGATCCGGTCCTCCCGGGTCGTGATTGGATCGATGTCCCCAAAATCGATTCCTAGTTTTTTTCGTGTCGACATAATTTACCTCCTTTTGATTGTAATATTTTAAATAGTATACCTTCCATCCCTGCCTATTGCAAGAAAGTTCTGATAAATTGATACTTTTTTAACGATTTCTCCATCCTTTTCATCTCATATCCCGATAAGCCCGGAATGCAGTTGGAACAGAGTACTTCTTTTCTAATTCTTCCCGGGAAACCCAAACCCAGTCATCCGGTCCGGCTATCTTTTCCGTCTGGATCCGCCAAGCGGTCATCGCCCACTCCCGGTGGCTGAATATATGGCGAGAAGCCGGAAGAGCTTTGATATCAATTATGGTGATGCCCAGCTTTTCAAGATAATTCCAGCATTCCTCGCAGGTCTGGTGACCCTCCACATTGGGGAACTCCCAAAGGCCGGACAAAAGACCGGCTTCTTGCCGCCTTCGAATAGCCACTTCATTTCCATGCTCCAGAAGCAATACCGTTTTTTTCTCCTGAAGCCGCTTTTTTTTCTCAGCCTTTACCGGAATCTCCCGAATCAAATCCAGGTTCCTGGCCCGGCAATACGGGGATACGGGACAGTTCCCGCAAAGGGGTTCACCATTAGGCAGACATATGGTAGCCCCCAGGTCCATCAGCGCCTGATTGAAGTCTCCCGGGCGATCTTCAGGAATCCACTGCCGAATCAAACCGGCAGCCCACTTTTTCGTGGCCGGGCTTCCAATATCTTCCCGGCTTCCCTCCAGTCGCAGGCAAATCCGAAGAACGTTTCCATCGACAGCCGGCACCGGTTTCGAAAAAGCGATGGAGGCAATGGCTCCTGCCGAATAGGTGCCGATGCCTGGTAATTTCTCCAGCAGCTCCGGCGTGTCTGGCATCCGTCCCTGGTATTCTTCCATCATGATCTCCGCAGCTTTTTTCAGGTTCCGGGCCCGATTGTAATACCCAAGACCCTGCCAGAGTTTCAGGAGTCGGTCTTCCGGTACCGCTGCCAGCTCTGGAATTCCCGGCAGTTCCTTGATAAATCTTAGAAAATAGGGGATTACCGTATCCACCCGGGTCTGCTGCAGCATCATCTCTGAAACCCAGACCTTGTAGGGTACCGGATCGCTTCGCCAGGGGAGAACCCGGGCCTCCCGGTCATACCAGGACAGCAGGGTTTCCGGAAATCCTTTGTACCGCCGTTCTTCTGTCATCATCATCTATGCCTTTCCTTCTCCGAAAAATCGTCTTATCTCTGTTTCTGCATTTTCGGGGGAATCTGCCCCGTGAATCAGGTTTTTCGTCGTGGATCCTGCCAAATCTCCCCGAATCGTTCCAGGCAGGGCTTCCTCAAAACGGGTAGCCCCCATCAGCATCCGTACCCCCCGGATTACATCCTTCCCCTCTATGATCATAGCCAGAACCGGTCCTGAGGTCATATATGCCTCCATATCCGGATAAAAGGGCTGATCCGCCACATGGCTATAGTGTTTCCGCAGCAGGGCTGAATCCAGGCGCAGGGTCTCCGCTTTCTGAATCCGGTATCCTTTTCCTTCCAATCGTCTGATGATCTCCCCGGCCAGTCCCCTCTGCAGGGCATCCGGTTTGAGCATGACAAAGGTTCTTTCCACATTTGTATCCTTTCCAAAGCCAAAACCCATTTCCGCACCTCCTGTAGTCAGCAGTTCAACAAGAATAGTTTTCTTTCATTATATCATGAAGAATGAGAATTGTAGTTGCTTAAGCAATATAGTATTTTTTTTAATTATTCCGTCTGTTTTCCCTATTTCCCCCTTTGATAATAGGGAAATAAAATGGTATGATAGGACAAAGGAGGAATAAGCTATGGCAAAATATGTTTGTTCTATATGCGGGTTTGTCTATGACGAATCCGATGGCCATCCGGAATCCGGTCTGAATCCCGGTACTGGTTGGGACCAGGTTCCCGGCGACTGGGTCTGCCCCATCTGCAAGGCTTCTAAAGGAGCTTTTAAATTGCAGGACAGCGGCAGCAGCAGTAATGAAACAGTTGATTTAACCAGTCTGGACGCAGAAGATCTCCGGGAATTAAGCCCGGCTGAACTCAGCGCCCTGTTCTCCAATCTGGCCAAAGGCTGTGAAAAGCAGTATAAGCCGGAAGAAGCCGGTCTGTTGACTCGATTGGCTGAGTACTATAAAAGCAAGTCTGCCCCCTCTGAAGAAAGAACCTTCCCCGAACTGGAGGGCTTACTTGAAGCAGATTTGGATACAGGCTTTAACGAGGCCAACCGAATTGCAGGAGCCGCCAAAGACCGGGGAGCCCTGCGAGCCCTCACTTGGGGTGAAAAGGTGTCCCGTATGCTGTTATCCCATATGGATGCCTATGGAGAAAAAGGGGACGCCCTGCTGAAAGACACCCGGATTTTTGTTTGTGAGATCTGCGGATTCGTCTACATCGGGGATGAGGCTCCTGAAATCTGCCCGGTATGTAAAGTTCCAAGGCTCAAGATTCATCCGGTAGAAAGGAGGGAAAGCTATGCCAGCAGTTAGAAACATTCGTCTTTGTACCAAAGATTGCCTTTGCCTCTATGTCTGCCCCACCGGTGCTACCGATACAGAAACCGGTCAGATTGACCCGGAAAGATGTCTGGAAGGATGTCAGGCCTGTGTAGATGCATGCCCTTCCCACGCTATCTCCCTGGCTCCCGCTTCCTATCCCCCGCCACAACCAAAGCGAAACAGCGTTGTGAATGTCATGACTGCTCTGGCTGAAAGCAAAACCCGACAGGAATTCTTCTGGGCTGAGCTGGCAGAGGATGCCGACACTCAGGCAGCTGCCCAGTTTGCCAAGGCCATGGAGGAATCCAACCGGATCATGGCAGAGGACCTCTTAAGAGAATCCGGGTTCCTGCTCCCCCAGGGCCCCAGCACCATAAAGTTACTAAAACAATTAAAGCAGAAGGCGTTATGGGATGCCGAATTCCCAATGGATGAAGTTAATCGGCTGCTGGAATTGCTTCCGGCTGGCTCAAAGTATAAGGAGGAAAAAAACATGCCAAAATATCGTTGCACCATTTGCGGTTATATCCACGAAGGCGAACTGACTGAGGGTTTTATCTGTCCCGTTTGCAAACAGCCCGCATCCAAGTTCGTCCCGGTAGAAGAATCTTCCGGAGAAGCAAACAAATATAAAGGAACCAAGACTGAGAAGAATCTGATGGATGCCTTTGCCGGTGAAAGCCAGGCCAGAAATAAGTATACCTATTTTGCTTTCGTGGCTCAAAAGGAAGGCTATGAACAGCTGGCTGAAATCTTCCACAAAACAGCTCAGAACGAGTTGGAACATGCGAAATTCTGGTTTGATGAACTGGGCCATCTGGGCACCACCACTGAAAACCTGCTGGCTGCAGCCGAAGGGGAGCACTATGAGTGGACCGACATGTACGATCGGTTTGCCAAGGACGCCGATGCAGAAGGATTCCCGGCTCTGGCAGAGCGTTTCCGCAAAGTGGCGGCTATCGAAAAGACCCACGAAGAACGGTACCGAGCTCTTCTGAAAAATGTTGAAATGCAGCAAGTCTTCGAAAAAGGCGATTCCGTTATCTGGGAATGCCGGGTCTGTGGTCACCTTGCCATGGGACCTAAGGCACCGGAAGCCTGCCCGGTCTGCGGATTCCCGAAGAACTACTTCGAAGTGCGAAAAGAAAACTATTAATAGTCAGTGCCAACCATAAAAAAAACAGGAAGCGGGCATTTAGTCCGTTTCCTGTTTTTTTATTCGGTTCTTGCGGATGGTCTGAACCGCATCATGAATCAGTTCCAATACCAGGGCCCCCAGTATAGCCCCATAAATACTAGAGCTGATGGGGTTNNTTGGATGTGATGGGGCAGGTACCGCTGATGCAACCGATCTGAACATAGTACACGTATCCCAGCAAGGCACCGATCAATCCGCCCAGGGCAATTCTTTTAATCATTGGCAACTCCTTCCGGTTCTGGTTTGATCTTCACTTATAATTAGTATATCGGATTAGGAGTCCTCCCACGGTGACATTGTCACTCATTGGTATCCTCCTGAAACAGATAATGAAAATATCGCTCCGGATAGGCCATCAGTATTGGTGAATGGGTAGCGATGATAAACTGGGAATCCTTTTTTTCCAGCTCATGGATCCGGGCCATCAACGTCAGCAGCCTGGTTGAAAAAAACCATCCCTTGGCTGGTTTACCCCTTTGACCAGAGTAATATACTGATGGAGATTGGAGTGGCTTTCATGGGAAGAAAAACAAAAATTACGGGTGCCACCTTCCGGATTGAAGCCATAAGCCACAGCCATGGCTTCCAGCAGGGTGGATTTCCCCGTACCGTTTTCTCCTACCAGAAAAATCACCCGACTGCCGAATTCCAGTTCCTCCAAATGGCGAAGCAAAGGAAGGCGGGACAGATATTTATCCATTCCCGCCAGATCCTTATTCTTTTTAATCCCTCGAATATACAGTTCTTTCATTTCATCTCTACCCTTGAGGGTTTGTTCTGGACAATTACAGCAATGCACCGATCAAAGAACTGGGAACCATGGTTTTCCCTTCTTCCAGTTTAACAATCATGGACAATGCTTCCATCCGGTCCAAAGGCTGAAGATCCCTGGTCATATGGGTATAGGTAAACTCCTTGCTCCCGATGGTGACCAACAGAACCTTATCGTCTTTAGTGATCTTAATCGGTTCTGTATGGGAAGTCCATACCACCTGATACCCTTTGGCCTCAGCTTCTTCCCTCAGAGGAACATACTTATCTGCTTCCTGGCCGGTGGTCATCAAGGTTTCCGGAGTGCCGGATTCCACGATAAAAGCTACTGCCCCTGCCGTTTGGGGTGGAATGCTCATGGTCATGGGAGCCATGGCGTCCACTACTGCGGTGATCCTTGTGCCGACAGTGATGTCCTTAACGGATAACTCTTTACCGCTATTCCCTTCATAAACCGGAAGGTTCTCTTTGATGTGGAATACCATCCCCATATCGTCATTATCAATGGAAACGGTCCATCCTTCTTTATTTTCCCGAATATCGGAAACGACTCCGGATACCTGGATATGATTCGGATCCTTCTTCAGATCCTCCATGGTTCCGGCGAATGCGGTCATCGTGCTCATCAACAATACCACCACCAATATCAAACTAGTCCACTTCAATTTCATTTTCATTTCATTTTTCCTTTCAGTTTTTCATGTCGCTTACAAAGAGTAGACCTGAAAATACAGGGGAAAGTTCCACGATTACCAGAAATATTTTTAAATTGGTAAAAAAAATGCGCAATTGTGCCATTGATTAAAAAAAAAGCAGATGCCTTTTTGCTGCATCTGCTTTTCGTTTGGTGGGCGATACTGGGCTCGAACCAACGACTTCCACCTTGTCGAGGTGGCACTCTACCAACTGAGTTAATCGCCCCCGTTCCGGATTTGCTGCTGCATCTCCGGCACGAATCTAATTTTAGCACGAAACAACTAACGAGTCAAGAAAAGGATTTCATCATTTCATCCATATCCATGACCTGAACACCTGCAGGAATTTCAAAGAGGCTGTCCTCCAGTTCTCCCATAGTGAAATTCCGGAATTCTGCAGTGACCGTCTCTCCGTCAACGGTGGTCACTACTTTCAGGGGCATGCTGCCCTCTTCCCATATCCACATTTCACCCTTACCGCCTTCTACGGGCATTTCATAGACCAGGCACTTCTTTCCCTCGAACTCATCTTTCCTCACAAAAATCATATTTTGGTCATCGGCATCGGAAAGGTAGTCCTTTGGTGAAGTGTATTCCGTATCCGAGTTCTCCAGAGACAAGGCAATGGCCTGATTCATCTGAGGCTGCATCATATAAACAATCTGTTTATCCAGATCCACGATGGATAGGATGGGGTCTCCTCCCTGGGGATTTTCCATCTCAGATCTCATCTTCTTTTCCTTGACCCACATTTTATGGGCTAAGGTGGACCCATCCGGCATGGTTACCACATAATCGTAGGAATACCCCTCTTTGCTGCTAAGGCCTTTGGCAATCAGCTCTTCCGCTGATGGGATTAGACTTTCTGACTCTGATTCCTGATCCGGGGGTTCACCGGATTCGGACTCGCTCTCACCTCCACCGCCGCATCCACCCATAATCACAATCAAACTGAGCAGGGCAATGAGGACACCATAGAATATCCTTCTGTTTTTTGTTTTCATGAAGTTCATCCTCCTTTCATGATTTTTTATTATATCAACCTTCATTGAAAAATCGAGCCAGTTGGCGAACATCTTCCAGTAATTCCGGGTGCTTTTCCGGAGGAACCTTGTCTGAATTTTTATAGCACACCGGCTTACCCATCATTCCTGCGTTCATCTCCGCTAGAAGCTCCCGAACCGTGTCCAGCCCCTTATCCATGGGCCGGTCTCCCCCCTGAACCAATATGATTCCTCCTTTTTTCGCCTTTGGCACCGGCTTTTCCTTACGGAAAACCCGGCCGCAGAAGTAAGTTTGCAGCCGGCTGGTCACCGACAAAAGGGGCCCTGTTATTTCAGAAAAGAAGATGGGCGAGGCAATCAGGATATTATCGGCTTCCTGGATTTCCTCATACAGTTCCTGCATCCCGTCCTGAATGCTGCAGCCCGGATTTTTCCAGCAATAGCGGCAGTCAATGCAGGGTCGGATCTTTCCATCGTAGGCATGGATTACCTGGTATTCCCCCTTCAAATGGGCAAGGAATTCTTGCTGTAAAAAAGCGGTGTCTCCGCTTATTCTGGGCGAACCATTGAAAATCAACGTTTTCATATCCATCTCTCCTTTACTGCCTCCCATCCAACTCCCTCTCTGGAATCCGGCCTTGTGCGCCGAGCCATTCCAGGGTATCCCGGAGGGTGTCCTCCATATTTCTCGCATGGTATCCCAGTTCCCGGTCTGCCTTTTCGTGACTGAAAAGGCCATTGGAATTCAGCGTATATATGGAATAGGAAGTGAACAGAGGCGGCGTACCTCTCCAGTGATAATAGGCTTCGCAAAGGGGGGCAGTGCCCTTCAAAAACCAAAGAGGCAGAGTATGGCGGATTCGCTTTCCTCCTGTCAGGCTGCAGAGCATCCCCAGAAGCTCCTGGACACTAAAAAAACGGTTGGACAGGATATAGCCTTCTCCAATCCTTCCTTTCTCGCAGGCAGCCCGGATTCCTTCTGCCACATCCCGGACGTCCACAAAATCATAGCCTCCGTCAATGGCGGCGGTCAGCCTTCCACTGCAATAGTCCGCCAGCAATGCGGTGGTATGGCCTCTGCCGTAGTCATAAGGACCGATGATTCCAGAGGGATGAACCACACAGGCCGGCAGCCCTCTGCTCCTGCAGGCTTCCAGTACCGCTGCTGTAGCAATCGCCTTAGATTTGGCATAATGGCCGATGACCCGATCCGGGCTGAAATCGGTTGTTTCTGTTATGATTTCTCCCTTGGGTTTTTCAGGAATAGCATGGACAGAACTGACATAGACCATCCTTTTGACCTTACTGGCCAAGGCTTGCTCGATGACGTTGCCCGTTCCCTCACCATTGACCCGATAAAGGGCGTCTGTATTTTTTGTGGAGATGGACACGATGCCGGCGCAATGAATGAGAATCTGATCCTGCTTCTTGGGATTGCTGAAAAAAGGTGTCAGGCTGGCAGGATTGCAGACATCTCCCCTGAAAATTTCCACCGGCCCTTCCGGCAAATGTTGTTCCTGATCCATGGCCAGGATCCGGACCAGCTTACCGGATTCTAAAAGCATTCGTACCACTGCAGTTCCCAGATGGCCGGCGCCTCCGGTAACCAGGTACATTTCTTCCATGGTTTCACCTTCTTTTTTTACTGTTTTTCACAAAATCCCGGGCGTTTTTGATTCCGCCAAATTCAGCGAACATGGTACTTATTTTTTCTTTTTCTATCTGCCGGGAATTAAGGCCGTCATATCGGTTCTCTTTCTGCAGCTTTTTGTAACTGGCCAGCCGCTCTTCTGAAAGAGTTCCTTCTTCGATAGCCCTTCGGACTTGGCATCCCGGCTCTGATTCATGGGTACAATCCCGGAAACGACAATCCAGAGCCAGGTCCTCGATGTCCTGAAAAGCAGAGGATAGATCTCCGGATTCCAAGCCGATTTCCCTCATCCCCGGGGTATCGATTACCGCTCCCCCCTCCGGTATCAGCATCAGATCCCGCCGGGTGGTGGTATGCCTTCCCTTATCGTCATCTTCCCGGATGTCTCCCACCTTAATCCACTCTTTGCCCAGCAAATGATTAATCAGAGTTGATTTTCCCACACCGGAGGATCCCAGAAAAACTGCTGTAACTCCCGGCTTGATCAGCTCTCGGATTTCTTCAATTCCTTCATCCAGAAGGCTGGATGTAACGATTACCTGAACGCCGAAGGCGACGGACTGGATTTCTGCCAGCCGTTCTTCCAAATCCTGGCAAAGATCCGCCTTGGTCAGGAGAATCACCGGTGCAGCTCCGCTCTCCCAGGCCAGGGCCAGATACCGCTCCAGTCGCCGCAGATTAAAATCCTTGTTAAGGGACATACAGAGAAAAACGATATCCATGTTGACCGCAACCACCTGCTGACCTTCTCCGCCTCCGGCAGCTTTTCGTTGAAACAGGCTTTTTCGCTTAAGGATTCCGTGGATGATGCCGTTTCCCTGATTATCCGACTGGCGGTCCAGCAGAACGAAATCCCCCACTGCCGGAAATTCCCAGGCTTCCTCCGCTTGGTAACGAAGCTTTCCCGTTACTTCCGCCAGCAATTCCCCTTCTTCCAGCGCCACCCGATACAGGTCTTTATATTGGCTGATCACCCGGCCTGGATAAAGGTCCGGAAATCTTCCGGCTTCTTCCAAGGTCTTTCGTGTAAACCCAAGCTGAAAAAATCGATCCATCTTTTCTGTCTCCTTTTTCTATCTCCATTGTACTCCTCCTTCGTCGCTCCTACAACGAAAAAATGGAGAATGCCCATCCGGCACCAGCACCGAGCAAAACGATGGCCCAGGAAGGCGTCTTCCAGAAGACCAGCAGGACGAAAAGGGCCATAGCCAGGACAAAATCTGCCGCTCCATGTATCGCCGTCGTCCACAGAGGGTCATACAGGGCTGCTGCCAGTATCCCAACTACACAGGCATTGACCCCAATCAGAGCCGACTGGATCGTCGGATTCCTGCGCAGCCGATCCCAGTAGGGCATGACTCCCAGCACCAGCAGAAAAGAGGGCAAAAAAATGGCAATCAGAGCAATGACCGCTCCAGGTATTCCTGCAATCTGAGCTCCCAGATAACTGGCAAAGGTGAATAGGGGGCCAGGAACAGCCTGTGCTGCTCCATATCCTGCCAGGAAGGACTCCTTGCTGATCAGTCCCTCCGGCACAAGCTCAAGCTCCAATAAGGGCAGAACCACATGACCTCCTCCAAACACCAGAGATCCGGAACGATAGAAACTATCCACCAAAATCAGGTAGATTTCCGGAAAGGTCCGAACCAGTAGAGGCAGTCCTGCCAGCAATCCAAAGAAAAGGACTAAAAACAGAAATGCTTTGCTCCCCTTCTGCTCTTTGGGCTGAGTGAGAACCGTTCCGGCTGTTTTATCCCGGAAGAGGTAAACACCAAGCAGTCCAGACAAGAGGATCAGTATCACCTGGGTAAAAGCCGTCGGTATAAACAGCGTAATGCCGATGGTAACGGCCGCAATGGATGCGGTGCTTCGTTCATTGGCCAGTTTTCGTCCCATAGATAAAATGGAGTGGGCCACAATAGCGACCGCCACCACCTTCAGCCCCTGAATCCATCCCAGAGCACCTCCATCAAAATCTTTTAGGAATAGAGCAAACAGAGCCAAAGCCAAGGCGGAAGGAAGAGTGAAACCAATCCAGGCAGCGATGGCGCCCAAAGTACCAGCTCGAATCTTTCCGATTCCGATTCCGATCTGACTGCTGGCCGGCCCTGGAAGGAACTGGCACAAGGCCACCAAGTCTGCATAGCGACCTTCATCGATCCATTTCTTTCGTTCCACATATTCCCGGTGAAAATATCCCAGATGGGCAATGGGCCCTCCAAAGGATGTCAGCCCCAAATAGGTGGACACCCGCAATACTTCTAATACTTTATTCATCAGATTTCTCTCCTTCCCTCTCTTCGTTGTTATTGACATTTTTCTCTTCCAATTCACGGGTCAGCTCCTTCAGGTAATCATGGGCTTCTTGAAGTTCTTTTTTCCCCTGCTCCGTAATCCTGTAATAGCGGCGTATCTTTCCTTCTACATTCTCTTCAAAGCTGGTCAGCAGGCCATCCTTTTCCAGACTGTGCAGGATGGGGTACAAAGTCCCAGGGCTCAGCCGATGGCCATGTTCCGATAACTCCTCCAACATCCAGGTGCCATAAAAGGGCTCCTTTTCTGCGTGGTGAAGAATATGAAGGCAGACAAAGCCTTGAAACAATCTCTTTTGTATGATACTTTTCATATTGGATTCTCCTAAATAATAAAAAACGAATTACGATATCGCATTTCGTTATCGTAATTCGAATATATCATGGTATTTTAAGATTGTCAAGCCGGATTCTTAAGCTTCTCTCTCGAGTATATAATTGCTCCCAGGCTTTTGCTTGCAAATCCTTTTTAAAAGAGAAATATTCTCACTCATCTGATAGATCGTGTCATGCCTGCTTGCTGAAACACCACCAATGGAAACGGAAAGCAATGGAAAGTCTTCCTCAATTCCGTGGCGATTTTTTGTGGTGATGTACCCCTTATCCATATCGTTTTTATTATAATAGTCACATTTAAGCTGTTCGAATTCCTCGATGATGCAGCAGCATAGTTGTTCTGCATCCTCTTGTGAAACGACCGCGACGAAATCATCCCCTCCAATATGACCGATAAAATCGGAATCCATCTTGATCTTTTTCTTTAAAAGTCCTGCAAAGCCTTTGATAAAACGGTCACCATTTTCAAATCCGTAAACATCATTATAGGCCTTGAAATTATCCAGGTCAAAGTATAGGATAAATTTCCCTTCCGGATATCGGATGCATTCCTCCAGTTTGTGCTCAATCATCAAATTACCCGGCAGTTCTGAAAGAGGATTAATGTGTTTGGCATGATTGACCTCAATCTGTAGGGTTTTTTCCAATAGATCCTTGACCGTGACTACCCCGTAATATTTCCCGTCCCTGGTAACGGTTATAAGATCGTACAACTTATCATAGTCCCGATTCATAGCCTTTTTAGATACCATCTCGATGCTTTCACGGTAATCTACTAACAAAAAATCTTTTTCCATAATCCGTTCTACCGGTTTTTTGGCATATAGAGTGAATCCGTATTGACCGGACAGGTTGCGGTACAATTCACTCCTTGTCAGGGTTCCGATTGGCTTACCCTCTTCCGCTACGATCAGGGCGGAAATCGATCGGTCTTCCTCCATCATCTCATAGACTTGAAGGGTCAGGATATTCCTGCTGAGGGTTCTCTGGTTGGTTGAAATGTTTCCGATATAGAGACCCGAGACTGTCCGCTCCATGATTTGGTTTTTCTTTGTGTTGGCATCCCGAATCAAATCAATTATGTCCCGATCCGGACCGGTGGGCAAAGAATCCGGTTTTCTTATGAAATATCCCTGTCCGTAATGTACTCCTATTTCAATAAGCTTGAGCAATTCCTGACGAGTTTCAATTCCCTCAGCTACCAGATGGGTATTGGTCACATTTGCAAACTCAAGAAAGCTTTTTAAGAGGGCCTGCTTCGTAGGTTCCTTATGGATATCCCGGATCAGTTTCATATCCAGTTTGATGTAGTGGGGGTGAATGTCCGATATCAGATTCAGGCCTGAATAGCCGGCACCGGCATCATCAACAGCAATCTTGTAAAACTGTTCCTTATAATGATCCACCGTCCTGATAAATTCAGAAGCATTATTGACAATGCTTTTCTCTGTTATTTCAAAAATAATGTCCTCCGGGGAAATCCGGTATTGATCCAGATACTCCCGGGTAAACCCCTGCTTGAATTTTTTATCATGGATAATCCTGGGATTTACATTCAAAAAAAGCTTAAAGCGCTTGTTCAAAGCGAATACCGCTTCAATAGCCTTGATTCGGCAAAGGTACTCCAGCTCCCAGAGTTTATTTTCCTTCTCCGCATAATCGAACAGGGCCACAGGACTGTACATCAAAGAATCTTTCGGCCCCCGACTCAAAGCTTCATAACCCAAGACAGACCCATCCCGAAGGGATATTATGGGTTGAAAAACGGTTCGGATCAATCTTTTCTCCAGAACTTCCAGAAAATCTTCGGTATGATCACCCAGTTTTTTGGGCTTATCTGCCATTTCATCTTGTTTTTTTTGTTCCTTGTCGTCCAATCCTCAATCCTCCCGAGATGCTTTCTGCGGCTAACGATACGCCCTTGCGTGATTTATAAACATTTCAAGGCAAGTATATCAAAATTCGGTTAAATCCCCAGGTGGGAACTGTAAAAAATGAGTAAAATCTTGTCTCTAGGGGGCAGACCTCGATTCCGCGCTACTCTGCATCCCAAATAATCAAGGTTACTACTATACTAGGCCCTTAGAAGCCTTAGCGAAGGATTTTTAGACAATTAATCGACTTTTTGGGGTAAAATGGTATAAAATCCTCCCTTCCTATTGCCATTTATTATGCATATTGCCTCAAATGGTTATTTCAAGGAAAATTCCTCGACTCTAAATCGAGGATTTTACCTCATGACTCAAATCCAACCAATTAAAATCCATTTTCAATCCATTCTCAAAATAATTTTATACCAATATATGCGAAAAAAGGCCCCGA
>DIMT01000014.1 GCA_002425705.1 Firmicutes bacterium UBA5559
CCCAGGTGGGAAAGTTGAGTAAAGGAAGAAAAAAATGCACGAATACCCGATTACACAGCAAATCATTAAAATTTCTGAAAAGCATTGCCGGGAAGCCGGCGCTGAAAAAGTGACCAAGGTACGACTTGTGGTGGGAGAATATTCCGGGTTTGTGGGGGACTCTATCCAGATGTACTTCGACGTCATCGGGAAAGGTACCCTGTGCGAAGGGGCCCTTTTGGAGATGGAATACGTCAAGGCAAAGCTGAAATGCCCGGCCTGCGGTGAAATTTACCAGAAGATTCCCATGAGCTTTGCCTGCCCCAAGTGTGGCGAAGACGGTGGGCCCACGGAAATTGGCAAAGAATTCTATATTGAAGAAATAGAGGTGGAATAATGCACGACGTGAAAAAAATCAACGTGATGGAAGGCATCCATGACGAAAATGACCATATTGCAGAGCATACCAAGGAGCATCTGACCGACCACGGGATTCTGGTGGTCAACGAAATGGGGGCTCCCGGCGTTGGAAAGACCACAACGCTGAAAAACATCATCCGAAATCTGGGCCTGAAGGCCTATGTCATTGAAGGGGATATCGAATCGGATATCGATACCCGGGATCTGAGGAGTCTTGGGATTACCACATTCCAGATCAATACCTTCGGCGCCTGTCATCTGGACGCTCCGATGGTTCACAACATGGTTCAGAACATGATGATGGAAGACAAGGGAATCCTTTTCATTGAAAACATCGGGAATCTGGTTTGCCCAGCGGAATTCTCCATCGGTGAGCACGTGAAAATGCTGATTTCCACCGTAACTGAGGGCAGCGACAAGCCCTACAAATATCCGCTGGCCTTTGAAAAGGCCGACATCATCCTGCTCAACAAGGTGGACCTGCTGCCCTACTTGGATTTCGATGAAGAATACTTCATGAAGGGAGTCCGGGCCCTGAACAAGGAAGCCCCGGTGTTTAAGGTTTCCGGCAAGACCGGAGAAGGATTCCCGGAAGTGGCTAAATGGCTGGAAGAACAGGCTTCCCGATTGCCCGAAAAGGAGCATCATCATCACCATCATGATCATGACCACGACCATGATCACCATCACCATGAATAAACAAATCGTAACAGAAAACATCAAACTTTGGGGAATCGTTCAGGGGGTCGGATTCCGACCCTTTGTTGCGAAGTTGGCCCGATTTATGGATATGAAGGGCCGGGTGCTGAATACCGGCGGGCTGGTGGAAATCCGGGTCACCGGACATCCAGATAAAATCGATCGGTTTATCCAAGCTTTGAAGGAGCAGAAACCGGAACCGGCAGAGATTGTCCACATTGCCAGATTCCGGGAAGAAGTGACTGAGTATGAGGATTTCCGCATTGAAGGTAGTCTGGAAGGAGAGGATGCTCTGGTGATGATTCCGGCAGATCTTGCCTGGTGCGACAGCTGCCAACGGGAATTTCATGATCCGGAGAATCCCAGGTATCACCATCCCTTTATCAGCTGTATGATCTGTGGGCCCCGATTTACGATTATGGACCGGGTCCCCTATGACCGGGAAAATACTCGGATGGATCCCTTCCCTATGTGCGACTTTTGTGCTGGAGAGTACACGGACCCGGGGGACCGGCGGTATCATGCCCAGACAATATCCTGCCATGAGTGTGGTCCGCGCCTGGAATTCATCCTCTGTGGTAGGAACCCCGGAGATTCGGCCACGACTAACGAAGATTATTCGCTGGTATCCCATATAAGGGCTGCGACAGATTTGCTGAAACAAGGCCAGGTCATCGGATTTAAAAGCGTCGGAGGTTACAACCTGGTCGGTGATCCCTTTCGGAATGAGGCGGCGGGACAGCTCCGGAAACTCAAAGGACGGGAAGAAAAACCCTTTGCCCTGATGTTTCCCAATCTGGAAACCATCCGCCGATATTGCATCAGCAATGAAACGGAAGAAAAATTGCTCCTTTCCTCAGCCCGGCCGATTCTCCTGCTGGAAAAGAAACCTTGGGCCTCTGGTGAGGAACCATCGGAATTGAAAAAGAGTCGGTTCATCGGAGCCTTTCTGCCCTCCATGGGCGCCCAGCAGCTTTTGCTGGAAGCTTTCGGTGGCCCTTTGATCATGACCAGTGCGAACCACTCGGGATATCCCATCATCACGGAAGATCGAATCATGGAGGATTTTGCTGAGGAAAGCCAGAGGGGAGACCTGGGAATTGCCGGGATTCTTCGGAATGACCGGGAAATCAACCTGGGCGTGGACGATTCCGTGGTAAGGGTCATCGACGGCCAGCCCCAGATGATTCGAAGATCCAAGGGTTATGCCCCGGTGCCCCTCCACATGGGTCTGGAAGAAGAAAAAATCGGAAAGGCCATGGTCCTGGCGGCGGGCGGAGATCTGAAGAGCTCCTTCGCCTTGAGCAAAGGCCCCTTTTCCACCATCAGTCCCTTTTACGGGGATTTGGATTCGGAGGAGAACAGTCGTAGGTACCGGGAAGGAATCCACCGAATGGAGGACTTTTTCCATATCAAACCGGAACTGGCTGTCTGCGACCTTCATCCCGGATACCGTTCTGTCGCCATCCTGAAGAAGTACAGTCAGGAACAGGGGATCCCCCTGCGACCGGTCCAGCACCATCACGCCCACGTGGCTTCGGTGATGGCAGAGCACCGGCTTCGGGGACCGGTGATGGGAGTCAGCATGGACGGAACCGGCTACGGAACCGACGGAAAGATCTGGGGAGGAGAAATTCTTCTTTGTGAAGAGGAAAGATTTATCCGCCTTTCCCATCTGAAATACATCCGGATGATCGGAGGAGACTCCTCCATGAAGGAAGCCTGGAAATCCGCCATGTGCTATTACTATGATCAATTCCATTCTGACCGGGAACTGGCGGCGGATGAATTTACCATCGACATCGGGGATATCCTGGAACGGGCAGACATTCAATGCAGGCCGGAATGGCCTCTTGTGAAGGCAGCGCTGGATCATCGGGTCAATACCCTGGAAAGCGCCAGCATGGGAAGACTTTTTGACGGAGTATCCAGTCTGCTGAATATTTGCAGCATCAACGAGTATGAGGGTCAGTGCGCTATCCTGCTGGAGGATGCCGCTGCCCGTGGCCTAAAAAATCCGAGAGCAGACAGGGGGGATGATTTGGCTCTGGCCTTTCATCGCCGGGTCGCAACGACCGTGGTGGAACAGTGCCGAAAACACCGTGAAACAATGGAGGTGGATCAGGTAGCCCTCACTGGCGGCGTGTTCCAAAACCGGATTTTAATGGAAGAATGCCTTCGGCTCCTTCGAGGAGAAGGATTCCGGGTCTACTATAATATTTCGGTAAGCCCCAACGACGGCGGAATCGCCCTGGGGCAAAACTACATCGGGGCCTGGTCTCTGATCAAAGGGAAAGGCCGGGGAGGACAGAATGGCTATTGAAAAAGTACGTGAATATTTCAGGCAGCATCAAATGGAGGACCGAATGATGGAATTTCCGGTTTCCTCTGCTACGGTGGAACTTGCAGCAGAAGCGGCAGGGGTGATCCCGGCGAGAATCTGCAAAACCATTTCCTTTCGGACAGAAGAGGGGTGTATCCTGATCGAAGCAGCAGGCGATGCAAAAATCGACAACAGCAAATTTAAAAAGACTTTTGGGATCAAGGCAAAAATGCTGAATCCGGAAGAAGTATTGGAATACACGGGTCACGCGGTGGGCGGAGTTTGCGCCTTTGCCATCGAGCATCCCGGTGTGAAGGTCTACAGCGACATTTCGCTGAAGCGGTTCGATACGGTGTTTCCCGCCTGCGGAAGCAGCAACAGCGCCATCGAGCTGACTTGTGAGGAAGTCCATCACCATTCCGGCAGTCTGGACTGGGTGGATGTCTGCAAGGGATGGCAGGAAGGAGAAGAGGAACAATGTGTATAGCAATGCCCGGCAAAATTGTTGCCGTGGAAGGAAATAAAGCGAAGGTGGATTTCAAAGGGACCC
Organism: Firmicutes bacterium UBA5559; assembly: GCA_002425705.1. GTDB lineage: Bacteria > Bacillota > Clostridia > Peptostreptococcales > Anaerovoracaceae > UBA5559. The sequence continues at coordinate 3,972 of DIMT01000014.1, forward strand.
TGGTGGATGTCCATGTAGGGCTCATTGACGCCAAGGTTGGGGATTATGCCCTGGTCCATGCCGGTTGTGCCATCGAAGTGATGGAAAAAGAAAAAGCCCTGGAATTAATGGAAATTTTCGAAGGCCTGGAAGAATAGGAAGCAGGAAAGAATCATGAATATACAAGAGGTAATCCGGTACCTGAAGGAATACGACGGACCGGAGTTGAGACTGATGGAGGTCTGCGGCACCCATACCGCCAGTATTTTTAAAAGCGGGATCCGGTCCATGATCTCGGAGAAAATCCGTCTGATTTCCGGCCCCGGCTGTCCGGTCTGCGTGACCCCCACCTCCTATATCGATCGGTGCATCGACTTTGCCATGAAGGATAACCATGTGCTGCTGACCTTCGGGGATATGATCAAAGTCCCCGGCACCTCCTCCAGCCTGGCGGAAGCCAAAGGGGAAGGGGCCCGGGTGGACATCATGTATTCCCCCTTCGAGGCCCTGGATAAGGCAGAAAAAAATCCCGGGGTGACCTATGCGCTGGCAGCGGTAGGCTTTGAAACCACCGCGCCAATCTACGGCCTTTTAATTCGGGAAGCCCTGGACCGGGGGATTGCCAATATCCGGCTGGTAACAGCCCTGAAGACCGTGTTGCCCGCTTTGGAATGGATTTGCGAGAATGAAAAGGGCATCGATGGATTCATCTGTCCCGGTCATGTCAGCGTCATCATCGGCAGCGATGCCTACGGAGAACTGGCCCATCGCTACCAGCGGCCCTTTGCCGTAGCCGGATTTGAACCGGAACACATTCTGGCGGTCCTCTACGACCTGGTCCATCAGATTCAGATGAAGAAGCCGGTGGAGGACATCCATAACCTGTACCCCAATGCGGTTCGGGCGGAAGGGAATCCCAAAGCGGCAGAGGTTCTCTATCAATATTTTGAAGAAGGCCCGGCCATGTGGCGGGGACTTGGGGTAATTCCCGGTTCCGGGCTGTATCTGAAAGATGAATTTGCTGCTTTTGAAGGAGGAAGCCGTGGTCTGGAAACGGACCGGGAGCTGCCGCCGGAATGCCGCTGCGGTGAGGTCATCGTGGGAAGGATCGATCCGGATCAATGCCCCATGTTCGGCACCGGCTGCACCCCCACCAATCCTTACGGACCCTGTATGGTATCGGCAGAAGGAGCCTGCGGAATCTGGTATCGGAACCGGTAAGAGGGAAGCTCGAATTAGCGAGATTTGGGAAGGGAACTTGAAGGAGAGAATCATGAAAATAACCATGGCTCATGGAAGCGGAGGGAAATCCTCCGAAGAATTAATGGAGCAAGTTTTCGGGCGGCACTTTGCCAACCCGATTCTGGATAAAATGGAAGATGCAGCCGTCTTGGAAGTTTCCGGAAGGATCGCCTTCAGCACCGACACCTTTGTGGTGAATCCCCTGGAATTTAAAGGGGGAAACATCGGGAAGCTGGCTATCTGCGGCACCGTCAACGATCTGCTCATGATGGGCGCCCAGCCCAAGTACCTGACCTGCGGTTTTGTGCTGGAGGAAGGTCTGGAGGTGGAACTGCTGGAGCGGGTGGTGGCCACCATGGCCGATTACGCCCGGCAGGCGGGGGTTCTCATCGTGGCGGGAGATACCAAAGTGGTGGAAGGCCAGGGGGGGCTGTTCATCAACACCTCCGGCATCGGCATCATCGAAGAAGGCATCCACATCAGTGCGTCTAATTGCCGGCCCGGAGACGCCATCCTGCTGTCCGGAACCTTGGGGGATCACCACGGAGCCATCCTGAGCGCCCGGATGGGGATGGAGAACGGAATCCACAGTGACTGCGCCCTGCTGTCCGATATGACTGAGGCCCTCCGAAAGGAAGGTATTTCGGTTCGAACCATGCGGGATGTGACCCGGGGAGGATTGGGAACCATCCTCAATGAAATCGCCGGCAAATCCCGATGCCAATTTGAAATTGAGGAAACAGCCATTCCCATGAAGGAAGAAGTGGCGGCCTTTTGCGATATCCTGGGGCTGGAGCCCCTCTATATGGCCAACGAAGGGAAAATGGTCCTCTTCCTGCCGGAAGAAGAAGCAGAAAAAGCCTTGGCCATCCTGCGGGATACCAAGAACGGCAAGGAAGCCGCCATCATCGGCCGGGTCCGGGAAGGCAGCGGTGTCCGGATGATCACCCGACTGGGAGGCAGCCGGCTCATCGATGTCCTGTATGGAGAAGGCCTGCCCCGAATCTGCTAATTAAAGACAGCCCCTCCAAAAAAATGGTGGAAGGGCTGTCTTTTTTTCAATTCCTTATCCCTATTCAATTCATTTTTGGTCAAGTGATTTTTGGTCAAAAATTATGATTTCAGCCAATCCAGCCGGGACCGGATTCTTCCTCTGGTGGTTTCTTCTCCCAGGATCTGCTGGATCTCCCAGACATCCGGGGATTGGGATCTGCCCATGACCGCGATTCGGATCACGGTGCTCACATCCCCCACGTGGCCCTTATAAAGGTCCGGGTTCTTTTTATAGTCCTTGGGCTTGGCTGCGTAGCCGGATTCCTCGGCGATGGCCCGGATCTTATCGAACCAGACGCTCTGGTCATCCTGATGGTCATAGGTAGCCAGGTACGCCTCCAGGATGTGGATCTGGTCCGGGGTAGTGACGTTGTCAGGAGCCGGGTCTTCGATTTGGAAATAATCCTCATAAAAGTACCGGATGAACTGGAAGATCTGGCTGGCGTTGATCAGGTCCTTCCGGGGCTTGTCGCCGGAACGGCCCAGGTCCAGGATCCGGGCCAGATAATCTTCTCTTCCCTCAAACAGGGAGAGGATTTCCGGGCGGAATTCGGCGGACCAGCCCTTCATAAAGTCGACTAATTCTGAGGCAGGAATCCGAAGGAGGACATCCTTGGAGATGTCCTGAAGCTTATTCAGGTCAAAGAGAGCACCGGAGCTGCTCATCTTCTCAATGGAGAAGGGAAATTCCTCCATGGGAAGGTCCGGATTGGCAATCCGCCATTCCTCAAAATTGGAGTTGAGGACGGTCAGCAGATATTCCCGGACTGCTTTGGGGTGATATCCTTCGTTTCGATAGTAATCCAGGGATAGTTCCGGATCCAGCCGCTTGGAAAGCTTTCGCTTGTTGCCGGAATCGTCCAGTTTCATCAGTTGAGCCGTATGGCAGTATACGGGGATGGGGAATTCCAGCAGCCGGAAGAGCTCAATGTGAACCGGCAGGGAGGAAAGCCACTCGGCTCCCCGGACCACATGGGTGGTTCTCATCAGGTAATCGTCCACCACGTGGGCAAAGTGATAGGTGGGGATGCCGTTGGCCTTCAGGATGACCACGTCCTGGATGTTCTCCGGCATTTCCAGGGTGCCCCGGATGCCGTCCTCCACCTGAATCATGGTGACATCCTCCGGAGAGGCATCGGCCTTGCCCTGGGATTTCAGCCGGATGACATAGGGTTTGCCCTGCTCGATCCATTGGGCAGCCTGTTCCGGAGAAAGGTTCCGGTTGGCAGCCCATTTGCCGTAGATTCCCGGGTTTTCCTTGGTCAATTCCTGCTGTTCCCGGATAGCGGTGATTTCCTCTTCCGTCAGGAAACAGGGGTAAGCCAGGCCTTTGGCTACCAGTTCCTTGACGTAGCATTGATAGATTTCAGCCCGCTGACTTTGGTAGTAAGGGCCGTAATCCCCGACGGAGCCTTCCAGGGTGGCCCCTTCGGTAAACTGAATGTCAAAGAAGCGAAGGGAATTGATGATGACCTCTACCGCTCCTTCCACCTGCCGCTTGTCGTCGGTGTCTTCGATTCGCAGATAGAAGATTCCGCCACTCTGGGTGGCCAGCCGTTCATCGACGAAGGCACCGTACAGGTTGCCCAGATGAATGAAGCCGGTGGGGCTGGGACCCAGCCTTGTGACCATGGCTCCTTCCTTCAGTGCCCTGGGGGGATAGATCCGGTCATAGTCGTCCCTGGTCTTATGGATATGCGGAAAAAGAAGTTCCGCCAGTTCTTGATGATTCATACTTTCCTCCATTCTGTCGTAATACTTAATTATAGCAAAAAAAGGGTGGCAGAACAACCGGTGCAAGTATACAATATTTCGGCCTCAGGGGCCATTGACAGAAGCTGAAAGAACCATTAGTATGTTCATGTCAAAGAATAAAGAAACTTAAGAAACCAAGAAAGCATAGGTGAAACAATGAAAGAGTATAATATTTCCCATCTGGTTAAATCAGAAGATCTGAACCACCACGGCACCCTCTTTGCCGGTCGTTCTGCAGAATGGCTGGTGGAAGCCGCCTTCGTTGCAGCAGCAGCGGAACATGGGCGGCCCCAGGATGTCCTCTGTATCAATATTCATGGATTCGTCTTTAAAAAGCCAGTAGCCAAAGGAACCATCCTGACCTTAAAATCCAGGGTAGTCAAGACAGGACGGACTAGTCTGGTGGTCTACGTCAAGGCCGTATCCGAAATTGAAAAAACCCAGCATGTGGATGGATTCCTGACCTTCGTCTGCCTGGAGCCGGATACGAAAAAGAAAAGGATCCATGACGTGGTCCTGGACGAAACCACCGATCCCGAGGAGCTGGAAGTACGGGAAAGGGCCTTGAAATTATAAACATGTTCAAGAATTCTTTTCTGTGGTATAATAGATAAGTTAGTTGTTTAGGAAGCTGCTGTTTCAGGCAGCGTGAACCACATAAAGGAAGAATATGAACTTTAAGGAACTGGGGATCGTAAATCCCATTTTAAAAGCACTGGAGGAAGAAGGTTACACCGCACCTTCCCCCATACAGGAACAGGCCATACCCCATCTGCTGGAGGGGAGAGATCTGCTGGGCTGTGCCCAGACCGGCACCGGCAAGACTGCCGCTTTTGCCATACCCATCCTGCAGGCCATCGGGCAGCAGCACGGGGGAGGCCATCGGCCCACCCGAGCTCTGATTCTGACCCCAACAAGAGAATTGGCCATTCAGATTGAAGAGAGCTTTAAAGCTTATGGCCGTCACATGAACCTCCGAACCGTATGCATTTACGGCGGGGTTTCTCAGAAGCCCCAGGTGGATCAGCTGAAAAAGGGAGCCGATATTGTCGTGGCTACCCCCGGCCGTTGGAATGACCTCTATGAACAGGGGCTGATCCAGACCAATAAAATCGACATTCTGGTGCTGGATGAAGCGGACCGGATGCTGGACATGGGATTCATCCACGATGTCCGGAGAATCATCCGAAAGCTGCCGGAGAACAGGCAGAACCTTCTGTTTTCGGCCACCATGCCTAAAGAAGTCCAGGGGCTGGTCAATACCATCCTGAAAAACTATGTCCGCATCGAAGTGACTCCTCCGGCATCCACGGTTGATACCATCGAGCAGATGGTCTATTACGTGGACAAACCCAACAAGCCCAAGCTCCTCCGGGATCTGGTCCAGCAAGGGGATATGGATTCTGCCCTGGTCTTTACCAGGACCAAGCACGGGGCGGACCGGGTGGTCCGGCAGCTGATGAAGGACAAGATCCAGGCAGCGGCCATTCACGGTGACAAGTCTCAGAACGCCCGCCAAAGAGCTCTGGAACGTTTTAAATCCAGGGAGATTCGTGTTTTAGTGGCGACGGACATTGCTGCTCGGGGAATCGATATCGAAGAACTGTCCCATGTCATCAACTATGACATTCCCAATATTCCCGAAACCTACGTTCACCGAATCGGGCGAACGGGCCGGGCCGGACTGGGTGGCATAGCCATTAGTTTCTGCATGTACGAAGAGATGCAGTATATTCGGGACATTGAAAAGGCCATCGGCAAACTTTTACCAGAGGCGCCTACCCAGCCTTACCCCATGGAGATTTTCCAATCAGAAACGGCTCCTGCTCCGGGGCCAAGGCCACCCCGCCGCCCCCAATCGACCAGAGCATTTGGCGGAAGAGGTTCAAGAAGATGAAAGAGGCAGGAATCCTGATGCCAGTCACCAGCCTGCCTTCACCCTATGGCATAGGCACCCTTGGAAGGGAAGCCTATGCTTTTCTTGACTTTATCGGGGACGCCGGCATGAAATACTGGCAGGTGCTCCCCCTGGGTCCTACCGGATTTGGCGACAGCCCCTATCAGAGCTTTTCCTCTTTTGCCGGCAATCCTTACTTGCTGGATCTGGATCTTTTGGCTCAGGAAGGCCTGATAGAACTGGAAAAACTGGAAGATCTGGCAAATCAGGTTAAGGAAAAAGAAGGAAAGAATTCGGGTGAAAGCACGGAGGTAGACTACGAAACCCTTTACCGGGAAAGGATTCCCCTTCTCCGGGAAGGTTACCGGATTTGGAAAGAAAAGCAGGCGGAGAGACCCTCCGCCTGGGGTGATTTGGCCCATTTTCGCCAGCAGCAGGCTCACTGGTTGGAGGACTATGCCCTTTTTATGGCCATAAAAGTGCAGATGGGCGGCAGAGAGTGGCTCCTTTGGCCGGAGGATCTCCGAAAGAGAAGAGAGGAAGCACTGCGCATTCAACGGGAAATCCTGGAGGATGAAATCGGCTTCTGGTGCTATGTGCAGCACCAATTCTTTCGCCAGTGGCAGAAGGTAAGAACCCATGCTCATAGTCTGGGTATCCGCATCATCGGCGACATTCCCATGTATATTGCCATGGACAGCGCTGACGCCTGGACTCTGACCAGCCAGCTGCTGATGGACGAACAGTGCCGACCTACTCAGGTGGCTGGAGTCCCCCCGGATCTGTTTTCGGAAACCGGCCAGCTTTGGGGAAACCCCTTGTATGACTGGGAAACTATGAAAAAGGATGATTATCGGTGGTGGCGCCATCGAATGGCCCATCTGTCGAAACTGTACGATGTGATACGGATCGATCACTTTCTTGGAGTGGCTCGGTATTATTGTGTGCCGGAAGGGGCTGAAACCGCCATCATCGGAGAATACAAGCCGGGACCTGGTCGGGACCTGATTCGGATTATGGAGGAAGAAAAGGGATCCGCTGCTATTATTGCCGAAGATCTGGGAGTGCCCAATCCGGAGGTAGAAAAAATTTTAGAGGAAACCGGCTATCCGGGGATGAAGGTTCTCCTCTTTGCCTTTGACGGTAATCCGGAGAATCCCCATCTGCCGGAGCAGCAGAAGTCAAACGTGATATACTATGGGGGAACCCATGACAATGACACCCTTCTGGGATTTCTGGAGGAAGGGCCGGAGAGTCAGCTGGCAAACCTGCTGACCTATTTGTCCTTAAAAGGGCCCATGCCGGAAGACCGGAAAGAAAAAAGCAACATCCGATGGATGTTGCTGGAGCGAATAGCCAAATGTCCGGCGGACCGGGTGATTTTTCAGATGCAGGATCTGATGGGACTGGGCAATGAAGCCCGAATCAATGAACCCTCCACCTTGGGGAAAAACTGGAAATGGCAAGCACAGAAAAATCAATTCACACCAGATCTGAAAAGGGACATGAAAAAACTGGTTTCCCTCAGATGATGTAGTTGTCGCCCCCCTCATCCCCGCGAAGCAGGTCTTCCAGGGTGATGCCCTCGATAAAATCATCAATCAGTCGATCCAGTTTGCTCCACATGGGCAGGGTGCGGCATTCGCCGGCCCGATTACAGAGATTGGCATCGCCATCCAGACAGCTGACCGGTGCCAGGGAACCCTCTGTCAGCTTTAAAATACTGCCTACAGTATAAGTATCCGGATCCCGGGCCAGCCGGTAGCCGCCTCCCTTTCCCCGAAGAGCTGTGACAAATCCGTTTTTGCTTAGGATGGAAACGATGCTTTCCAGGTATTTCTCCGATATTTCCTGCCGCTTTGCTATTTCCATCAGAGGGATGTATTCACCGGTGTTCCTCTCTGCCAGGTCCAGCATGATCCGGAGCGCATACCGTCCCTTGGTTGAAACCATCATGATGCCACCTCCTTTCTTAAAACCCATTTTACCAGAAGGGTGATGGGAAATCAACGAATAAAAAACAAATAAACCTATTGACATGGTATGTTGGTAGTGGTATACTTTGTTTCAATTAAAGCCCAAACCCATGAAGCATCAAATTAAAATACGGAAGAAAGGAGACGAGTCCCATGTTCAATAAGATTCAGCATACAACCGATATGATGATGGATATGATGATGTACATGCCTATGAACATGTGCAAAATTTCTGATGCTCAGAAACACGACTCGTCTTGCGTCATATCCGGATAATTTCTTTTTCATAAAAGAATTAGTAAGGTAGGGAACAATCGAGTTCTCTGCCTTTTTTTATTGCCTAATAGGGCAAAGAAAGGAAGGAATTAATGAAAAACTATCGATTTGAAACCCTTCAGCTCCATGTGGGTCAGGAGCAAGCCGATCCGGCCACCGATGCCAGAGCCGTCCCCATTTATGCCACCACCTCCTATGTATTTAAAGATTCCCAGCAGGCGGCCAATCGATTCAACCTGTCAGAGGGAGGCAACATCTACACCCGGTTGATGAATCCCACCTCCGATGTATTTGAAAAAAGGATCGCAGCCCTGGAAGGAGGAGCGGCAGCCCTGGCTACCGCATCCGGATCCTCGGCCATTGCTTACGCAGTTCAGAATATCGCCATTGCGGGAGACCATATCGTTGCAGCCCGAAACCTGTATGGGGGAACCGCCAACCTGTTTGCCAACACTCTTCGGGAGCAGGGGGTGGAAACCACCTTCGTGGATCCGTCTGATCCGGAAAACTTCCGAGCCGCCCTGCGGGAAAACACGAAGCTGATCTTCGCAGAAGCCTTAGGCAATCCCAATAGTGACTTGGTGGATCTTCGGGCCATCGCCGATATTGCCCATGAGAACGGCATTCCCTTCATCCTGGACAGCACTTTTGCCACACCCTACCTGCTTCGTCCCATCGAATACGGAGTGGACATCGTAGTACATTCAGCCACCAAATTCATCGGCGGCCACGGCACCGTTATGGGGGGCGTCATCATTGACAGCGGCAGATTTGACTGGGCCCGGAATGACAAATTCCCGGGGCTGTCCAAACCGAACCCCTCCTATCATGGAGTGGTATTTACGGAAGCCTGCGGCAATCTGGCCTATATTATTAAAATCCGCACAACCTTGCTAAGGGACCAGGGGGCAACGATTTCTCCCTTCAATTCCTTCCTGCTGCTTCAGGGTCTGGAAACCCTGTCCCTGCGGGTGGAGCGCCATGTGGAGAACGCCCTCCGGGTAGTGGATTTTCTGAAGAAACATCCCCAGGTGAGCCGGGTGAACCATCCCTCCCAAGCAGAGGGGCGCCAAAAGGAACTCTATCGGGAATACTTCCCCCAGGGCGCCGGTTCTATTTTCACCTTTGAGATTGATGGAGATGAAAGCAAAGCCAGAAAGTTCACCGAATCCTTGAAACTCTTTTCCCTGCTGGCCAATGTGGCGGATGTGAAAAGCCTGGTGATCCATCCGGCTTCCACTACCCACAGCCAGCTGAGCCCGGAAGAACTGCTGGCCAGCGGCATTAAACCCAACACGATCCGGCTGTCCATCGGTACGGAGCATATCGATGATATTCTGGAGGACCTGGAGCAAGCCTTTCATCGCCTGTAAATGAATTAGCAGTAGCCTTAGAGAAAAAAATGAGGTAAAGTAAATGAAAAAGATTGTATCATGAAACGGGCCAGATGAAAGTTTATATTAAGGAGACGTAAGTCGTTGCCGCCGCTTTTTTTAGGAGGAAAGTTATGAAAAGGAAAGTGTGTTTTCTGTTTATTAATGCGTCCATTACAGAGCCTCAAAGAATGGTCATGGACCTGGGCCAGGGAGAGATGATTGTCGTTGGCGTGGGTTCCTACGGCATGGCCTGCAGTGAAGCAAAAAAGCTGGCTGAAGAGGGAGTTCTGATGATCGAACTCTGCGGAGGTTTTGGCACCATTGGCCACGCTAAAGTCACTGAGGCGGTGGAAGGAAAGCTCCAGGTAGGAGTTGTCCGCTTTGACAACCATCCGGGGTATGACAACCAGTCCGGAGATGCCCGCTGGCTGTAAAACCAAGTTTGCAGGGGGAAAAGCCTGCAAAAAAAATCCTTGACCACAGAAAATCCATTGATTTCTCCGTCTGTTGTGCTATACTTGTACAAGACGGGTCCCGTTGGTCAAGTGGTCAAGACATCGCCCTCTCACGGCGGTAACAGGGGTTCGACTCCCCTACGGGATACCAATATTAAAAGCAGATTCTCAAATTTTGGGGGTCTGTTTTATTTTTTGACACCATTGGAAAGGCTCGGAAAATGTCATAAGAAACAGAATAAATTTCTGAAATACCCTTGACAGACAGGCCGAAATCGTTTATTATCATATTAACATACGGAATAAGTATGTTAATAAACTTGAATGTTCATCAAATCGAATATCATAAGAAGGAAACGGAACGAATAAAGGAGAAAAACCATGAGAAAAATCTATACATCCATCGATCAGCTGATCGGAAGAACCCCCTTGCTGGAGCTGAGCAACATTGAAAAGGAAGAAGGGCTGGAAGCAAGAGTCCTGGCTAAATTGGAATATTTCAATCCCGGTGGATCCGTCAAGGACCGGGTGGCCAAATCCATACTAGATGATGCGGAGAAGAAAGGCCTGATCAACAAGGATTCCGTCATCATTGAACCTACCTCCGGAAACACAGGAATCGGTCTGGCTTCCGTGGCAGCAGCCAGAGGCTACCGGACCATGATCGTCATGCCGGAAACCATGTCCATCGAAAGAAGACAGCTGATGAAGGCCTATGGAGCAGAACTGGTACTGACTGAGGGTGCCAAGGGGATGAAGGGGGCCATTGCCAAAGCTCAGGAACTTTCGGAGGAAATTCCCGGCAGCTTCATTCCGGGCCAGTTCGTCAATCCGGCAAACCCGGAAATCCATCGGCTGACCACCGGACCGGAGATCTATGCGGATACCGACGGCCAAGTTGACATTCTGGTGGCTGGAGTTGGAACCGGCGGGACCATCACCGGCGTTGGGGAATACCTGAAATCAAAAAATCCCGACATCCAGGTCATCGCTGTGGAGCCCCAGGCTTCCCCGGTTCTTTCCCAGGGAGCTCCGGGACCCCATAAGATCCAGGGAATCGGTGCCGGATTTATCCCTGATGTGCTGAATACTGCCGTCTACGATGAGATCATCCAGGTAACCAATGAAGATGCCTTCGAAACCGGTCGGATGATTGGTGTTCGGGAAGGGGTCCTGGCAGGCATCAGTTCGGGAGCAGCTCTCTTTGCCGCTGTCCAGGTTGCCAAAAGGCCGGAAAACAAGGGAAAGACTATTGTCGTAGTCCTGCCGGACAACGGAGAGCGCTACCTGTCCACCCCTCTCTTTGCCGAATAATGGATTGAATCATCAAAGGATTTCTGGTATAATTATTCAATCAGAAATTAAAGGAGAAGATTCATGATCAAGTATAACAGTACCAGAGGAAGTCAGCAGGAAAAGACCGCCGCCCAGGCAGTGATCCAGGGCATTGCAGAAGATAAAGGCCTTTATGTGCCCGATCAGATTCCAGCCCTGGATGTCTCCCCGGAAGCCCTGAAAGATGCTACTTATCAGGAGATTGCAGAAAAGGTGATTTCCGCTTTCTTTACCGATTATACCGCCGAAGAGATGAAGGCTTGCGTTTATGGAGCCTATGACGATAAATTTGAAGAAAAAACCATTGCCCCTCTTGTGAAAGCCGGAGATGCCTATTTCCTGGAGCTTTACCACGGACGGACAGCTGCATTCAAGGACATGGCCCTTTCTATCCTTCCTTATCTGCTGACGACAGCACTGAAGAAGGAAAAAGAGGATAAGAAAATCTGCATCCTGACCGCTACCTCCGGAGACACCGGTAAAGCGGCCCTGGAAGGATTTGCCGACGTGGCAGGGACGGAAATCGTGGTCTTTTATCCCAACCAGGGAGTCAGCCAGGTCCAGGAGCGGCAGATGGTGACCCAGGAAGGGGACAACACGGCTGTCTTCGCCATCAACGGTAATTTTGACGATGCCCAAACCGGAGTCAAACTGATCTTCAATGACAGCGCTTTCGCGGAAGAACTGGCGGCCAAAGGAGTCAAGCTCTCCTCTGCCAATTCCATCAACATCGGCCGGCTGGTTCCTCAGGTAGCCTATTATGTTTATGCCTATGTGCAGCTGCTGAAACAGGGGGCTGTCAAGCCGGGAGAAAAAATCAACGTGGTGGTGCCAACCGGGAATTTCGGCAATATCCTGGCAGCTTATTACGCCAAGCAGATGGGGATTCCCATGGGAAAACTAATCTGTGCATCCAACGAAAACAATGTCCTGACGGATTTCATCCGAACAGGAGAATACAACATCAATAGGGATTTTTACCTGACCAATTCTCCTTCCATGGATATCCTGATATCCTCCAATTTGGAGCGGCTTCTGTATCATCTGTCCGGCAATGACGGAGCGGAGATCAAGAGCCTGATGGAGCAGCTGGATAAAAACAAGGTTTACCGGGTAAATGAAAAGATTCGTTCCGGACTGGCCGATTTTGAGGCTGGCTATGCGGATATGACCGACACCAACCAGGCTATCGGAAACATGTATGAAGAGAACGGGTACCTGATGGACACCCATACGGCCGTGGCCTACAAGGTTTACCAGGATTATAAAAAGGAAACAGGGGATGAGACGGTCGCCGTCATTGCCTCCACTGCCAGCGCCTATAAATTCGCCGACAGTGTTGCAGAGTCCCTGGGGCTTCCTGTTGCAGAAGACGGCTTTGCCAACCTGAGAGCCCTTCACGAAAAGACCGGGGTTCGGGTACCGAAAGGCCTTGAGGGTCTGGAAGAAAAGCCCGTCCGCCATACTGGCGTACTGGAAAAGGATGAGATGAAGGATGCGGTTCTGAAATTCATCCTCCGATATTAGAAACAGGAGACGATTGCCTTGAAGGAATCGAGCACCAAGGAGCTTACCAAAAATCAGAAAGCCACCTTGTACGTGGTGCTGGTGACAGCTTTTACCACCACCTTTACAGGAAGTGCCCTGAATCTGTCCATTCCGGACATGGGCCGGGATTTTCAGGCCAGTGCCGGGGCCATCGGCTGGGTAGTCATGGCCTATATGCTGACTGTAGCAGCCCTGTCCGTGCCCGTTGGACGAATATCCGATCTTAATGACAGAAAAAAGTTACTGGTGGCGGGAATCGTCACCTTTGCTTTTGCATCCCTTCTTTCGGCTTTTGCCTGGAATCTGGAAATCATCATATTCCTTCGGGTGATTCAGGGAATCGGCGGGGCCATGATATTCAGCACCAGCACCCCCACCCTGATCAGCGCCTTTCCCCAGAATCAGCGAGGACGGGTATTGGGCTATTCCATTGCTTCTACGTACATCGGCCTTTCTGCCGGCCCGGTGGTTGGCGGGTTTCTGAACCATTACCTGGGGTGGAGATCCATTTTCATCTTTACCTTTCTTCTGACGGCAGCTGTATCGGGTATCGCCATTAAACGATTGCCATCCCCTCCCAAGGGAGCGAACCAGGGTATGGATTGGATCGGCAATCTGCTGTATATACTCATGATCCTATTCCTGATGATTGGTCTTTCTTCCATCTCGACGGTTCCCTATGCCAAGGGGCTGATTGCAGCAGGATTCCTGCTGCTGTTCCTTTTTTTGCTCCTGCAACGAAAAAGCCTATCGCCGATTATCAATGTATCCCTGTTTGCAACGAATCTGGCCTACACGGCGTCCAATTTGGCAGCTCTTTTAAATTATGGGGCAACCTTTGCCATCGGATACCTCACCTCGATTTATCTGCAGGTGGTCATGGGTTATTCGTCCCAGACAGCCGGGCTGATCCTTATCGTTCAGCCTGTAATCATGGCCCTGATTTCTCCGGCTATGGGCAAGATGTCCGATTCCGTATCCCCCCACAAGCTGTCCACCATTGGGATGCTGCTCTGTGCTGCAGGACTCAGCTTTTTTCTGTTTCTATCCCAGGAAACCAGCATGGTGTTTATTATGACCGCTCTGATCCTATCCGGTTTGGGCTTCGGCATCTTTTCATCGCCTAATACCAATGCGGTCATGGCCTGCGTGGAACCCAAAGATTATGGGGTTGCCTCCTCGGTATTGGCAACCATGCGCTCCGTGGGGCATACCTCCAGCATGGCCGTGGTTACTCTCATCATTGGTATCTACATGGCCGGTGTTCCTCTGGTAGATGCCCCTCCAGCGCTGCTGATTGAAACCATCCATGCCTCCTTTCGGGTCTTCGTGGTCATCTGCCTGATCGGGGCATTCCAGAAACCCATACTCTTCGGCATTCGGGCCATTATCCGAATTGTCAAAAGAAAAATGTTGCAAAGCGATCAATAATATGCTATATTACTAATTGTGCCTCATCCAATAACGGGGCACCCATATGGAGGATTGACCGAGTGGCTAAGGAGCCTGATTGGAAATCAGGTAAGGTGTAACAGCCCCGTGGGTTCGAGTCCCATGTCCTCCGCCAAATAAAAAAGAGACCAGCCGGTCTCTTTTTTATTTGCCCCGGAGGCGGGAATCGGACCCACGGGAGTGGGTGAGAAAGTCCCAAGCCCATTTTACGCGGCTTTAGCCGCAGAGTAAAATGGGACAGCGAAGGGAGCGAAAAAAGATTCACAAAGCGACTGGAGGAGGCCGCAGGCCGTTGTCCTCCGCCAATAAATTAATGCCACCCAACCGGGTGGCATTAATTTATTTTTGTGAAAGATATCGACTAGGACCCACGGGAGTGGGTGAGAAGGTCCCATAAATGAAAACAATGTCAATAATTATCGGAAATAGGAGAAGTAGTTCAAGGCGATATTACAAATCAGGATACCGAACAGGTATATAATATAAAAAAGCATAAATTAAATGCAACGGTTATCAGGTTCAGTAAAAAAAAAGATAATGAAGTGAAAAAAGAAAGGAGCTAATCCGATGAAAGGCAATGAGAAATTGATCGGCGTTTTAAATTCACTGCTTTCCGATGAATTGAGCGCAACCAACCAGTACATTGTACATTCCGAGATGAACGCTAACTGGGGTTATGACAAACTCCACGAGTACTTTGAGAAACGAGCCATCGACGAGATGAAGCATGCGGAAAAACTGATAGCCAGGATTTTGTTTTTAGAGGGGATTCCCATTGTCAGCAATTTGCATGACATTAAAATTGGAAGTGATGCAGTCAAGCAACTGGAGCATGACCATTTTTCAGAAGAAGGAGCCATTAAAGCCTACAATGAGGCAATACTGCTGGCTGGTGAGGTGAAGGATTTTGCAACCCGTGAAATACTCGAAAGCATTTTAAATGATGAGGATCGTCACATCGATGAGATTGAAGAACTTCAGGATCAGATATCCCATATGTCTTTGCCGCTGTTCTTAACGACACAAGTGGAATAAAACACATAACAGAGCTGCAAACAAATGCCACCCGATCGGGTGGCATTTGTTTGTTTTACCCTTTATAGAAGTGTTTCAATATACCTTCTTTTTGTAGTACCCATCCGACAGGTAGATTGCCCCAAGGGGATTGTGGGCCAGAACCCGGTCCTTCACGGCAAAAACCGTTACCGGAGCATCAGAGTGCTTGATAAAGAGGGAGTCGTGACCGACGCATAAGCCAAGGACGATGTTAAACTCTGTGCCCTCCTTATTGAGAAACATGGCCTGACCTATAGGGTTGCACATGGGCTCAAAGGTTCCTTGCTCCACTTTCTTATCTTCTGGGATTCCCAGAAATTCCTTAGGGATGCTTCCGTTTTTGCAGACCACAGAATGGACGGAAAATCCGTGATGAGTCAGAATCTTGGTTAAAGTCTTTGCTTCGTTGGAAAAACCGAGGCAAAAGGCGATTCCAAGCTTTTGGAAATTACACTTCCTTGCAAAATCGATGGTTTCTTCCAGCCTTGTCTTTTGGCAATAGCCTTCTGCCTCCACTAAAGCAGATTGATATGCCAGATGGTAGTTTTCTTGCTCTTTGTACAGCTCTTTGATTTTTTCCAAATCCTCGGTATCCCGGGAGGGACAGTTGGGAGGATAATTGTTTTTATCATTGGTATCGCAAGGGTGATTCTTGCAGAATGAACATGTAAACATAAAGATACCTGCCTTTCTACTAGTAGCATAGCCGAGTTAAAGGCATATGTCAAATTCATTTTGGTATTGACAACACTGAAAAGGTGATGTATATTGAACATGTTCAAAACAAAAACAAATAATTCTAATTAAATTCAAGGTGGGGTGCAAGATGAGAATAAATGATCAGGAAGCGAAAGAAAGGATTATCCTTGTGGTCAAAGAAATGATGAAAGAAGACCTGGACCTGGACAGGCTGACGGTCAGGCAGATCGCTGAGCGGGCGGAAGTGGGCATTGGCTTGATCAACTACTACTTCAAATCCAAGGACAAGTTGATCAGCCTGGTTGTCGGCGAAGTAATGGCCAATCTGGTTTCTGATTATTTAAGCCAGGAATCCGACGGAGATTTGGACCCTGCAAATCGGCTGAAGGAAATGCTGAAAGCATTGTATGGGTTTGGGGAAAAGCACAACAAATATGTCCATTACCTGATTACCCACACTCTTCTGGAAGGGGACCTGGGAGCGGCCATGATGCTGATTCCAAAGCTAAAAGAAGTATTCCCCGATAAGGATGAATTTCAGATAAGAATCATTGCCCTCCAGATATTACTGCCCATCCAGATCACCAGTCTGAATCCTGGATCTTTTCATCTATATAGCGGCATTGATCTGAGAGATGCCGGTCAAAGAAATAATTATATCGATATGTTGATTGACAATTTAATGACTGGAAGTCAATTTTAAGAAAGGAAAAAAGTAAAAACATGAATACCATAAAAATTTTAGCAGGTTCAATGATGCTTTTAATGGCTGCGATAACTATTATTTGCGGGATGTGGGTCAAGACCAATCATATAACCGATCCTGGTTCCTTAAAATTCCATATGATATCCGGCGGGATCACAGCCGTTGTCATGATTATTTATTTTGTCATGACCATCAAAACCGGAAGGTAACAGGGGGAAGAAATGATAATTGATGCTCACGCCCATGCCTGTGGCGAATATTTAGACTTGCAAAGTATTATAAAGGTGCTGGATGAAAACAAGACGGATCAGGTCGTATTATGTCCAGGGGAGGCAAATAGTAAAAAAAGTTATGGGCTGCCCTTAATTTCAGAATGGTTTCCTCAAAAGGATATCATGTTTGGAGTGAATCGTGTTATTGGCTTTGTAACGAAATGGACCGGCGCGGCAAAACACATGGATCAACAGAACCAATATGTTTTCCAGCTTGCCCAGATGGCTCCCGGCAGAATCATACAGGCCTATTGGATCAATCCCCTTGAAAGGGGTTGTATAAAAAAGCTGGAATCGGATTATCTGGCGTATCAATTCAAGCTGATTAAACTGCATCAATGCTGGCATTCCTTTGATCTGGATAATCATGTTGTTGAGGAAATTCTGGAATGGGCATTAGCGTGCCAAATGCCGATTTTTATTCATCTTTCCGATAGAAAACAGGTAATGGCCTTTATTGAGAGAGCAAATAGGCATCTTGACAATACCTTTATCGTAGCCCATCTTATAGGATTTGAAGAAATTATCGCCCATTCAAAGAATCCTAATGTTTATTATGAGATTTCACCTCCTCCATTGATTGATGTGGAGCGATTAAAGAGAGCCATTCATCTGGCTGGGCCGGATAAAATCATCATGGGATCAGACACACCTTATGGCAAACAGAACCTGAAAATGAATCTTAATCGAATAAAGGAACTTGATCTATCCGAATACGATAAAAATCTCATCCGAGGAGAAAACATGCGACGCATTTTATATTTAAAGAGTTGTGACCAACAGAGGGCTAAGGAAAATGTTTAAAAGGAAAAGGGCATCCAAGATGTTGATTTTTGTGGTGCTGCTGTTTGTTTCAGCCATTCTTTCCTCGATTCCCTTCTATTACCAGGATATGAAGGAAGTGAATCTTTTTATGGAGAATGGTGCAAAGAAAATGGAATCCCCCTATGGTACCATCGAGTATCTGGACATCGGTGAAGGGAAGCCAATCCTTCTATCTCATGGGACAATGGGAGGTCATGACCATGGGCTTTTAATGGCCCAAAAGCTGATCGGAGATGGATATCGGGTAATAATCCCTTCCAGATTCGGCTATTTAAATTCGGAGATGCCTTCTGATCCGAGCTTTGAGAAGCAAGCGGAAAGCTATGCGTATCTGATTGAGCAGCTGGAGCTGGAGGAGGTTGTCGTTGCAGGAATGTCAGCTGGAAGTGTACCGGCAACCCTGTTTGCCATTAATTATCCGGATAAGACAGAGAAGCTGATTCTCCTATCCAGCATCACCTATGTGCCAAAAGCCTTATCCGAACCCCAAAGCCTGCCCGTGCCGGAAATTGTCTATGAGACCGTATTGAATAATGACTACTTGTTCTGGTGTATTTACAAATTGTCCCCAGCCACTGTCAACAATCTCTTCGGAGCCAGCAAGGAACTGACCGCTCAAATCAACCAGGAAGAACCGGAATTTGTCGATGCAGTGTCCAGAACCTTTCTTCCCGTATCCAGGCGGTATGCCGGCTGGCTCAATGATTCAAATAATATATCCCAATTAACGGATATGAATTTGGAAAGCATTGATGTACCGACCCTGGTCATCAGTGCAAAGGATGACAACCTGGCACCCCATAGCTGGAGCGAGTATCTTTCCGGGAGAATCCATGGATCCCGCTTGGTAGCTTTTGAAACAGGGGGCCATGTGCTTTTAGGGCATACGGATGAAGTGAAAGCATTGTGCAGGAAATTTATAGATTGATACTCTGATTATCAGAGGAAGAGGCCCCAAATGGCCTCTTTTTTCTTGTGCTTTTTCCAATGGCTAGTTTAATATAACACCATTGTGCTATTTACAGTCTTAATCAGAAAAGGAAAAATGGACATAATCGTTGTCTCATTCAAGTTGTAGAAGGAGGAAATGTATGAAAAGAAAAAAGCGGTTGACCTTTGTTGCAATGCTCCTGGCTGCTGCCGTCATTGCCATGGCAGGCTGCGGAGGCGGGGCAGGGGAAAAGGCGGATATAGTCATTACCAACGCCGTTGTCCACACTGTTGACCCGGAAGGAACCATTGCAGAGGCCGTGGCAGTCAAGGGTGAGGAGATCATTTATGTCGGTGATGCTGCGGGTGTTGAAAAGTATATCAATAGCAGCACAAAGGTTCTGGATATGGAAGGAGGCACTGTGCTGCCGGGGTTGATTGATTGCCACATGCATCCGGCCATGAGCGCAGCCACTTACCTTTATGAAATCAGTCTTCATGGGGTAACGGCGGATATAGACACCTACATAGAAGTAATCCGTGATTTTGTTGAAGCCCATCCGGATCAGGAAGTGTACTCCGGTGCCGGGTTCATGCGGTCCGTATTTGACAGCGTTGGCCCCCGGAAAGAGATGCTGGATGAAATTTCGGCGGATAAGCCCCTAATCCTGACTTCCGTTGATGGTCATTCCCGCTGGGTAAATTCCAAAGCCCTGGAAATTGCGGGTATTACCAAGGATACGCCAAATCCGGAGGGCGGAGTGATACAGCGGGATCCGGCAACGGGTGAGCCTTCCGGACTGCTCCAGGAGTCGGCGATGGAATTGGTGGCTGACCTTCATCCGGAATACACGAAAGAGGAATACAAAGAGGCGATTCTGTGGCTGCAGGAATGGTTCAACAGCGTTGGCCTGACCACCATATTTGACGCTATGATACCAATCGATAAGCCGAATTACTACAATGCATACCAGGAGCTTGCCGAGTCGGGGCAGCTGACCCTGCGAATCCGAGGAGCCTGGTACATGAACCCGGAGATGGGAGCCGACAACTATGAAGAAAACGTCAACAAGGCCATAGAATTGTCCAAAGGATTCCAGACCCCTTATTTTCAGGTGAACGCTTTTAAATTCTTCGCAGACCAGGTCATAGAAGAAGAAACCGGGTATCTGGCTGAGCCATATCAAAACAGAGATGACGGCTGGAGAGGAATCAAAGTCTGGGATGACCAGGAGCTGACCGATCTTTTCGCCAAAATCGACAAAGCCGGGTTCCAGCTGCATATTCACCAGATTGGCGATGCGGCGGCAGACTATACCCTGACTGCATTAGAAAAAGCGGCAGCGGCTAATGGCGAAAGAGACAGTCGACATACCTTTGCCCATGTTCAGCTTCTTTCGGATAGGGATGCTGAAAGGATGGCTGCATTAAAGATGAACGCCATCATTGCCCCCTACTGGATGAATATGGACGACTACTACTGGGATCTTTATTACCCGATGCTGGGCAAAGATAGAGTGAACCAAATGTATCCGGCCAAGTCCCTGATGGAGAGAGGAATCAATACGGGTGTCCACAGTGATTTCTTTGTTACAGAGCCCGATCCCGGCTGGCTGTTTTATAGTGCCATGACCAGAACGGTTCCCCAGAAAGTCATTGAAATGGGTTATGGAGAATTGGCAAAAGACATCGTGCGGACTACGGACATCAATTTCCCGATTACCGAAGGAGTCAATGGGCCGCTGCCACCCTTTGATGAGCGGCTGAGTCTGGATGAAATTATTAAAGCATCAACCTGGAACGGGGCATATGCCAACTTTATGGAGCAGGAAACCGGAAGCATTGAAGTCGGAAAGAAAGCGGATATGATTGCATTCTCTGACAACCTCCATCAATTGGACATGGAATCGATTTCAGAAATCACGCCGATTCTTTCTGTGTTTGATGGGAAGATCGTCTTTGACGGAAAAGAATAATCCGTGACGGCGGGAATCTTCATGTGTTATACTTTTACCAATCACGTTAGGTAAAAAGGAGTGCAATTTGATTGGAGATCTAATCGTGCCGATGTACGCTGTGGCTTTCGTGCTTGGGGTCGTACTGATTAATTTAAATCTCATCACCTACTTGAACCAAAGAATCGAGGAAAATCGGCTATTCCTGATATTAGGATTTCTGATTCTGCTTTATCTGACGCTTGAGTGGATTCTTATTATTATTTTCCCGGATGAGGAGGCGGTATTTGCTTTCCGTCTCCTCATGCTGGGGGTTAATGTCTGCTATTACCTGTTTATCTTTTTTTGGCTGTTGCTCCTGTCAGAACTGGCCTCTTATAAATTCCCTCAACGATTTGTATTTATCCTCATTGCCGCTTATGGTACAACGATGGAACTGCTGGGCGGTTTTTTTGGGGACTTTCGGCCGGAAACGGGCAGTTATGCCATGGATTCTGAAGCGGCTAAGGCCATGATGGTACTCCTGAACCTTTGTTTTGCTATCTGGATTATTTATTTGGCATGTCGATATCTGTTAACCAGCCTTCGGTATATGGAAGTGGGAGAGAAAAAAAGAGGGGTGATCCTCATCAGCGGCTTGCTGGCTCTCTATGAAATATGGATCCTGATCTGGGATTTTAGTTTAGTCATCGGTGGCAATATCGACCCAAGAGAATCAACAAATATTGATCCGATGGTCCTGATTTTCATTGTCTACTCCATAGCGGTAATCTGGGTTTTTTACAAGAAAGATCCATTGGGAATATGTACCGCCGCCGGCTCCCTGCCCCTAGACCCGACTTTCACAGAACGGGATGTGGCGAGCAAAGGGCTGCATTACGGGCTGACGGAACGGGAACTGGAAGTGGCGGCGGCGGTGCTGAATGGTCTGAGTAATCCTGAAATCGGGAAGCTTTTATTTATTTCTGAAAACACAGTAAAACGGCATCTGAACAATATCTTTCGAAAAACCGGGACAAAGAGCCGATATGAATTGCTTTCGCTATTTCTGGGGAAAGAAGGATAGGCCTTTTATGAAAAAAGTGATATTTAAAGTTATTCTATCCATCGTCATCTGCTCGATGATCATTACCCTGTTTGTCAGTGGAGCAGCCATTACCAAAACCCGGGAGATTCTTCACAAAGAAGTGGAAAAGGAGATTTCCTACGCTGTTCGAAAGTATGCGGTTCAGTTCAGCAAGCAATTGGAAACCCATGAAAACGTCATCGATTTGGTCAGTTTGTTCACGGAGGAAACTTTTCTTGTGGCTCAATATGAGAACAATCGGATGTCCTTCGAAGAGAAGGAGCGGTTGCTGGCAACCATCATCAAAAGGACGATGGAGTCCCAGGAGGAGATCAAGAGTCTGTATTTTACCTTTAATCCGGATACAAGCAAAGCCAACGATGAAGTCTGGTACCTGCGCAACGGATCGGGAGATGCCCAGTATAGGGAGGCTGACAACACCATTGAGGACTGGCTGGTTGACGGGAAAGAAGACAGTGAGTATTATTTCAGCGCTATCCGGAAGGGCAGCAACTGGAGCGGTGTGGAGTATGACCGGTATCTCAATGATTATTCCCTGACCTATTCCAGAGCCTGTTACGACAAAAACGGAAACCTGATCGGGGTTGCCGGAACAGATATTTTCACCGATGACATCTTTGATTCGGTGCGGAACATGGAGCTTTTAGAGGGAGGCTCTGCATTTCTGATGGATGGGGAGTATAACTATCTGGTAGGCAGCAAACCGGAAGAATTATTCCTTGATTTGAAAAAATCCGGCGGCATCAAAATGGTTCAGCCGGAAATCGATAGCAGCAACAAAAATATCACTTACGCCATCATTGATGGAGAGCGATATCTGACCAGTTATGGAAAAATATCCAACGGGTGGAACCTAGCTATCATTCAAAGCGAAAAGAGCCTGATGGAACCAGTGGAACAGATCAAACAGATGGTCTATGTCATGGGCCTTCTGGTACTGGTCGCCGTTTTTCTCTACTTTTTCTATCTTTCCAGAAAATCAGTACTCCCAATCGTGCGGGAATATGAGCAGAAGGATATTATCCTTCTTCACCAATCCAGGCAGGCAAAGCTTGGGGAGATGGTGGGAAACATTGCCCATCAGTGGAAGCAGCCTTTAAATGTCATGAACATAACCCTGTCGAATCTGAAGGACGATTACAACAGCGGATCCTTATCAGAAGAGCTGATGGATCGATACCTTGCGGATATGCGTTCCTATATCATCAGCATGTCGGGAACGGTGGATGATTTCGCTGATTTCCTGAAGCCCGGGAGGAAAAAAGAAGCCTTTGATCCCTGCAGTGCAGTGGAGACCTCCTTGGGACTTATGGCCGAAAGCCTGCGGATGAACCGGATAGCGGTACGATTTGAGCGAGCAGAGGGACTTTGCATCTTTGGGTTCCGAAATGAATTTTGTCAGGGGATCTTTAATATTCTGAACAATGCGAGGGATGCCATTGTGGAAGCTTCCATGGATATCCGGGAAATTGCCATAAAAATGAAGCGGGTTCAGGATGGGGATCGGGATGTTGTGGTAATCGAAATCGCCAACCGGGGCCCGAATATTCCGGAAAACCTGATCCCCTTGCTTTTTCAACCTTACTTTACCACGAAAGAACAGGATGGGGGAACGGGCATCGGACTTTACCTGACCAGGCAGATCATCGAGATGCATTTTAACGGAAGGATCGAAATGTTCAATACCATTGATGGGGTCTGTTGCAGAATAACCATTCCAGGAGGTTCTGAAAATGAATGAATTAATCGGAAAAAGGCTGCTTTATGTGGAGGACGACGAGGCGACCAGAGACGTCATGGCTAGATTCCTCCGAAATCGGGCAGGTAAAATTTATCTGGCGGCCTCCGGAGAGGAAGGAATCGAAAAAAGTCGTGAGATCCGGCCCCATATCGTGATTGCGGATCTTATCATGCCGGGGATATCCGGTCTGGAGATGATCAAAGCCATCAAAGAAGATCAGAAAGATTGTCGGGTGCTCATTACCTCTACCATCAGCGAGGTGAATACCGTTATCAACGCGATGGACATCGGCATCGATTATTATATTATTAAGCCTATCGATACGGAAGAACTGGTCATCAAGCTGGAGAAGATGGCTCGGACCATTGATGAAAGCCACAAAGGTCATAAAAATTGTCTGATGATGGATCAGCAAAGCCGATTGGGGGTCATTGAAGAAGGTATCCGGAGGGAGTTTATCCGTATCATGAAAAGCAGGCTCGGGAAAGGGCCCCAGGACATGAAACTCCTTTTTTTTGAAGATACGATGGAAATTATCGTGGTTGATGCTTATACCTCCATGGAAAAAACCATCGCCGAAAACAGAAAGAACCAAACAGTTGTGGAGCAGTACCGAAAAGTTTACTATGAATCCATCGCCAAAGAGCTGGAAGAAAGCATCGGTATCGTTTTGGGTGCTTCCGCCCGCCTTCTTTCCGTGCGAGCCGATAGTCAGAAAAAAATGGATAAAATATTGTTGACAATATTCTGAATAATGTGATAAGGTTGGAGTATGGATCGGGCAAATCTGGAAGAGGTGCCTGGTTTAGATAAAAGTATTGATTGTTGCCGCGATAGAATGAGAGTCCAGGACTAGCTTTCTTTTGAGCCAACACATTGCACTGAAAAGTGCATTGTGGGGCTCTTTTTTTTGTTCGCGGCCCAATTGATTCACAAACTGCTGAGTAAGATTTAGCAGACAGAATAAACTGTCTGCCGCCAAAAGCAAGGAGGAAAAGTATGAGAATGTTATTAGTAGGAGCAGGAGCAGTGGGGGAATCCATCCTTCGGATTCTGGAAGTCCGGGACAGGAAGCGGGAGTGGCTGGAGCATGTGGTGGTTGCGGATTACAACATCGAAAGAGCCAGAACCGTATGCAATAATCTGATGGACAGCGAGCGCTATACACCGGAATGCGTGGATGCCCACAAGCAGCAGGATCTGATGGACCTGATCAAGAACCACAACTGTGACTTTGTTATGGATGCTGCAGCCCCCTTCGTCTCCAATAAAATCTTTGATGCTGCTTTTCAAACGGGAGCAAAATATGCCAATATGGGAACCTGGTCGGTGCCCTTTGATCCCCCCCAGTATGGAATCGGGCTGGAGAATTGCTATAAGGAACCAATGACAAAATACAACTTTGACCGTCACGAAGCGTGGGCGGAAAGAGGGAACATGGCTTGTATCTGCCTTGGAATTGACCCGGGTGTTGTCAACGTCTTCGCAAAATTTGCGGCCGAGTATCTTTTTGATGAGCTCTATGAGGTTCACGTAAAGGATGGAGGGAATCTGACGATCCCCGGGGCCGGAGAGGACAACATTGCCTTCGGCTTCAATGTTTGGACGGTATTGGATGAATGTATGAACCCCAACGTTGAGTGGAACAAGGATTATGGATTCATTGTAGACAGGCCCTTTGCCGGAGAAGAGGTATTTGAAATGCCGGCGGGAGTCGGGGCAAATACTCTGGTAAAAATCGAGCATGAGGAAACGGTTACCATTCCAAGGTATCTTGAAAAATACGGTCTTCGGCGATGTACCTATAAAATCGCTCTTGACGATAACCTGGTAAAGGCATTGAAAGTCATCAACGCCCTGGGATTAAGAAGCCTCCAGCAAGTTGAGGTAGATGGCGTGAAAGTGATCCCCAGAGACGTAGTTGCTGCCTGTGCACCCCAGCCGACCGACCTTGGGGAAGAAATGATCGGAAAAATGTGCGTGGGAATCCATTGCAAAGGACTGAAAGATGGGAAAACAAGAGAAGTATTTATGTATCAGCCCTTTGACAATCAGATTGCCATGGAGAACTGGAACATGCAGGTAGTCGTGGCTCAGACAGGATTTGGCGCCGCAGTGGGAATTGAGCTGATCGGCCGGGGAATCTGGAAAGATGCCGGCGTATTTTCGCCGGAATACTTCGATCCCATCCCTTATCTTCAGATTATGGATGAAGCCGGATTTGAATACGGAATCGTTGAAATGGATTCGGAATACAAAACGGTCAATGATAAGAAAATCATGGCACAGGTTTTCAAAGATGCTGCCAAATCTCAAAAGGAAAAGGAGGACAAGAAGAAAAGACGAGCAGATATTGCGAAAACCAATGGATTTGACAATCGCTCCGCTAAAAACGTGGAATTGCTGTGCAGGGAGCCTGAGTAAGGAGATGTATAATGGTTGAAAAACATGTTCATGGTGTGGCTGGCCTTAAAAAATACAAGCTTGGTACGCCGGGTGTCGTTTTTATGATTTACTGTCTGGTGGCGGCTGGTGCTTTTGGGATTGAAGAGATGATTCCCATCAGCGGCCCAGGGCTGACCTTATTGATGCTGGTTCTTTTTCCTATATTTTGGGCCCTGCCTATCAGTGAAATGGTTGCTGAATTAGGATCCGTGCTCCCATCGGAAGGTGGGGCCTATGTTTGGGCAAAAGAAGGACTTGGCGAATTCTGGGGATGGCAGGTAGGCTTTTGGGGGACAATCGGTACCTGGCTTCAGCAGGCCATGTATGTGGTGCTGGTGGCCGGTTATCTGGAAAAATTCGTTCCACTCAGCCCCGGTGCGGAGATGGCGGTCAAACTGACGATGATCGGTGTTTTTACGGTGGTAAACCTTTTTGGAATCAAAGAGGTAGCCAACGTCAGCACGGTGCTTTCCATTGCCGTCATAACAGGCTTTTTAATTGTGACCATCGTTGGTTTGGCACATTGGCAGTACAACCCCATCATGCCCTTTTCTCCGGAGGAAAGCAGCCTTACTGACAGCATTGGTGGCTCCATATGCATTGCGATTTGGATGTACTGTGGATATGAAACCATGGCCAATGTAGCCGGAGAAGTGGAAAACCCCC
Organism: Firmicutes bacterium UBA5559; assembly: GCA_002425705.1. Classification (GTDB taxonomy): domain Bacteria; phylum Bacillota; class Clostridia; order Peptostreptococcales; family Anaerovoracaceae; genus UBA5559. Next base: position 30,698 of record DIMT01000014.1, read on the forward strand.
AAGTAATTCCGAAAGGCCTTTTGATCGCCATGCCGATTATTGCCTTAAGTTACTTTCTGCCGACGCTGGCCGGTCTGGCTTCTGTGGGTCAGTGGGAAAGCTGGGCGACGGACGGAGCAGATGCCGTGGGTTATATGGACGTTCTGATCGACCACCTTGGACCGGTCTTCGGTCTGGCATTCCTTGTTGTTGCGATTCTTTCCCAGTGTTCGATCTTCAATGCCTATATTGCATCCGGGTCAAGAGGGTTCTTTGTTATGGCCGATGATTATCTGTTCCCCCGGTTTATGGTCAGAGTCAGCAGAAAAAGAGGGGTGCCGGCAGTCAGCATTCTGGTGATGGCTTTCTTTACCATCCTTCTCTGCCAGTGGGATTTTACCACCCTGGTTATGGCAACGACACCGCTGATGCTTTATCTCTACATGGCCATTGCCATCGCCGTGAGGCGGCTGCGCCATAAATATCCCATTGAGGACAGAAAAGAAAAGGGATTGTTCATCATGCACGGGGGACGGGTCGGGCTTAATGTGATGACTGCCTTGCCCTTCCTGATATCGGTCATAGCATTATATGTGAATGGTACTGAGTATTTTATTTCGGGATTCCTCATGCTGATGATCAGCCTCGCTGGTTATTTGATTTGTAAATGGGCTTATGGAGGACTTTATCGTGTCGATCCAATTATGTATCCTTTGAATCCAAGAACAAGACTGGCAAAAGGTGATGTCATCCATATCAGCAGATATTTCATTTTCTGTGGAATAGCGGCGCTTCTGGGATCGGTACTCCTCCGGTTCTATGAAGGGGAGTGGGGCCCCGAATACTACCTTGAAGAATATGGAACCGGATTTTTCAGCGATTTCAACGGCATGCTGGAACTCTGCCGAAACGGGGGTATTGCTTTCATTCTTGCTGGAACGGCCGTCTGCATCATCGGACGGGTGTTGGAGAAAAAGAAACTTGCCAATCAGTACTGACGGATAGACAGGAACCTTTCTGAATGATTAATCAGATTTGAAGACAGCCCAATGACCCAAGGTCGGCGGGCTTGTTTTTTTAGGAGAAAATGTCGCAATATGGTATCGTAGTAAACGGCTTTTTCGTTGTAAGTTGGATGTTATAGGCTTATGATGGAAAAAAGGGGGCAACAATCGCCGGTTGAACCCGGCGTGAACATCTTGTATAATTAGACTACTTAGATTCTGCCTGAAAGACTTTTCAACAACCGATAATTCCAAGAGAAGATAGAGTGGTAATGAGAAAAGGAGGATTCAAGGATGGATGAAATGAAATGCCCGGTTACCGGTCATACGAAAAAGCCGATAGCTGGCGGTGGTACTTCGAATCAGGACTGGTGGCCCAACCGGCTGAACCTGAAGGTCCTGCATCAGAATTCCCCCCTGAGCAGCCCCATGGGGGAAGATTTTAACTACGCAGAAGAATTCAAACAACTGGATCTGGCAGCCGTTAAAAAAGACTTAGTAGACCTGATGACGGATTCCAAGGAATGGTGGCCGGCGGACTATGGTCACTACGGTCCCTTGTTTATCCGGATGGCCTGGCACAGTGCCGGTACCTACCGGATGGGTGACGGGCGGGGCGGTGCTTCCGACGGAACCCAGCGGTTTGCACCCCTGAACAGCTGGCCGGACAACGTGAACCTGGATAAAGCAAGGCGCCTGCTCTGGCCGGTAAAGAAAAAATACGGAAGAAAGATTTCCTGGGCGGACCTGATGATCCTGGCGGGAAACTGCGCTTTGGAATCCATGGGATTTGAGACCTTCGGCTTTGCCGGTGGAAGAGAAGATGTCTGGGAACCCCAGGAGGATGTCTATTGGGGTTCAGAGGCCGAATGGCTGGGGGATAAAAGGTATTCCGATGAACGGAAGCTGGAAAATCCACTGGCTGCTGTCCAGATGGGCCTGATTTATGTCAATCCGGAAGGGCCGAATGGCATGCCGGATGCGGTAGCCTCCGGAAAAGATGTCCGGGAAACCTTTGCTCGGATGGCCATGAATGACGAAGAGACCGTGGCCCTGATTGCCGGTGGCCATACCTTTGGCAAGTGCCACGGAGCCGGCCCGGCCACCCATGTTGGACCGGAACCGGAAGCTGCTCCCATTGAAGACATGGGGCTGGGATGGAAGAGCACCTTCCATAGCGGCAAAGGAATCCACACCATCGGAAGCGGCATCGAAGGAGCCTGGAAACCCAAACCAACCACCTGGGACATGGGTTACCTAAATACCTTATTTGATTATGACTGGAACCTGGTGAAGAGCCCGGCAGGAGCCTATCAGTGGGTCCCCACCGATCCGGAAGCCTTTACCACCGTTGAGGATGCCCACGATCCCAACAAAAAACACGCTCCCATGATGACGACAGCGGATCTTTCCCTGCGAATGGATCCCGGATTTGCCCCCATCGCCAAACGATACCGGGATCATCCGGAAGAGTTTGCCGACGCATTTGCAAGAGCCTGGTTCAAGCTGACCCACCGGGATATGGGACCAAAATCCAGATATCTGGGGCCGGAAGTTCCAAAAGAGGATCTGATCTGGCAGGATCCGGTGCCACCGGTGGACCATGAACTGATCAACAGCCACGATATCGAAGAACTGAAAAGTGATATACTGAAATCCGGCCTGACGGTCAGCCAGCTGGTGTCCGTCGCCTGGGCCTCTGCCTCCACCTTCCGGGGATCGGATAAGCGGGGAGGAGCCAACGGAGCCCGAATCCGGCTGGAGCCTCAGAAAAGCTGGGAAGTCAACGAACCGGAACAGTTGGGCAAAGTCCTGGGGGTTCTGGAAAAGATCCAGGCGGACTTTAACGGAGCCCAGTCCGGCAATAAAAAAGTATCTCTGGCAGATCTGATCGTCCTCGGCGGATGTGCCGCAATCGAGCAGGCAGCCAGAAACGCAGGAAGCAATATTGAAGTGTCCTTCAGCCCCGGCAGAACCGATGCCCTGGAGGAGCAGACCGATACGGTTTCCTTCCATGTACTGGAACCGAAGGCAGACGGATTCCGCAATTACCAGAAGACCAAGTACAGCGTTTCGGCAGAAGAGATGCTGGTGGATAAAGCTCAGCTGCTGACCCTGACTGCCCCTGAAATGACGGTTTTGGTGGGAGGCTTGCGGGTTCTGGGTGCCAACTACCGGCAGTTGCCCCACGGGGTATTCACCGACAAACCGGGAGCCCTGACCAATGACTTCTTCGTAAACATCCTGGATATGAACACGGAATGGAAGCCGGTCAACGAAGAAAGAGATGTTTTTGAAGGCAGAGACCGGGCAACAGGAGAGCTGAAGTGGACCGGAACCAGGGTCGACCTGATTTTCGGGTCCCATTCGGAGATGAGAGCCATTTCCGAGGTTTACGGAAGCGACGACGCCCAGGTAAAATTCCTGGAAGACTTTGTAGCTGCCTGGAATAAGGTGATGAACGCGGACCGGTTTGATCTGGCTTAACCAATGGCTACAACCCTGCTGAGAAAAGCAGTATTCGACCAATAAGAATTTTGGGAGGGCATGAAAAATGCCCTCCTGACTTTGTATGGCAAACGAAAAAGATAGGAGAAAATAATTTTATGAAGAAGACCAGAATATTATTGCTTATGACATTGATCCTGACCCTGGCAGCCTTTGGTACCGGATGCGGATCCCGGGAAAGCAAACCCCAGGAGCAGCCAGATATCGAAAACACCCAGGACTTGTCGCTGACCGTTGGCATCATGCCGGCAGTGGATTCGGCTCCCCTGCTTTTGGCAGAGGAGATGGGGTTTTTTGATGGCCTGGGGCTGTCCGTGGAGCTGCAGCTGTTTAATAACCCCCAGGATCGGCAGAGTGCCCTGCAGACCGGCAGCATCGACGGAGCAATTACCGATTTGATTGCAGTGGCAACTAACGTGGATAGCGGCTTTGACATCAAAGCGACAACGATGACCAATGGTGTCTTTCCGGTGCTTTCCAAGGAAGGGGCAGGGGAAAAGAAGGACATTAAGGTGGGCATGATGGAAGTCAGTGTCACCAACTTCCTGATCGATGAGTGGCTGAGCGGTCAATATAATATTGAAAAGGTCTTCATCAACGATATACCAGCCAGGCTGGCGGCCATCGGAAGCGGTCAGCTGGACATGGGGCTTTTCCCGGAACCGCTGGCTTCTATGGGTGAACTCAATGGACTGACCAAGAATGTTTATCAGCCGGAAAGTGGATTCTGCCCGGATGTGATCGTTTTCAGCGGAAAAGCGTTGACGGAAAAAGAGGAAGCCATCCGACTCTTCCATCAGGCTTATGATCAGGCCGTGGAAGCAATCAACCAGGATTCCGCTCTGGCCAGAGACATCCTGATGGCGAAAATCCCCAATCTGAATCCGGACATCAAAGACAACATTCTGCTGCCGGAATACACGAAGGCATCCCTGCCCGATGACGCCTATATTGAAAAAATCATTCGCTGGACCGCAGAAACCATGAAAAAGGAATTAGTCGTCACCCCTGCGGACCTGGCAGAAAGAAAGTTCACCCAATCATGATCAACATTTCGGATTTGAGGGTCCGCTACGGCCGGGAGACGGCCCTGGACGGTATCCAGTTGAATATTCAGAAGAACAAGACTTGCGCCATCATCGGCCCATCCGGCTGTGGCAAGACCACCCTTCTCTACACCATGGCAGGGCTGATTTCCCCTGAGTCCGGCAAGGTATTGATTGCAGGAGAGGAAACCCGTTCCGTCCGGAAGGAAACCGGGTTGATCTCCCAAAGCGGAGGCCTTCTGCCATGGAAGACTGCCCGGGAAAACGTTGCTCTGGGTTTGAAAGCCAGAGGGGTAGGAAAAGAACAGATAACCCGTCGGGTATCCATGATCCTGGAAGAACTGGGAATCCTGGAACACCAGCACAAGTATCCATCCCAGCTTTCCGGCGGCCAGAAACAGCGGGTGTCCATTGCCAGGACCCTGGTGCTGGAACCGGATCTTCTCCTGATGGATGAGGCTTCCTCAGCCTTGGATGCCCTGACCCGGGAGCATATCCAGAATCTGATTCTCCGATTGTACCTGAAAAATCCCACCACCCTGGTGCTGGTCACCCATAGCATTGAAGAGGCTGTATTTCTGGGGCAGACCATCGTCATCATGGAACGGGCAGCCATCAAGCAGGTTATCGAAAACCCCTATTTCGGTGATGAAGATATTCGCTCCGGTCCGGAGTATTACCACATCTGCCAGGAGGTCCGGGGCTGGCTGAAAGAGGAAACAGAGGCCGCCTTAGGAGAGGGGAGGCGGGAAAGTTGAAAATTCTGAAACTGCTCCTCCAAAGCAGGACCCTGGCCGGTCTTGTGATGATTCTGATCCTCTGGCAGCTGCTCCATGTGGGGGTTTCCTCCCGAATCATGCCGGGACCTTTGGAAACGACCTTGGCCTTTTTCCGACTTCTTTCGGAGGGTCTGTTGCTCCACATAGGAATTAGTTTCTATCGAATTGTCGCGGCCATGGCCGTTGCCATGTTCCTCGGGGTGCCTCTGGGGCTCTGGATGGGACTTTCCAAAAGGGCAGACTGGATCCTGTCCCCCATGACCTATATTCTCTATCCCATTCCGAAAGTGGCCTTCCTTCCTCTCTTTATGGTCCTGTTTGGTCTGGGAGATGCTTCGAAAATCATCCTGATCATCGCCATCATCGTCTTTCCGATTATTCTGGCCGTGCGGGATGGTGTGAAGGAGATACCGGAGGAACTTCACTATTCGGTTCGTTCTCTGGGGTTGAATCAAAGGCAGATCTATACCGAGCTGGTGCTACCGGCAGTGCTCCCGAAAATCCTGTCAGCCCTGCGGGTCAGCATCGGCGTCAGCATCGCTACCCTCTTCTTCAGCGAGAACTTCGCCACCACCTACGGTATCGGTTATTTTATCATGAACGCCTGGATCATGGCCGATTATGTGGGCATGTTTGCGGGCATCCTGGCTATGAGTCTGATGGGAATCCTTATTTTCAAGGGAGTGGACCTGCTGGAAAAAAGGCTCTGCCCCTGGCTACTCGTGACCGCCAGTGGCTGAATTTAAGCCTTTTAGACAATCGCACCCCCTTTCCCTAAAAATTGGTATAAAATAATTTTAGGAATGGATTCAAAATGGAATGACATCCGGTTCGCTGGTAGAGGATGAGGAACCCTCGATTAATAGTCGAGGATTTTCCTTTGAAATAACCAATTGAGGGAGTTTGCATAATAAATGGGAGGGAAATCGGTTGATTTTATACCAATTTCCCTCCCAAAATGAGTTTATTGTCTAAAAGGCCTATACATTCCCATTATGGTTCCGATTCCCTCGGCGTTTCCCCGGTGGGTTGCCGTCTCGCTATAAAATGCCCTTTCTTCGATTGAAAAGGGCGGTTGCCGAGTGCTGCATCTCTTCCCAGGAGTCGAAGTCGGTGTGGACCTGGATGTGCTTTTCAAACTCGTCGTCGGGGGGGAGAGCGTCAAACTCTTCCCGGGTCCGGTTCTCGTAGCCTCCGGCAGAGAGAAAATCCGAAAACGTGGCGTATTCTGTGTTGCCCGACATAAAGTCCGGTGAAAACAGTTGATCCATTTCCAATTCTCCGCTGGCTGCCTGGGCGGCCTCTCTAAGTTCTTTTTCGATGGGTGTCAATCCGGATTCTTTGACTTTGTGATCGTTCTGCATCATGTGCACCACCTTTCTTTTTTCTTTTCTATTTCTTTTTTATTATAACACTTTTATTCTTCCAGAAACCCAGGACCGGAGCTACGGGATTCGATGATCTGCGACAAAATGCGCGTTATCTGGTTCAGATCCATGAAGCGGCTTTCCCGAAGAACCTCCCGCCCTTCCCAGAAAATCAGAAGGGTGGGGACGGTAAATACCAGAAGCTGGCCACAGATTTCCGGATGTTTTTCCGACTCGATGACGATCAGGTGATAATCCCGCCCTTCCTTCCCATCCTCCATTTCCAGGAGAGCCTTTTGAAGTTTGGGCAGCATAGCGTGGCAAACGGTACAGGGCTCCGCAGCGAAATAGAGGAGAAGAGGAACGGCCTCTTCCATGCATTTTTTCAGCGTATACATAGCCATTTCGTTTTTCATGAAATCCATATCCAGTTGACTCATCCGGGCCCCTTCTTTCCATCCGTGATTTGGAAGTACAGCCAGTATTGACTTTTTTATTTCCTTACCCTTATAATATACCACAAGGAGATTTAAATTAAAATGGAAGACGACCCTGAGCCCCGGAGTTTCCGGTGGATACTTTTATTAAAACATAGAATCCAAGAAATTTTAAAGGACAGNNGTCAGCGCCGGAGACGGGATGCTGAATTTGGTCTTTTTTTGGTTGGCTGGAGAAGGTCCCCTGTGGGCAGACTGAATCTGGCTGGAAGAACAGGAGGAATTAAAATTGACAACTGAGATCATGCTGTTGATTGTTCTCATCGCCATCAATGCTTTTTTTGCCGCATCAGAAATTGCATTGATATCACTTAATGATAATAAGGTTCGGATTCAGGCTGAGGCCGGAGACCGCAAATCACAAAAGCTGCAGGGTTTGTTGAAGGAACCCAGCCGATTTCTGGCTACTATCCAGATTGGGATCACCCTGGCCGGATTTTTGGCCAGTGCCTTTGCGGCAGAATCCTTTGCGGGGCCGCTGACCGCTTACCTGGAGCAATACCAGCTGGCAGTTTCCGGAGAAGTTCTGAAAACCATCATCGTCGTACTGATTACCCTGATTCTCTCCTATTTTACCCTTGTGCTTGGTGAGCTTGTACCGAAACGGGTGGCCATGAAAAAATCGGAGGCCATTGCCTATAGAGTGGCAGGACCTCTGGTCCTTTTATCCAAAATTACCAGCCCCTTCGTCAAACTGTTGACCTTGTCAACCAATTTCATCGTTCGGCTCTTCGGCATCGATCCCCATTCCGTGGACGATGATGTGACGGAGGAAGAAATACGAATGATGGTAGACGTGGGCGAAGAAAAAGGGGCCATCGACCAGCATGAAAAAGCCATGATTAACAATGTGTTTGAATTCAACAACAAGACTGCAGAAGACATCATGACTCATCGAATGGAGCTGGCAGCCCTGCCGGTCACCGCAAGTTTAGAGGACTTGATGGAACTGAATCAGGCAGAACATTATTCCCGGATACCAATCTACGTCGACACCATTGACCGGATAACCGGCATTCTTCATGTCAAAGATCTGCTCCCGCTGATTTCCGGAGAGGGGAATAAGCCTTTTGCCCTGGAAGCCTACCTGAGGAAGCCTACTTTTATCCCGGTCCATAAAAAGATTAATGAAATATTTTCCGATCTTCAGAAAGCTCGGACCCATATGGCCATCGTGGTGGATGAGTATGGTGGAACGGCAGGAATCGTCACCNNACGAGCAGTACTCCCGCATCCCGGTCTATCAGGATTCGATCGATCGCATCATCGGCTTCATACACGTCCGCGATATGTTTGAGTTGGACGAGGATGAGCGGTCCAAACGCAGGGTGCGCGAACTGATGCGGCCCGTACGGTTCGTTCCGGAAACGAAGCCGGTCAGTGACCTGATGCGCGAGATGCAGGCAGATCGCGCCCACATGGCGGTCGTGGTCGACGAGTACGGAGGAACGGCAGGAATCGTCACCATGGAAGACCTGGTGGAGGAAATTCTGGGGAATATTGCCGACGAATACGATGATGATGAGGATGATGAAATCCTTCGCATTGATAACAAGACCTTTGAAGTTAAAGGAACCATCAGCCTTTATGAACTGGAACGGATTCTGGAAGTTGAGCTGCCTACCGAAGAATTTGAGACCCTGAATGGTTTTTTCATCCACCTGCTGGGAGGGGATATTCCGCCAATGGATCAGGCCAGCCGGGCGACTTATAAGGACATTCGGCTCACTACTCTGCTTGTTTCTGAAAAGAGAATCGAAAAGATTCTCCTTCAACTCTAAAGATATCCGCTGATCTGCCGATATCAATAATTAGAAGTATAATTTTTTAGAAGCAACCTTATTATATTGGCAGAAGAAAGGAATCAACATGGCTATTAAATGGACAGAAGAATTATCCGTAGGAGTGGAACTGATCGATCAGGAGCATCAGCTGATGTTTGAAAAGGCCGGACAGCTTTTTGATGCCGGGAAAAAAGGCCAGGCTAAGGAAGAAATCGCTTCCCTGCTGTTATTTCTGGACGAGTATACTAAAAAACATTTTGCCGATGAGGAGAAGTATATGGCCAGCGTCAGCTATCCGGAGCTGGAAAAGCAAAAGACTATGCATAGTAGCTTTATCGGTGAACTGGACAAACTAAAGAAGGACTATATTGATTCCGGGAGCAACATATCCGTCATCATGAATGCTAATCAGATGGTGATTGACTGGCTGGTAAAGCACATCGCCAACGAGGATAAGAAAATCGGTGTCTATGTCAAAACGATGAAATAGGGTGATTATTTGAGTAGAGGCCTGAGAAAAAACCTGATTTCCCTGGCAGTAGCCCTGATGATTCTGGCAGGAGCTATGTTTACAGCTTCTGTAGAATATCGGAGCAATGTCAGCCAGCAAAAACAAGATCTGGAGGATTCTCTGGAAGTCGTGAAAAGCAATTGGGAAAACATCATCGAAGCCCGGGTCCTTGGCCTGAAAGGGCTTATTTCCTATGTGGAGCTCCACCCAAACTTTACTCAGCAGGAATATGAAGCCTTCGCCAAAGGCCTGTACGAATCCCAGAATCAGATCGTGACCAACATCGCCTTGCTGAAGGATACCACAGTCACCTATGTCTACCCTTATAACATCAATCGCCTGGCCATCGGCAGGGACCTTGCCCTGGAAGAGGGTCAGCGGAACTTTATCCGTTACACGAAAAATACCCGGAAGTCCATTATGGACGCACCGGTGGAACTGATCCAGGGGGGCGTGGGCATTGTGGTCCGAAGCCCACTGATGATGGAGGGAGAATACTGGGGGCAGGTCTCCTTCGTATTTGACTATTATGCAGCCCTTCAGACCACTGGTATGCTGGATCTGGACAGAGAAAACCGGATTCAGCTGACCTTTATTAATCCCCTGAACGGCAAGTTGAAAACCGTCTGGTCCAATTACGAAGAGCCCCTGACCGATCCGGTGATTAAATCCATTCGGCTTTATGATACCAGCATGAAACTCTATGGGATGCCCAAAGAAGGCTGGAACGGATTATCCCAACTTTTCTATTTCATTTTGATAACTGGTCTCCTGCTTTCCGTGGCATCCTTTTTTGCCTTGAGGCAGCTCATTACGGTCAAGGACCAGCTTCAGGAAAATCAGCTGACCATCCGGGAAGCCAATGAACGGCTTCAGAATGCCAACGATGAGCTGGAGGCAACGATCCATCAGCTGGTTGCCAGCGAAAAAGGACTGAAAGAACAGTATCAGGAAATCAAAAAACAGGAAGAAACCATTCAGTTCATGGCAGAACGAGATCCCCTCACCGAACTATATAACCGCCGGAAAATGGTGGAGGTTCTGAAGGATATTTTTCAATCGGGGGATTCCGGTGCCATGCTGCTCCTGGATATCGATAATTTTAAGGATATCAACGATTCCCAAGGCCACGTTTTTGGGGACCGGGTTCTCCGTGAAGTGGCCGAAGTTCTTTTGGAATCAGCCCGGGACAATTGGAGCGTATTTCGGCTGGGTGGAGACGAGTTCGTCCTGCTGTATCAGGGAGAGCCGGACCTGAAGTTGATCGAAGAAAAGACTGAAGAAATCCGTCGGGAATTGATTGTTGGGACCAAGGTGGAGCACCTGATGAACCACATCACTGTAAGCATTGGCGTGGTTCGATTCCCCCGGGACGGCTATACCATGGAAGAGCTGATGATCCGGGCGGATATTGCCATGTATACGGCAAAGCGGGCCGGAAAGAATCAGTGCCAGTTGTTCCGGGAAGAAATGATCCAGGACTTTGAACGAAAGATTCATATTGAACGGCAGCTTCGCAAGAGTTTAGAAGAGCAGAGTCTTTACCTCCTTTATCAGCCCGTAGTGACAGCGGAAACCGGAGAAATCCGGTACTTTGAAGCCTTGCTTCGGATGGGGGACAATAGCATTTCCCCCGGGGAATTTATTCCCGTAGCCGAAGAATCCGGATTGATTCTTCCCGTCGGTGAGTGGGTTATCCGCAGAGTTGTCCAACAGCTTAAAGAGTGGGAAGAGGCAGGGTTATCTCTAAGACCAGTGGCTATCAACATCTCTCCCCGTCAGGTTCGGGGAAAAAGCTTTGCAGCCCTGCTCCATCAGGAACTGGAGAGAAATCAGATCTCTACGGAATTCATTGAAGTTGAAATCACGGAAACCGTTCTTTTGGAAGGGGTTGACGAGAACATTCAGGTTTTGGAGGATCTTCGGAATCGGGGAATTTCCATCGCGCTGGATGATTTCGGCACCGGATATTCTTCCCTCAACTACCTGACCTACCTGCCGGTGAGCAAAATTAAGCTGGATAAGACCATGAAAGATCGAGTTCTGGCATTTGGAAAGGAAAGAGCGCTGAAAAGCCTGATTGACCTGATTCACGGATTGGATATGGAAATAGTGGCAGAGGGAATCGAAAGTCAGCAAGAAAGCCGGATCCTTGCTTCCCAGGGATGTGATTTGCTGCAAGGCTATCTGTTCAGCCCGCCGGTGACAGCGGAAGAGGCCGCTAAGATGCTCGCGGGGTAATGGGATAAAGAAATTTTGAATAATTTAATGCAGTGCGCGAGGGTTTCCTCGTGCATTTTTTATTAGAATCTATTAAGTTTTTGAATCTATAACCGATATTATATGTAACTGGTTACAACCAACCCGGAAAAGACTCGGAAATTAAAAGGAGCAATATTGATGAACATCATGAACCGATCTATTAAAATGCGGCTGATCATTACCTTCACCTTGGTCATCGCCGTATCCAACATCCTGCTGGCTACTCTTGCAGTAAGTACGGTAGGCAGTAATATGGTTGACAGCACTCATGGAGATCTGATTGAGATCGCCAAGGAAGAGGCTAAATACGTGCAGGCGAAGAGAGACTCTGAAGTAAACTACATTTCAACTCTGAGCCGGAGCAGGCAGCTGACGGAAGCCACTTCCGCGGAAGACCTGCAGGTCTTTTTCACAGCGGAAGCCGCCAGCACCGGCTATCGCAATTATATTCTGGCCGATTTGTCAGGCCGTCAAACCGGAATCCTGTCCCGGGATATCCGAGCAGATCTGAAGGAAATGGATTTTTTCACCCAGGCCCTCCAGGGCCAGCCTTCCTCGTCGGATTTGCTGATTGACACGGAGAAAGGGGAAGCCTCAATATTTTTTGCTGCCCCAATCATGCAAGGCAATAGCCAAATCGGCATCCTCATCGGGGAAAAGGATGGCATGATGCTCAGTGATATGGTGGCGTCCATCAGTTATCGGGAAACCGGATTTGCTTATATGATCGATAACAAGGGCCGGGCCATCGGAGACCGGAACCTGGATTTGGTGCTGGGTCAGGTCAACTACATTCAGGCCGGTCAGGAAGACCCCAAGCTAGCACCCCTTTCCAAGCTGATGGAAGAGGAGATGATTACCGGTCAGGTAGGCAGCGGGGAATACGCCTATGAGGGGAATGATCAGATCATTGCCTTCGCACCTGTGGAGGGGAGTCCCTGGATCGTAGCAGTTGGCATGATTACATCAGAAGTGCTTCGGGAGGTGAATCAGTTGAGAAATATATTGATTCTCACCGCCCTGATTGCTTTGGCAGTTGGTGCCATGATCGTCATGGTCATCAGCGGACAGATCAGCAAACCCCTGGTCCGGCTTTCTAAAGCGGCCGACACCCTGGCTACCGGAAGCATCAATGCCGACATCAGCGGCATCACAAAGAAGAAGGATGAAATAGGCAAGTTGGTGGATTCCTTTGGAGGAATGATTGAGAATATACGGACTCAGGCAGAGGCAGCCCGGAAGATTGCTTCTGGAGATCTGAACCTGGAAATCCAACCCAAGTCCCAGGATGACGTTTTGGCCATCAGCATGGGATCGGTGGTGCAAACCCTTCAGAGTCTGGTGTCGGAAACCGAAACCCTTACGAAAGCGGCTGCCGAAGGCCAGCTGGCTACCCGGGGAGATGCGGAATCCTTCCAGGGCAGTTACCGGGAAATCGTACTGGGCGTCAACAACACCCTGGATGCGGTCATTGGACCCCTGAACGTGGCAGCCGATTATATGGACCGGATCAGCAAGGGAGACATCCCGGAAAAGATTACCGACGAATACAACGGGGATTTCAATACCATTAAAAATAATCTGAACACCTGTATCGATGCCGTCAACCGTATCGTATCGGAGCTGAACCAGCTTGCAGCGGGTATCGTCCGGGGCAATCTGCGAAACCGCAGCGACGAAGATCTCCACAGCGGAGACTTCGCTGCCATCATTGCCGGCGTCAACCGAACCCTGGATACCCTGGTGGGTTATCTGGATGAGATACCAGCGCCGGTACAGATCATCGACCGGGAATATGGTATTCGATATGGCAATAATACGGTATTGAATCTGCTGAACCAGAAAGCAGAAGAGTTGACCGGTCAGGATTGCCGAAAACTAATCCGTACCGAGGACAGTGAGGCAGGCCATCATGTGGCAGAAATCGCCATGAAGGAAGACCGGAAGGTTACGGGAGAAACCAAAGCCCACATTGGGGGTCTGGTACTGGATGTATCCTATACGGGGATGCCGGTCAAGGATGAATCAGGAACCATCATCGGTGTCATGGAAATGGTGGTGGATCAGACGGAAGTCAAACAGGCAGCCCGTCTGGCAGAAAAACAGGCCGATTACCAGGCGGCAGAGGTGGAACGGCTCATCGGAAACCTGGAGAAGATTGCCAGCGGAGACTTGGACATCCAACCGGAAACCGCCGAAGGGGACGCCGACACCAAACAGATCCAAACCAATTTTGAAAAGATCAATCAGAGCCTGAGCCAGAGCGCAGAAGCCCTCCAGGCCATGATGGCGGACGTACAGATGCTGGCAAGAGCCGCCGTGGAAGGCCGCCTGGATACCCGGGCAGAAGCCGTCAAGCACCAAGGAGACTTCCGGCGAATCGTCGNNTCATCGAACCCATCAAGGAAGCCACGGAAGTACTGAAATACATGGCAGAAGGAAACCTGCAGGTCATGATGCTGGGCTCCTACCAGGGAGACCACGCGGTCATCAAGGAAGCGCTGAACAGCACCCTGATGAACCTGGGCACCTACGTCAGCGACATCTCCAGGATCTTATCGGAGATCAGCGCTGGCAACCTGGACCTTTCTGTCACCGTCGACTACAAGGGAGACTTCTCGGAAATCAAGGATTCCCTGAGTCAGATCATCGGCTCCCTTTCCCAGGTGATGGGAGATATCGGGGAAGCGGCTGATCAGGTAGCCTCCGGATCCCGTCAGGTATCCGACGGCAGCCAGGCCCTGTCCCAGGGCTCCACGGAGCAGGCCAGCTCCATCCAGGAACTGACCGCCTCCATTGCCGAAGTAGCCTCCCAGACCAAACAGAACGCGGTGAACGCGGGGCAGGCCAGCCAGCTGGCATCCATGGCCCGGGAAAGCGCCGAAAAGGGCAACGACCAGATGAAGGGAATGCTGTCCTCCATGGAGGCCATCAACGAGTCCTCCGCCAACATCTCCAAGATCATCAAGGTCATCGACGACATCGCCTTCCAGACCAACATCCTGGCCCTGAACGCTGCGGTGGAAGCAGCCAGAGCCGGCCAGCACGGCAAGGGCTTTGCGGTAGTAGCAGAAGAAGTCCGTAACCTGGCAGCCAGGAGCGCTGCAGCAGCAAGGGAGACCACCGACCTGATCGAGGGCTCCATCCGGAAGGTTCAGGACGGCACCAAGATTGCCAATGACACTGCTTCCGCCCTGGAAGAAATCGTGGCGGGCGTAGAGAAAGCCGCTGAACTGGTGGAAGGGATCGCCGAAGCCTCCAACGAACAGGCCTCCGGCATTGCCCAGATCAACAAAGGGATCGAGCAGGTCTCCCAGGTGGTCCAGAACAACTCGGCCACCGCCGAAGAGAGCGCCGCAGCCAGCGAAGAGCTGTCCAGCCAGGCAGAGCTGCTGAAGGAAATGGTGAGCCGTTTCAAAGTGAACAAGAGCATTAAGGCTCTGGGCACCGGGGAACCCCGGATGCTGACCGGGAAGGCCCAGCCGGGACCGGCCCTGTCCGAAAGCCCCAGGATCCTGCTGGATGATTCGGAATTTGATAAGTATTAAAGGAGGCAAGGATGCAGAGATTTAACAGGGGATCGATCGGCACGAAACTGACTATCGTGCTGATCCTGTCCATACTGGTCAGTACCACAACCATTGGGGTATTCAGTTATTTCAACCTCAAGGAAGGAGCCTTGGAACAGGCCGGAGAAAAGGTTATGGCCATTGCCAATACGGTGGCTTCCGGTATCGACGGAGACAAGCTGGCAGAATACCATATGACCGGTCAGGAAGATGACTATTTCAATGAAAAAGTCGCTTTCATGAGTGAAATCAAAAAACGAAACGGATTGGTTTACCTGTATTCCTTTGTGGAGGATGGGGACAATTACAAATTGATTATTTCCGGCTATCTGGATGGTGAAGACCGCTCAGCCTGGGGGTTCCTGGGCTATACGGATCCCAAGGATATTTATTCAGAGGAGCCGGCCCTGGTTCTTCAGGACGGAATCAGCCGATATACCAAGCCCCAGGATTATGGAGAGCCCTTTGGCATACTGGTATCCGGCTTTGCTCCCATTAAGGATTCCCAGGGTAACGTAGTGGGTTTGGTAGGAAATGAAGTCAGCGTAGAAGAGCAGATTGCCAAGGCCAATCGGATCATACCCATTGTTGCCATCATGGTATTGGTGGCCACCGCCCTTCTTTCCCTGATAGCCATCACCCTGATCCGCAAAATGATCACCAGGCCCCTGAAGGATATCGCAGAGGCTTCCAAAGTACTGAAGCTGGGGGATACGGATCTGCCCATTGACGAAGGGATTCTGAAGCGGGACGATGAAATCGGCATGATAGCGGAGGTTTTTCAGGATATCTCCCATCACATCCGGGAACAGGCCGAGGTTGCCCAGCATATCGCAGACGGGGATGTGACCATTGAGATCCATCCCAAATCCGAGAAGGATGTACTGGGTCACAGCATGAAATCGGTTGTGGATAAGCTGCGGGGACTGCTGGCGGAAACGGAAAAGCTGACGGAAGCTGCTGCCGAAGGGAATCTGGATGTCCGAGGCGATACGGAATCCTTCCACGGAGCTTATGGTTCTATCATAACCGGATTCAACAATACCCTGAACGCCATCGTAGAGCCCCTTTCCGTTGCCGGGGATTATATCCGGCAGGTGGCCCGGGGCGACGAGCTGTCCCAGATGGACAATGCCTATAAAGGTGCCTATGGGGTTCTGATCGACGACCTGAACGAGGTGGGCAGGTCTCTCAATACCTTGCTGTCAGAAGCCGGACAGCTGACAGAAGCAGCCGCCGAGGGGCAACTGGATTACCGGGCGGACCTGAGCAAGCTCCAGGGAGGCTATGCCGGTATCATCGGCGGAGTCAACAAGGCTCTGGATGCGCTGATCGATCCCTTGTATGTAGCAGCCCAATACATTGAACAGATTGGACGGGGAGAGGTTCCCAAGCCTATCACCGAAGAATACAAGGGCGGGTTCAACGACATCAAGAACAGCATCAATTCCTGCATCGAAGGATTGGGCGCCCTGGAAGAGGGAGCCCGGGTCATGGGCCTCATGAGCCTCAACGACTATTCTCAGGATATGCAGGGAGAATACCAGGGACTGTATCAGGAACTGGCAAAATCCGTTAACATGGTCAACTACCGCATTCGAAGAATCATGGAAATCATGACTCATGTGGCGGCTGGAGACCTGTCGGATCTGCAGAACATCATTGATGGGGGCAAGCGAAGCGAAGGGGACAAACTGGTTCCCACCCTGATCCTGATGATTGAAAGCATCAAGGCCTTGGTGGAAGAAACCGATCTTCTGGTGGCAGCAGCGGTGGACGGAAAACTGAAGACCAGAGCCGACGCAGGCCGGCACCAGGGAGACTTCCGTAAAATCGTCGAAGGCATCAACAGCACCCTGGATGCGGTCATCGAACCCATTGAGGAAGCTACCGATGTACTGAAGCACATGGCGGAAGGAAATCTGCAGGTGATGGTCCTGGGAGCTTACCAGGGAGATCACGCGATTATCAAGGAAGCTCTCAACGATACCCTGATGAATCTTGGGACCTATGTCACCGACATTTCCCGAAAGCTTTCGGAAATCGGCAACGGCAACCTGGATCTGACCATCGATGTGGACTACAAAGGAGATTTCTCCGAGATCAAGGATTCCCTGACCCAGATCATCGGCTCCCTGAGCCAGGTTATGGGAGATATCAGTGAAGCGGCCGACCAGGTGGCCTCCGGTTCAAGGCAGGTTTCTGACGGAAGTCAGGCACTGTCCCAGGGATCCACGGAACAGGCCAGCTCCATTCAGGAACTGACCGCGTCTATTGCAGAAGTAGCTTCCCAGACCAAGCAGAACGCGGTCAATGCGGGGCAGGCCAGCCAGCTGGCATCCACTGCCCGGGACAACGCAGAAAAGGGCAACCAGCAGATGAAATCCATGCTGGACTCTATGACTGAAATCAATGAATCTTCCGCCAATATATCCAAGATCATCAAGGTCATCGACGACATCGCCTTCCAGACCAACATCCTGGCCCTGAACGCTGCGGTGGAAGCAGCCAGAGCCGGCCAGCACGGTAAGGGATTTGCTGTAGTGGCAGAAGAAGTGCGGAATCTGGCAGCCCGAAGTGCCGCCGCTGCCCGGGAGACTACGGATTTGATCGAAGGCTCCATTCATAAGGTCCAGGCTGGGACGAAGATCGCCAATGAAACGGCCTCGGCCCTGGAAGAAATCGTGGATGGTGTGGAAAAGGCCGCTTCCCTGGTGGTAGGCATCGCCGAAGCTTCCAACGAACAAGCCTCCGGCATCGCCCAGATCAACAAGGGGATCGAGCAGGTTTCTCAGGTGGTCCAGAACAACTCGGCTACTGCCGAAGAAAGTGCAGCGGCCAGCGAAGAGCTGTCCAGCCAGGCAGAGCTGCTGAAGGAAATGGTGGGGCGGTTCAAACTGAACCGAACCGTTAAAGCCCTGGGCACCGGGGAACCCCGGATGCTGACCGGGAAGGCCCAGCCGGGTCCGGCCCTCAGTGAGAGCCCCAGAATTCTGCTGGACGACGCGGAGTTTGATAAGTATTAATAACCGTAATTGCTTCAAGCTATCCCTTCGATTGCTGAGAAGGAATTGAAGAACTTGGAAGACTATGGTTTAACCATGGTCTTCCGAACTTTTGGGTAAGCCTTCTTCCAGAAGAATTTGTCGAAAAAAAATGCCTAAAAATAAGCAGATTGATTGTATAGGGACTTCAGAAAAAAACAAAAGACCCGATATTAATACTATCAAATTACTTTAAATTAAAATTTATATGCAAAAAAGAATGGAAGGGATTCCTTATGAAACTGAATTTATCAAAGAAAATGGCTTTGCTTTTCGGTACCTTGATTGTTGTTATCTGCCTTGCCTTGGGTCTGGTCTCTGTAAATATGGCTTCTAATGCCGTACTGACAGAAAAGGAAACAATGATGCAGGCGTATGCTCATTCAAGTGCCAACTACTTTACCCAGGCAATGGAGCGAAATTTAGCAGTACTGAATGAAGTAGCCTCTCGTGCCAGGACCATCACCATGGACTGGGAGACTCAGCGGACGTCCCTTGCCCCGGATGTGGATCGCTTGGGTTATCTGGATATGGCTGTAGTCTCTCCGGATGGAACCGCCCGTTATATCATCAGCGGGGAAGAAGCCAACCTGGGGGATCGGGCTTATATCAAGAAGGCCTTGTCCGGACAAGCCAACGTATCAGATGTTCTGATCAGCAAGGTCACTGGTCAGCCGGTGGTCATGGAAGCAGCGCCTATCGTGTCCCAGGGACAAGTAGTAGGCGTACTCTTGGGCCGCCGGGATGGCAATTTCCTGAGTACCATTACCGATGATATGGGGATGGGGGAGCGAGGCTACGCTTTCATATTGGGTGCAGACACTACTTTGTATGCTCATCCTAATAAGGATTTGGTATTAGAACAGAAGAACGTTATGGCTGATGTGGAAAACGATGGAAGCCTGAAGAACTTTGGACTTGCCCTTCAGGAGCTTGGTCTTGGAAATGCAGGAATGGCTAACTACGAATTCGATGGCGAGCACAGGATGACAGCAATACAGCCTATTGAAGGGACCACCTGGAGCATCGGCATCGGCAACTATGAATGCGATGTGCTTGCGAGTGTCAACGCTCTGCGGAACGTTCTGGTCATCGTTGCTCTGATTGCCTCTCTATTTGGTTTAGCAGCAGCCTTCTTTATCGGCGGAATCATCAGCCGTCCCATCCGACATCTGCGGGATATGGCCCGTAAATTGGCGATAGGCGATGTGAACGTCAAAACCGAAACCAAACTGAAGGATGAAATCGGGGAACTGACTCTGGCCTTCGGGGAAATGACGGACAACATCCGGCTCCAGTCTGAAGCGGCCCAGCGAATTGCCCAGGGAGATCTGGACCTGAACATCCAGCCCCGGTCTGAAGCGGACGTACTGGGAATCAGCATGGTATCGGTGATCAATACGCTGAAGGACCTGGTTGCAGAAGCAGGAATGCTTTCCGGCGCAGCGGTCCGGGGGGAACTGTCCGCCCGTGGAGATGCCGCCCGTTTCAGCGGTGGCTATCAGGAAATCGTGCTGGGAGTCAACAACACCCTGGATGCGGTCATCGGACCTCTGAACGTGGCTGCCGACTATGTGGACCGGATAAGCAAGGGAGACATCCCGGAAAAGATCACCGATGAATACAATGGAGATTTCAATACCATTAAGAACAACCTGAATACCTGTATCGATGCGGTAAACGAACTGGTGGCCGACGCCGCCATGCTGGCAGAAGCCGCGGTGGAAGGCCGTCTGGCTACAAGGGCCGATGCGGAGAAGCACGGCGGTGATTTCCGAAAGATCGTAGAGGGGGTCAACGATACCCTGGATGCAGTCATCGATCCGCTGAATGTAGCGGCCGAGTATGTAGCCCGGATCAGCCGGGGAGACATCCCGGAAAAGATCACCGACGAATACAACGGAGATTTCAATACCATCAAGAACAACCTGAACACCTGCATCGATGCGGTAAACGAACTGGTAGCCGACGCTGCCATGTTGGCAGAAGCCGCCGCCACCGGCCGTCTTGGGACCCGGGCTGATGCAGAGAAGCACGGGGGGGATTTCCGAAGGATCGTGGAGGGGGTCAACGATACCCTGGATGCGGTCATTGGACCTCTCAATGTGGCCGCCGAGTACGTAGCCCGGATCAGCCGGGGAGACATCCCGGAAAAGATCACCGATTCCTACAATGGGGATTTCAACACCATCAAGAACAACCTGAACACCTGCATTGAAGCGGTGGAAGCCATGGTGACTGACGCGGCCATGCTGGCCAGAGCCGCCGTGGAAGGCCGTCTGGATACCCGGGCAGAGGCCGCCAGGCATCAGGGAGACTTCCGGCGAATCGTCGAAGGAGTCAATGAGACCCTGGATGCGGTCATCGAACCCATCAAGGAAGCTACCGAAGTCCTGAAATACATGGCCGAAGGCAACCTGCAGGTCATGATGCTGGGCTCCTATCAGGGAGACCATGCGGTCATCAAGGAGGCCCTCAACACCACCCTGATGAACCTGGGCACCTACGTCAGCGACATCTCCAGGATCCTGTCGGAGATCAGCGCTGGCAACCTGGACCTGTCCGTCACCGTCGACTACAAGGGAGATTTCTCGGAAATCAAGGATTCTCTGATCCAGATCATCGGCTCCCTTTCCCAGGTCATGGGGGATATCGGCGAAGCGGCCGATCAGGTAGCCTCCGGATCGAGACAGGTATCCGACGGCAGCCAGGCCCTGTCCCAGGGCTCCACGGAGCAGGCCAGCTCCATCCAGGAACTGACTGCCTCTATTGCGGAGATCGCTTCCCAGACCAAGCAGAACGCGGTCAATGCGGGACAAGCCAGCCAGCTGGCGGCTACGGCCCGGGAAAGCGCGGAAAAGGGCAACGACCAGATGAAGGGAATGCTGTCCTCCATGGAGGCCATCAACGAGTCCTCGGCCAACATTTCGAAGATCATCAAGGTCATCGACGACATCGCCTTCCAGACCAACATCCTGGCCCTCAACGCCGCCGTGGAAGCAGCCAGAGCCGGCCAGCACGGCAAGGGCTTTGCGGTAGTAGCAGAAGAAGTCCGGAACCTGGCAGCCCGGAGCGCGGCAGCAGCAAGGGAGACCACCGACCTGATCGAAGGCTCCATCCAGAAGGTTCAGGACGGTACTAGAATCGCCCATGCCACCGCTTCCGCCCTGGAAGAGATCGTAGGCGGAGTGGAAAAAGCCGCCAACCTGGTGGTCGGCATCGCCGAAGCCTCCAACGAACAGGCCTCCGGCATCGCTCAGATCAACAAGGGGATCGAACAGGTCTCCCAGGTGGTCCAGAACAACTCGGCCACCGCCGAAGAGAGCGCCGCAGCCAGCGAAGAGCTGTCCAGCCAGGCAGAGCTGCTGAAGGAAATGGTGAGCCGTTTCAAAGTGAACAAGAGCATTAAGGCTCTGGGCACCGGGGAACCCCGGATGCTGACCGGGAAGGCCCAGCCGGGACCGGCCCTGTCCGAAAGCCCCAGGATCCTGCTGGATGATTCGGAGTTTGACAAGTATTAATAAAAACCAATAAAAGCACTTAAAACACAGCCCCCCTGTTCCAAAACAGGGGGGCTGTGTTCGTAGGAATTCAAAATTGCTTATCAGGAGAGGGATTATCCCTGAAGAGCCAATGTTTTTTCCAGTTCCCGCTGTTGCAGGATAGCCTGGTATTCTTCTTCCGTCATCTTTTCCATGGTGATGCCGGTAATTCCGTAAAAGAGTGAAACGAAGGGGTTGATCAGATTCAGGAAGGCGAAGGGCAGGTAGGCAATGGTAGCGACGCCCAGGGTGGAGGACATGTAGACACCGCAGGTGCTCCAGGGAACCAGGGCAGAGGTCATGGTTCCGGCGTCTTCCAGACATCGGGAGAGGTTCTTGTTTTTCAGCCTTCTGTCCTCAAATTCCTGTTTGAACATACGGCCCGGAAGAACGATGGCGACGTACTGGTCGGCAGCCAGGATGTTCATGGAGATGCAGGTAGCCAGCACGATGAAGACCAGGCTTCCTGTATTTTTGGCAAAGACCAGCAGCTTTTCACACAGGATGGCCAGCATGTCCGCAGCTTCCAGAACGCCGCCTATGACCATGGCGCAAAGGACCAGAACTGCTGAGTAGAACATGGCAGACAGGCCCCCCCGGGTCAGCAGGTCATCCAGGAAGACGATTCCGGTTTCGGAATAGTAGCCTTCGTACATGGTGATGCCGATCAGCTCGCCGGCATTTCCCCCCTGGAAGATGACAGCACAGATGACACCCAGAAGGGCTCCGCCCAGAAGTCCCGGCATAGCCGGAATCTTAAAGACGATCATCAGGATGATGAACAGAGGCGGGATCAGCAGAACTGGAGAAATATAGAAGTTTTCTTTCAGCCCCGCCATCAATTCGCTGACCTCGTGCATATCGGCGCCGCTGCTGGCCTGACCCATTCCAAGGATGGCGTAGATGACCAATGCGATGAGCAGAGAAGGTGTTACGGTGTAGACCATGTGCTTGATGTGATCAAACAAGTTGGAACCACCCATGGCAGCGGCCAGGTTGGTGGAGTCGGAAAGGGGAGACATTTTATCCCCGAAGTAGGCTCCGGAAATGA
>DIMT01000030.1 GCA_002425705.1 Firmicutes bacterium UBA5559
TGGCTTGAACTTATGCAACTGCTAAGCAGTTGTAAACCGATTTAACAGACATTCCGATTGGGATGTCTTTTTTCTTTGCCAAAAAGGAAGTTCTATGAATGTGTGGAAGAATATGGTATAATAAGCTTTAGCATTTGTCCATCAAGGAGGAAAAGATATGATGATTCTGAAAATCCTATTCATATCGCTGCTGACGATTCCGATGCTGATAGCTTCATGGAGTCTTCTATCTCATTTGATCGATCAGGTATTGAAAAAGGCATAGCAGGTGAATCATGAAAAAAGGGCTGTTTATTACCTTTGAAGGTCCGGATGGATCCGGTAAAAGCACTCAGATTTCCCGTCTGAAAAAAAGGCTGGAAAGCTTACATATATCGACAATTCTAACAAGAGAGCCGGGAGGCACTTTGATTGGTGAAAAAATACGTGAGATCATTCTGGATGTGGAACATACTGAAATGGATCATTTGACGGAAGCCCTGCTTTATGCAGCAGCCAGATCTCAGCATGTGTCCCAGGTGATTCAGCCTGCCATTGATAGGGGTGAGGCTGTAATCTGTGATCGATTTATGGATTCTTCCATCGCCTATCAGGGTTTTGGTCGAGGATTGGGAGATCAGGTCAGAATCATCAATGAATATGCGGTTAGAGGCCTGGTACCCGATTTGACATTTTTACTTCTTCTGGATCCTGCTCTTGGTAAAAAGCGGATCCATCGGGATTATGACCGATTAGAAAAAGAGGAGGATGAATTTCATCAAATGGTTTATCAGGGCTATATGCAACTGGCTGCCGCATTTCCAGAGCGGGTAGTAGCTATTGATGCTGCAAAGAGCATACTGGAGATTGAGGAAGAAATCAACAGGCATTTTGACCCCTTGCTGGAGGAATGGAGTAACCAGTGATATTTGAAGAATTCACCAATAATGATTTGTTGTCTCAAAAGCTCACCCGAAGCATATTGGGAAAAGGAATCACCCATGCCTATATATTCGAGGGAGACTACCAGACAGATAAAATGACATATGCGTTAGCCTTTGTTCAGGCTATCCTCTGCGATAACAGACCAGGATACGGCTGTCATCAATGCCTGCCTTGCCAAAAAATCGAGCATGGAAATCACGAAGATATTTTTATCACCCAAACCACAGATAAGGGAAACACAAAGGACGAAGAAATTTATAGGCTGCAGGAGCATGTTTCTAGAAAACCTTATGCGGGGGACCGGAATATAGCTGTTATCCGGGATGCAGACTCCATGACTAAAAAGGCCCAGAACCGTCTTTTAAAGACTCTGGAAGAACCTCCTGCAGGTGCGGTTATCATACTTCTTTCGAATAATACGGAAAACCTGGAATCAACTATTCTTTCCAGAAGTTTGATTTATCGGGTCAATCCTTATCATGAACCAGGAACTGGAGATAATGGAGAGGATATCCGAAAAATGGTCCGAATGCTCTTGGTTGGAGAACCCTTCTATAAAATAAAGAAGGAATTGACCAATTATGGAAACAGCAGGGAAAACGCTTTGCGCTTTCTGGACGGGATACAGACGGCATATCGGAATCTGCTTCTCCAGCATGAAGAGGACAGCAAATTATATAAAAATGCGGATATCAGCCGCATCGTCCGGACTATTGAAGAAGCAAGAAGAGACATTAAGTCGGGTGTAAATCCGATGTACTCATTAAAGAATATGGTATTGAAAATTGGAGGATAATTTATGGTAAAAGTTGCAGGAGTGCGATTTAAAAAAGCCGGTAAAGTGTACTACTTTGATCCGGATAATCTGGATATAAAACAGGGTAGTAATGTTATCGTTGAGACCGCAAGGGGTCTCGAATTTGGTTTTGTTGCTTCTGATGTGATGGAGGTGCCGGACAATCAGATCGTGCAGCCATTAAAAAAAGTGATTCGGATCGCTGATGAGAAGGACGAGCAGCAGTATCAGGAAAATTTAAAGAAAAAAAACAGAGCCATGGACCTCTGTATGGAAAAAGTACGAAAGCATAAGCTGGAGATGAAGCTGATCGATGTAGAGTATACCTTTGATAACAGCAAGATCATCTTTTACTTTACATCCGATGGCCGGGTTGATTTTCGTGAACTGGTTAAGGATTTGGCCAGTGTATTTAAGATGCGGATTGAACTCAGGCAGATTGGTGTTCGGGATGAAGCAAAAATGATGGGCGGCATCGGTAGTTGTGGCAAGGGACTTTGCTGCCATACCTGGCTTCCGGACTTCGAACCGGTTTCTATCAAAATGGCCAAGGTCCAGAATCTGTCTCTGAACCCGACCAAGATTTCCGGAGTTTGCGGCCGCTTGATGTGCTGTCTGAAATACGAAAACGATATTTATCTGGATATGAAAAAGGGCATGCCGGATGTGGGGGAACGGATTAAGACTCCAAATGGAATGGCTGTCGTGCTGGATTCGAAGATACTGGAAAACAGCATTAAAACCCGATTAATACTGGAAGAAAGAACCGATGCCAAGCCGGAAAAATTAAGCACAGAATTCTATTTCTTTAAGAAGCAGGATATCGAGAGGCTTGGGGCGGGCAAAAAAAATAAAAAGGATCGGGACAAGGACTTGCTGTCCGAAATCGTTGCAGATGATAGCGTATCCAGAGATGAACTGGAGAAACTGCTTCGGGAATAATGATGGTAAAAGCAAACAAAAGAGAGATTCGGTGTGATTCCATAGGATTCAGTGATTTGAAGCTTAAACAAAGGCCTGGTGACTTTTGTTACGGTATTGATGCAGTCCTCTTGGCAGACTTTGCTGCAAAGGGTGGAGGCCGGAAAAGAGCTCCGGCACAGAAGAATAAGCGGATTATCGACCTTGGCTGCGGGACTGGTATTGTTCCACTGATTCTGTCCCACAAAACGGATTTCAAGGTAATCTGGGGGTTGGAATTGCAGGAAGAAAGCATTCGGCTTGCCAGAGATAATATTGCTATGAACCATCTGGAAGAGCGGATTTTTCTAGAGCAGGGGGATGTATCCGATATTGGTTATACCTTGGGTGGGGAACTCAAAGAATCCTTTGATGCAGTCTGCGCTAATCCTCCCTACATGGCTGGAAACCGGGCAATTCCCAACGAAAGTCAGGCTAAACACATAGCCCGTCATGAAACCAGCGGAACACTGGAAGACTTTGTCCGGGCAGCTTCCTATCTATTAAGGCCCAGAGGGGACTTTTTTATGGTTCATCGCCCGTCCAGGCTGGTAGATATTCTTTGCTGCTGCCGTCAGTACCGACTGGAGCCGAAAGCTATCCGCTTTGTATCACCAAGGTCAGGGGAAGCCCCCAATATCCTGCTGATTCATTGTTCAAAAAATGGAAATCCGGAATTAAAAGTAATGGATCCTTTGTGGGTATATGATGGAGCCGGCTATTCGGAAGAGATTGAAGAAATCTACGAAAGAAAATAAAAGATAATAAATGAACAGAAAAATATGTAAATTTTAAATAAATGCTTGTAATTTTACATATTATGGTTAATAATGAGTATTATCAACTTGTACATTCAGGAAAGGAGCCAGAGCATGGAGGTTACACTATCATTACAGGATATAGGAATGCTTTTCATTGGTATCGGGCTTATTGTACTGATCATATACGGAATCATCTTGTTGAAAAACCTTGTTCAGACCGTAAAAATGACCAATAAGATCCTGGCAGATTCTCAGGAGATTTCAGCCATTGCGGCTGAGCGTACCAAAGAAATCAATTCCATTGTGGGGGATGTTGCCCATTCCATGGGTGCAGTCAGCGATGCCATCAAAGGTAACCAGAACACGGTGAAGGCTCTTACTTCCATTGTTAATTCTTTAGGAGCCCTGAAAAGCATCTTTGGCACGAAAGAAAAAAAATAAAGGAGTGATATCAAATGAAAGCGACTGGTATTGTTAGAAAAGTAGATAAACTTGGAAGAATCGTTCTTCCCATCGAGCTGCGAAATACATTGGAGATCGGCATTGGTGATCCCATAGAGATTTACGTGGACGGTGACTATATCATTCTGCGGAAATATGCCCCCCAGTGTATTTTCTGCGGAAATGCCAAGGATGTAGAATCCATTCATGGAAAAAATGTATGCACCAACTGTCTGACCGAATTGAAGGAGCTCTAGCGGATTTCCTTCTGGTTTTTAGTTCCATGAACTTATCAAAAAGTACAGCCTGTGAAATGGCAGGCCGTACTTTTTTTGTGATGGAGGATTTTAGGAAAAGCCCTGCTGTCGGCATCAAATACTTGAAAATTATCCATAAGATGATATAATAACATAGGTAGATTGCATGCCTTGCCGGCTGCAGATTTTTTATCTTAGAGAGAAACTTAAATTGTAAAAAGAGTGCGCAAGCACCTTTCCTATAGGTTGGAGGAAATAGTGTCAAAATATCTTGTTCAGAAATCCGGTCCCTTAAGTGGAGAAGTATTTATCAGCGGTTCCAAGAATGCTGTACTGCCTATTATGGCGGCATCGATTCTCACGGCAGGAGAATGTGAGTTATATGAAGTTCCGGCTCTCCGGGATGTAGAAGTCATGTCCAGGCTGCTTCAAAGCGTTGGAGCAGAAGTTCAGGAGGACTATGATTCCAGTTCCCTGACGATTAAAATCAGCCATGTGCTTTCGGAAGAGGCCCCCTATGAGCTGGTTAAAAAAATGAGAGCTTCTATATTGGTCATGGGACCCTTACTGGCCAGAACCGGGAAAGCCCGGATTGCCCTGCCGGGAGGCTGTGCTATCGGAGCCCGGCCTATTGATTTGCATTTAAAAGGATTTCAGGCTCTTGGAGCGGAAATCATTGAAAGTCACGGTATGGTGGAAGCAAAAGCGGACAAATTGGTCGGAGCCAATATATACCTGGACTTTCCCAGCGTAGGCGCAACCGAAAACATTATGATGGCAGCCTCCCTGGCAGAAGGAACGACCATTTTGGAAAACGTAGCGGAAGAGCCTGAAATCGTCGATCTTGCCAACTTTCTTAACAAAATGGGTGCCCGTATTAAAGGTGCCGGAACAGATACCATCAAAATTGAGGGAGTACGGGAACTGGGGGGGACCAAGCACAGCGTCATACCGGACCGGATTGAAACCGGTACGTTTATGGTGGCAGCAGCCATCACCCGGGGAAATATCCTGATTCACAATGCAGTACCGGACCATGTGAAACCGGTCATCGCCAAGCTTCGTGAATGTGGCGTTGTGGTTGAATATAATGACGAGAGCATACTGGTCAAGGGGGATGTAAACCCTTTAATTTCAACGGATATAAAAACCCTTCCCTATCCTGGATTTCCCACGGATATGCAATCCCAGTTCATGGCTTTGCTGGCAACGGTCAAAGGGTCCAGCACTGTTATGGAAACGGTTTTTGAAAACCGTTATATGCATATCGGTGAATTAAATCGGATGGGAGCCAATATTAAAATTGAAGGTCGAAGTGCTGTCGTAGAAGGAGAAAAGACCCTTTTAGGTGCCCAGGTGCTGGCTACGGATCTTCGGGCCGGAGCTGCCCTGGTTCTTGCCGGACTGATGGCAGAGGGAGTAACTGAAATATCTGAAATCTACCACATCGAACGGGGATACGAGAAATTTCTTTCTAAATTCCGAGGATTGGGAGCCACGATCATCCGAATAGAAGATTAAAAACAATCCCACATAGCTGGGATTTTTTTATAATTTTTACATACCAATGGACGAGGACGAAGGAGCAGAATCATGGAACAGAAATACCTGAGCCTTTTATCAAAGGACTATCCGAACATCAAAGCCGCAACAGCAGAGATCATCAATCTGAGTGCGATACTCAGTCTGCCAAAGGGAACGGAGTACTTTTTCAGTGATCTGCACGGAGAGCATGAAGCCTTTATTCATATGCTAAAAAGCGGATCCGGCATGATTCGGGCTAAAATCGATGAGACCTTCGGAAAAACCCTGTCGGAAAAGGATCGTTCGGAACTGGCCATGCTGATTTATGATCCTGAAACTGAGATCGAAAGGGTGAAAAAAAGCAACGAAGACCTGGAAGAATGGTATCGGGTCAATATTTACCGGTTGATTCAGGTCTGCAGGGCTGTTTCTTCCAAGTATACCAGGTCAAAAGTCCGAAAGCGCCTGCCCAAATATGCAGATTATATTATTGACGAACTATTGCATTCCGATGAACAATCCAGTAAGGATCACTACTACGATCAGATCATCACTTCCATCATTGAATTCGACCGGAGCGAGCATTATGTCGTTGGGCTGGCCAATACCATCGGGAGGCTCACGGTAGACCGGCTCCATATTATCGGCGATATTTATGACCGTGGTCCTCATCCGGACTATATCATGGACTTTCTCTTAGATTTCCATGATGTGGATATCCAGTGGGGGAATCATGACATCGTCTGGATGGGAGCTGCCACCGGGAACTGGCCCTGCATAGCCAACGTGGTTCGGCAAAATATGAGCTACAACAATTTTGATATGCTGGAGATCGGTTACGGCATCAATCTGCGGCCCCTTGCCCTTTTCGCTGAAAAAGTATATGGCAGTGATCCTTGCACCTTATTCCGGCCCCATATGCTGGATATGAATAAATTTGAAAATGTGGATGAGGGTTTGATTGCCCGGATGCACAAAGCTATGACAATCATTCAGTTCAAAGTGGAAGGCCTCCGGATTTTGGCCAACCCGGATTACAAGATGGATGATCGGCTCTTGCTGGATAAAATGGATCTGAAGAAGGGTACAGTCCGAATAGGCAATCAGGATTATAAGCTGAAAGACACCCTCTTCCCAACGGTGGACCCGGCATCCCCCTATCAACTGACCAAGGAAGAGCGGGACCTGATGGTGACCCTGGAAGCCTCTTTTCTTCACAGCACCAGTCTTCAGAAGCATGTTCGGTTCCTGTTCAGTCATGGAGGGATGTACTTAAAAAACAACAACTACCTGCTTTATCACGGATGCGTTCCAATGACCAGTGAGGGAGAATTTGCTTCCCATACGGTCAACGGAAAATCCCTGAAAGGAAAAGCCCTCCTGGATGCCATCGATCAGCAGGTTCGGGAAGCCTACTTTAATCCACCGGAGGATCAGGAGGTGGGCCTGTCCGGGGATATCATGTGGTACCTGTGGCTGGGAAGCAAGTCTCCGCTGTTTGGCAAGGATAAGATGGCTACCTTCGAACGGATTTTTGTTGAGGAAAAGGCCACTCACAAGGAACAGCCGGACCCGTATTTCAAGCATATCGAAAAAGAAGAGATTTGTGAGAAAATCCTGGCAGAGTTTGGCCTGGATCCAAAAAATTCTTATATATTGAACGGTCACGTTCCAGTAAAAATTAAGGATGGAGAAAGTCCGGTAAAGGGAAACGGACGATTGTTCGTCATCGACGGTGGCATGTCCAAGGCCTACCAAAAGACTACCGGAATCGCAGGATATACCTTTATTTCCAGCTCCCGGTTCATGGGACTGATTGAACACTTCCCATATCAGAGGGGCAATGGAGGCCCAACCAGCCAGCAGCTTCCCAATATCAACCGAGTCAAAAACTTCACGGAGCGGATAACGGTTCGGGATACAGATATCGGACAAGTTCTGCAGGGTGAAATCGATGAACTGAAAAAATTGGTTGAAGCCTATAAAAAGGGTATCATTAAAGAGAAATATCAATAGAGAGGGGTAGGAAGGAATGGATATGAAAAAAATGAGCACGGAAACCGCCTGTGTACACGGGACCTATAAAGCAAAAAGCGGAGAGCCTCAGCATCTGCCGATTTCCCAGAATACAACTTACCGGTACTACAATGCCAAGGATGTAGCCGAATTGTTTGACCTGGAGAGCGGGGGATTCATGTATACGAGGCTGGGGAATCCTACCCTGGGAGCATTGGAAGAAAAGATGGCGCTGCTGGAAGGAGGAACCGCCGGAGTATCGGCCTCCTCCGGCCAGAGTGCAACACTGATGACCATGCTGAACATCTGTAAGGCAGGAGACCACATTTTGTCTTCAGCCAGTATTTATGGGGGCACCTACAATTTGCTGGGGGTCACCATGAAAAAAATGGGGATCGATGTCACCTTTATCGACCAGAATCTGAGCCTGGAAGAGATCCTTCAGCATCAGAAACCGAATACCAAGGTTCTTTTTGCTGAAACCCTGGCTAATCCGGCCTTAACGGTGCTGGATTTTGAAAAATTTTCAGCAGCGGCTAAAGCCATGGGGGTTCCCCTGATTGTAGATAATACCCTGGCGACTCCGGCCCTTTGCAGACCCATAGAGCATGGTGCGGATATCGTCATTCAGTCTACCACCAAATATGCGGACGGCCACGGCAGCTGTGTAGGGGGGATGGTAGTTGAAGCGGGCCGGTTTGACTGGTCTGTCGGAAACAAATACCCGGATATGACCGAGCCGGATCCCAGTTACCACGGTCTGCGATTTTACGAAAAATTCGGCAGCATTGCCTTTACTTTAAAGCTTAGGGCTCAGATGCTCCGGGACATGGGAGCGACCATGGCACCGATGAATGCATATCTGACCCATCAAGGACTTCAGACCCTCCACCTGCGGATGGAGCGGCACAGCCAGAATGCCCTGGCCCTGGCCCAATTCCTGAAAAACCATGACATGGTGGATTGGGTAGTGTATCCCGGTCTGGAAGGGGACTCCAATTATGACCTGGCAACCCGTTACCTGCCAAAAGGAGCCAGCGGAGTTCTCAGTTTTGGAGTCAAGGGCGGCCGAGTTGCCGGGGAGCAATTCCTGGAAAAACTGGAACTTGCCAGCATTGTCGTTCATGTTGGGGATGTACGGACCAGCGTGCTCCACCCTGCCAGCACGACCCACCGGCAGCTAACCCAGGAAGAACAGCTGAAGGGTGGCATCAAACCGGAGCTGATTCGTGTATCCGTTGGAATTGAAGGAATCGAAGACATCATCGCTGATTTTGATCAAGCTCTTCAGAAACTGAAAAACCTGTAAGAATAGGAGAATTTGCCCAATGCCAATCATCATACCAAACGAATTACCGGCATTTGATACTCTTCAGGAGGAAAATATCTTTGCCATGAGCAAGGCCCGTGCCAGTTCCCAGGACATCCGGCCGTTAAAAATTCTGATCGTGAATCTGATGCCAACGAAGATTAAAACCGAAACACAGCTTGCCAGGGTACTGGCCAACTCCCCCCTTCAAGTGGAATTGACCCTCCTTGCCATGGACAGCCATGAATCGAAGAATACGGACAAGTCCCATCTGGAGACCTTTTATAAGACCTTTGATGAAATTAAGACTCAGCGGTTTGACGGAATGATTCTGACGGGAGCACCTATTGAAACGCTGCCCTTTGAAGAGGTGGATTACTGGGATGAACTCTGTCAGATCATGGAATTTTCCAAGACCAATGTTTATAGCAGCATGCACATCTGCTGGGGAGCTCAAGCGGCTCTGTATTATCATTACGGCATCAAAAAATACCTGACTGAAAAGAAAGTTTTCGGCGTATTTGAACATCGGGTCATCAGGCCCCACAATCCATTGGTACGAGGGTTTGATGAAGTTTTTTATGCCCCCCACTCCCGTCATACTACCATAAGGAAAAACGAAGTTCTGGCCGAACCGGCTCTGCGGATCCTGGCAGAATCGGATCAGGCAGGGATTCACATCATTGCAACGGAAAACGGTCGTCAGATTTTCATTCTGGGCCATCAGGAGTATGACAAGGAAACCTTGGCTGCCGAGTATTTCCGGGATGTGAACAAAGGACTGGATATTAATATTCCGTATAACTATTTCCGGGATGACGATCCGGAAAAGGAAATCCTTTTCCGATGGAAGGGTCATGCCAGCTTACTGTTTTCAAACTGGCTGAATTATTATGTATATCAGGAGACTCCGTTCGATCTGGAAACCCTATAAGACGGATAAAAATTTCACAAAAAACGAGCCGTTTAGAGGGCGTTGAATCGTTTAAATATTAACATTCAGCGCCTTTTTTTATTACGATAAAAGTGTATTGTATACATTGGATTTCCTTATTGATTAAGATGAATAATTATGTTTAAATCTATTATCGTAACGAAAATTTTGAATTAAAAGGAAGGTGATCTAGCATGGCAGTCATTAAAAGAGTTTTAAACAGCATTCATCTGGAACATCGGAAGAGCACCATGGATTTGGCCACCGAAGTTATGCCGGTTCCCGACCGGGTCTATATATCTGTTGTGCAGCATATCGGAGCACCCTGTGAACCTTTGGTTGAACCGGGAGACTATGTAAAAGTAGGACAACTCATTGCCGATACGGAAGCCTTTGTAAGTGCTCCCATACATTCCAGTGTTTCCGGGACGGTGGTTAAAATCGATAAAATCATGTCTTCCCTCGGTAGCGTAGATAAGACCATCATCATCGAAACTGACAAAAGGCAGGAAGTATGGGAAGGGATCGCTAGACCCCATATTCAGTCCAGGGAGGATTTCATCGCTGCGGTCCGGGCCAGTGGTCTGGTTGGACTGGGTGGGGCAGCATTCCCAACCCACATCAAATATAATCCAAAAAATATTCAGGATGTAGACACCTTGGTTATCAATGGAGCTGAGTGTGAGCCGTACATTACCTCCGATTATCGAACCATGATTGAAGACACGGAAAATATCGTCTACGGAATCCGGATCATTATGAAGTATCTGGATTTGAAAAAGTGTTTCATCGGAATTGAAAAAAACAAGCCCCTGGCTATCAAAAAACTCAAGTATGCCACGAAAAACATGGAGGGAGTAACAGTGGTAGCATTGCCCTCCACCTATCCCCAAGGAGCGGAACGGGTCCTGATTCATCAGACTACAGGGAAGGATCTGCCGATGGGAAAACTGCCTGCGGATATCGGCATCATCGTTTCCAATATAGCTACCGTTGGATTTGTATCCGATTATTTCAAGACCGGTATGCCACTGATCAGCAAGAGGATAACCGTGGATGGCAATGCGGTCCTGTTTCCCAAAAATCTCAGAGCTCCCATTGGAGCAAGAATCTGTGACATCATTGAACACTGCGGGGGCTATACCAAACCGCCCAAAAAGATTCTGATGGGGGGGCCCATGATGGGCAGAGCCATCTATAACCATGAAAAGGCGCTTATTAAGAACAACAATGCCATCCTGGTCTTCGATAAGGAAAAAGCTTCCTTTCCGGAAGAAAGCGATTGCATCCGCTGTGGCAGCTGCTTCCGAAGCTGTCCGCTGAACCTGATGCCGACGGAGATCGAAAAGGAATATCATCTGGCCAACATTGAAGGACTGAAAAAGCTCAAAGTGAGCATGTGCATGGAATGCGGATGCTGTTCCTACGTATGTCCTGCGAAAAAGCAGCTGAGCATGATCAACCGGTTGGCAAAAAGAATGGCGCAGGAGGGAAAGAAATAGTTATGGAATTATTTAAAGACTTATATGTGAAAGACACGCTGATTGTAGCTTCTTCTCCCCATATGCTCAGTGAAAACAATACGGCTAAAATTATGCGGGATGTACTGATTGCTTTAGTTCCGGCAGGCATCATCAGCGTGATGAACTTTGGTATCCGGGCTTTGATCCTGGCTGTCCTCTGCGTCGTAGCTGCCGTGGCTTCAGAGTTCCTTTTTCAGAAATCCATCGGGAAGAAAACCACCATACAGGATGGAAGCGCAGCTGTTACCGGATTAATCCTGGCCTATAATCTGCCCCCGTCCCTTCCTTATTGGATGGCAATGCTGGGCAGTGTCATCGCTATCATTTTTGTTAAGCAGATCTTCGGCGGAATCGGTCATAACTTTGCCAATCCGGCGGCGACTGCACGAATCATACTAATGATGTCCTTCGCCACCCCCATGACCACTTGGACTTCTTCCGGGATGGACAAAACAGCAGAAGCAGTCTCTGAAGCTACGCCCCTTGCCCTGGCAGCATCGGGTCAGACGGAGCTTCTTCCCAGTACCCTGGACTTGTTTTTGGGCTTTACCAGCGGATCCATGGGAGAGGCAAGCGCCATGGCCTTCCTGCTGGGAGGGATATTCCTGATGGCAAGAAGAGTCATTACCCCGGAAATTCCGGCTGCTTTTCTTGGAACCATGGTGATATTCGCGTTGCTGGCCGGAGAAGACCCTTTGTTTCATCTATTTGCCGGAGGAGCTATGCTGGGAGCTTTTTTTATGGCGACCGACTATTCCACCAGTCCTATGACAAAAAAGGGAAAACTGATCTTTGGTATCGGGTGCGGATTGCTGACCATGACCATACGACTGTTTGGATCCCTTCCGGAAGGTGTATCCTTTGCCATTCTGTTCATGAATATCCTTACACCTCATATTGATAATTTCTGCAAGTGGAGACTTTACGGGAGGAAACAGGGATGACAGCTAAAAAGAAGATAAAAGAAAAAGATTCTATTATGGACTATATTACTCCTTCCCTGGTCTTGATGGTTATTTGTCTGGTAGTGACCGCTGCCCTGGTTTCAACCTATCAGGTGACGAAACCTATCATAGCAGAAGCCCTGGAAAAAAGAAGCCAGGAAGCCCGGCAGGAGGTTCTCCCGGAAGGGAAAGGATTTGAAGCAATTCTTTCTGCAGAAATAGATCCAGATAAGCTGGCTAAAGGAGTTTCAGAAGTTTATCAAGCCGAAAACAAGGCAGGCTGGGTGATTACCAGTGAAGATAAAGGATATGGAGGAAGGCTGCGAATCATCACAGGATTTGATGCTGGTGGATTGATTACCAATATTAAAATACTGGAGCAGTCGGAAACGCCAGGACTTGGTACAAAAGTCGGAGAAGAATTTTTTCTGGAACAGTTCAGAGGCAAAGACAGGATCGAAGGAGTAGAAGCCATTTCCGGTGCTACCATATCGTCAGAAGCCATGAAGAGGGCGATTCAGCGGTCCCTGAATCAGATGGAAGAAATCAGGAAGGAGGGAACAGAATGAACACATCAATTGAACAGGCAGAAAAGGGAAGCAGCTGGATGGGTCTTTTAACCAACGGAATCATTAAGGAAAATCCGGTACTGGTACTCCTTTTGGGAACCTGCCCCTCCCTGGCGGTAACGACCTCAGCAGTGAACGGACTGGGAATGGGCATTGCCACCATGCTGGTTTTGTTGTGCTCCAATGTATTTATATCCCTTTTAAAGAATATCATCCCTTCCCGAGTCCGAATTCCTTCCTTTATCGTCATTATAGCCGGATTCGTGACCATTGTCGGACTACTGGTTCAGGCTTACGCCCCAGGAATCAATGAAGCATTAGGAATATTTCTTCCCTTGATCGTAGTTAACTGTGTCATACTTGGGCGAGCAGAAATGTTTGCGGCCAGAAACCCGGTTCTTCAGTCCACTCTGGACGGAATCGGAATGGGTCTTGGGTTTACACTGGCCTTATTTCTCATCGGTGGGGCTAGGGAATTGCTGGGAAATGGTTCCCTGTTCGGCATCGTTCTGACTGCTGAATTTATTGATCCAATGGGAATCTTTCTGATGCCTCCCGGTGGATTCTTCATCTATGGAATCCTGATCGCTGTAGTCAATAAAATCATGGCTTTGCGAAACCGGCAGCCTAAACAGGAAATGGGATGCAGCGCCTGTCCCTCAGCCGGCAGCTGCGGCATGGCCTGCGGAGGCAGTGAAGGCTCGGGGGAAACCAAAAGAGAAGGGAAGGTGGAGTAAATGAAAGAGATCCTGATTATCCTGATGAGCGTCATCCTGGTGGATAATTTCGTTCTGTCCAAATTCCTGGGTATCTGTCCTTTTCTAGGAGTATCAAAAAAACTGAATTCCGCTGTCGGCATGAGCTTTGCTGTAACTTTTGTTATGATCATGGCCACCGCGGTGACTTACCCAATTTATCGCCATCTGTTGAAACCCTTTAAATTGGAATACTTACAGACCATCGTCTTTATTTTGGTCATTGCAGCCCTGGTTCAGCTGGTGGAAATTTCCCTGAAGAAGTACGTGCCGATTCTCCATCGTTCCTTGGGGATCTACCTTCCCTTGATTACTACCAACTGTGCCGTTCTCGGAGCAGTACTGCTGAATATCAAGGAAGAATATACCTATATTCAATCGATTTTTAATGCAATGGGAGCTGGTATCGGATTCCTTTTAGCGATGGTCCTGTTCTCGGGAATTCGGCAGCGAATCGAGCACAATCCGATTCCAATAGCCTTCAAAGGGGTACCATCTATTCTGATGGCTGCATCCATCGTAGCGCTTTCCTTTATGGGCTTTGGCGGAATCATCGAAAACATTTTCAATTGACATAAAATCGAAGGAGACGACATATGATAGTAGAATACATCCTGCCCATATCCATCGTGGTGGTCATCGGTATCGTGGCTGGGATCATGCTGACGATTGCCTCAAAAGTAATGGCCGTGGAGGTCAATGAAGCGGTACATACGGTTCATCAGCTGCTGCCGGGGGTCAACTGCGGAGCCTGCGGATTCAGTGGATGTGAAGAATATGCCAGAAATATCGTTGATGATAAGACCGTAAAAACCAACCTTTGCACCCCTGGAGGGAGCGAGGTGGCCAGAAAGATCAGTGAAGTGCTGGGTATTCAATTTGAAGCGGCAGTTGGAAAACGCGCCATTGTTAAATGTTCCGGAACACCGGACAAAACCAATTTTGTCATGGAATATGAAGGGCTCCAGTCCTGCTCCGCCAATAAACTGTTTTATCGGGGCAGGGGTGCCTGCCACAATGCCTGTTTGGGGTATGGGGACTGTGTTACCGTTTGTGAATTTGATGCCATCCACATGGTGGATGAAATCGCCCACATCGATAAGAATAAGTGTGTAGGCTGTGGTATGTGTGTGACCAAATGCCCCAACCACATCATCAAGATTATTCCGGACACTCAGCGGTATTACGTAAAATGCAGTTCCACGGATCCGGGCGGGTACACCCGAAAGGTTTGTTCCGCCGGCTGCATTGCCTGTAAGAAGTGTGAAAAGGTTTGTGAGCATGATGCGATTCATGTGAAGAACAATTACGCCCGATTTGATTTGGATAAATGTGTCAACTGCGGCAAGTGCTTTGAAGTATGTCCGGTGAAGGTCATTCAGTACATTCCGGAGTAAAGAGAAACCCTTTCTGAAGGCTGTATGGTCTTTCAGAAAGGGTTCTGCTATTTTTTTGTTATTGACTTGGCTTCTCGGAATTGTTCGTTCCGTCGATTTCATCCTCTTCCCTCTTGACCTTGATAGCGCCAACGGTAAGGGTGCCTACGGTGACCAGTTTGATGAGATTGCGGACCCCTTTTTTTAAACGTTTGGGATTCCGGTGGCGGATCCCTCCGGCGATTTCCTTGCCGCTTCCGGCGACCAACCGGACGTTACCGGTAAAATTCCGGATCACCTGCATACCGGTATCCTTTAAATCATCGGCCCCTTCCTGGATTTGATCCGAGTCCTTTTTTACAGCACCGGCTACCAGGTCTCCCGCGCCACTGGCTACCTTTCCGGCCATGGTTCCCGTCAGAATAGCAGAGTCTACCACGCTTTCTCCGATGTCATCCACAATCTTCACTTTGGACACTTTTCCTATGACGGAAAGGGTTCCGCCGATGATGCCTCCAACGATGGCACCGGCCACAATCCCGGTTTTTTTCAATTTATCCATGACTGATTTCCCCCTTTGAAAATCCCTTTTCTGGCACGATGATGATTAAGATAATGATACAATTTGCTTTGACAAATAGCAAGGATTTGTTGTATAATGATGTTCGTATCCCTTGCTATGCGTCCATAGCTCAGCTGGATAGAGTCGCGCACTACGAATGCGAAGGTCGGGGGTTCGAATCCCTCTGGGCGCACCAAAAAAGACAATCATCCTTGTGGTGGTTGTCTTTTTTACGCCCAAAGGGAGCAGATGCGTAAATCCCTCTGGGCACAATTAGTTAGTACCTGAGATCGTAGGTATGGCATAAAATGGCGCATTTTGTTGATTACGTAAATGGTATGGAGTATGATAAAAGTGTAGAATTTTTTAATCGGATGGTCAAATAAGCGGGGGACTCATGAAAAAATATTTGATGCCAATATTATTATGCTCATTTCTTCTACTTCAGTCTGGATGTGGGGCTTCAGATAAGGCTGAGATCCCTGGAGGAAACGTGGTACTGCAGCAGGCAATAGATCAACTTTCACAAATAAAAAGCTATGAATTAACAATAAGAAAAGAACAAGAATCAACCATGAATGGCAAGTTAATCACATCAAAGAAGATGACCAATCAAAAGGTAGTGTTTGAGCCATTTGTCCTTTGGAGCAGGACTGATTCAACATCCACGCGAATTTATGAGGAAGGTCGAGATCGAACGCTGAGCGAAGCATATCAAATATTAAACGGGGATCAACTTGATATGTTCATGAGATTCAGCTCCTCTGAAGAGGTTACAACTGGAAGGGAACCCGTCTTAGGCGAATGGAATAAAGTTACCACATCCAACAAAGAACAGGCTGATTGGGTTAAGGCGGCAGTCCGGAGCAATTTGGAAGCTCAGATTTACTTGCTAAGCACAAATATTGAATCATTCAAACTAGTTGAAAGCAGCGGGAATCCGGGGGAGAACCTACTAAAATATGAAGGGCATCTTGAGCAGACTACCATTCTGGAAGCCTATCAGAAGTATATTAGAGGCATGTACGTTGTGGCGGGGTTATTAAAAGAATCAAAGGAGATGACACTGGAAGATTTGAAGGTTGAAATAACCGGCGGTGAGTTCCTTGAAATCAAAGAAGGGGTCCCAAAACTTGCCTATTCTGAAATGCCGGTACCTGTTTCCTTATGGGTGGATGAAAACACTTATGAATTAAAAAAAGTAATAATTGACGAAACTGCAGTGATGCAATCTTATATGGAAAAAGAGATGCCTAAAATAAGCATGGATTTCAAAGAACCGGTTGTTTCAAAAGCCATACTTGTCTATGAGATAGAAAATATGGATAAAATAATTGAGATACCAATGCCGAATTAAATTACTCTGCCACAATATATATTGGAAATAATCGGGAAATTGTATTTATCAGAAACAAGCCATACGAATTCAACCGTCTAAGTGCCTTGGCTTAAAATGCGAAGGTGGGAGGATTCCTTTGGGCACACCAAAATCATGTACATATATTACTGTAAATGATTATTGCTATGATAATAATAAGGAGAGCAAATTCATGAAAACGTCATTATTTATTTATAAAAGCAGTACCGGTTTTACCAAGAAATATATAGACTGGATTTTGGAAGAAGTACCTGGAATCGCTGTCCAACTCGACTATGTTACGCGAGAGGATATTAATAATCATGATTTGATAGTTTATGGTGGAGGCATACGAGCAGGTCAAATCAGTGGGCTGAAAAAAGTACTTGGAAAAATAGACCCAAGGGTTAAGCCGTTGATTGTTTTTGCAACAGGCGCAGCGCCAAGAACAGAAAACATCGTCAGACAGATCACTGAAAAAAACTTTACCAACCGGAATAAACCCGCAGATTTTTTCTATTTAGAAAGTGGCCTGAACTATGAAAGGATGGGCGTTTTTAGCAAGATGATGATGAATGCCTATCGTAAAATCCTCGCTAAAAAGAAAAACAAATCGGACGTTGAAAATGGAGTTAACCAAGCCCTTTTGCGTTCATATGACCATTGTAAAAAGGAAAACATCGAACCTCTCGTTTTAAAATTAAAAACACTTCTCTAAATGTATTATAGGTATATACGTTGCAGTTGGTTTCACAAAAAAAGCCCTTAAAATGGCCATTTTTCAAATGAAACCAGGTTTTTTGGAACTGGAATTGGGGTATTTTTAAAAAGGACCACAACATATTGTAGAAGTCGAAAAAAATATTGAAATTTGAACGTTTTTTGGCAGAAAAATCAGGAAATTTGTCTGTTTAAGTCTTGACGGGGGGAAAAGAAAAGAATAGAATGATTCATAATACCATTAATTGTAAGAAAAAGGTGGAAAACCATGGGATATTATGTCATTGGCGGCATTGGCTTCCTGTTCTTTGTCTTGTATGACTGGAACCAGGCCGGACGGAATTTCACCTATCTGAAACCGCTTTTTGGTCTCGGCTGTTTATTGATTGCTGCCGCTACTGTCGGATTATGGGTTTCCGAACCATTTGATCGATTTGAACTGCCGCTGTTATTGCAGTTGGTATTCTGGATATTGACATTCATGAGTGGTGGACTGTTAGTTTATACCTTATTTTTCGCCGTTCCTTTCAAGCAAGCCTACATCGAAGGGAGCCGGCAGGAAATCATGACGGAAGGCGTTTATGCCCTGTGTCGTCATCCGGGAGTATGGTTTCTTTTCTTTCTGTATGTTTTCTCCGGTCTGGCCGGAGGCAGAGCCAGCATCTTAATTGCCGGCGTCCTGTTCTCTTTGATGAACCTGATTTATGTATTCCTTCAGGACCGTCATTTTTTCCCAAAGATTTTTTCCGGCTATGCTGCCTATCAGCAGAGGACCGGGTTCCTTATTCCCACCCCAAAAAGCATCAAGCAGTGCATCCGCTATTATCAGAAGCGAAGTTAGGATTGAAGGGAAGGTGCAAAGATTGAATTACGGCGAAAAGATTCAGAAAAAGCAATTCCGTGAAATCTGGGGCGAGTATTGTAATTTTTTGGACCTCTCCATTGATGAATATATGACCATCCAGCGCCGATTGATGCAGGAACAGATTCAGCTTTGGTCTCCAAGCGGAATCGGCCGGAAATTTCTGGATCATACTCCGGAATCCATTGAGGATTTTCGAAACGCCATGCCCTTGACTACTTATGAAGATTATGCAGACATTCTGCTTGGGAAAAAAGAAGAAATGATGCCCATGCAGCCGGTTCTTTGGCTGCAGACTACTTGGGAAGGGGGAAAGCATCCTCTGAAAGTGGCACCCTACACTCAGGGCATGCTGGATACCTTCCGGGGAAACTTGATGAGCGTATCCACCCTGTCATCTGTTGACGAACATCAAAAGACTACACTCCGAAACGGGGACCGGGTTCTTTTCGGGCTG
The DNA here is from genome assembly GCA_002425705.1 of Firmicutes bacterium UBA5559. Taxonomy (GTDB): domain Bacteria; phylum Bacillota; class Clostridia; order Peptostreptococcales; family Anaerovoracaceae; genus UBA5559. The sequence goes on from DIMT01000030.1 coordinate 19,048, forward strand.
GCTCCCTTACCCTTCGTAACAGGGCTTTTCCCCTTGGTTTTTGAAGAGGAGATCGATTTTCGCTTTCTTCCTCCAGTGAAAGAAGCCAATAAAATGTCCTTTGGGGAAAGAAACCGGAAGGGCTTTTCCATGGGAATGGAAAAGGGGATCGATGTATTTTTCGGTCTCAGCAGCGTCATTCATTACATCACTGTAAACTTTGCCAATATGTTGAAAAGCGGATCCTCCCAGGGTAAGCTATCCAAAATTGCTAAGATGTCCCCTACTATGATTTTCCGATTCCTTTGTGCCGGTTACCGGGCCAAGAAGGAAGGCAGAGATATTCTTCCCCGGGACTTGTTTCAGCTGAAGGCCTTGGTCTGTGCCGGGACGGATACCGGATCCTACAAAGCATCGCTGAAAGAAGCCTGGGGGGTCAATCCCCTGGAAATCTTTGCAGGGACAGAAGTTTCCATCGTCGGAACAGAGACCCAGTCCAGAAACGGCATGGTTTTCTTTCCGGATAATTGTTTTTATGAGTTTATTCCGGAGGAAGATATCCGCCAGGAGCGAGAGGACCCTTCCTTCCAGCCCAGAACATTTCTCATGGATGAACTGGTTGCCAATCACAACTATGAACTGGCAGTGACCGTCTTCAAAGGCGGTGCCTTTGCCCGGTATCGTGTAGGGGATATGTTCCGCTGCATCAGTGCTGCAGGGGATAGTACTACTTCGTTGCCCCTCTTAGTCTATATCGACCGGGTATCGGATGTTATCGACATCGCCGGTTTTACGAGAATCACCGAAAGATCCATCGAAGATGTGATCCGGCTGTCCGGTATCGCCATCCGTCACTGGATTGCCAAGAAAGAATATGACTCAGAGAGAAGGCCTTTTCTTCATCTCTATATTGAAATGGAACCGGAAAATCTTCACCTGATGGCAATAGGCAGACAGCTGATTAAGGAGCACCTGGAAGTCTATTTCAAGTATTTTGACGCGGATTATAACGATCTGAAGAAGATGCTGGGCATCGAGCCCCTTCAGATTGATATCTTAAAATGTGGAACGGTAGAGGGATTCTATGAAACCACGGGTAAGTTCACCCGGCGGATGAATCCTTCTGAATTCGATCTCCATGATCTTTTGGAGTTCGATACCTACAGAGCAAGTGTCTCAGACAGGGAGGGCTTCCATGAATAGCGCGATTCCGTTTATCTGGGTCCCTATTTTAGCGGTAAGCTGCTATGGTCTCCTGATCATTGCGCTGCTTTCTGCTGAAAAAAATAAGGTAATCCGCTCCTTCATCTACCTGCTGTTCTGCTTCCTGGCATGGACTGGCGGGTCTATGCTGATGCGGCTCCAGATGTTCCCGGGGTACGAATTCTGGTACGAGGTTTCCATACTTGCCCTATTTGCAGCACCATTCCTGGTGTATAACTTCCTTTATATGTTCATTGGAGCCCGGGGCAACTTTATTCGCAGCATTCTTCTAGCCGCGACTACGGTTATGCTGGTTCTGACTCATTTTGAAATCTTCCTGAAAGTACCGGAGCTGGTAACGCTGCCAGGAGGAAAACAGGCCTTTATCTATGAAACTACCTGGATGATCGCCATTCCGACTTTAATCATTATCGTGATTCTTGCCACAGGAGTCATGATGGTTGTGACAAGCATTAAAAAACTGGAAGTTCCCCTCAGCAGTCTGATGCCGATCTTTTGTGGATTACCGGTCTTAGTGGTAGGCAACGTTGCTTCCGTCATCCCTGGGAATCTATTTCCTTTTGATACTCTTTCCGGTATCATCAATGCATTATTTATGTTCTATGCCCTTTACCGAAACCGGCTCTTCCGCATGACCTTGCTGGTTTCCAGAGCGGTAGTCCTGACAGAGGCGATGATACTGGGTACTATCGTCGGGGTCTATCAGGTCAACCGGATGGAAGACATCCTGCAGCATTACTTCCCCCAATTCCGAGAATACTATACGTTGGTCATTGCGGTTCTGTTTGCTCTGTTCATTATCCTCAGTTATCGAATTCTGAACCGATTCTTAAACAGCATGTTCCTGAAGGTGGAACAGCTCCAGAGTCAGCGGCTGAAGCAGTTCAGCGTAGGGGTATCTCAAAGCATCGACTTGAATGAGATCACCCGCTTGCTGATGACCTTTATCACCGACTCCCTTGGGGTTCAGAAGGTTTACGTATGCCTCAACAACAAGGAAGACAAAGCATTCTCAGTAACGGAGATTTCGAATCCCCTGGAGTCAAAAAACTTTAACATCGCCTGGGATCATCCCTGCGTGGTGTGGATGAAACAGAATAAAAACTGTCTGATCTGGAAGGAATTTAAGAAGACCGCCCCCTATAAATCCCTCCACGACGGAGAAAAGCAATTGTTCAGCCGACTGGGAATCACCTGTCTTGTACCTTTGATTTCCGGAGAGGACATGATTGGCCTGGTCTTGCTGGGAGAACGACAGAAGTCTGATGTGTATTCCTACGACGACATTACCCTGCTGGAATCGGCACAGGCTATCGCTTCTGTTGCGGTCAATAATGCAAGCCTCTATGAAAAGGCCAGAAAGGATGCGGATACCGATTCCCTGACCGGTGTTCTGAACAGGAAAGCCTTCATTGAAACTCTGGAAAAGGAAGTGGAACGGTGCCGGAATACCTCCCTGACCTTGCTACTTCTGAACCTGGATAACTTCAAGCTTTTCAACCAGCTTTACGGGTCCCTGAAAGGGGACATGGCTCTGAAAAATGTAGCCGAGATCATCGAGTGCACTGCGGGAAGAGGGGCAACCATCGGTCGTTACGGGGGAAAAGAGTTTGCGATCTGTCTGCCGGATTACGATATCAGAAAAGCCGTCCTTCTGGCTGAAAATCTTCAATTACAGGTCCGTCGAATGGGCGGGGTGGCCAGCGGTATCACTCTTAAGACTCTGACCATGAGCGGAGGAATCTGTTCCATGCCTTTTGGAGCCTCTACCCTGAAAGAGCTGCTGGAAAATGCCGACATGGCGGTTTACAACGCTAAGAGAAGCGGTAAGGATAAGATTTGTGTCTATACTGCCGGCTCCCAGGTGGTTTCTGAGAACGAAAACCCCTATCCCAGCATCACCGCTGGCGGATACAAGGATTATGCTGCAACCATTTATGCCTTGACCGCAGCCATCGATGCCAAGGATCACTATACCTTTAACCACAGTCAGAACGTGGAATCCTATGCCACCGAACTGGCCAAAGCAGCCGGGATTAATCCGGACCATATCCAGATCATTCGGGAAGCGGCCTTGCTGCATGACATCGGCAAGATTGCCATACCAGAGCATCTTCTCTCCAAGCAGGGAAAACTGACCCCAGAAGAATATGACATTCTCAAGTCCCATGTGGAGCATTCCATCTCCATCATCCGTCACCTGCCCAGCTTGGATTACGTGATACCCAGTGTGGTTGCCCATCACGAGCGGTGGGATGGAAGGGGATATCCCAGGGGAATCAATCGAAATGAAATTCCTATCGGGGGCAGATGTCTTGCCATCGCCGATTCCTTCGATGCCATGATTTCCGAACGTTCCTACAAGCCAGCCTTTACCACCGAGTTCGCCTGTAATGAAATACTGGCCCAGGCAGCTAAACAGTTTGATCCTCAGTTGGCGGTCCTCTTCGTCAATATGGTGCGGGATAAAGCCATTGCCGTCAACGGCGGTCAAGAACAAAGCCGATATTAAAAGAACCTCCGGCATCAGTCTTCCTGATGGCCGGAGGTCTTTGTTTTTTTTCGATTTTTGACACTTTCGTGGAGCAGATACTCGATCTGACCGTTGATGGAACGGAAGTCATCCTCGGCCCAGTTGGCCAGCTCTTTCCAAAGGGTAGGAGAGAGGCGCAGCAGGATCTGCTTCTTATCGCCGGTCTTGTTGTCAGCCATTTCCATCCTCCCTTCTAAATCTCAGCAATGCAATCAACGAACTAATAGATGCTGCCGCTGTTGACGATAGGCTGGGCATCCTTGTTGCCGCAAAGGACCACCAGCAGGTTGCTGACCATGGCCGCTTTTCGTTCTTCGTCCAGTTCCACCACATTATTTTCACTAAGCTGAGCCAGGGCCATTTCTACCATGCCTACGGCACCTTCTACGATCATTTTGCGGGCATCAATGATGGCAGAGGCCTGCTGTCGCTGCAGCATGGCAGCGGCGATTTCCGGGGCATAGGCCAGGTGGGTGATCCGGGCATCCATAATTTCGATACCAGCATTTTCTACGTTAGCCTGGATTTCTTCTTTCAGGCGGGCAGCGACTTCCAGACTGCTTCCACGGAGTGTCTTTTCATCCGCATCGGAGGCCATGTCATAGGGATAGAGGCGGACGATGTTCCGAAGGGCGGAATCACACTGCATGGAAAGGAATTCCCGGTAATTGTCCACGTTAAAAACGGCTTTTGCTGTGTTTTCTACCCGCCACACGACAACAATGCCGATGATGATGGGATTACCCAGCAAATCATTGATTTTCTGCTTATCGTTGTTCAGGGTCATGGTCTTCAGGGATATTTTTTTACTCATCCTGGGGACGGTGGCTTTCTTTGTTTCAGAGAGCTGCTCCGACAGGGTGGGATGGCTGGCAGCATTCACAGCTTCTGCTACCGGATTGAATCCCACGGAGAAGGGATTGACAAAGAAGATGCCTTCCTTCTTCAGAGTACCATAGTATTTACCGAAGAGGGTCAGGACCAACCCTTCGTTTGGTTTGATCACCTTGATGCCGGCAAAGATAAAGGGACCCAGGATACAGAAGTAGACCAGGCTCAGGATGAAAATAACCGGCTGGAATCCATAGAAACTTAGACTGTAGATAAATGCACCAATAGAGCCCAGCATCAGCAGGATATTGACAATGAGGACCAGCATGCCGTTCATGGGCTTCAGGATGATTTCCTCATATTGAGGTTGTTTGGTAATCTCTTTCATGGCCGTTTCCTTTCTTAACACAACAATGATATTAAAATGATATCATAATCATATTAACTCATTTGAGATGGAAAGTAAATAACATATTTGCGCATAAAAAGATACGTATTTGCTAAAAAAATAATACAATCTTGCGAAAATATTTCTAAATATCCCTTTACTATCCATTCGTTTCGTGTATAATTAGGAATCGTGATACAAATACGAAATAATAAAATTGTTATAGAAATGGAGGATGGAAGGATGAGAGACCAAAACCGGATGCCCATTATGGAAGCCCTGCAGGAAGTTCGGAGCAGCCGGGTCCTGCCATTTGATGTCCCTGGACACAAACAGGGTAAGGGAAATCGGGAGCTGACAGAATTTCTGGGGGAACAATGCCTCAGCGTGGATGTCAATTCCATGAAACCCTTGGACAATCTCTGTCATCCCACCTCCGTTATCCGGGAAGCTGAGATCCTGGCGGCAGAAGCTTTTCGGGCCCATCAAGCCTTTTTCATGGTGGGGGGGACCACATCCTCCGTTCAGAGCATGGTCTTTGCTGCCTGCAAAGAGGGGGAAAAAATCATCCTACCCCGGAATGTCCACCGAAGTGCCATCAATGCCCTGATCATCGGAGGAGCGGTACCGGTTTACGTCAACCCTCAGGTAGATGATCGGCTGGGGATTGCCCTGGGGATGGATCCGGTTGAACTGGAGCAGGTTATCCGGCAGAATCCGGATGCAAAAGCGATTCTGGTCAACAATCCTACCTATTATGGAATCTGCTCGGATCTGAAGCGGATTGTGGCGCTGGCCCATGAACAGGATATGCTGGTACTGGTGGACGAAGCCCATGGCACCCACTTCTATTTTTCCGATGAGCTGCCTCTGGCGGCCATGGACGGGGGAGCCGATATGGCGGCGGTCAGTATGCATAAATCCGGAGGAAGCCTGACTCAAAGTTCCTTCCTTTTAACCGGGGAGAGGGTCAATGCTGATTACGTACGGCAGATCATCAATCTGAGCCAGACCACCAGCGGGTCCTATCTTCTGATGGCCAGTCTGGATATTGCCCGGAAGAATATGGCCATCCACGGCAAGGAAATATTCCGGGAGGTCATAGCTCTGGCTCAGTACGCCCGGCGGGAAATCAACGCCATCAGCGGATACTACGCGTATGCGAAGGAGCTGATCAACGGAGGTTCTGTTTTTGACTTTGATATCACGAAGCTGTCGGTGAACACCCTGGATACGGGCCTTGCCGGTATCGAAGTGTATGATATCCTACGAGATGAATACGGGATCCAGATAGAATTCGGCGACTTGGGAAATATCCTGGCTTACCTGTCTGTTGGGGACCGGGAACCGGATGTGGAGCGGCTGGTGACAGCCCTGGCCGACCTTCAGCGGCGATATAAAAAAGAAAGAACCGGTCTATTGGACCATGAATACATTAGTCCCGTGGTGGCCGCAGGGCCCAAGCAAGCCTTTTTCGGAAAGAAACAGTCCCTGCCCATCGAGGAAACAGAAGGACGGATTTGCAGCGAATTTGTGATGCTGTATCCTCCCGGGATTCCCATCCTGGCCCCCGGAGAACGGATTACCAGGGAAATCCTGGACTACATCCGGTATGCCCGGGAGAAAGGATGCCTGGTCACCGGACCGGAGGACATGGGCATATCCAGGCTCAACGTCCTGGTGTGAAAGGAGAACACAGTTGGAACTATGGTTTACGGAATCTCATACCAAAGGAGGACGATTTTCCATTCAGGTGGATCGCCATCTTTTTAGCGGCAACAGTGAGCATCAGCGGATCGATGTCTTCGAGTCGGAAACCTACGGACGGTTTCTGGCCCTGGACGGAAGGATGCGTCTGACGGAACGGGATGAGTTCATCTACCACGAAATGCTGGTCCACGTTCCCATGGCGGTCCATCCCAAACCGGAAAAGGTGCTGGTGATCGGTGCCGGCGATGGGGGAGCTCTTCGGGAGTTGGCCAAATATGAGGAAATAAAGGAGATGGATCTGGTGGAAATCGACCAGATGGTGGTGGATGTCTGCCGGGAATATCTTCCCGGAACTGCCAGCGGCCTGGAAGATCCAAGGCTGAAAATCACCTGCCAGAACGGGCTGAAAGCCATTCGGGGAATGGAAGGGGAATACGATGTGATCCTGATCGATTCCACGGATCCCTTCGGACCGGGAGAAGGGCTGTTCACCAAGGAATTTTACGGCAGCTGCTATAATGCCCTGAGGGAGGGCGGAATTATGGTGAATCAGCACGAAAGTCCTTTTTATGAAGAGGATTCACGGATGATACAGACGGCTCATAAACGTATTCTGGAAATATTTCCGGAAGTGAAACTGTATCAGGCCCACATTCCAACCTATCCTTCCGGCTACTGGCTTTTTGGATTTGCCTCCAAGGGCCTTCATCCGGTGGATGATCTTCGGGATCAGGCGTGGCAGGAAAAGGGAATCCAGACTAGATATTACAATACCCGGCTTCATCGGGGAGCCTTTGCCCTTCCCAATTATGTGGAAGAGCTTTTAAAAGATGTTGAATAGGAAGGCGCGGCCTTCCAGTATATTTGGAGGAATAACAATGGGAAAAGCATTGATCATCGGATGCGGAGGCGTTGCTTCCGTCGCTATTAAAAAATGTTGTCATAACAGCGAAGTCTTTGAAGAAATCATGATTGCCAGCCGGACCAAGAGCAAGTGCGACAAAATCAAAGAAGAGATGGAAGGGAAGACTAAAACCATCATCCATACGGCCAAGGTCGATGCAGACAATGTGCCAGAACTGGTGGAGCTGATCCGTAGCTTCCAGCCGGACGTGGTCCTGAATCTGGCCCTGCCTTATCAGGATCTGACCATCATGGATGCCTGCCTGGAAACCAAGACCCACTACATCGACACCGCCAACTACGAGCCGTTGGACACTGCTAAGTTCGAGTACAAGTGGCAGTGGGCCTATCAGGAAAAATTTAAAGAAGCCGGCATCATCGGCCTTCTGGGCAGCGGTTTTGACCCGGGAGTTACCGGTGTGTTTTCCGCCTATGCCATGAAGCACCACTTCGATGAAATCAACTACATTGATATTTTGGACTGTAATGGAGGAGATCATGGCTATCCCTTCGCTACCAATTTCAATCCGGAAATCAACATCCGGGAGGTATCTGCCAAGGGCAGCTACTGGGAAAATGGGGAATGGATCGAGACAGAACCCATGGAAATCAAACGGGAATATGACTTCAAGGGAGTAGGGAAAAAGGACATGTACCTGCTTCACCACGAAGAATTGGAATCTCTTGGCCTCAACATCAAAGGAATCAAACGAATCCGGTTTTTCATGACCTTTGGACAGAGCTACCTGACCCACCTGAAATGCCTGGAAAATGCCGGTATGACCTCCATCGAACCCATCGAATACGACGGAAAGATGATCGTACCCCTCCAGTTCCTGGCAGCCGTCCTGCCGGATCCTTCCAGCCTGGGTCCCAGAACGGTAGGAAAGACCAATATCGGCTGTATCTTCCAGGGGAAGAAGGATGGCAAGGACAAGACCTATTATCTTTACAACATCTGTGATCATCAGGAAGCCTACAGGGAGGTCGGATCTCAGGCCATTAGCTACACAACAGGCGTGCCGGCCATGATTGGTGCCATGCTGATTATGAACGGAACATGGACTGGAGCCGGCGTTTATAACATTGAAGAATTCGATCCGGATCCCTTTATGGACGCCCTGAACAAATGGGGACTGC
>DIMT01000016.1 GCA_002425705.1 Firmicutes bacterium UBA5559
TCCCAGGTGGGAAAGTTGAGTATTTAAGTAATAATATTTGAGGCGTTAATAATTATTGGGTCGTTTTGGTTCAGAATTCCATGAACTTTATGGGATGAGAGGAGTAACCATTAAAACATGCTGATGTTTATAAAAGATGTTTGGAGCCGCATAAAATTCAATATCAAAAAACAAAAGACGGAAGAATACATGGAACTAGAAAAGGCCTACGAAGCAGCGATTAGAGAGGTCTGTTTTTACAAGGAAGCCATAAATTCACTACCGAACCCCATCTTCATCAAGGACGAGGGGGCTCGGTTCCTTTTTTTTAACCTGGCCTACGCAAATTTTTTCAATATGAAATGCGAGGAGTTTTGTGGTAAAACGGTATATGATTTAAGGTATTTGCCTATAGAAGACCGATTGAAGTACCAGGAAGAGGATACTCGCATGATTCGCGAATCGTCCCAGGTTCATTATGAAGTCCCTTTTGCCACCCCTGATGGAGTGGTTCGAGAATCCTTGTATTGGAGCAGAGGATTCTATGTGGAACAAACAGGGGAAAGGGGCCTCGTCGGGGAGATCGTTGATATATCAAAAGAAAAAGAGCTCCAGCATTCTTTGGAAAACAGTATGGAACAATTAACAAGTGCCAATCAACTCATTTCGGAGTACGCCAGAAGGGATTCTTTGACTGGACTTCTAAATAGAAGCGTTCTCCAGGGGGATGTTCCTGCTTTGGTGGAAAGAACGACCAAGCAAGGGAGCAGGATGTCCCTATTGGTAGCAGATTTGGATCACTTTAAGCGTATAAACGACACCTGTGGTCATCTTTATGGCGACGAACTTCTGGTGAGTTTTTCCTTAGTTCTAAAAGAGCACTGCCGACAGGGGGATCTGGCTATTCGTTATGGAGGGGAAGAGTTCCTGGTAATTTTGCCTTTCACCTCCGGTGATCAGGCCCTTGCCGTTGCCAATAGAATATGTAAAGCCACCAATACCATAGTATTGAAAAAAGATCAGGGACTTCATACGGGTAAGGATTACTTGACGGTGAGCATCGGCGCAACCCAGTATATTGCCGGAGAAAGTATAGAAAGTTTCCTGACGCGGGGGGACCTGGCCATGTATCAGGCAAAGGAACGAGGAAAGGACTGTGCAGTACTTCTTTGAAGATAGCTTTGATCAAGCAACTATAAAATAAGCCAGCAACAATGCTAAAAAATTTTATAATATATTATTAGCCATTAGGGGGTAGGTAAATGCCATTGAAAACCGGCCGTTTTTATGAATGTGCGGAAGTTGTAATTGATAAAAGAAGATGTACGGTCTGCGGATTATGTGTGAAAGTATGCAAAGGTTCGCCGTTGTTCATTGAGGAAAACAAGATCAATGTAGACCAAACTAGGGTGTTCGGTTGTGTGGCTTGCGGACAGTGCATGGCAGTTTGTCCGAATGGGGCAATTAAAGTAAATGGCAGGGATATGACTCCGGATGATATTGTTGAGTTGCCTGATGTGGAATGCAGGGCTAATTATGATAGTTTAAAGTCCCTGATGATATCTCGCAGAAGCATAAGATGTTTCAAAGATCAAAATGTTGATTCCGAGACCATAAATAAAATACTTGATGCGGCATCAACTTCTCCTAACGGTCTTGGGAGTTCGGATGTCGAAGTTCTGGTTCTGGATGGAAAAGAAAAAGTTGAGGAATTAACTGCAGATTTGATGGCAGCATTGAAAAGGAATAAGTGGATGTTTTCACCAGTTATACTTAGAATTTTAAAACTGTTTATGAGAAAGGAAACCTACGATTCATTTAGCACATTTGCTGTAACTGCGGTTGGAACCTTTGTAAATCAATATGAGAACGGCAACGACTGGCTAACATATTCAGCTCCGCTGGCTATATATTTTCATGTTTCTCCATACGCGGACCCTGCCGATCCTTATATTCCTGCAACATATGCAGTGCTGGCAGCACAGACCTTAGGATTGGGAAGTTGTATGCTTGGCGTACCTAATATAATACTGAATTATTTCGGGAAAGGCTTAAAAGAAAAATATGGGATACCCAGAAAAAATAAAAGTGGTATACTAGTCATATTTGGTTATCCTGATTTAAACTACAGTTTTGCCTTAAAACGACGGTTCGCAAAAATTAATTGGATGAAATAATATTGAAATTAGGGGACAAAAAGCCATCTCTTGCCCCAAAAACGGAGCCGATAGCAATGAGTATCCTGCTCAATTGTTATCGGCTCTTTGCCTGCACTTCTGTCTCAGTTAATTCTTGACACTTATCTCATTCTCCCGTCACCAGCCATTAAATCTGTCATTTCTTCGATTTTGTCTAGCGGAAAGGGTGGAATCGCTACAGGTTTCATTGCAATTGACATTAGCTTCATAGGATTGTCGTCAGCTGCTATACGATTAGAGGAAAGCTGGCCACAAATATGGCAACGGTGAATTATCGCCCATTCTCCATTTTTTCGTATCCATACTGCTATCGGTTCCATGTAGCCACCACAATCAGATTCCCGGTCACCGGGTTCAATATCTACATGAAGGCTGTGCAAACAGTTTGGGCAATGATTGCGGTGATCACTCCCGGCGCCTTCCGGCACGATAAGCCTACCGCAGATCTTGCAGGTAAAACTGTCGCTACAAGGGTTGGTTTTATAGTATCCTTTTTTGAATTGTCTTCGTTTGTTTTCTCTGTTCGCTAGATTTAATCCTCCTAAAAGTTGTTGTTATATTCCTTTTGGGAGGCTTGGCAGAAATTAATTATACGCAAACCTCCCGGTTAGCGCACAATGCTCTGACATTTGATATTTTTCAAAAAGAATCCTCCTTTTTTAATTATTATACTACCTCTCATAATCTGAACGATCGTTTCTTATATTATAGTGAACGGTCGTTCACTTGTCAAGTGGCTTCCCATAAAAAAGCACAGGGCAACCCCTGTGCTTCTATATTTGCCTAAAATCAATTCTATTCCACCATTTCCTCTAAGGTTACTGAAACCTCCTTTTCCTCTCCATCCCGGAGGAAGGTGATTGTAATGGTGTCCCCGGGTCTATGGGTGTATAGCCCGGTAATCAACTGGGTCATGGTCTTGATTTCCTTGCCGTCCAGACGGGTGATGATATCCTGTTCCCGGATGCCTGCTTTTGCTGCAGGAGAATCCTGATAGATCTGGACGATGAAGACACCGCTTTTTGCTGAAAGTTTGTTTTCACGATAAGAACGGTTAAAGTCCTCCACACTGATTCCCCGGATTCCCAGATAAGACCGGTTGAACTCTCCTTTGGTCTTGATTTCTTCTATAATGGGCTTGGCCGTATTGATGGGTATGGCAAATCCAAGTCCTTCCCCGGTCTGGGCTTTGGCAGAGTTGATGCCGATTACCTGACCCCGGCTGTTGAGAAGCGGACCGCCGCTGTTCCCGGAGTTGATGGAAGCATCGGTCTGCATCAGCCCCTCCATCGTCGTCTGAGTCTGACCATCCGAAACCGTGATGGTTCGATCCAGCCCGCTGATGATGCCCTGGGTCACGCTTCGGTCGAAGGCCATACCCAGGGGGTTGCCGATCGCCGCAGCGTAGGCACCCACATGGACCTGTTCCGAATCCCCTAATTCTGCAGGAACAAGACCGCCGGCCTGAATCTTTAAAATGGCCAAGTCGATGCTCCGGTCGTTCCAAAGCACTGTTCCCTTAACCTCCCGCCCATCATAAAGCTGAACGAGAATTTGATCCGCATTACCATCGGCCACCACGTGAGAGTTGGTCAGGATATACCCCTGTTCATCGACGATGATGCCGGTACCGGAACCCTGGCTGACTCCCTGCTGGGTGCCAAACCAACTCTGGTAGGTGATGCGGGAGGTGGTGCTGATTCCAACCACTGAGGGAATGACCTTTTCGGCGATGGCTTCTGCGGTATTCAGGGAGTCGCTGCTGGTAATATGGATGGGGCGATTCATTATGGTTGAAGGAAGGAGTTCGCCGCCATAGTAAAGAGCAGCAAGACCTCCACCGAATCCTGCGCCTGTACTTAGCAGGACGATCAGCAGAATGGATGCTATTTTCTGTCCGCGACCCCGTCGCTTTTTCTTTTCCGGAGCCGGAGTGTTCTGGTATTGAATGTCGGACATATCTGGGTCATAGTAGTCTTCATATTTCATCATGGAAACCTCCTTTAGAATCATAAAATATATATACCATAGAATGGAGAATTTAAAAGGCATTCCGATGAAAACTCATTAAATTTTCATCAAACCATGACAAAAAGCAGCTTAGTTGCAAAAGCAACCAGAAATAAATTGCGAATGTGGTATCATCGTATTATGATGAAATAAAAGAGGGAGGGGGATTTGCCGATGAGTATGTTCTGTTTTCAATGTCAGGAAACTGCCCGGGGCAGCGGCTGTGAATATGGCGGGGTTTGCGGAAAAACGGAGGACTTGGCCCAGCTGATGGACCTTTTGATCTATACCATGAGAGGAATAGGGGCCATCGTGGAAACGGTTGATATTGAACCCAGTGGGATTCCGGAAGTGAACCGGGAAGTCTGCCGGGGACTTTTCATGACCATTACCAATGCCAATTTCGATGAAGCCCGGATGGAAGAAGAAATCCGAAAAATGATGCTTCTGCGGGACCAGCTTCGCGGAGGCCTAAAGGAATCCGATGTATCTGAACTTCCGGATGCGGCTGTCTTTCAGGCAGAATCCCTGGAAGAAATGCAATTCAAGGCTTCTTACGTAGGGGTTCTTTCAACCCGGGATGTGAATGTACGATCCCTCAGGCAGCTGATTACCTACGGCCTGAAGGGGATGGCTGCTTATGTTCATCATGCAGCAAATCTTGGCAAGGAAGATCCGGAGATTTATGGGTTTATCCATAGTGCCCTGGCAGCCGGACTGAAAGAGGAACAGACCCTGGATGATCTGGTAACTTTGACCATGAAGACCGGCGAATATGGTGTCCGGGCTATGGCACTGCTGGATGAAGCCAATACCAGCGCCTTTGGCCATCCGGAAATTACAGAAGTTGATCTGGGAGTTCGAAACAACCCAGGAATTCTGGTATCCGGCCACGATCTTTCTGATTTGCTGCAGCTTCTGGAACAGACCGAAGGAACCGGCATCGATGTCTATACCCATAGTGAGATGCTCCCGGCCCACTACTACCCGGCCTTTAAAAGGTATTCCCATTTTGCAGGGAACTATGGCAGTGCCTGGTGGCGGCAGCTCACAGATTTTGAATATTTCAACGGACCCATCCTGTTTACTACCAACTGCATCGTTCCTCCGGAAAGCGAGGAGGTGCGAAGTCGGATCTTCACAACCGGAGCATCCGGATACCCGGGGTGTGTTCATATCGAAGCAGAAGAGGAGGGAAAAAAGGATTTCTCCCCGATTATCGAGATGGCCAAAAGGCTTCCCCCACCCACGGAACTGGAAACAGGCCACCTGGTAGGTGGATTTGCCCATGACCAGGTTTTTCGGTTGGCAGAACCAATCTTGGAAGCCATCCGGACCGGAGCAGTGAAAAAATTCGTGGTCATGGCCGGCTGTGACGGACGATCAAAAGCCAGCGAATATTTTTCGGTTAACAAAGGGGAAAAAGAGGAGTATGATGAAAGTACCAGAGAGTACTATACCGCTTATGCGAAAAGGCTTCCCCAGGATTGGGTGATTCTGACGGCAGGATGCGCCAAGTACCGCTACAATAAATTGAACCTGGGGAGCATCGGGAGCATACCCAGGGTGTTGGATGCCGGCCAGTGCAATGATTCTTATTCCCTGGCCCTGATAGCCCTGAAACTGAAAGAACTGTTGGGGCTTTCCGATATCAATGACCTTCCCATCATCTACAACATCGCCTGGTATGAGCAAAAGGCAGTCATCGTGTTACTGGCCCTGCTTTCATTGGGTGTGAAGAATATCCATTTGGGTCCCACTCTGCCCGCATTTCTGTCTCCGGACGTACGAAAACTGCTGAATGAAACCTTTGGTCTGACCGGTGAAAAGCCAGAAGAGTTATAGAGCGGAATCCCGCTTTGTATAGATAGCCATTGCTGTTAGGTAGGAGGGAAAGACATGAAAGGTAAAAAAATACTGATCCTTGTTCTGATTCTGATTCTGGCCCTGGGCACCAGTACGGCCTTCGCAGCCGAGTATACGGTGAAATCCGGAGATACCTTAGGCAAGATTGCCAAGGCGTATCAGGTAACCGTTGACCAGTTGGTCAAATGGAACAACATTGCCAACCGGGATCTGATCTTTGTTAATCAGAAGCTGATGGTTTCCGGTGATGTTCCGGGTGAGGCAGGCGGAAAGGCAAAACCGGTGACCATTCCGGTTAAAGGAGACATTGATGAGTATGGCGGTGCCGATGCTTACGACAATGGTGGCGATCACCCCGACTCTAAGTATTATGTGAATCCGGACTTCTACAACATGAAATCGGATGGGGACCTGACCATCATCAGCAATTTTAAAACTTATCAGCAGACTTCTGAATGGTCCTGCGGCAATGCAGCTACCCTGATGGTTCTGGAACACTTCGGCGTTTCGGATTATACGGAATGGGATATTGCGGTGAAGTCCAACACCGGCGTGGATTTTGAAACTCCAGGATCTCAGCCTGGAAGTGCCAACAATTTCCCAGAATACGGAACCTCGGTGGACGATATCGTCCGATTTTTTGAAAGCATCGATGGCTTTGACATCGTGGAAACCAGTTATGTGAAAGACTACAAGGCCAGTGAACTGATTCAGGAAGGGGACAAAAGCGTTCCCTGGGTTGAATGGGGAAATCTGCCGGGCAAATTCAATTCCGTAGCTCTTTATGCTTCGGATAACGACCCGAATACGGAAAACTGGGTAGAAGATGCAAAGGATTCCTATTTTGTTAAATGGGTTACAGGCCACCTGAAAGCAGACCGGCCAATCCTGGTGGAATGGGCAGATTGGGATGGTCACTGGCAGGCCATCATCGGCTATGATACCAATGGCACACCGGGGATCGGGGATGACACGATTATCTTTGCTGATCCCTATGACACTTCCGACCACTGGCAGGATGGATATTACTATTATCCGGCAGAGAGATGGTTCTATATGTGGTCCGACCGGGCTGTAGCGCCGAAGCCTTATCAGCTCCAACCCTATATCGTGGTAGAACCTTCCAAATAGTACCCTTAGAAATACGAAACCATAATAGTTTAGCCCCCGGATTCGGGGGCTTTCTCATTACAGCAGTTGATAATTTTTGAGTGTTTCCGGGTTTGGCAAAGCCTGTTTCAGATCACATTCACGCAGGGTCAGATATCGATCCAGCATGCCCTGGAATTCTTCCCGTTGCTTCGCACCCTCCTCCGAATCCTTTAGCTCAGGGCGTTGCACCAGCCGCCAGTCCTCTCTTTGGATACCTCGCCGGCCATTGAGGGCGATTTCCAAAAGATAGACCCGCTTGCCGATTTCAATCAGCTCCTCCGGAGGGAAGAGATGGCCGGTGGCGGCATTCAGGACCTTGGAAAGACCTTCGTAGAGGGGGTATTTCCAAACCAGAGGCACGGCATTGACCCAGGAATTGACGGAGCCCTTGCACCTTCCAATGCAGTCGGAAAGGGCGCAGGCGTCTTCACTGACAATCAGCCGCTCCACTTCGTCTTGGGGGAGATATCCTTCTTCCACCAGCCTTTGGAACAGTTCGCCGTCGTTCTCCCCGAAGGTCCAGCTTCGGCCCCGAAGATGATCTGCTCCCCGGGTTGAGGTGGCATGGGCCAAAGAAAAGATTCCTGGCGGGAAATTTCCCCTGCCGGTTCCCTTCACTTGATCATTCAGATCGCTGCAAGCCTTTCCCAAAATCCGGTTCATTCCCGTTTCACCTTCTGCGATGACGGAGCCAAAGCCTTTCCGAAAAGCAGTCTGATGGATAAGCTGGATCTGGTCCTCCGTATTATCCCAGGAAAGATCCAAGCCCCCCGTGTCTTCCTTGCTCAGAAAGCCCTTGTTGAACAAGTCTTTGGCGATGGCCAGGCAATTGCCCAGAGGGATGACGCACATGCCGTATTTATCGGAGAGATTCTGCATGGTCATAACAGCAGAGGGGTCGCTGATGCCGCAGTTGATTCCCAGGCAGTGGATTCCTTCGTATTCCATGGCGGAACCTATTTCTCCCCGATATTCGCCTTCCGGAATCCGGTAAACATCTTTACAGATGGCAGGGCAAGTGTGGCATCCGGTCCGATGAAGCTCATATTTTTTCCAGGAGGGAGCCTGGAGGCTCTCCGGGACTTCTTCTGCCCCCAGGTAGGAAGCGTTGTTGTGCCAGCCGGGGAACCAATTAGCCAGTCCGTGATGGGTGCCGATCACCCGGACCACCTCTTTCTGGAACGGATCGGTAAAGAAAAAATTCCGGTCCAGATCAGCCAGCCTCTTTAATTCCATGGGATCGTGAACCGGGATTTCCATCGTACCCCGGACAGCGATAGCTTTTAAATTTTTAGAACCCAAAACGGCTCCGGCACCCCGGGCTGCAGAGCTGTACTTATCAAAAATTACGCTGGCAAAACGCACCAGATTTTCCCCCGCCTGGCCGATGGCAGCCACGCCGATGTCCTTTCCATGGATTTCCTTCAAGGCATCGGTGCACTGCCAGGTATCCAGACCCCATAAGGACGATGCATCCAGCAATTGAGCCTTTCCGTCATCGATCCACAAATAGACAGGTGCGTCCGATTGACCAGAGATGACAATCTGATCCATGCCGCTTTGCTTCATCCGATAGGGAAAGAGACTGCCGCCGTTCCCGTCTCCCAGCATATTGCTGTGGGGACCGATGGTACTGACATGGCAGCGGGAATTCATAGGCATATTGGTTCCGGCCAGAGGTCCGCAGCCAAAGCAGACCACGTTTTCAGGACCGAAAGGATCCCCCTTTGCCGGAACCTCGTTGTAGAGAATCCAGTCGTTGATTCCTCTGCCGCCGATAAACCGATGAAGAACATCTTCACCGATTGGTTCGAAAACTGCAATTCCTTCTTTCAAATAGACACGAAGCCTTTGATTGAGCCATCCGCTCATGGTCATCACCACCTTTAATTTTACTATACTCCGGGCAACTTGGGTTGCGAACCAAAAAGAGATGGAAACACATGACAAATAGCAACAAGAAGCGACGACATTATATATTCCGAAGTTAGGATAAGCTTCATATGGTGGTATAATATAATTATATGAAGAAAGGGGTGAAGTGATGAAATTTAAATTTGTTCACAATAATATCAATGTTTTCAATCTGGACCGTTCCCTTGAATTTTACGAAAAAGCTCTGGACCTGAGGGAAGTCCGGCGGAAAGAGGCTTCGGACGGCTCTTATATTATCGTGTTCCTGGCCAATGAAGAGTCGGAGCATCAGCTGGAGCTGACATGGCTGAGAGACAAAGAAGGACCGTACCATCTGGGGGATAACGAGTTTCACGTGGCCTTCCGGACCGATGACTATGAAGCAGCCCATGCCCGGCATCAGGAGATGGGGTGCATATGCTATGAGAATCCGTCAATGGGTATTTATTTTATTTGTGATCCAGACGGATATTGGACAGAAATCATTCCAACGAGGTAGAAGACTGTCGAATGAAAGAGAAAACTGTTGTAACTTTTCCCCGAATTGATAGAGGGATTATGCCTTTTTTCAGGTATCATTGATGTAACCGTTGTATAGATAAGGAGGGTGTTAACAATGAAAAAAATTCTTATTCCTGTAGATTCATCCGATTGCGCCAAGAGGGCCATTGACGAGGGCAGGAAGTTTATGGATGCCTTCGGTTCAGAAATCGTACTTCTGTATGTAGTAGGTATCCGTATCGCAGCCCAGAGATTCAGCACCACAGTTCCGAAACCCAATACAACTGAAGATCCCTATGTGGCCAAAGAAAAGGGCCAGGCTGAAGAAATGCTTCAGTCCTATATCGATTCCTTCGGGGACAAGAAGGACAAGGTTTCCATGATGATTATCCACGGAATCGTTGCAGACGAAATCATCAGCGCGATTAATCAGACCGATGTGGATTTCGTCATCATGGGGTCCCACGGAATTGGTTCCGTCCTTTACCGCAATCTGCTGGGAAGCGTGACGAACAAGGTTCTGCATCATGCAGAAAAACCAGTACTGGTTATTCCTGAATGCAAAAAACAATAAACATCCATCGGATTCACCCCGGAATACCGGGGTGTTTTTTTCTTATTTTTGTAGTAAAATAGAAACAATAGGATACTCCAGGATTAGACGAGGAGGAATTGAATGAAACGAGCAGTGAAAAAAGTCGTCACAGGCAGCGTACAGTACGATGGTGCCGGAGTTAAACTGGTTCGGGTTATCGGCAATGCAACCGTTTATGATTTCGATCCCTTTTTAATGCTGGATGCCTTTGATTCAAGGGATCCGGAAGATTACATCAAAGGATTTCCCTGGCATCCTCATCGGGGCATCGAGACGGTGACCTATCTGATTCAGGGAGACATTGAACATGGGGACAGCATTGGTAATTCCGGAAGTATACTGGATGGGGGATGCCAATGGATGACGGCAGGCAGGGGAATCCTGCACCAGGAGATGCCCCAGCCGGCGGATCGGATGCTTGGTGTCCAGCTTTGGCTTAATTTGCCGAAAAAGAATAAGATGACCCACCCTCAGTACCGGGACATCCGGGGGGATATGGTGCCGCTGATTCAGAAGAAGGGTGAGGAGGTTCGGGTAATTTCGGGAGTCTATGATGGCAAAGAAGGCGCCACCCACGGGGATTATGTGGAGATGACCTTCCTGGATGTTAAACTGGAACCGGGAGCAGTCTGGGAACTGCCTGTCAATACAGAGGATACCGTATTCTTATATCTGGTGGAAGGAAAGGCAATTGTCGGGGATGGAGAATCCATCCTTCGTGAAAACCGCAGTGCCCTGCTCCTGACAGAAGGAGAGGAAGTTCTGGTGGAAGCGGGAAAGGAAGGGGTTCGATTTTTGATCTTTGCAGGAGCGCCCCTTCGTGAACCCATTGCCTGGGGAGGCCCGATTGTTATGAATACCCGCGAAGAATTGAATCAGGCATTTGAGGAGATCCGGAATGGAACATTTATCACCCGATGATCAAAACCGGCATCGGTCGGTTGATCAAATCGCCCTGGAGGCGAAAGAACAAGAAGCAAAGCTGGAGGATTTCCTCCTGGAGGAGATGCCTTTTATCAGGGCATCAGCAGGAAAAAAACTGGGTCGTCATGTGGAAGAGGGGAGCGAGGAAGAACTAGTCGCTCTGGAAGCCTTTGTCGAAGCCGTACATAGCTACACGCCGGAGAAGGGCAGTTTTCTGCCCTTCTCCCGTTTAGTCATGGACCGGCGGATGATCGACTGGATGAGAAGAGAAGAAAAAAGCAAGCGATTCGTTCCAATGGATCCGGAGGACATCACTCGGCATATGGAGTTTCAGAGCAGCGGGAACGTAAATTTGGTAAACGATCAGATGGAGAATAAAAGCGATGCTGCAGAAGAAATCCACCAGCTTTCCATTGCCCTTAGTCCCTATGGTATCCAGTTTCGAGATCTGCCCAATCAATCCCCCAAGTCGGAAAAAACCCGAAAATCCTGCAGGAAAGTCATTTCTGCCATCCGGGAATCGGAGATTCTTTTAAGGGAAATGAGAGAAAAAAAAGCCCTTCCCCTGAAAGTTGTAGAAAAAAATACAGGGGTACCCCGAAAAATCATGGAGCGGCATCGAAAATATATAATAGCAGTGGTTGAAATACTCAGCGGAGAGTATCCCTGCCTACGCCCCTATGTTCGCAGTATGATCAAGGAGGATTGACGGATGAGAGCAATTATCATGGATACCGATCGTAAGCAGGCTGTAGCCATGTCAGAAGATGGAATGATCCGTCATATCCGGAACAGGGGATATGAAATCGGTCAGTCTATTGAGATTGGGGAGATGAATATGATGAAAATGAAAAGCAGGCCAAGAAACCTGGTGGCTGGAATTGCAGCAGCAGTTCTGATTACAGCCGGCGGCGGAACGGTCTTTGCCTATAACAATCCGGTAGCGGAGGTGTCGGTGGATGTGAATCCATCCATCGTATACACAGTAAACACCTTTGAAAAGGTTATTAAAGCCAAAGCAATAGATGATGAAGCAGTGCCCGTTCTTGATACGATCCAATGGAGCGGAGAGGATCTTGATAAGGTTCTGGATAACACTATTCAGGCTTTGAAAGAAAAAGAATTCCTGGACCAGAATGATTGGTATGAAAACGGTATTGTAATCGGAGTACACGCGGACTCTGAAAAAAAAGAAAAGCAATTGATCCGAGGTATTTCAGAAAGACTGGAACAGATCATCTTTCAAGAGACCTCCAAAGAAGTAGACCTGGATGAAGAGAACGGACCTGTCATTGGTATCGGAGAAGAGAGAGTTCGGGAAGCTGCACGTCTCAGTGAGGAACTGAAAATGGAAATTACCCCGGGCAAACTGAACCTGATTCAGAAACTGGAGAAAAGTTACGAGTCGATAGGGGACGCATCTTCTGCTGAAGCGGCAGTGGAGTATTGGATAGACAAACCGGTGAAGGACATCATGGCCCAGGTCAAGGAAAATCGTCAGGCAGAAAAGGAAGATGAAAAAACGCCTCCCGGGCTGGCCGATAAAGCCACTCCGTCCGGATTGACCAACAAGGCCACGCCTCCCGGGCTGATGAAAAAAGAGGAGATGAAGGAATCTGGTAAAGCTTCCGAATAAATTTGCAGTTATCATCGATGATGCTGATATAGTATTATCATCCGACTTGTGAGGGGGAAACCGGCTGTTGCGCATGCGGCCGGTTTCCTTTTTTTGTATGGAGAAATAATTGTGACATAGTCACCAGGCCCTGCTTATATATTTATTTCAAAGGGTATAGATTATCCAATTGAATTTGTCGAAATAATATCCATTGTGAAAGAACACTGACGGAGAAAAATCTATGAAACTACAAGAATGGAAAAGCAAATTAAACTGGTCTCGAAAAAAAACCTGGATAGTTTTGGTCCCAGTAATTGTTGTGATCCTTGCTTTTTTTATGATTCCGAGGGAAGCAGAGGGTTATGCCTATCTGGAACTGAAAGAAAGGCCTTATGCAGAAAAGGTTCTGGCAGTAGGCCAGATGGGCCCTGAAGGAGAAACCGCCATTATTGCGAAGGTCAGTGGCACGGTTGAATCCTTGGGTGGAAAAGATGGAGAAATTCTTCCCAAGGGCAGCTTGTTGGTTTCGATTTACGATCCGGACCAAGCATTTCTCCTGGCACAGAAAGAGGCTGGTTACCTGGATGCCAGAGAGCAATATAATGGGGTTCTGGAGTATGATTATCCCGCCGCTCTGCAGGAACTGGAACGCCTTTCCAGGAATCTGGAAAGAGCAAGGAAGGACGCGGAAGATGCCAGAGTCCTATTGGCAGAAGGGGCTATTTCTCAGAATGCCTATACGGATTATCAAAATGCCCTTAAGACGGCAGAGACCTTATGGAATTCAGAAAAATTAAGGGCAGAGGCATTGGCCCCGGGCGGATCCAAACGGGAATCTCTGAAATATCGGATGGACAACGCTAAAGCCCTATACGACAGCACCGCAATCAGGGAAACCGATTATAATATTCTGGCTGAAGCTGAAACGATTATCCTGAAAAGTTACGTGAAACCGGGAGATGCGATAAAACCCGGTGATGTTCTGATGGATGTGGCTTCATCCGGCAAGAAACTCGTTACTGCAGAACTGGATGAACAGTATCTTCTTTTCCTAAGGGAAGGAATGGAGGCTTCCATTCGCGTGGAGGGAACCGCAGCTGTCATCGCCGGGGAATTAGAATCCATCAGTCCCAAAGTCAACAAAAATACCGGGACTTTCCCTATTACGATTCTTGTTTTGGACGATTTGGATTTCAATGCTTCCGACCTGACGGTAAACATCGAGATCACCCTGGTGGAAGAGGAAAAGGCTTTGACCATTCCAAAGCAATACCTGACGGAGCGGAGTACGGTATTTCTCTATGAAGGGGGGACCGTGCAGGAAACGTCCATCGAGTTTCGAGGAGGGCCAGGGGGTTCTGTCATACTGAAGAAGGGCCTGAAGCCGGGAGACCGGATTCTGCTTCCCGCAGATGATTTGGCAGACGGGGCACAGGTCCGTCTGGGAAAAGGAGCTGATGCATCTTGAGTTATGAGTTGAAAATCGCCCTTCGCTTCTTAAAGAGCGGAAAGGCCCAGACTCTTTTCATT
>DIMT01000012.1 GCA_002425705.1 Firmicutes bacterium UBA5559
GCGAAATTAATTATACGTTATCTAATCCAGTATCTTCATAATGAAAGAATCCCTCCCATAACACATATTACAAACAGTAATCAGCTATAACCACTTCAAGGCACATTAAAACATATAAAAAAGTAAAAAGCAAGGCTAAAAAAATAACACCAAATCCTGATTAGAGAATCTGGTGTTATTTATCTGGTCGGGACGACAGGATTCGAACCTGCGGCCTATTACTCCCGAAGCAATCGCGCTACCAAGCTGCGCCACGTCCCGATAAGTGATCCTGCTCGAATCGCTTACCAATCTAATTTAATACAAAAGGCCCCTTTTGTCAAGAAGAATTGCCCTTCTCATCCTTGCTTTTTACCACGTTCAACCGTACAATATTCCTATATGAGATTCATCCCACAAGGCATAAGGAATATACAGCGAATGAATATTAAACATGTATGGGCCGTCTATTTCAGCCCCACCGGCACCACAAAAAAAGTGGTCTGCCGTTTGTCCCAATCAATCGCCCGGGGGCTTGACGCTTCCTGGCAGGAATACTCTTTTAATTTGCCCGAAGCCCGACAAAGGGATTTATCTTTCGGCCCATCCGATCTTGTGATCCTTGGAGTCCCCGTTTATGCAGGCCGGGTCCCCAATCAGATGCTTCCCTTCATAAGGGACCAGATTCATGGAGTTGGCACTCTGGCGGTTCCGGTAGTACTATTCGGAAACCGGAACTTTGATGACGGTCTAATGGAACTGCGCAACGTCTTGGCCGTCAATGGCTTTTACCCCATTGCTGCCGGAGCCTTTGTGGGACAGCATTCCTTCTCAGAAATCCTGGGGGCTGGAAGGCCTGACGATCAGGATATGGCGCTGGTGTATGAATTAGCTGAACAAACGATTAAAAAGGTATTGGAACTGAAAGAACCGCCCAATACACCGGTGTCGGTGGAAGGGCAGGATCCCATCCGCCCTTATTATATTCCGAAAAACTCCCAAGGGGAGCCTCTCAAGGATTTTCTGAAAGCCAAACCCATTACGGACCTGAACAAATGTATCAATTGCGGTCTGTGTGTCATCAATTGCCCCATGGGTTCCATTGATCCGGAGAACATTTCTCAAGTGGTGGGAAAGTGCATTAAATGCTGCGGCTGTATCAAGGGCTGTCCCACCGGCGCTAAGTATTTTGACAGCGAAAGCTTTTTGTTTCACCGAAAGGATCTGGAAGATCGATATGGAGGGGTTCGGGCAGAAAGCCGTATCTTTCTGTAAGTCTCTCTTAAGGCTTTTTCTTCAAAATTATATCCAAAAGCACCTGGTCCATTCCTTCCATGCCAGCGGTTGCTACCCGGATAAAATTGTCGATGGTCTTATCTTCCTCCTCATCCACCACCCCGTCCGTTCCCTGGATGCCATAGCCCTTTACAGCCAGTAGCGCCGCCATTACCCCCGCCTGGGTGCAGGTGGCGACTTTCATGGAACATCCTGCTTTGGCTCCATCACAAACCATACCGGCTGCATTGCCCAGTACACTTTTCATAGCACTGAGCAATTCCGCTTCTCGGCCTCCCAGAAGATAAGCGGCTCCGCATGCAGTCCCTGTTCCGGCAATGACCGCTCCGCAAACCGCTGACAGAAATCCCAACCGATTCTTGATATAGATGGTAACCAGACTGCTGATGGCCAGCCCTCGAATCATCTGTTCGTAATCGGCACCCATCTTTCTGGCAATGCTGATGACCGGAATGGTAGATGCCAGGCCCTGGTTCCCGCTTCCCGTGTTGCTAACCACCGGGATGTCGCATCCAGCCATTCGGGCGTCGGTGGCAGCCGCTACCCACATCATGGCAGTGGTACTGTAATCCTCCGCTAAAACTCCCTGCCCCACCGATTCTCTGATGTTCCGTCCAACTGAAATTCCATAATCTCCAGCCATTCCCTCTTCTGCTATGATCATATTCATTTCTGCCGCTTTTTTAATGATTGTCAGTTTTTCCAAGGGAACGGTTTCTGCAAAAGCGAGAATGGTCCTCAGCGACAATTCCGGATTGGATCCTTCTTTTGCCTTTTCTGATAATGGCCTGCCAGCAACGATTTTTTCTTCTCCGTTGACTCGCAGGGAGATGATATTGGTATAACTGTCCTGGATGAGCACTTCCACCAAATCTTTTTCCGTTTCTATTTCCAGTTGGATAAACAGTTTTTTTTCGGAATCGGACACCTGGAGATGAAGCCTTCCGCTGGCAATGAAGGATTCTGCTTTCCGGATATGATCCTCTGTAATCCCGGTAAAAACCTCCAGCCCCAGCCTCGGGTCCCCGCCGAATGCCCCCAAAGCGATGGCCAGCCCTACGCCGCAGCGGCCGTTGGTTCTGGGGATGCAGACAGCAGCTGCATTTTTAATGATATTGGCGGACAAACTGCACCTTATTCTTTTAACCTCACCAGCTCCATGGCTTCGGGCAAAGGCAGCGGCATAGGCGATTCCGGCCGGATCGGTGCAGCCCAGGGCCGGAACCATTTCTTTTTCAAGAAGCTCTATAATGTACTCATGATTCATGATGATCATCCCTCCCAATTGAATGGCAATAACCTGTCAAAAAAATATAAAGCAATTCCCGTGCCAACGGGGGATAATCCCGAAAGCATTGGAATTGCTTATATGTTTCAGAAGGGTCAGTCTCATTTCAGTTCGAGTCTCAATTTTAGTCTCAAATTAGTCTCGCGAAAGTCTCAATTCGGCCTTGATCCAGTCTCAACCCTGTTCTAAGGTTTTCTTTTTTCTGTAAAAGGTAGCTCGGCTGATTCCCATTTCCTTGCAGATTCGAATAACCATGTCCTTGTGGGGCAGGAATTGATATCGACTCACCAGTTCCCTTAAAGTCTGATCCTCTGCGGGGACATTTCTTGGCTTGGCATCCACCACACCTTTAGATGTCTCCGGGGATTCTCCCTCCTTCTAATTGAGCCTTCTTCGAATCAGGGGCTCGCTGAGGGTCTCCCGGTTTTCCAGACAGACGGAAAATTCCATGACGTTTTGTAATTCCCTTACATTTCCCGGCCAGGGGTACTCCAGGAATAGTTCCAGCACTTCCTTGGACAGCCCTTTTATGTCCTTTTCAAACTGGCTGTTGTAGTACTGCAGGAAATGCTGGGCCAGATATTCGATGTCTTCCTTCCGCTCCCGGAGAGGTGGTATATGGAGAGGAAAGATGTTCAAGCGGTAATAGAGGTCTTCTCGAAACAGGTTTTGCCGGATCCGTTCTTCCAGATTGGCATTGGTTGCAGAAAAAATCCGCACGTTGATTTTCCTGGTCTCATTGCTTCCCAGCCTGCAGAGTTCCTTTTCTTGAAGGACCCGCAGCAGCTTGACCTGCAGCTTAAGAGGGAGTTCTCCTATTTCATCTAAAAATATGGTTCCTCCGTCGGCGATTTCGAATTTCCCGGCTTTTGAAGCGTGGGCTCCTGTAAAGGCTCCCTTTTCATAGCCAAAGAGTTCGCTTTCCAGCAGTTCGTCGGGGATAGCCCCGCAGTTGATGGGGATAAAGGGTTTTTTGCTTCGCTTTCCAGCCTGGTGCATGGCCCTGGCAAAGAGTTCCTTGCCCGTGCCGCTTTCTCCCCGGATCATCACCGGAGATTCGGTTTCTGCCACCTTTAATGCCATCTCCTTCAACTCCTGCATCACATCCGATACGCTCAAAATGCTTCCGAAGGTGATGCCGCAGTGGTTTTCCGCCGAACGGATCAGTTCCCGCTTCAGCTCATCAGCATCGTCCAGGAGGTATAGATACTTTTCCCGCTTGGAGCTGTTCACGATGGTTTTCATCTTCTGGGTCAGCCGCCGGTTTTCTTCCAGGGCAACCAGTTCTCCGTACTTGGCTTCCAGCAGGGAGGCCATTTTCTGGACGAAGTTGACATAGGCCTGGCAGTTGTCCAGGATCGTTCGTTTCTGTTCCTGACTAAAGGCAATCAGACCGATGACACCGATGGGCTGGTTTTTCCAAGTAATGGGGACGCAGATTTCTGCTTCTTCCATACAGTTTTCCACCCCAGGGCATTCCTGGCAAATCGAGTTGGCTCTCGGTTCTTCAATAATGCAAACATCACCTGTGGCAAGGCAGATGGAAAAGGCTGATTTTTCAGCGATATTGCCGAATTCCGGATTCCGATACCGCCCTGTAGCCGCTATTCGGTTCCGCTCCGAGTCCATGATGGTAACATCAATTTTTGTGACTGCCTCGATGGCTTCCGCTATTTTCTGGGGCAAGTCCTTCATCTCGTTCATGGAAATGTGGATCTTATTCATGCCGGGTATCCTTCCAATCTTCCTTTGTCAGGCAGGTAATGTGTTCTGTTCGGATGTCTCCCATCAAAGGCCAGGGAACATCTTTGTTTGTATGGTGGTACCGGAATCCACATTTCTCCTGAACTCGTTTGGACTTCTCATTTCCGTCGAAATATCCGCACCACAGTTTTTCCAGGTGCAACTCCTCAAATCCGTAGCGAATCAATTCCCTCACTGCTTCCGGAATCAGCCCCTGGCCCCAGAAGGGAACGCCAATCCAATAGCCGATTTCCGCTTCATTCTCCTCCAAACTGATATTACTGGCTTCGTCAAAAAGCAATCCAATGCTTCCTATCGCCTGGTGATTACTTTTTAATACGGTCGCATAGGTTCCCGGTTTGGATAAGTACTCCCTGATGATTTCACGGCTATTTTCTATTGAGGTATGAACAGGCCACCCGGCGATTGGTCCTACCGCGGGATTGCTGGCATATTGATATAAGTCTTCGGCATCCGATTCCTGCCATGGCCTCAGGATTAATCTTTCGGTTTCAAATCTCGTTTTCATTTTTCTGATCTGCCCCTTCCCATGCTTTGAACCGTTTTAAGCGGCTGCGATGCATCAGTATTAGTTTATACAAGTCATGAGATTTCGTCAACTTGAACCGGTGTCCGGCGGGGCCACGATGGCGTATGCTGATTCTCTTCAGCGTCTTATCATCGGAAGCATGAAAAAAGCACCTTTTCAGGCGCTTCTTCCCATTGTTATCCGATTCTTGTTTACTTTGGCTGCTTTTTAAAACTCAACTTCTGTACCATAGTACGCACAGTTCAGGAGTTTTTCCATTTCCGCAGCAGTTATTGCTCTGGGGTTTGAGCCGGTACAAGCGTCACCAACCGCCATTTCAGCTATCTTGCCTACTTTTTCTTTAAATTCATCTTCCAGAATTCCAAATTCCTTAAGACTCTTCGGGATTCCAAACGAAGCGTTATATTCATCAATTTTGTCGCAAAGCTGTTTCAGGCATTCTGAATCCGTCCCTGTGATCCCGGCACTTCTTGCAATTTCGGCATATCTTCCCTCTGCCTCTTTCCCGTTAAATCGGATGACATAGGGTAGATAAATTGCATTGGCACAGCCATGAGGAATATGGCCGGTTGAGAAAGCGGCTCCCGTTTTATGTGCCATAGAATGTACAATTCCCAGCAAAGCATTGGTAAAGGCCTGCCCTGCCATACATTGAGCATAATGCATTTGTTCTCTTGCCTCCATATCTCCTGCGTATGAAGCCGGAAGATATTCAAATACCATCTGAATCGCTTTGATTGCCAGAGGATCCGTGAAAGGAGAATTCAATGTTGAGACGTAAGCCTCCACCGCATGGGTAAGTGCATCCATACCGGTATGAGCCGTCAAAGAAGGCGGCATGGTTTCGGCCAATTCCGGGTCAACGATTGCAATATCAGGCGTAATATTGTAATCAGCCAACGGATATTTCAGACCTTTCCCATAGTCTGTAATTACCGAGAAAGCAGTTACCTCTGTGGCAGTACCCGATGTGGACGGAATTGCTACAAATCTGGCCTTCTGCCTTAAAACCGGGAAAGAGAAGGGCTGAATGATATCCTCGAAGGAAGTTTCCGGGTACTCATAGAATACCCACATTGCTTTCGCTGCATCGATAGGAGAACCGCCACCCATAGATATGATCCAATCCGGCTCAAACTCTCTCATCATTTCTGCACCCTTCATAACAGTTTCTACCGAAGGGTCCGGCTCAACATTTTCAAACAGTATGGTTTCAATACCAGCTTCTTTCAAGTACGCCACCGCTCGGTCCACAAACCCGAATTTCTTCATGGATCCACCGCCAAGGACCAGAATAGCTTTTTCCCCATTTAAATTTTTAAGTTGTTCCAGCGAGCCTTTCCCATAGTACATGTCTCTTGGTAATGTAAATCTTGGCATGATAAAACCTCCCTTTCGTTTGTTAAATAATTATTTTACTAAATATACTAAGCAATTCCCATGCCAAGTTAAATCCATAATGCAAGATCAATTAATTTCAATCATTTTCTATCTTTTAAAGAACAAACAAAGAAGCAAGTGTTNNAACACTTGCTTCTTTGTTTGTTGTTGCATTTTCCATCATTGTTGGATTACGCAACACGTTTCCTCCGATTGATTGATAAAGCATTAACGCTCAAATCAAATTATTTTTTCGATACCTGTTTATTTTAGCATGAAGGGTACTTCGATTTATCCCTAAGACCTGTGCCGCCTTCGTTATGTTGCCTTCGCATTTCTCTATACAGGAAATGATTGCTTTTTTCTCCCACTCTTCCAATGTATACATATCATAAGTGAGCTGGCGCTCCCCTGATTCTGATGGTATTCCTTCCAAACACGGTGCTTCAAAAGGCAAAGAAGCGTTCCCGTCCATGTTCACAATATTTTCTATACAATTTTCCATTTCTCGAATATTGCCTGGCCAGGAATACCGAACCAGTTTTTCAAGAGTATGCGGTGGAAGTTTCTTTAAAGACTTGCCCAGTTTCATTGCCTTAACCTTCAAGAAGTGATTGATCAGCATTTCCACATCGCCCTCTCTCTCCCGAAGAGGGGGAACTTGTATGGGAATCACGCTTAGCCGATAGTACAAATCTTCTCGAAATGTTCCCCTCTGGATCTCTTTTTTTAAATCCTTATTTGTTGCAGCAATAATTCTGACATCGGTAAGGGTACATTTACTACCTCCAAGCCTGTGAACACAACCTTCTTGCAGCACCCTTAAAAGGCTCACCTGCATGTCAAGTGGCATTTCTCCAATCTCATCCAAAAACAAGGTCCCACCATTAGCCAACTCAAACTTCCCGGGATGTCCTCCTCGCTTTGCCCCTGTAAAAGCTCCTTCTTCATAACCGAAGAGTTCACTTTCAATCAGATTTTTCGGTATGCCTCCACAGTTGATGGCAATAAAGCTATTATTTCTCCTGCTGCTGCTATTATGAATCGCTTGAGCAATAAGTTCTTTTCCCGTTCCACTTTCACCTTGAATTAAAACAGTGGAAGGGCTGTTCGAAATGCTTTTAGCCTGTGATTTAACTTTCTGAATAATTTTGCTTTCTCCAATGATATCATCAAAGGTATACGATGCCGACATACCCGTATATTTGTTGACGATATTATAAATTTTTTGGATATCCTTGAATATCGCCACTGTGCCTGTGACTTTTCCTCTTTCATTTCTGATTGGGTAAACACTTAAATCAAAGCGGTTTTTCTTTTGATTGCCAAAATAAATAATCTCTCTGTTTTCGAAGGCATTCTTTCCCTGAAGCTGATCCAGAATCGATTCCCAGTTTTCTAAAACCCGATTCGCCTTTTTGTAAAGAATCTCTTCCTTTTGTATCTCGAGCATACTGCATAGGCTATTATTTGCAGCTTTAATAATACCGTCAGTATCAGCCACAAAAAAGCCGGAATTGATAGAATCCATAACCGTATTAAGATACTCATATGCCGCCTGCAATTCCGTTTCCGATTTCTCTGCAGCCAGCTGGTGCTCTATTGACTTGACTGCTGCCACAACCAAACCAAGTGTGTGAGGATGGGCAGACTGACGCCATCCGGTCAGATTCAGGCAGCCAAGAATGGCTTCATTCCGATCATGGATGATTGCTGCCGAACAGGTCCAAATATAAAAAGCGGTAATATAATGGTCCTCCCCCGAGGTTTGAATTGAACAATCCTCCGATAAGGCTGCGCCCATGGAATTTGTTCCGACGCTCTTTTCACTCATATCAGCGCCTTCAACGATTCCAACACTTGCCTGGCCTTCCACGATATCTTCGTCTCCGATGATTTCAAGCACAATTCCGTTCGAGTCGGTGATATATATGGAAAATCCCGATCCCCGAAGCACATCATACAGTATCTCCATAAAAGGCTTCGCAATCTGAACCAAAGTTTCATTTTTTCTGAGTGTTTCTTCCAGTTCAAGACCCTTTAGAATCCTTTTAGGCCCCAGGCTATCCTTACGAATACCGTATTGAGCCGACCGCTCATGGGATCGTTTAATAATTTCACTGTAGTCCGTTGATTTTTTCATCAGGATTATCCTCCTCGATTCGGATTGCCAATTTACTGCATATATATATTAAAACACAGACTTGCCGAGAAAATCAATTCTTTCTGGTCCCCCTCCTGATTATTGCCTTTCCCTGATCCATGGCATAAAAAAACAGGGCTTAACCCTGTTTTTTATGTCTGGTGGAGATGGTGGGAGTCGAACCCACGTCCGAAAGCATTTCCGCAGAATTTTCTCCGAGCGCAGCTGATCATTTATTGTTTCGCATCCGTGCACGCCGGTCAGCAGGCTGGCACATCCGCTATCCTATTGTTCCTCTAAGCTACTAGGAGCTCACCCAGAGTTGTCCTGTATAATTGACGCCAGGGTCCGGGCCTACAGGGAAATCCGGTCTGACGACGCGACTGCGACTAAGCAGCTAAGGCGTAATTGTTGTTATTTTTAGCGTTTATATTTAACGTGCCATTTTTAACGTAGACTTGGCAAACTACGGCTCGCTTATCCTGGTTCCACACCCCCGTCGAAACCTTTACACCCCCGTAAAATTACCGGGGTTCCGGTTTGTGTACCAGAAGTACAACTATATTATACCACTTTTTCAGCATATTAATAGTCTTTCCTATAATTTTTTGCGACCTGCTGCATCCTTCGGTCGGCATCTTTCTTGGCGATGGTGTCCCGCTTGTCGTATTCCTTCTTGCCCCGGGCAACTGCCAGTTCCATTTTGGCCATCCCCTTCTCGTTGATGTACATGGTCAGGGGGACCAGGGTGAGGCCCTTGAGGGTGGTGTAACCAATCAGTTTCCGGATCTCCTGCTTGTGGAGCAGCAGCTTCCGAGGCCTTAAGGGATCCACATTGAACCGGTTGCCCTGCTCATAGGGGCTGATGTGCATGCCAAGCACGATCACTTCCCCGTTGTCGATCTTGGCATAGCTTTCCTTCAGGTTAACCTTGCCCTGGCGGATGGACTTAATCTCCGTACCAGTGAGAACCAGTCCGGCTTCCAGCACATCTTCAATGAAATAATCGTGGCGGGCTTTTTTATTGTTCGCTACTAATATTCGTTTCTTCATCTTCTATCCTTCGTCTTTGCTCCGCTGCTCAGTCCAGCAGCCCGATATCCTCAAAGGGGTACAGTCGGAAGAAGGCTTTGCCGATCACATCGGAAATCTTGACGCATCCGATATCCGGGGACCGGCTGTCCAAGCTGACCTCCCGGTTGTCTCCCATGACGAACAGTTCTCCTTCCGGTACTTCGAAATCCTCCACATAGCCGGAGGTGAAATTCTCTAGAATGTAGTCCTCTTCCTGAAGTACTTCGTTGATAAACACCTGACCATCCACGATGGTAATCTTATCCCCAGGAAGGCCGATGACCCTCTTGATCAGCAGTTTTTCCTCTCCCTCCCAGGTGGTCAGGTTGGTGTGAAATACGATGATGTCCCCCCGGTCCGGTTCCCCCAGCTTATAGGACTGCTTGCTGAGGAATATATAGTTGTTTTCGTAAAGGGTCGGTTCCATGGAACGTTCCTTGACGATGGTTGGTTTGATGAACTGCAGGATCAGAAATGCGATCAGCGCCGCAACAATCAGCTCCTTGATGAACCCTTTCATGAGTCGATTCCTCCTAGTTTATCCAGAGGCCAGAGGCGGAGAAGGGCCCTGCCCCGGATTTCCCTGCTTTTAATCAGGTTCCCTCCGGATAGAGGCGATTCCGGTTCCTTTTGGAACTCCGGTGAAATATATACGTAATTGTCTTGGATGACCTCCTCGGTACCGTCCTCCAGCAAATATCGGTCTCCAGGCAGCCCGGTCACCCTCCTGATGGGATTGTCTTCTTCGTGCTGTTCCCCCAGGCCATATTTTTTCAGGACCACTACCTCACCGATTTCCGGCATGCCCCGGTTCTCCGAGTAGGTCTGCTTCAGGAGAAGGATCACATCTCCCTGGGCGATCAGGGGCTCCATTTCCTGCCCCTCGTGGATTTCTGGCGCAATGATGATGGTCATCAGAAACGCTAAAGCGGCGGCTGCCATGTAGGCTTTGTATTTCCGCATGAATGAACCTCCTTGTGTCTTCTTCAGTGGAAAATATCCTTCATGATCCGGTCAAACTGCTCCGGCAGCCTGCATTCGATCACTTTTCCTTCCAGGTATTCCAGGGGAGGCGCTCCCCGTTCAAAGTGGAGTTTATAGGCATGTAGAAGCTGAGTGGAAATGCCGTATTGGCGTCCAACCCGCTGATTCACTGGAGGGCTGCCATACTTGGCATCTCCGATAACCGGGAATCCGGCACTGGCCAGATGGGCTCGGATCTGATGGGTCCTCCCGGTGACCAGCTCCACTTCCACCAGCGTATAGCCTTTGGCTGTTTTGAGGGGCCTGGCTACGGTTTCCATCAGCTTACCCGATTCCGCTTCCCTGTCGGTGACCCGTACCATGTTGGTATCCTGATCCTTTTCCATCCGGTCCCGGAGGACCAGTTCCTTTTTCAGTTCTCCTGCTACGATGGTCATGTAGTATTTATGGACATAGCCCCGCTCCCGAATCATCAGGTTCAGAGCCTGTAAGGCTTTGCCGCTTTTACCGAAGATGACCAGTCCGGTGGTATTCCGGTCCAGCCGGTTTACAGGGGAGGGGACGAAGGTCCTTTCCCTGCCGGGCTGGTAGGCACCGGTCTCTGCCAGATAACCGGCAACCTGGTTGGCCAGGGTGTTCTTCTTTTCCTGCTGGTCCCCATGGGTCAGCAGTCCGAAGGGCTTTTCCACCACCAGCAGATTTTCATCCTCGAAGGCCACCAGAAATTGCTTTTTCGCCTTGGCCGTCCGCCGGACTTCCGTCAGCTTTTTCAGCTCTTCTTCCGGCATGTAAAGAGCAATTTCGTCCCCTTCATGGAGTACACAATCAATAGCACCTCTTTTGCCGTTTACCTTGACGTCCTTGCGGATCAGCCGGTAAATGTGGCTTAAGGGTGCGTTTTTCAAATACTTTTTCAGAAATCGGTCCAGCCGTTGCTGGTCTTCGTTGGGTCCTATTTTTAAAACAATCATGGAACTATTATACAACAAATACGTCCTATATCCTATGGTGTAAAGAAAATTTAATAATTTACCGGCCCGGAATTGTTAAATCAACGGAAATATGGTACATTATATCTAGCAGAATCTGCTATTTTCTAGTGAGGGGGAGAGGATGAACAGATTAAGGGATTTTATCTATGACAAAAGTGATATATTGGTCGCATTGATCATCATATCCGTTGCAGGGGTTATCATTTTTTCCAGAATCGATGCCATTCTTGCCTATCCGGAGACCTTCGCCAAGGAAGCGGCACCCGTTGTCGAATCCGAGGAACCGGTCCAGTACGAATACCCGGATCCATCCACTGCCGAAAACCCGGAAGCTACTTCCGGTGACGCCATCGAACCCGGTGAAGGGGAGCCGGAGATGTTTGCCGTATATATCAATTACGGGGAATCTCTTCGTGTCATCGCCGGAAAGTTTGTGGACGTGGGCCTCTTTGAAAACACAGAGGATTTCTTCACCGCTGTGGATGCCGCCAACGCGGGCACTCAGATTAAAACAGGGAATTTCATCATCCCGTCCGACGCGACCCCTGAGGAAGTGATGGCCATCATCACCAAACCGGGGCTATAAGGGGAGGAACGGGCTGAGGGGAGCACCAGATTTGCGGACCTCTGCTACACTGTTATTTTAAAAGGAGGAAGTATTATGGCATTAGTAACAACAAAAGAAATGTTCGACAAGGCATACAAAGGCGGATACGCCATTGGGGCCTTCAATGTGAACAACATGGAAATCGTTCAGGGGATAACCGAAGCTGCAATGGAAGAAAACGCTCCGCTGATCCTTCAGGTATCTGCGGGGGCCAGAAAATATGCCAAGCATATCTATCTGGTTAAGCTGGTTGAGGCAGCCATCGCTGACACCAACCTGCCCATCGCTCTTCATCTGGATCACGGTGCAGATTTTGAAATCTGCAAGGCCTGCATCGACGGAGGCTTCACTTCCGTTATGATCGACGGCTCACACCATTCTTTCGAAGACAACATCGCCCTGACCAAACAGGTCGTTGAATACGCCCATGCCCACGGAGTAACCGTAGAAGGGGAGTTGGGACAGCTGGCCGGCATCGAAGACGATGTCAATGTGGCTCAGCATTCCTACACCGATCCGGCTCAGGTTGAGGAGTTCGTCTCCAAGACCGGTGTCGACTCCCTGGCTATCGCCATCGGCACATCCCACGGTGCTTTCAAATTCAAGCCGGGTCAGAAGCCGGAACTGCGATTTGATATTCTGGAAGAAGTATCCAGAAGACTACCCGGATTCCCCATCGTGCTTCACGGCGCATCCTCCGTTATTCCGGAGTTCGTCGAAAAGGTCAACAAGTACGGCGGAAACATGCCGGATGCCATCGGAATCCCTGAGGAAATGCTTCGTCAGGCTGCCCAAAGCTCCGTCTGCAAGATCAACATCGACTCGGACCTGCGACTGGCTATGACCGCTGCCATCCGAGAACACTTTGCCCTTCACCCGGCAGACTTTGACCCCCGTCAGTACCTGACTCCGGCAAGAGCTGCCATCAAGGACATGGTCAAGAGAAAGCTGGTCAACGTACTGGGCTGCAGCGGCAAGGCATAAAGGCCTCCCTGCACCGAACCATCAAAATAAACTCCATCAAAAAACTGGCCGGTCCCTACCCGGCCAGTTTTCTATTTCTGTTCTCTTAATTAAATCCCTTCACTTATGCCCTTTCCAGTTCCACGATTTGGCTCTGGAGCTCTTCCAGCATCCGATGCTTCATTTCCCACAGCTCTGCAGAAAGGTCCACATAGTAGATGGACGGATTTTCGAATCGGAGCATTTCATCCCAAAGGGTGCCTACCTGCTCCTGACAATAGGTTCGGATCTCCTCCAGGGAGGGAAGCTCATAAACCAGCTTCCCGCTTAGGAAGATGGGCTTTCTCAGGTTCCTTGCATAGAAATTCCGGACGATCTGGCGCTTCCATACGGCCTGAGGATCGAAGATTTCGTATTCTTCCCCATCGGGAGCAGGTTCATGATCCAGGGTGATTACGTCAGCGATGACCTTATGGGTATCCTTGTCAAAAAGCCGATAAACCGTCTTGAATCCCGGGTTGGTTATCTTCTCCACGTTTTCGCTGATTTTAATCTTGGGAATCATCTCCCCGTTCTTTTCCAGAGCCGCCAGCTTATAGACGCCACCGAAGACCGGTTCCGACTTTGAAGTGATCAACCGTTCCCCAACACCGAAGGAATCCACGCAGGCTCCTTCCAGCAATACGTCCTGAATAATGTACTCGTCCAGAGAATTGGAAACGGCGATGGTGCAATCCTGCAGTCCCGCTTCATCCAGCATCTTCCGGGCATTCTTGGTCAGATAGGTCACGTCACCGCTGTCAATTCGGATTCCCATCTTTTTGGGTTTTACTTCTTTGAAGACTTTTATAGCGTTAGGCACCCCTGACTTCAGAACGTTGAAGGTATCCACCAAAAGGGTGCAATTTTCCGGATAAACCTCCGCATATTTTTTAAAGGCTTCGTATTCGGATGGGAACATCTGAACCCAGCTGTGAGCCATGGTTCCCAGAGAAAGAATTCCATAATCCCNNCCGTTCCAACACATCCCCCAATATAGGCAGCTCTGGACCCCAGCACGGCTGCCGATGCCCCATGAGCCCTTCTGGTACCAAATTCCATGATAGCCCTTCCCTTTGCGGCTCGGACGATCCGGTTGGCCTTGGTGGCAATCAGGCTTTGATGATTGACCAGCAGCAAGAGCATGGTTTCGACAAACTGAGCTTGAATCACCGGGCCCCGTACCGTAATCATGGGCTCACCCGGGAAAATCGGCGTTCCTTCGGGAATGGCCCAGACATCGCAGGTGAATTTAAAATCCAGCAGGTAGTCGAGAAATTCCTTATTGAATATTTTCTTGCTTTCCAGATACTCGATATCTTTCTGGGAAAATTTCAAATTCTGCAGGTAATCCACCACCTGCTCCAAGCCCGCCATAATGGCGAACCCTCCGCCATCGGGAATTTTCCGGAAAAAGAGGTCAAAATAGGCGATGTCATCGGCGATGCCCGTTTCAAAATAACCATTGGCCATGGTCAGCTCATAAAAATCCGTCAGCATGGTCAAGTTGTACTTTTCTTTCATTTCAATGATTCCTCCGCTTTGCCCTTTTCCTTAATGACGAAGTATCCGGACGCAATGACCAGGATTCCGCCTGCTCCCTGAAGCAAGGAAATGGTTTCACTCAATATGATCCAGCCCATGATGGTGGCAACCACCGGCATGAAGTTGGAAAACAGGGCTGTTGTCGTCGGGCCCAGAATTTTCAGAGCCTTGACCTGAATAAAAAACCCGATTCCGGCACCAAAGATGCCAAGATATATTATGCCACCGATAATATCCGGTGTAAAGACCTGGATTCCCGGGAAATTGGCATAAGCATAAGGGGACAGGAGCAGTACGGTGCAGGTCAGCTGCATTACTGTCAGAGATATGCTGGAATAATTTCGATGCAGCCGAGCTGTAATGAAGTTGTAGGCATTCCAGGCCATAATAGCCCCAAAGACGAATAGATAGCCAACCATTCTGCCCTGCAGCAGCTCTTTCACATCCACCCCAATAATCAGTATAACACCGATGGCAGAAATGAGAATTCCGGCAATCAGCTTTTTGGAAGGAATGATTTGATATACCACCATTTCAATCAGGATGGATACCGCCGGTACAAAAGCCAACAAAATGGTAATAATAGAGACGGGCAGATAATCCAGGGCAGAGTATTCACAGTAAAAATAAATGATTTCTCCCATGATGGAACAAGTAATGAGGGTTAGCAGGTCCCGCCGCCGAAGTTTGAGGCCCGGATCGGCAATTCTTTTAACGATCACCATCAGAATCAGCCCCACCGAGTATTTCAGGTGGAGGAGGCTCAGGGGAGCGAAGGTTTCCAGGGCATGCTTGGCTACGATATAATCAAAGCTCCAGATGAGAATCAGCAGGAGCATCAGCACCACCATTCCCCGTTTCTTATTTTGCTCCTTCATCGGAACCTCCCTGGGTCTTCAGTATTTTTTTCAGGAATCGTCCTGTATAGGACTGGGGATTGGCGGCAACCTCTTCGGGAGTGCCTGTGGCGATTACCCTGCCGCCCCGGCTTCCCCCTTCCGGACCCAGATCAATGAGGTGATCCGATACTTTAATCACATCCAGGTTGTGTTCAATGACCACCACCGTATTTCCGGCATCCACCAGCCGGTTCAGCACTTGAATCAGCTTGTCCACATCGGCAAAATGCAGGCCGGTGGTCGGTTCATCCAGGATGTAGAGGGTCTTTCCCGTGCTTCGTTTGGACAGTTCGGAGGCCAGCTTGATACGCTGGGCTTCTCCTCCGGAGAGCTGGGTGGAAGGCTGCCCAAGCTTGATATAGCCCAGTCCTACCTCCTCCAAGGTTTCCAGATGGCGAAGGATGGAAGGATGGTTTTTAAAGAATTCTACCCCCTCGGTCACGTTCATATCCAGCACATCAAAGATGCTCTTCCCCTTGTATTTGACTTCCAGGGTTTCCCGGTTGTAACGCTTTCCTTTGCAGACTTCGCAGGGCACATAAACATCGGGGAGGAAATGCATCTCGATCTTGATGATGCCGTCTCCGCTGCAGGCTTCGCAACGTCCCCCTTTAACGTTGAAACTGAACCGACCCTTTTCATAGCCCCTCAGCTTTGCTTCCGGCAGTTGGGCAAACAGGTCCCGGATGGGCGTAAAAACGCCGGTGTAGGTAGCCGGATTGGATCTGGGGGTTCTGCCGATGGGTGACTGGTCGATGTCGATGACTTTATCGATATGCTCCAGACCCTGGATGGCTTGGTGTTTGCCTGGTTTGTCCTTGGCCCGGTAAAAATGCTGGGCCAGGCTCTTATACAGGATTTCGTTGATCAGGCTGCTCTTACCCGATCCGGAAACGCCAGTGATGCTGACAAATTTCCCCAGTGGGATTTCAGCGTCTGCTTTCTTCAGGTTGTTTTCTTCTGCCCCAAGAATCTTCAGGGTCAGTCCATTACCATCCCGCCGGCCAGCTGGTACGGGTATGCTTTTTTTCCCGGTCAGATACTGGCCAGTCAGAGATTCATTGCAAGCCATGATATCCTGAATGGTCCCCTGGGCTACCACTTCCCCGCCATGAATGCCGGCACCGGGGCCAATGTCCACGATGTGATCCGCCGCCATCATGGTATCCTCGTCATGTTCCACGATGATCAGCGTGTTGCCCAGATCCGTCAGATGGCGAAGGGTTTTCAGCAGCATCTCATTGTCCCTCTGGTGAAGGCCGATGCTGGGTTCATCCAATATGTAGACAACCCCCACCAGGCTGGAACCAATCTGGGTGGCCAGACGGATTCGCTGGGATTCGCCCCCGGACAGACTGCCGGAGGCTCGGGAAAGGGTCAGATAATCCAGACCCACGTCGATGAGGAATTGGAGCCGTTCCCGGATTTCTTTGAGAATCTGAACCGCGATGGCCTTTTCCATTTCGCCGAGTTTCAGGGACGTAATAAAATCCAGGGCATCCCGGATGGCTTTATCGGAAAGCTGGGCAATATTGATTTCTCCTACGGTTACGGCCAGCACTTCCGGCTTGAGCCGTTTGCCTCCGCAGGTATCGCAGGGGGTAATCCGCATATACTGTTCCATTTTGGTTTTAATATAGTCGGAATTGGTTTCCCGGTATCGGCGCTCCAAATTGTTCAGCACGCCCTCAAAGGGATGGTCCATTTTGGAAACCCGGCCGGAGGTCCGGCTTTTATACTGGTATTTGATGTGCCTTCCCTTTGTTCCGTATAAAAGTTCCTGCCGGAACTTGTCCGGAAGCTCCCGGTAAGGGGTGTGAAGATCCACGTGATGCTCCTCCGCCAGAGCTTCAATCATCTGTCTATAGAATCCTGCCACTTCCATGGAAGCAAAAATAGTCCCCAGACAGCCGTCCACGATGCTGAGGTCCTGGTCC
The DNA here is from genome assembly GCA_002425705.1 of Firmicutes bacterium UBA5559. Classification (GTDB taxonomy): domain Bacteria; phylum Bacillota; class Clostridia; order Peptostreptococcales; family Anaerovoracaceae; genus UBA5559. The sequence goes on from DIMT01000012.1 coordinate 17,420, forward strand.
TCAATAATCAGATCCGGATCGATCCGCTGATTGAAGCCCAGCCCATTGCACTCCGGACAGGCACCGAAGGGGTTGTTGAAGGAGAACATCCGGGGTTCCATTTCTTCGATGCCCACCCCGTGTTCCGGACAGGCTAGCTTCGTGCTGAAGACCCTTTCGTTGGCCAGAACCAGCCCGTCTCCATGAAGAATCGCCAGTTCGATGGCCTCTGCCAGACGGCTTTCGATTCCCGGCCGGATCACCAACCGGTCAATGACGATTTCAATGGTGTGCTTATGGGTCTTTTCCAGGGAAATCTCATCTTCCCCCAGATTGTATATTTCTCCGTCCACCCGGACCCGGGTGAAACCTTCCTTCCGAATCCTCTCCAGAATCTTTTCATGCTCCCCCTTCCGTTCCCGGATCACCGGAGCCAGAATGTGGACCCGAGTCCCCTCTTCCATCTCCAGGATGGCATCCACGATCTGATCCGTGGACTGACTGGAAATTTCCTTGCCGCAGATATAGCAATGGGGTATGCCGATACGGGCATAAAGAAGCCTCAGATAGTCGTGGATTTCCGTGACGGTCCCCACGGTGGACCGGGGATTCTTGCTGGTGGTCTTCTGGTCGATGGAGATGGCCGGGGACAGCCCTTCGATGTACTCCACGTCCGGTTTTTCCATCTGCCCCAGGAACTGGCGGGCATAGGAAGACAGGCTCTCCATGTAGCGCCGCTGTCCTTCTGCATAGATGGTATCGAAAGCCAAGGAGGATTTCCCCGAGCCGGAAACGCCGGTCAGTACCACCATTTGGTCTCTGGGAATGGTGACGCTCAGATTTTTCAGATTATGTTCCTTGGCCCCTTTAATTACGATATCCTTTGCCATTCTTGCTCCTTAATTTGCTTTCAGTTCAAATATCAGGTCACGAAGCTGTGCGGCCCGCTCAAAGTGCATATCCTTGGCTGCCTGCTTCATTTCCGTTTCCAGTTTCTTAATGTAATCGGCCTTTTCTCCCCGTGTCAGTTCCAGGGGAGATTTTCCGTGATAGTATTCCATCTGGGTCTCGGCTGCCCGGGTGGCTTCGATGACCTCCCGAACGGATTTTTCGATGGTGGTCGGGGTGATTCCGTGTTTCTGGTTATAGGTATGCTGGATGGACCGTCTCCGGTCCGTTTCGTTGATGGCCTTCTGCATGGAATCGCTGACTCCGTCCCCATACATGATGACTCGGCCATGGGCGTTCCTGGCTGCCCGGCCGATGGTCTGAATCAGGGAGGTCTCACTGCGCAGGAATCCCTGCTTGTCCGCATCCAGAGTAGCCACCAGGGAAACCTCGGGGATGTCCAGGCCTTCCCGCAGCAAGTTAATCCCAACCAGTACGTCATAAACACCGGTCCGAAGATCCCGCAGGATCTCCATCCGCTCCAGGGTATGGACCTCGGAATGGAGGTACTGGACCTTTATTCCGGCATTTTTCAGGTAGTCGGTCAGGCTTTCTGCCATTTTCTTGGTCAGGGTGGTGACCAGGACCTTTTCGCCTTTGGTGGTGACCTGGTTGATTTCACCGATCAGATGGTCGATTTGACCTTCGGTTGGATGGATGGTGATTTCCGGATCCAGCAGGCCCGTGGGCCGTATGATCTGTTCCGCGGATATGCCGCCGCTTTCCTGCACTTCGTAGGGAGTCGGCGTAGCGCTGACGTAGACCACCTGGTTAATGAGGGTTTCAAACTCCTCGTATCGCAGGGGCCGGTTATCCAGAGCAGAAGGCAGACGGAATCCGTATTCCACCAAAGATCCCTTCCTGGCCTGATCTCCCGCATACATGGCCCTCAGCTGGGGGAGCATGACGTGGGATTCGTCGATGATGATCAGAAAGTCATCGGGGAAATAGTCGATCAGAGTATAGGGCCGGCTGCCGGGGGGCAGTCCGTTGATGTGACGGGAGTAGTTCTCGATGCCTTTGCAGCTGCCCACTTCCCGGAGCATTTCCATGTCGTATCGGGTCCGCTGTTCGATCCGCTGGGCTTCAACAAGTTTCCCCCGTTCCTTGAACCACCGGATCCGATCCTCCAGTTCCTCTTCAATGGTAATGACCGCCCGCTGGATGTTTTCTCTGGAGGTGGCATAATGGGAGGCGGGAAAGATGGAGATATGGCTCCGCAGGGCCATGATTTCACCCGTTACGGGGTTGATTTCCTTAATGGTCTCAATTTCGTCTCCGAAGAGCTCTACCCTAACGGGGCTCTCTGCTCCAGCCGGGAAAATATCGATGATGTCGCCCCGAACCCGAAAGGTTCCCCGTTCGAAGGCCATGTCGTTCCTGGTGTATTGGATATCCACCAGCTTTCGCAGGATATCCTGGCGGCTTCGCTCAGCCCCGGTCCTCAGGGAAAGCATCTGATTTTCGTAATCTACCGGACTCCCCAGTCCATAAATACAGGACACGCTGGCCACGATGATCACATCCCGTCGCTCTGCCAGAGCAGCGGTGGCGGAATGGCGGAGCTTTTCTATCTCCACGTTGATATCCGAGTCTTTTTCGATATAGGTATCCGTGGAGGCCACATAGGCTTCCGGTTGGTAATAGTCGTAGTAGCTGACAAAGTATTCCACAGCGTTTTCCGGGAAAAATTCCTTGAACTCCCCGTGAAGCTGGGCTGCCAGGGTCTTATTGTGGGAAATCACCAGGGTTGGTTTCTGGACTTTTTCGATGACGTTGGCCATGGTAAAGGTCTTACCCGAACCGGTAACTCCCAGAAGGGTCTGCTTTTTCTTCCCACTCAAAATACCCCGACTCAGTTTCTCTACTGCTTCGGGCTGGTCGCCGGTGGTCTTATATTCTGATATGATTTTAAACTTATCCATAGCTTATATATTATACCCCCTAATCCCGTCTAAATCAAATTTTTATCAAAGAAAACCCTTCTATCTCCCCTTGTTTGAAGGGCTTTCCTGTGATATACTGATAAAACGAAATTATTGATCGAAGGAGTTGCCATGTTTGAAAAATTGCTCAGTAAAAAGCCGAAGAACCCAGATGCGATCAAGACAGGATCAGAGAACACCTCTGTATTGAACGAAAGAGACTTCATTACCCGGATGGCAGATAAAATCTCCACTTCCGACGTGATTGAAAATGAATTATATCTGAAGCACGACGTGAAGCGAGGCCTGCGAAATGCCAACGGCACCGGCGTCGTGGTAGGCCTTACCCGGGTGGGAGAGGTCTGCGGTTACCAGATCAACGAAAACAAGGAAAAGGTACCGGTGGACGGCAAACTGTACTACCGGGGCTATGACGTAGAGGACCTGGTCAATAACTGCATCCGGGAAAACCGGTTTGGTTTTGAAGAAACCACCTATCTGCTCATGTTCGGGGATCTTCCCACCAAAAAACAGCTGCAGGATTTCAATGAGATGCTGGGCAGGAAGCGGGATCTGCCCTTGGGTTTCCCCCGGGATATGATCCTGACCGCACCTTCCGTGAATATTATGAATAAACTGGCCCGAAGCGTCCTGGCCCTCTATTCCTATGACCCCTCTCCGGAGGATACTTCCGTGGCCAACGTGCTCCGCCAGTCCATCGACCTGATTGGCTATTTCCCCAGCCTCATCGCCTATGGCTATCAGGCCAAATGCGCCTATTTTGATAATATGAGCCTCCATCTCCATTATCCGATTCCGGAACTGACCACCGCCGAAAACATTCTTCGGATGATCCGGGCAGATGGTGCCTATACCGATCTGGAAGCCAAGCTGCTGGACATCTGTCTGATGCTCCATGCGGAGCACGGCGGAGGAAACAACTCTACCTTTGCCACCCATCTGATCACCTCCTCCGGGACGGATACCTACTCAGCCATCTCGGCAGCAGTCGGTTCCCTCAAGGGGCCCAAGCACGGCGGTGCCAACATCGCGGTCATCAATATGGTGGAGGATTTGAAGAAAAACGTAAAGGACATAACCAATTACAAAGAAGTTGAAAAGTATCTGGTCAAGGTCCTGAAAGGGGAAGCCAATGACGGCAGCGGACTGATTTACGGTCTGGGCCATGCCATTTACACCATTTCCGATCCCAGGGCAATGGTCTTGAAAGACATGGCTAAAAAGCTGGCTACTGACAAAAATCTTCTGGATGATTACATGCTCTGCGATTTCATCGAAAGGCGGGGAGCTGACCTATATGAGGAAGTTACGGGCAACCGAAAACCCATGCCTGCTAATGTAGACCTTTATTCCGGATTCGTTTACAACGCCCTGAATATTCCTTCGGATATCGCCACTCCCCTCTTTGCCACCGCCCGTCTTTCCGGATGGTGTGCCCATAGACTGGAGGAGCTGGTATCCGGCAAACGGCTGATGCGTCCGGCTTACAACTGTGTACAGCCTCATATGGAGTACACCCCCATGGACCAGCGGAAATAACCAACTCCGGACCGGATTCTGAAAAGATTCGGTCCCTTGTTTTTGAGGGAATCCTATGAAAACGACTATCATCAAGCTGATCATCGCCATCGCCGCTTTTTCCCTGACGGTGGCCACCGTTGTGGGGAGCATCACCTTTTCCAGAAGCTCCGAATACTTGCAGCGGGAAATCGAATCCAACGTGCGGAACAACGCAGAAAAATATGCCAACCAGTTCAGCGCCATCTTCAATCACACAGAAGGAATGGTGGATTCCCTGGTCGCCTTCGTGTCCGTCACCTTTGATCCTGAAGAGCTGGCCCGGGATCCCGGTTATATGGAGCGTTACAAGGAGCAGCTGAGGGGAGTCATAGCGGAAACCATCTCTGCCACCACCATCGCCCATGGCCTCTACGTCACATTCAATCCGGATTTGTCCCCCAATAATGACGAGGTCTGGTATTCCTATCAGGATGGTGTCGCCACTTACATCGAAGCGGACTTTGAGGGTAATCTGCGGGATTTCAGCTCACCCTATCCGGAGGATATGCAGTACTACTTTGCCCCGATTAAAGCTGGCCGGGCCGTCTGGACCGGACCATATTATGATAGGGATATCCGGATTGATGTACTTTCTTATTCCAAGGCCATCTATGCGGGAGAGTTTTTCATAGGAATCGCCGGCGCCGATGTAACCACCGGGGATACCACCGATATCATCAAAACCATGCATCCATACAACAATAAAGGCTATGCCTTTCTCCTCAACGACGAACTGGACTTTATCATCTCTCCCGGCTCCATTCCGGCAAAGTCTCTCCATGACATGATCCCGGAATCCTATGTCCAGGTTGCCTCTCAAATGATGCAGCAGCCTTCTGGCAACCTTAGGCTGGAAGTGAATGAGAAGCGTTATATTACCGGCTATGCCCGGCTGAATAATGGCTGGATTCTGGGAATATCCCAGCTTCGGGAACAAGCCTTCAGCCCGATTTACAATCTGAACCGTGTCCTGCTGGGTCTGGGAGTCGTCATTTCCTTGCTGATTGTCCTGTTTTCCACCCTCTTTTCCATCTCCTTCTCCAGGCCTATCACCATCCGGCAGAACACCCTGGAAGCTCAGAACCGGGAAAAGGACGTCCTGCTGATGTATCAGTCACGGCAGGCTAAAATCGGAGAAATGGTGGGAAATATCGCTCATCAGTGGAAACAGCCCTTGAACAGTATCAACCTGGTACTGGCCAACATCATGGACAGCTACCGCTTTGGCGAACTGGATGAAAAATCCCTGAATGCCAGCGTCAGCAAGGCAGAAGATATCATCCACAACATGTCGGAAACCATCAGCGATTTCACCGGATTCCTGAAACCCCCAAAGGAAAAGGAGCACTTTGATGTCCACGACAGTATGGCCATGGCCCTGTCCCTGATGGAAGAAAGCCTGCACAAGAACAATATCCGGGTGAATTACCAGAAAGAAGACTGTTGCATGGCTTATGGCTATGCCAACGAATTTTCCCATGTTCTGTTCAATATCATTGGAAATGCCCGGGATGCCATCCTGGACGAGGCCCCCTCCGATAAACAAATCGATATTGTTATCCGAAAGGAAGGCAGAAGCCTCTTCATCCAGGTGGTGAATCGAGGCTGCCACATCGCAGAAGATACGCTGGCCCTGGTCTTTGACCCCTACTTTACCACTAAGGAGGAGCGAGGGGGTACCGGAATTGGCCTATATATATCAAAAGTAATCATCGAACAGAGAATGAACGGCAAAATATGGCTTCAGAACATTGAAGACGGTGTCAGCTGTGCCATCAGTCTCCCTTGCTCTGATAACATCAGTTTCCAGGAGGATAGTCATGAATCACTCTCATCATCATGATCCAGCTATGCAGGAAAACACTTTAAAGGAAATGAAGGTTCTTTACGTGGAAGATGATCAGGCTACCGCGGAAGAACTGAGTCAATTTCTGAAGCGGCGGGTCGGGAAGGTCTACGTCGCTAAGGATGGCCAACAGGGCCTGGAACTCTTTGAGGAAAATCGGCCGGATATCATCATCGCCGACCTGTTTCTTCCGAAAATTGGCGGAATTGAAATGGTGAAAGCCATCCGCAGCAAAGGCTTCGAGACACCGGTCATCATAACTTCCGCGGTGAGCGATTCCAATGTGATTCTCAGTGCAGTCGATGCCGGAATTCTGAAATATCTGCTGAAACCCATCCGAACCACGGAATTGCTGAAGGAACTGACGGAGATTGCCGATAAGATTTCAGACACCGCTTCCCGTTCCTCCGAATATTTTTTCCCGAATAAAAAAGATCTGGAAAGCCGGGTAAAAAAAGAATTTTCTGCAATGCTGAAGGCCGCTACCGGCAAAGGTCCCAGGGATGTGATCGTTTTTATCTCTCATGGAACCCTGGAAATATGCTGTACGGAAGTGATGACCCCTTATGAAAAAACACTTCTTGACAATTTTCATAATTTTGCTATAATTGAGCAAAACAGACGATTATTCTATCAGATCATGGATCATAAGTTTTCCGAAATGATCCGGCAGATCCTGGAACGGGATGTCCACCTGACGGAAACTGAGATCAATCTGAAGCAGGATCGCAACAAATTAATATTCCGAATCGGGGTCTGATGTACCAGGCGTCCGCCAACTGGTAACAGGGGGATGGACGAAGCATCGGAGAAAAGCGATTTGGCTTCCATGTTGGAAGGTTAAATTGAAAATGTTTTATTGTCAATTTAAACCCAGCACATTTATTTGTGTTGGGTTTTTATTATTTTTTATAGACTCATTGTAAAATCAAATTGAACCAATAAAAAATCCATAGTGACCTTTTCTGTTGTAAAATAGTTTTGC
>DIMT01000031.1:0-46827 GCA_002425705.1 Firmicutes bacterium UBA5559
ACAGGTCGGCTTAGCAGAAACAGTTGGTAAATGATGGCCTTATTCTTTCATTATTGCGAATATAAATATCAATATATTCTTGCAAACGTAATAAGGTAATTCTATCCAAATTTGATTTGGATAGTAAATTATCAATTATTTCTTTTTCTGATAATCCATAATCCATGAAAAAATCTTGACTTTTAAAAGATAGTAAATCAATGTCCTCTCTTCTAATGCAATATTCATCTTTTTCAGGTATTAAAAAAAGTAACCCATTAGAACTGAAAATCTCGATGTTAAAATAGTTATTAATTTCAAGGTAATCAATGTACTTATTAATGTGCTTACTATATTTGGCTTCAAATTTTGAACTATCAAACCTTTGTATAAATTCAATTAATCCAATATACTGTGAATGTTGTTTTTCAATTTCATATATAAGATCAATTGATATCTTTCCTTTTATTGACTCGATATTTCCATTTTCAATATGGTATTTAAGTATATTTTTGCCTATACCTAATCGTAAAGAAGCATCGTTTATCGAAATTAATTTAGATTCATGGTTCTTATATTCGTCTGCCATTTTTAATATCCTCTAAAATCTTATTCTGGAGCGAATATGTAGCATTTCGATAAGCTTCAATTAAATCCGAATTTTCATGAAGGTATGTCAACATTGATATTTGACTAGTATCACCACGCCATTTCATTATTTCCGCTGGACTTAATTTTGCTTTTACAAAGAGGTACATTGTAAACCAATGCCTAAACATATGTGCTCCCGGATATTCATTATCGTACGCTTCTATATAAGCAGTATTTTCGCTCCATGAATTGCTCTCTTGACATGTCTTTTTTAAAGAAGGAAGGAAATGCTTATAAAATAGAGATTTAACCCTATTGCTGTATGTCTGAACAGTCATAGGGTTTCCAAATGCATTCCTGAATAATGATGTATCTTCGCTGGCATCATAACCCTTTAATTCAAGCCTTCGAATATGTTCATCATAAAAGTATTGCACTTCATTTAAAAAATGATCATACACTCTTTGGATTCTAAACACTTTAATGCTCCCAGGCGGAGTAATTTTATTCCATTCTTGAAAAAATGGAGCTGTTCTTCCGAGATTGAGTTCTATCGCTGAAAGGGAGTTGAAATTTCTATATATCTCTTTATAACTCCCACATGTCAAATTAACGACTTCACCTTCTCTGAGTCCCGCATAAGCTTGTAGGGCAATACCCAAGACTATATCCGGATCATATTTAAGTGCTTCATATAGTAAAAGATCAAGATAGCCATACATTAATAAACGATTTTTCCTTTTTAAATCTCCACGAGGTGCTTTAATTGATAACCCTGCATTATCGAAATACTTTTTACGAAAATATTGTTCATTGCCGTTTAATTTTGATATAGTTTGTAGCTTGCTCATGTCACATTTAAAGTCAAGCCATTTATTATTTACTTCATAATAATTCCTCAGAAAATCCAAGACCGTGTTTTTTTCTCTTCGCCATGAATCAGCCTCCATTTCTAAATGTTCGCTCTTTTTCTTTCTGTATTCTAAAAAACTCCTTATATCATTAAGAGCGCAGCTTTCCAAATTATTTAGTGATGTTTCCCTAAGAATATAATTTAAAAAAGCGCACACAGCCTTTCCTTTTTTTGACAAAGTCGTTCCTGCTTGCAATTCAAGATCCACAAGGTTAAAAATGTATTTTTCAAATCCCGTATAACAGACTGGTATTTTAGATTCGTTATTAATCAGTAAAATGGATGGAATAGTATCACTCTTTGAATCAATTGAAACTCTAGTTCCTCTACAAACAAAAGCAAATTCCTTCCTTGCTTCATTTGGAATGATTCTATTAATTTCTCCTTGTTTCACTACAATGCGATTTGTCATTTTTCCTCCAAAATAGACGATATTTACAATCTATAATAATTATATCGTTCATATTTTACATTGTCAACTTTATATATTATAACGGTATACAATGCTTGTTATTATAGGTTTAAAGCATAATATCAAGAATTTATTTATAGTTTATAATTTTTTAGTTCCGTTCGGATCAGTTGGTTCATCTCGATCTGGCCTTTGCCCTGCCCATTGGCGTTGCGACATTCCAACCGGATCAGATTGCGGGATCGTTCCAGCTGCAATTCGGCTGAATCCTCAATAACGATGATTCGCTGATCCTTGGGGATGTATTGGGATAATATGTTCAGAAAAGTGGTTTTCCCGGAGGAAGTCCCTCCACTGATGAAAATGTTGTACCCTGCCAGGACCATTTTCTGGAGGAATCCGGCTGCCTCCCGGGTAATGGTTCCGGTGCTGATCAAGTGATCCATGGTCAGGGGCTTTTCCGGGAACTTCCGAATCGTTAAAACCGGTCCATCCAGGGCAACATTGCTGTATACCGCATTGACCCGGGAACCATCGGGCAGTCTGGCATCCAGAATAGGTGTTCTTTCGTTTATTTCCCTGTATACTCTGGCTCCAATCCTTCGAATCACCTCCTGAAGCTCTTCGGTGGCAACAAAGGCTATCTCCATTTTTTCGGTCTTACCCTTTTTTTCAATGTAAATAGAATCCGTGCCGTTGACCATGATTTCAGAGATTTCATCATCCTGCAGGAGGGGTTCCAGTATCCCCATGTCCCGTCTCAGGGTATGGAAAATCTGATTGACGAGCCTCACCTTCATGCGAAAATTCAATTCATCCAGTTCCGGGTCTTTCAGCACCTGTTCTTCCGCCATCTCTGCAACCTGCCGATCGGTGATTTCATCTCCGGCCAGCTGAATTTCCCTCCGTACATCTTTGGTGATACGAGCTACTGTATGTTTCCAGTCCATTGGTTCCTGCTTCCATCGCGAATAAAATTGCCCCGTTGATTTACATTTTTTACCATTTTATCACAAAAAACATCGGCTGTAAATATTTACCAGCCGATGTTTGAACGCTTATTTTTCGACATTATTCCAGCATGCCGGATTCCAGCAGGCTGTCCGCCATGGCTTGTGTGCCCAGCACCCAGACGATATCCCCCACTTCCATGGTGGTATCCTTGTCTGGTATGATCATTGGGAGAGTGTCCCGTTCGATTCCGATGATGAAACCCTTGTGCCGCGTGCGGAATCTGGATGTTACAATGGTCTGGTTTGCCAGTTCTGAACCCCGCACCACTTCGATGGCTATCAGCATCAACTGATCTTCCGGGGGAATATCATGGAATATCTGCCCATAAATGAAATCTCTGAGAGAAATGGGATCTTCTTTGGGGTTTTCAATATATTGGTCTTTCTTCAGCATGAGCAGATAGGAATCGATCTGTTTCCTGGAACCCATGGCAAAAATCCGGTCACCCTTCAGAATTACTTCATCCTTATTGGGAAGATTGATATGCCTTCCATTTCGAATGACTTTCAGGATATGGACCCCCATTTTCCTTTGAGAGCTAAAGTAGCGGAATGCATTTCGTTGGGGGGTATCCATGGCATCGAACTGTACAACATACAGGTTCCGGTCTACCCATTCCGACTTGTCCCGTTGATGCTCCTTCTGCCTTTTGGCAAATATCCGCTCATTGTAATTTTTAAAGAACCGGGTCTCCAATTGAAGGGATCTGCTTCGTATGAAATCCGATTTGATGATCATAATGACAATCAGAATGGCGATGATGGTCACGATCCACAAGGGCAGCTCCAGGATTCTGGTTACAGTCAGAATGATAAACTCCGAACCAATCAGCACCCCGATAGCAGTCAAAGCAGCCAGGGGGAGCCGATTGGATGCTTTCTTCAGCCAGAGCTTGGTGTAGAGGATATTCCGGTGGGAAGCCATAATGCTGATAATGGGAACCATGGGCAGACAAATCAGAATCGTCATGAAGACTTCCTCATAATAAGGAATGTACGGCCTGGAATGGGGCTCGACCCAGGTGACTCCGATATAATAGATGCAGAAAAGAACCACCGCAGAAAGAGAGGTCCGGATAAAATACTTGGTAAGATATTCGTGCCAGTCTTCATCCATTTCATTGACACTTTGTTTCTCTGAAGTATAGCGATTCAGATAATCCACCACCTTGTCCGGGAGCACCCGGGAAAGAAAGCGGCGCACAGGATCAATCCGTTTTAAAAAAATGGGGGTTGTAAAAATGGTTATCACCGATACAAAGACAATGATGGGATAGAGAAAGGAACTGGTCACCCCCAGCGCCGTACCAAGAGAGGCAATGATAAAGGAAAATTCTCCAATCTGGACCATGCTCATACCAACGCCAACAGAGTTCTTCAGGGATTGGCCGGAAATGAGGGATCCAAGGGTTGAGAAGGTCATTTGCCCCACGATGGTAATTATGGTCAGCAGCAGGATAATCCAGAAATATTCGGCAAAGGTGCTGAGGTCTATCAGAAGGCCGACGGAAACAAAGAAAACAGCTCCGAAGAGATTGCGAATCGGTGCCACCAATTTTTCGATACGTTCCTTAAATACTGTACCGGCCAGAATGGATCCGGCGATAAAGGCACCCAGGGCAGAGGAAAAACCAATAAAATTCGCCACCACTACCATAAGGAGGCACAGGCCCAGGGATAGAATCAGGAGGCTTTCATCGTTCATCAGACTTCTGGCTTTCCTTAAAATGGTGGGAATCAGATAAATCCCCAGCACGAACCAAAGAACCAGATACATGAGCAGGATCGTAATGTCCCCTACCATGTCGATTCGATTAATTCCCTTACTGATGGAAATAGTAGAAAGGACGATAATCATGAATACTCCGGCGATATCCTCAACAATCAGCGTCCCGAGAACAATGCCGGAAAAGGATTTTGGTTTCAAGCCGAATTCTTCATAGGCCTTAATGATGACCATGGTAGAGGACATGGAAAGCATCCCACCCAGAAACAGGCTGTCCATCCGGCTCCATCCCAGGGACTGGCCCACCATGTTCCCAATCAGAATCATGGGAAATATAATGGTCATGGCCGTGATGATGGCACTTCCGCCCACATTTGCCAGCCGGTGAAAGCTGAATTCCAGACCCAGGCCGAACATAATGAAGATAATACCCAACTCAGCCCAAACCTGGATGTTGTCCGTATCAATGATCGTGGGGATGATGCTGAAATGAGGTCCGGTTAGAAAACCGGCCAGGATATAGCCCAGCAGTACCGGCTGCCGGATTTTTTTAAAAAGGAGGGTCGTGGCCCCTGCTACTACCAGTACCAGAGCCAGATCCCGGATCAGAAAATCCAGATGCTCCATATCAATTCCTCTTTTGAGAAGGGAAAAGAACTGAAAATACAGAACCTTCATTCATCTGGCTCTCGACTTTCAGCTCGGCTTCAAATAAATTGGCAATATGTTTGACGATGGACAACCCTAGCCCCGTACCTCCAGCCTTAGAGGAACGAGATTTATCCACCCTGTAAAACCGTTCAAAAAGTCGGTCGATATGCTCCGAGGAGATGCCGATTCCCTGATCCCGAACCTGAATCAAGACCTTATCCGTTTCGGGTATCAACTCGCCCGAGACCCGTACTTTTCCTCCGTCTCTGGAATATTTGATGGCATTTTCGATGAGATTCAGCATCATCTGCTTGAATCGGTCCTCGCTTCCCTGGATTTTCAGGCTCGTATCTACCGTCAGAATAACATCGATTCCCCTGGCCTGGGCGATGGGCATAATGGAAGAAATGATTTCCTGAAGGGACTGGTGAATCACAATCTGCTGTTCCATCGATACATTCCTTCGGTTTTCAATATCAGAAAGAATCAGAAGATCTTCAATGAGCCTCTTCAATCGGGCGGTCTCTATAGCCATGATGTCCAAAAACTTATTGCGGATTTCCGGATTCTCCGCAGCACCTTCCTGCAGAGTCTCCAAAAACCCCTGAATAGAAGTCAGGGGGGTTTTCAGTTCATGACTGACATTGGCAACGAATTCGCTCCGGATTTTTTCGGACTTGGTATTTTCTTCGTCCGCTTCCTCCAGTTGGGTTTTCAGGTCTTCAATCGGACGGATGATCCAGCGATATAACAGGATGGCTAACAGCAGAGATGCCATTCCGCTGATCAGCATCCCGTAAAAGGGGTGGCCGAAGTAGCCGGCCAGCAAAAATATCAGATAGTTAACCCCGGCAATAACAATGGAAAACAGAATGAATTTTGTCTTCATGCCATTTTATATCCTTTCCCCCGGATGGTCTGGATGTATCGATCTTCTTGCTCCGACAAGCCCAGTTTCCGACGGATGTATCGGATGTGAACATCCACCGTTCTGGTCTCTCCGGCATAATCAATTCCCCACACCTTATCCAGCAGCTGATCCCGGGTAAATACCACTCCCCGGTTCCGACTGAGGAAATGAATCAGGTCAAATTCTCTGGAAGTCAATTCAACCTTCTCCCCTCGGAAAGATACCTGATGCCGCTCCGGGTCAATGGTCAGCTCATCGATGATGATGGTTGTCCCTGGAGCGATCTGGATTTCTTTTTCCTCCACTCTTCTCAGTACCGCGTTGATCCGGGCCATCAGTTCCCGGATGCCGAAGGGCTTAGTGATATAATCATCCGCTCCGAATTCCAGCCCCAGTACTTTATCAATCTCATCGCTCTTAGCCGTAAGCATGATAATGGGGGTCTGATTTCCTTCTCCCCTAAGTTCCTTACAGATATCGTACCCGTTTTTACCGGGCAGCATAATATCCAGCAGAATGAGATCCGGTTTTTCAATGTGGACCAGGGTGATTCCCATGATTCCGTCATCTGCTCCAATACCCCGGAAGCCATTGGCTTCCAGGTTGTAAAGGATCAGTTCCCGAATATTCGGTTCGTCTTCAATTATCAGGACTTTCTTCATGGATCACCTCTTCATCAGAGCCATTCCTCAGGCGTTTTTCTCTTTTTCTTCCCGAATATTCTTGTATTTATGGAAACCAATGTCAGCCAATACGGCTTCCGCAATATTCGTGCAGTAGTCACCGATTTTTTCAATATTATGGACGATATCGATGTACATGACCGTAAACTCAGGGGAACAAATACGTTCGTTCAACCGTTTCATGTNNGTGCTGAACCCTAAGCCGGTCCTCGGTAGCATTGATTTCCTTTTCCTGTTCCAGTACGTCCCTGGCCAGCTCTGTATCGCCGTTTTCCAATGACCGGATGGTATCCGTCGTCATTCTGCGGATGCTGTCAAAGCATTCATAGATTTCGGCAGAAGCCGTATCGGAAAACTCGTACTTATTTTTGATTTTCTCCCGGGCAAACTCCACAATATTGGTACAGTGGTCGCCAATATGTTCAATATCAGATGCCACATGTATCATTTCCGATACCTGAAGAGCCTGGCTTTCCGTCAGATTGCCGCTGGTATAAAGGGAGGCAAGATATTTGACGGTTTCTCCCTGAAGGCTGTCAACAATATCTTCCATCTCCAGAACTTTGTTAACCGCTTGCATGTCATCACCAAGAAATGCTTTCTTGGCTTCAACAATCATATCCAAAGCAATTCCCGCTATCCTGGATAGTTCTTTGGTAGCCAAGTGCAGAGCAAAAACAGGGCTTTCAATGATCTTATAATCCAGGTACATGGGTTGACCAACCGCCAGAACTTCTTCCTTATCGGCTACCAGTTTTGTAACGATTTTTACCAGAACCCAGATAAATGGCAACCAGACAATCGTATTCAGTATGTTAAAAAACATATGAGAATTGGCGATCTGACGGGCAATGATTTCCAACTCCGGTCCTTTCGGTGAAATAAAGCTGATGAACTTAGCATACTGGGGAATCAGGAAAATAAAGATCAATGTTCCTGCAATATTGAAAATCGTATGCGACAAAGCTGCTCTTTTCGCATTAACTGAGGCTCCGATGGAGGCAAGCAATGCGGTAATCGTAGTTCCCACATTATCCCCGAAGAGAATCGGCAGCGCCCCCTGAAGACCAATAATGCTGGTAATCCCGTCAGCTCCCGGCTGGGAAGCTAAATTCTGAAGGACTGCAATCGTTGCCGAACTGCTCTGTACCACGACCGTCATAACGGTTCCGATTAATACTCCTAGAGCCGGAACATCCTGAACATTCAGCATGATTTCCGTAAACATCGGAGCAGCTGCCAGAGGTTTCATGATTTGAGACATAATATTGATGCCTACAAACAGCAGACCGAAGGCAAAAGCAACCTGGCCGATATTGACGATTCTTTCTCTCTTGAAGAAAAAATACATGACGAATCCGATTACGACAAAAACCCAGGCGTAATCCCCAATTTTAAAGGCTATCAACTGAGCGGTTATGGTCGTACCAATGTTGGCACCCATAATAACGCTGATCGCCTGAGGCAGGTTCATCAGTCCAGCACTGACAAATCCAATGACCATTACCGTTGTCGCACTACTGCTCTGCAGGACAGCGGTGGTCAGCGCCCCTGCCAAAACACCCAATACCGGATTTTTCGTGAGCACTGCCAGGATATTTCTCATCTTGTCCCCAGCTGATTTCTGAAGGCCGTCGCTCATCAGGTTCATACCATAGATGAACAGCGCCAGTCCGCCCAGCATGGTCATCGTCATCTGAAAGATTTCCGCATTCATTTTCTTTCCCCTTTATCATATCATATTTATCCGAATAATAACATTCATAGGTATTATATCGGATGAAATATCCTCTTCCTATCTTCAACGTTAAGGGGATGTAAATTTTATGTTAAATCCAATCCTGCTGGTCCAGCATCCATTGAGTGATTTCCCGCATTCGACGTTGAAATATTGAGGCTTCCGGGTTGTAATCAAATACGGCTCTAGCATTTTTCATTACTGGGTCGAATCCAATCTCAAAGTATGTCCATCCGCTCTCGAATTTTCCAGCTTGCTCTTTTTCAGAGTCATTCATGCTCCATTCTTCATCCTGGAATCGCTGATTATAGATATAACAACAGGAAGCCGACGAATATTTTTCAATCATTTCCAGAATTTCCCGATCTTTCCTGTTACGATGCACCTCCTCCACCTCAAGGGGGCAATGGGAAACACAACAGACCAAATCGGCAAGCTGAAGGATTTGTCCCGCTGCTTCTCCAAAAAAGGATGGCATCTCGACGATGATCAAGTCCGTTTCCCCTTTTTCGCCGATTTCCCGAATCAACTGTTCCATCTCTTTTGCAGTTAATTGATTCAACGGATTTTTTCTGCCAGTCGGAGTAAAATATCGAACGCCTCTTGGTGTTTCATGGCAATAGTCCTGGATTGATACGTCTTTCCTGCTCTCCCGGTAATACAAGTACCGGGATAACCCCCCTTCCGGAATCGGATAGTCTGATTGAGCCGGATGCCAATCTTCCGTCAAATCAAGATCTCCACCGTTCAGGTAAAGTACCCGGTATTGATGAAAAATGCTTAGTTCAGAACCAAGTCCCAAACTTATGGCTGTCTTGCCCGACCCACCACGAGCTCCCGTAACCACAAGAATCCTGGGGCTTCCCTCTTCCAAACGGAAAGAATCGGTAACACCTTCCTGTTTGATCAGGGAAACGGCTTTTTTTAAAAAATCCTTTGCTGAACCATATTTATAAGCCGTAGGCGGATGGCAGTCCCAGGGTTTCTCCACCAAAAACAAAACCGGGCAGTTAAAAACCCGGGATAGCGCTATTTCCCTTTCCTCGGAAGGCTCTTCATCAATGATGACCAGGGTCCAATCATCGGCTGCCTCGGCACGCATTGACTGAATGCCGGTCATTCCTGCGGTAATCCCGGATCGATATGTGGTCATCGATTGAATCAGTGCCCTTCCGTAATCCTCCTCATCTGTCAGCAGTAAAAATTTCATTTTATCCCTACCTTCCTTTACCGGAAAATTATCCATATTATACTTTATATGACATATAATGTCAATTATTCAATGTAATTCTTTTCCCTGCTTCTTTCCCGGTAAAGAAAAAGAGAACCGTTTCCGGTTCTCTCATTGCATCGATTTGTTTTGTTGAAAAAAAATCCCTGACTATTTATCCACGTTCTGATTCTTAACCACCGCCTGAGCTGCTGCCAACCGGGCAATCGGAACCCGGAAGGGAGAGCAGGACACATAATGCAGACCGATGTTGTAGCAGAATTCCACGGTTTTCGGATCGCCACCGTGCTCACCACAGATACCCAGCTTAATATTGGGTCGGGTTTCCTTGCCCATTTCCACGGCCATCTTCATTAATTTTCCGACGCCCTTTTCATCCACAGTCTGGAAAGGATCTTCTTCGAAAATCAGCTTATCCCGATAATCCTGGATGATCTTACCCGTATCATCTCTGGAGAATCCAAAGGTCATCTGGGTCAGGTCGTTGGTGCCGAAGGAGAAGAATTCCGCTTCTCTGGCAATTTCATCCGCTGTCAGTGCTGCCCGGGGTACTTCAATCATCGTCCCGATCAGGTAATCGACCTTCTCCCCTTCCCGTTCAAAACACTTCTGGATCGTCTGCTCCACCGTATTCTTAACGAAGGTCAGTTCCTTTTCCAGGCCAACCAGAGGAATCATGATTTCCGGGACGATCTTCATGCCCTTTTCCTTTTTCAGTTCAATGGCAGCCATGATGATGGCTTCTGCCTGCATCTCGGCAATCTCCGGATAGGTGATGACCAGCCGACAGCCCCGATGTCCCAGCATAGGATTGAATTCATGAAGCTCCCGAACGGCTTTTTCCAGCTTCTCATAGGGAATATTGATTTGTTCCGCCAGAAGATGGGTTTCCTCTTCCGTTTGGGGAAGGAATTCGTGCAAGGGAGGATCCAGCAGGCGAATCGTCACCGGCCGTTCACCCATAACTTCGAAAATACCCTTAAAATCTCCCTTTTGATAAGGCAGGAGGAATTTCAGTGCCTCTCTCCGCTCTTCTTCCGTATCGGCAACGATCATCCGACGGACTGCCGGAATACGCTCTTCTTCAAAGAACATGTGCTCAGTACGGCAGAGTCCGATTCCTTCCGCTCCGAATTCCACTGCCTGGGCTGCATCCCTGGGATTGTCCGCATTGGTTCGAACCTTCATGGTTCGGATCTCATCTGCCCATTTCATGATGATGGCAAAATCACCGGATAATTCGGGAGCAACTGTATCCACCATGCCTTGATAGACCGTTCCCGTAGAACCGTCCAGGGATATATAATCCCCTTCTTTGAAGCTCATACCCTGAACAGTCATCAGGTTTTTCTGGTCGTCGACTTTGATGTCGGAACAGCCTGCCACACAGCATTTTCCCATGCCTCGGGCCACAACAGCTGCATGGGAGGTCATGCCTCCACGGGCTGTCAGTATGCCTTCCGCCGCTACCATGCCGCCCAGATCCTCCGGGGATGTTTCCTGACGTACCAGAATGACCTTTTCTCCGGATTTTACAGCTTCTGCCGCATCTGCAGCGTGGAAATAGATCTTGCCGGTGGCTGCACCCGGGGAAGCAGGAAGCCCTTTGGCCAGGACAACTGCCTTTTTGATTTCGTTTTGATCGAACATGGGATGAAGCAGCTGATCGATCTGAGCCGGATCCAGCCTGGTGACGGCCGTACGCTTGTCAATCAAGCCTTCCTTTTCCATGTCTACAGCGATTTTCACGGCTGCAGCAGCTGTCCGTTTGCCGGTTCGGGTCTGAAGCATAAAAAGCTTTCCCCGTTCAACGGTAAACTCCATGTCCTGCATATCCGTATAGTGCTTTTCCAGCAGATCGGAAATCCGGCTGAATTCCTTGAAGACCTCCGGAAAAGTTTCTGCCATCTGGTCGATGGGCAGGGGTGTCCGGATGCCGGCCACTACGTCTTCTCCCTGGGCATTGACCAGGAATTCTCCAAAAATCTTGTCTTCTCCGTTTACCGGGCTGCGGGTAAAGGCAACCCCCGTGCCGGAAGTGTCTCCCATGTTTCCGAATACCATGGACTGTACATTGACCGCAGTACCCAGGTTGGAGGGAATGTTGTTGATCTGGCGATACAGAATCGCCCGATCATTGTTCCAGGACCGAAATACGGCTTTAATAGCGCCGACCAACTGTTCTCTCGGATCCTGAGGGAACGGGATTCCGGTTTCTTTCAGAACCAATTCTTTGTAGGAGACGATGATTTCCTTCAGGTCTTCTGCCTGAAGCTCCACATCGAATTCAACGTTTCTTTCATGCTTTTTGGCTTCAAAGATTCCGTCAAATTTGCTCTTGTGCACATCCAGTACCACGTCACCGTACATCTGGATGAAACGCCTGTAACTGTCGTAGGCAAATCGTTCATTCTCTGTTAATCGGACCATTCCGATCACGGTCTCATCGTTGAGCCCCAGATTCAGGATGGTATCCATCATGCCCGGCATGGAAAAAACAGCGCCGGAACGGACGGAAACCAGCAGGGGGTTGGATGGATCGCCGAAGGTTTTTCCAGTGACCTTTTCCAAATCGGCCAGTTTCACATAGATTTCATCCATGATCTCCTCCGATATGGTTCGGTTCTTGGTATAATACTCGTTGCAGGCCTCTGTCGTAACGGTAAATCCGAAGGGGACCGGCAGCCCGATCTTGGTCATTTCGGCCAGATTGGCTCCTTTACCGCCCAGAAGACTTTTCATGTCTTTGGAACCCTCATTAAAAGAATAAACAAATTTTTTCATTACGTTTTCTCCTTATTCCATTTAAAAAATCAGTCTTTCTTCGATGTATCCCCTGACTTCTTCGATTGGAATTCGAATCTGTTCCATCGTATCTCTGTCCCGTATGGTGACGCAGCCGTCTGTTTCCGTGTCAAAGTCGACACAAATGCAGAACGGGGTCCCTATTTCATCTTCCCTTCTGTATCTTTTGCCAATGGATCCGGATTCATCGTAATCTACCATGAAATATTTGGATAATTCTTCATGAATCGGTTCGGCGATTGGGGCTAATTTTTTAGCCAGCGGCAGCACGGCAGCCTTAAAGGGAGCCAGCGCCGGGTGGAACCGCAGCACGGTCCGCACGTCTTCCTTACCATCCTCCGACCGGAGCACTTCTTCATCATAAGCATCTACCAGGAATGCTAAAGTGACCCTGTCAGCCCCTAAGGACGGTTCGATACAATACGGAACATATTTTTCATTGGTCTCCGGATCGATGTAGTTCATCTCCTGTCCGGAATGCTCAATGTGCTGCTTCAAATCAAAATCGGTACGGTCTGCTATGCCCCACAACTCTCCCCAGCCAAAGGGGAACAGGAACTCAATGTCCGTCGTAGCGTTGCTGTAGTGGGAAAGTTCTTCCGCTTCATGATCCCGGAGCCGGATATGCTCTTCTTTCATGGAGAGATCCTTCAGCCACTTGACGCAATAATCCTTCCAGTAGGTGAACCATTCCAGGTCCGTTCCCGGCTTGCAGAAAAATTCCAGTTCCATCTGCTCAAACTCTCTGGTTCGGAAGGTGAAGTTTCCCGGGGTAATCTCATTTCGGAAAGACTTTCCGATTTGAGCGATCCCAAAGGGGATTTTCTTACGGGAGGTCCTTTGGACATTCTTGAAATTCACGAAGATTCCCTGGGCTGTTTCCGGTCTCAGATAGATTTCCGCTCTGGAATCCTCTGTTACCCCCTGAAAGGTCTTGAACATCAGGTTGAACTGACGTATTCCGGTGAAATCTTTTTTTCCGCATTCAGGACAGGGGATTTCCTTTTCCTTCAGGTATTCTTCCATCTTTTCATTGGACCATCCGTCCACCGTGACATCCGTAATCTTCTGATCCGCCAGATAATCCTCAATCAGCTTGTCTGCCCGGAATCGGGCTTTGCAGCTTTTACAGTCGATCAGGGGATCTGCGAAACCGCCCACATGGCCGGAAGCTACCCAGGCTTTTGGATTCATCAGAATGGCGGCATCCAGGCCCACGTTGTATTTGGATTCCTGTACAAACTTACGCCACCAGGCTTTTTTGACGTTATTCTTCAGTTCAACTCCCACCGGACCATAGTCCCAGGTATTGGCCAATCCCCCGTAAATATCGGAACCGGGATAAACAAAGCCCCTGTTTTTGGCAAGGGCTACGACTTTTTCCATTGAAATATCTCTGCTCATATTACCTTCCATTTCCAGTATGCACTTATTGGTCTTTTTTTATTTTTCTTCTTCCTTGTCTTCTGTGATCGGCTCCCCTTCATCGGTAAAAACATCGTCCATGTTGAAGTCCAAATCCACTTCGTCCGCTTCCTTTTTTACCTTGTTCAGGGCATCCGAGGCCTTTTCCTTTACGTTGTGATATACATCAGCGCTTTTTTCCTTAACCTCATCTGCAATGATAGTGCCCTTTTCAACGATATCCCCAAGCGTTTCATTAGCCATTTCGCTGATGTCATAGATGGATCCGTCTTCCCGGACCAGTTCGATGTCGCACTTGGTGCCAAAGGCTGTGAGGACACCGGCGATCATGGCCCAGGGAGCCAGAATCGTGCCGACGATTCCAACATTAAGCGGAAGGTTCAGAACTACTTCGTTGTCCTTCTTCACGATAATCTTAGAAACGTTGCCCTTCTTCACGGCTTCCTTAATGGCGGCGACCACCCCGGATGCCTGTTCGCTGAATTTGCCCTTTGATTTTTCATCAATGGTTTCCTCGATGGCGATAATGGCATCCACAACACTGCCATCAGCAGCTTCCAATGCTTCCTTTGCCTCTTTGTAGCTGACTCCGGTTCTGTCCTTGACCAGTTCGATTTTTTCTAATGTAATTTCCATTTTCGACCCTCCTTATCCGTCGATCATAAGACCTTCACTCTTTAAATCACGGATATCCAGATGATACCCGATGTACTGTCTGAGAAGTTTCTGGATCCCTGCTTCCACCGGGTCGGCCAAAGCAAGAGTTTCCAGACTTTTCAAAGGATGTTCCAGAAAATACTTTAATATACCTACTATATCAAAATCCGGCTCACAAATCAACGGATCCCTGGGTTCCAGACCCAGTTTTTTTATACAGTCCCGGCAAAGCACTCCTCCATCCCGGATGCTGAAACCAGGATGGATTCCGTTGCAGCCGCAGAGGACACAGGTTTCAAGCTGGGGGGCAGATCCCAGGATCTGAAGGGCTTTGACCTGATACCCCAGCACCAGGGTCCGGAGTTTTTTATTCCGGATTTCCATCATATCCAAAAAATCCAGGAGAAGCTGAAACAGCTGGGGATTCCTCAGATTTTCCGCTGCCACCCGTTCGGTGAATTCCATCACGTAGGAAGCAGCAAGATACTTGTCCAGATCCTCTCCGATCCGGTAATGGCTCCGGATTACTTCCGCTCCGTTGATGCTGTAAAGATCCTTGCTCCGAAACAGCTCATACCGGCCATAACTGAAAGGCCGCAGGGCCAGGGCTGCCTTGCTCCGGCTTTTCTCTCCGATGCTGGTTCCAGCGCTGATTTTCCCGTACTTTGCTGAAAAGAGAAGAATCATTTTGCGTCCGTTGACGGTTTTCGTCTGCCGGAGGATAATCCCTTCCGTATCCGTTACCATAGCTATTCCTTATAACCAAAATTGGAAAGGGCAAAATCGCTGTCCCGCCAGTTTTCCCGAACCTTGACCCAAAGCTCCAAAAAGACTTTGGTGCCCAGCAGGCCTTCGATTTCTTCCCTGGCTGCCTTGCCGATTCCCTTCAGTTTCTTTCCGTCCTTACCGATGATGATGCCCTTGTGGGATTTTTTCTCACAATGAATGACAGCACCGATCCGGGTCAGATTCTTTTCTTCCTTGTAGCTTTCAATCTCTATGGCGATGCCGTGGGGAACTTCTTCACTCAGGTACATCAGGGTTTTTTCCCGGATGATCTCACTGACGATGAACCGTTCCGGGTGGTCTGTTACCATATCTTCAGGGAAGTACTGGGGCCCTTCGGTCAGGATTTCCGTAATTGAGCGAAGGATCCGGTCCACATTCTGACCGGAGATCGCTGAAGTCCCGAAAATCTGCTGAAAGACGCCGGTTGCTTCGTATTGTTCATAAATCCGCTTGAACTTGTCCGGGTCCAGTTTATCCATCTTATTGATGATCAAAAACTTGGGCGTGTCCACATCCCGGAGCATCTCCAGGATGTACCGGTCTCCCGGTCCGGCGTCCAGCTCGTCGTCCACCAGAAACAGTACTACTTCCACTTCCCGGAAGGTATTGACTGCCATAGCGGTCATGGCCTCACCCAGCTTGTTTTTCGGTTTATGGATTCCGGGGGTGTCGATGAAAATCATCTGTACATCCTCTTCCTCCTTGGTCTGGGCGAAGCGGGTATAGATTCCCCGGATGCTGTTTCTTGTAGTCTGGGGCTTATCCGTGGTAATGGCGATCTTTTCGCCTAAAATGGCATTCAGAAGGGTGGATTTACCCACATTGGGCCTGCCGATAATCCCTACAAAACCTGATTTCATAGTTCTCCTTTCTCCAGACGGAACCCATGGGGAAGCAGTTCCTTCAGGGTTGTGACCGTCAGATTATCTTCATCAGGACCAGCGATAACGGTAAGATCCTCACCGAATTCCAGCATAAACTGGCGGCAGATCCCGCAGGGCCAGGCAGTACCGTCGTTGCAGCATACCGCAATGGCTTCAAAGTCCCGCTCCCCTTCCGAAATGGCTTTCACAAAGGCGGTACGCTCCGCACAGATGGTAGCCCCCAGGGAGGAATTTTCCACATTGACACCGGTAATGACCCGGCCATCCCGGGTCAGCAGGGCCGCCCCAACAGTAAAGTTTGAAAAGGGCGCATATGCCTTGGGCATGGTTTCGACGGCTTTTCGGTATAATTCTTTCGGGTCCATGGCAAACCTACCTTTCTATGCCCATCAGGGTCATGATTTTTTCTTCCTGTTCCCTCATGGCTTTCTTATCTTCTTCCTCCAGATGATCGTAGCCCATCAGATGGAAAATACTGTGAACGAACAGATAAACCAGTTCCCGCTCCGGGGAATGGCCGAACTCGTCAGCCTGAAGCAGGGCCTGTTCGGAACAGATCACCACATCTCCAAGGCACAGGATTCCTTTTTTAGGCATCGCTTCCAGAGACTCATATTGGGGAAAGGACAGGACATCCGTTACACTGTCCACTTCCCGGAACTGCTGATTCAGCTCCCGGATCTCCTCCGGTCCGACAAAGGTGACACTGACCTCAATCCTTTCAGGATCCAGGCCCTGGGATTTCACCGCCAGACTGGCTGCTTCCCGGATTCGGTCGATGATGGACTGACCGGGCATGATCTCTTCACTGAACAGTAAATTCATAATGGCTCCTCTTTATTCTTCTTCCAACTCAGGATAATCCTGATAATAACGGTCATAGGCGACGATGATCTTACGGACCAGTTCATGTCGGACCACATCCACCTCGGTCAGAAAACAGAAATCGATATCCTGAACATTCTTTAAAACTTTGATGGCTTCGATTAACCCGGATTTCTTTCCCCGGGGCAGGTCGATCTGAGTGATATCTCCGTTGACTACGGCTCTGGAACCAAAACCCAGCCGGGTCAGAAACATCTTCATCTGCTCCCGGGTTGTATTTTGAGCCTCATCCAGGATAATAAAAGAATTGTCCAGGGTCCTTCCCCTCATATAGGCCAGGGGGACGATTTCGATGACTTCCTTTTCCTTGAGTCTCATGGCGGTTTCCCGGCCCAGGATATCATATAGGGCATCATAAATCGGGCGAAGATAGGGGTCCACTTTTTCCTGCAGGTCCCCCGGAAGAAATCCCAGCCGCTCTCCTGCTTCCACCGCCGGCCGGGCCAGGATGATCTTCTGAACCTCCTTGTTCTTGAAAGCATTGACTGCCATGGCTACTGCCAGATAAGTTTTCCCTGTACCCGCTGGTCCAATTCCGAAAACGATATCCTTGCTCCGGATGCTGTTGACATAATCCTTCTGTCCGATGGTTTTTGGCTTCAGCGGCTTTCCTTTATGGGTAAAGCAGATGGTATCCCTGCTGAAATTGCTTTCCTTGTATGACAGCCCCTGATTGACCAGATCGATGACATAGTTGACTTTCTGGGTATCCAGCCTATTTTCCGTCCGGATGATTCCCATCAGCTCCTGAAAGACCCGGTGGGCTTTTTCCGTGTTTTCGCCCCGGACGATCAGTTCGTTGTCCCGCTGGTTGATCGTAACCTGAAAAGCCTCACTGATGATTTTCAAGTATGCATCCAGGGTTCCGAAGATTTCTCCCCGGTCAATATCCTCGTCGATTATGATTCTGATTTCTTCCAAATTTACCTCCTGAATTTGATGATAAAGGTCTAGACCCATTATATCCTGATTTCCCGTGAATTACAACAAAAGAGAGGGATTTCCCTCTCTTTGATTCGTTGATTTATTTGGTCTACAAAAGACCTTCGATCGCCTTGCGGACATCACCGCCGTCTGCTTTTCCTTTAACCTTTGGCATCACGGCTCCCATGAGCTTGCCCATGTTCTGCTTTCCGCCTTCGATCCCCAGTTCCGCCATGACTTCTCTGACGATTTTCTGGATTTCTTCTATGGTCATCTGCTCCGGCAGGTAGGCCATCAATATATCGATTTCTTTGTTGTAAGTTTCCAGAAGGTCCGTCCTGCCTGCTTTTTCAAAATCAGGTAGGGCATCTTTTCTCATCTTTACCTGTTTGGCAATTACACCCAAAACCGCCTCTTCATCCAACTCTGTTCTGGTATCGACCTCAACCTGTTTGATTGCGGCCCGAATCAGATTAACGGTGGTCTTGCGGATTTCATCTCTGGCCTTCATGGCTTCCTTGAAATCCTCTGATAATTTTTCTTTTAAGGTCAATTAAAACACCTCAATTTCAACTGGTATCTAATTTAGAACTTTTTAGCCTTTTTTCTTGCGGCTTCTGACTTTTTCTTTCTCTTCACGCTGGGTTTTTCATAGTGTTCTCTTTTTCGGAGTTCTGACATTACGCCATCTCTCGCACAAGAACGCTTGAATCTCTTCAACGCGCTTTCCAAGCTTTCGTTTTCTCTTACCACTACTTGTGCCATGTATCCAATTCACCTCCTGCCCTATCTGGAAATCACTTAGATGCTTTCAAAACGGCTCAACCTACAACAGTGGTATTATACTATTTATTTCAGGTGGAATCAAGAAATATTTAAGGATTCCTTCAATTTATTTGATTCGGTCGGTTATCAGCCTGGAGGCCAGGTCATTTTTCGCTTTCCAAGCAAGTGGAAATGAAGGTGATGAACGGTCTGCATGCCGTCTTCCCCGCAGTTGTTGACCAGCCGGTAACCGTTGACCAGTTCCAGCTCTTTGGCAATATCGGGAACCTTGTACATCAGGTAACCCAGAAGTGCCTGATCTTCCTGGGTCATGTTATCCAGGGAGGCGATATGTTTTTTCGGAACGATCAGCACGTGGACCGGCGCCTGGGGTTCCAGGTCCCGGAATGCCAGGATCTGATCATCTTCGTACACGATGTCGGACGGAATCTCTTTGTTGGCGATCATGCAGAATATACATTTTGGCATAGTTTATTCTCCTCTACTCTTATTCAATTCCTTCAGCGAACAGCTTCCCCCGAAACAGCCCTCTCCCTGCTGGATACCGGAACTCTCCGCCCAGCTGTAACCGGCAAAGATCAATCCGGCCCCTCCCAGCAGAACGGCGGCAATGATGGCATAGCCTGCCAGCAACTTTCTCATCCCGAATCCCCCCTTTACGATATTAAAGAACATTTTACCCCGTCTTTGTATGGAGTAATCACCCGGACCCGGAGGAATTTATTGAGCTGGTCTTCCTCCCCTCCTTCGATATAGGCCTTGACATAGTTGTCCGTATAACCCGTCAGAAAGGAACCTTCTTTTTCTTCCGTCAGGACGATCCGTTCTTCTCCGGTCATCCCCTGAAAAAATTCCTGGGCAGCCCGGTTTCCTTCTTCAATGAGCCGGCTGGTCCGCCCGCTTTTAACTTCAGAAGCCACTTGTCCATCCATATCCCAGGCTTTGGTCCCTTGCCTTCTGGAATAGCCAAAGGCATGAACCCGGCAGAATCCGGATTTTTCGATCAAATCCAGGCTGTCTGCAAAGTCCCTTTCTGTCTCTCCGGGGAACCCGGCAATGATATCGGTGGATATCCCATAATGGGGATCGAAATCCCGGAGCATCCGGACGATGTCCAGGTATTCCTCCCTGGTATAGTTCCGGTTCATTCCCTTCAGGATCCGGTTGCTCCCGCTCTGGGCCGATAAATGGAGGTGATGGCAAAGCTTGTCGTAGGCAAACAAACGCCGGACATATTCTTTATTGACCACCGTTGGCTCTAACGAACTGAGACGGATCCGAAAATCCCCGGGCAGTTCATTGAGCCGGCCCACGACCAGCTCAACGCCGGAGGTCTCCTCTTTTTCCATTCCGTACAGGGCGGTATTGATTCCGGTCAGTACTAATTCCTTAAATCCTTTTTCAATGAGATTTTTGGCTTCTTCCAGAATTTCATCCAGCCCCCGGCTGCGGACGAGACCACGGGCATAGGGGATGATGCAGTAGGAACAGAACCGGTTGCACCCTTCCTGAATTTTGATAAAAGCCCGGGTCTTACTGTCCATGGAGGTGATGACTCCGGTCTCTTCATATTCCGTCAGCTGATCGTAATCCAGGACATGAACGGCGGAGCCTTCCCGGCTGCCCAGTTTTTCTTCCACGTAGCGGATCAGGTTTCCCTTTTCGTTGGTGCCGGCTACCAGATCCACCTCCGGAATAGCAGCCACTTCCTCCGGACTGATCTGGGCGTAGCAGCCGGTAACCGCAATCAGCCCTTCCGGGTTGACCTTCTTCATCCGGCGAATATATTGTCGGGACTTGCGATCCGCCAGGCTGGTGACCGTGCAGGTGTTGATTACATAAATATCCGCATAATCCTTCTCATCTACCACCTGGTACCCCCGGGCAGAAAACTGTTCTTTCAGGGCTTCCGTCTCATATTGATTAACCTTACAGCCCAGGGTATGAAAGGCGATTTTCATTTTTTCGATTACTCCTGTTGATTCTTTAATACTTCGGAAATACCGGTAGCCAGTCCGGCCAGCCCCTGGATCTCCGATGGAATGATGATTTTAGTAGCTTTTCCGTCGGCTGCTTTGACAAAAGCATCCAGGCTCTTCAGGGCCAGGATCTTCTGGGTGGGATCTGATTCATTGAGCATCCGGATTCCGTCAGCAGTAGCCTGCTGCACCAGTCGAATCGCTTCCGACTGGCCTTCTGCCTGACGGATGGCGCTCTGCTTTTGTCCTTCTGCTTCCAGAATGACTGCTTCTTTCTGACCTTCTGCAACCAAAATAGCCGACCGTTTCTCTCCCTCTGCCCGGATGATGGCTTCCCGTCGTTCCCGTTCTGCCCGCATCTGCTTTTCCATGGCGACTTGAATGTCTCTGGGGGGCAGAATATTTTTAACTTCAACCCGATTGATCTTGATGCCCCAGGGGTCGGTGGCTTCATCCAGGACGATCCGAATCTTGGTATTGATGATTTCCCGGCCGGTCAAAGTGCTGTCCAGCTCCAGGTCTCCGATGATATTTCTCAGGGTGGTAGCCGTCAGATTTTCAATGGCTGATAAGGGCATCTCCACCCCATAGGTAAATAATTTAGGATCGGTGATCTGATAGTAGATGACCGTATCGATTTCCATGGTAACGTTATCCCGGGTGATGACCGGCTGAGGCGGGAAATCCAGTACGTGCTCCTTCAGGCTCACTTTTCTCGAAATCTTATCAATAACGGGAATTTTAAAATGGAGTCCCACATTCCAGGTTTCATTATAGGCACCAAGTCTTTCGATTACATAGGCGTGGGCCTGGGGTACGATTCTTATATTGGTGGCAATCAAGGACACCACCAGTACAACGATGAGTAATACGGGTAAACTTGATAATATAAATGACATATTAACCTTCCTCTCTCTGAAGCAGCAAACGCACTCCCTCGATCCGAACGATAACGGCTTCTTCTCCAACTTCAAAAGCTTCTTTTCGATCTGCAGCTTCACAAGCCCATTCCTGGCCTCCAACCCGGCCCCGGCCGGCCTGTCCCGGTCCGAATCCTTCCAGGATCACCACCCGCTGTCCCACCAGGGACTCCACGTTGGTTTTGTGTTTCCCGATCTTCAGGTATTTTTCAGCAACCGGTCTGGTAAAATACAGCAGAAGGACGGATATGACAAAGAACAGGATGATCTGCAAGGGGACTCCTGCTCCCAGTATGGCCGCCACAGCTGCTGCCAGAGCTCCCAGGGCAAACCAAATGGTCAGGATTCCCAGGGTAGCCACCTCGATAATCCCGAAAACAACCGCTATGATGATCCACAAGATTGCCGGTGATAATTCAAATCCCACAATAATCGACCTCCCTTTCTTTTTTACTATGATATCATATTTACCCTTTCCTTAGCCATTAAATAAGTGTAAAATGATTTTGTATGAAAAAAATGTAAAAAATTCAACTCGGAGGTTACAATATATGTGCGGTTTTATAGGTTTTACCGGCGGAGGCATGGATTCCGCCACTTTAATAGATTCAATGATTGATGCCATCCGGCATCGGGGTCCCGATTCCCAGGACAGCTACGTGGATGACGGGATAGCCATGGGCTTTGCCCGGCTGAGCATCATTGACCTGGAGGGCAGTGTCCAGCCCATGAGCAACGAGGACGGAACCAAGGTCATCACCTTCAACGGAGAAATCTATAATTACCAGGAATTGCGGGAAGACCTGATTCAGAAGGGTCACATTTTCCGTACCCATGGGGATACCGAGACCATCCTGCACGGATATGAAGAATATGGTGCCGGAATCCTCAACAAGCTCCGGGGCATGTTCGCCTTCGTCATCTGGGATAAAAAAGAGCAGAAATTGTTCGGGGCCAGAGACTTTTTCGGAATCAAGCCCTTTTATTATGCCACCATGAACGGCCGTTTCTTTTATGGCTCAGAGATTAAAGGCTTTCTCCCCCATCCCGACTTCGTCAAAGAATTCAACCGGGACAAGCTGCCTGATTATATGACCTTCGGCTGCGTTCCCGGATATGACACCTTTTTTAAAAACGTTTGGAAATTAAAGCCGGGTCACTATCTGGAATATCAGCAGGGAGAGTTGAAAATCGAGAAATATTTCGAGGTTACCTTCGACATGGATCCGGATAAAAGCATGGACTACTATGTGGAAGAAATCAAAAAAACCTTCGAAGACAGCGTCCACGCCCACAAAGTCAGCGACGTGGAAGTAGGCTGCTTTCTTTCCAGTGGGGTGGATTCCAGCTACGTGGCCAGTGAACTGTCCCGGGTCCAGAAGCTGCGGACCTACACCATCGGCTTTGATGACAAACGCTACAGCGAAGACGAAGGAGCCAAGATGGTCTCTGATGAGCTGGGGGTGGAAAATTACCTGAAAATCGTTTCCGATGAGGAATACTTGCATAACGCACCCCTGGTTCAGTACCACCTGGATGAGCCTCTGGCTAATCCCAGCGCCAACCTGCTTTTCTTCGTTTCCCAGCGGGCTGCTGAAGACCTGAAAGTGGTCCTGTCCGGAGAAGGCGCCGATGAGATGTTCGGAGGCTACAACGTCTATAAGGAACCTCTGGATCTGGCTTCCTACCAGAAACTGCCCCTTCCCCTGCGAAAAGGTCTGGCCGTAATCGCCAAAGCACTACCTCGGTTCAAGGGTAAAAACTTTTTAATAAGGGGCAGCCTTCCCATTGAAGAGCGCTACATCGGAAATTCCAACATCTTCCCCTACGGGGAGCGGGAATCCTACCTGAAGGGCAGCTATGTCTCCCATCGGCCCCAGACTTATACGAAGCCCTTCTATGACAAGGTCCAGAATCTGGACGACATCACCAAGATGCAGTACATGGATATGCACGTATGGATGGTCCAGGAAATCCTGCTGAAGGCAGATAAAATGTCTATGGCACACTCTCTGGAGCTGCGGGTCCCCTTCCTGGACAAGGAAATCTTTGCCCTGGCCCGGCGGATCCCTACCAAATACAAGGTCAGCAAGGAAAATACCAAGCTGGCTCTTCGGCAGGCTGCCCGGAGCCGGATGAATGAAATCAGTGCCAACCGCAGAAAGATGGCCTTTCCCCTGCCCCTGCCCGAATGGCTGAAGGAGGACCTCTATTATAATACCATTAAGGAAGCCTTCACCGGTCCCGTCGGACGGGAATTCTTCGAAACAGGAAAGATCCTGAC
The DNA here is from genome assembly GCA_002425705.1 of Firmicutes bacterium UBA5559. GTDB lineage: Bacteria > Bacillota > Clostridia > Peptostreptococcales > Anaerovoracaceae > UBA5559. Next base: position 24,186 of record DIMT01000031.1, read on the forward strand.
CCTGCTGGAAGAGCATCGGGCAGGCCGCTTCAATCATTCCAGGAGAATCTGGGCCGTCTATACTTTTATCCTTTGGTATCAGGTGTTCTTCGGCAGCGAAGCGGAGGCCGGGAAAAAAATAAACCAAGTCGGAAAGGAATCGAGTCATGAATGATTGGACCCTTTTAATTATTAAATGCCTGATCATCGGCATCATCTGGGCCACCTTCCTGCTGCCGGTGATTTTCAAACGGGGAAGCGCCCTCAAATATTTTATCTGCGCAGCGGTGGTAGCGGCGCTGGCCTGGTTTTTCCGGGGATACGGGGGGCTGATCAATCAGATGACCATTATCCTGCTGGTCGCCCTGGTGATTTCCTGGATTACCTCCATGGCTTTCCTGGAGGGGGAATCCCGGATGAAGCCCAAGATCATCGCCTTTACTTCCCTGGTGGCCGCCTTTGCCTATATGATCACCACCTTGTTCGTCCCCCTGTCCATCCTATAAAAATCGCCAACTATATAAGCAGGTCTGCCAATTGGCAGACCTGCTTATATAGTTAATTAGTTCATTTCCAGTTCGTAGAGGACCATGGCGATGGCGGCCAGGCCGGCGGTTTCTGTTCTCAGGATGGTCTTGCCTAAGGTGACACACAGGGCCCCCTTGTCCTTCAGCAGGGCTGCTTCCCGGTCGGAAAAGCCTCCCTCCGGACCAATGATGATGGCAAGGGTTTTCGGTTTTTCCGTCAGGCTTCGCAGACCGGCCTTCAGAGATCGGTCCTCTTCATTTTCGTAGGGGAAAAGGACGCAGTCGTAATCCTTCCATTGTTCCACCATCCGGGAAAAAGTCAGGTCTTCCCCAATTTCAGGGATCTTTCCTCTCCGGCACTGTTTCACCGCTTCATCGGCGATCTTCTGCCAGCGCTGGATTTTCTTATCCATCTTCCCGTTGTCGGTCACTACGGAGCGATCCGTAAACACCGGAACGATCCGGGACACTCCCAGTTCCACGGCCTTTTGAATGATCAGCTCCATTTTCCCCTGTTTGGGCATCCCCTGAAACAGGGTGATCTGTATAGCAGGCTCCCGGGCGAAAGCCTGTTTGTCTACGATGTCCGCTACCGCTTCTTCCGCTGTGACAAGTCGAAGAACCCCCCGGTATTCCCAGGCGGTTCCGTCGGATACTTCAATCTCATCCCCCGGCTTGAGCCGAAGGACCTTTATCATATGGTGCAGGTCTTCCCGGTCCGTAATCCGGATAGCAGCATCCCCTACTGCATCAGGAGTTACAAAGAATCTGCTCATAGCCTCTCCTTTATGGTCAATTTATTTTATCATTTTTGCGGCGATGGCGCACCACTCATCCTGCTCCAGCACTTCCAGGATTTCAAATCCCCGGGATTCCATGTGGTTTACCACCTGGTCCTTCTTTTCCGTCAGGATGCCGGAGGAAATAAACAGGCCTTCCTCCTTCAGATGGCCAGCCACGTCGTCGCTGAGCATCATCACAAGGTCCGCCATCAGGTTCCCGAGAACCAGATCACCTTTAAAATCCAAACCCTTAGTCAAGTCCCCCTCCCGAATCTCAATCCGGTCAGACAGGCCATTGAGGGCTGTGTTTTCAAGGGCAATGGGAACAGCCACCGGGTCGATGTCCACCCCCAGCACTTTTCCTGCCCCCAATAGGGCTGCTGCGATGGACAATATTCCGGAGCCACAGCCCACATCCAGAACCGCATCTCCCGGTTTCAGGTATTTTTCCGTCAGTTTCAGGCAGAGGGAGGTAGTAGCATGGGTACCAGTGCCAAAGGCCATCCCCGGATCGATTTCGATGATCAGATCCTCCGGGTTTTCCGGTTCATAATGCTCCCAGCTAGGCTTGATGACCAACCGCTCTGTTACCCGGGCTGCTTTAAAGTATTCCTTCCAGTTGTCCTTCCAGTCGGCATCGTCCACCACTACTTCTTCCAGATACATTCTTCCCAGTGTCTGGCCGGCCGGGAGATTCCCTTCGTACTCCTGACCCTTCAGCATCATGGTCCGGATCCGGATCTCTTCCAGCTTTTTATACCCTTCCTTTGAATCCTCCAGATAAAACCGGACATTAGGCTCCCGGTCCCGAAGGCTCAGCACCGAGGGGGCCACATAATCCCAGTCGTAGGAGTTTTTCTTCTCCATCAGCTGGTCCACATCTTCCGGATTTTCAATGACCACTCCGGTCACGTCCATGGAATCCAGCAGCTCCGTTACCGGTTCGATTCCGTAGATACTGGTGTAAATCGTTGCTTCAATGTATTTCATTTGAACAGCTCTTTCATGGTTTCAGCAAATTTGCTCTTCTTGGTGTAGCTTTCCTGACCCAGCACTGTCCCCAGTTCTTTGATCTTCTTCTTCTGCTCTCCGGTCAGTTTTGTTGGAATCTCCAATTCCACCTTGATGTACAGATCTCCGGTTTTTCCGGTACGTACCGATTTGATTCCCTTTCCCTTGATTCGGAATACGGTGTCCGGCTGGGTTCCCGGCGGAATCTTGTAGGAAATCTTTTCGCTGAGGGTAGGAACGATGATATCATCCCCCAGCGCCAGCTGAGTAAAGGAAATGGGCATTTCCAGAATCAGGTCGCTGCCGTTCCTCTTGAACATCTTATGGGGCGTTACGGTCACCACAACATAAAGGTCTCCGCTGGGACCGCCATTGGTTCCTGGTTCTCCCTGACCTCGGATGGAAATGACGGAATCGTTGTCCACGCCGGCAGGAATCTCCACGGCGATGGTGACTGTTTTCCGGACTTTTCCGGAGCCGTTGCATTCCTTACAGGGATGTTCGTTGACTTCTCCGGTCCCGTTGCATTCGTCACAGGGAGTAGAGGACTGGAAGGTGCCAAAGGGGGTATTTTTCACGGTGCGCTGTTCACCAGTACCATGGCATTTTTCACAGGCCTTCTTATTGGTTCCCTTTTCGGATCCGGAGCCGTCACAGGCATGGCAGGCGACAAATTTGTTGACCTGAATCTGCTTCTTGGTGCCAAAGGCTGCTTCTTCAAAGGAAATGGTGATGGCATACTGAAGATCCCGACCTTTCATCGGACCGTTCCTGCGCCGCTGGGCTGCCCCGCCGCCGCCGAACATACCGCCAAAAATATCAAAGATATCCTCAAATCCACCGCCGCCGCCGAAACCGCCGAACCCACCGCCTCCAAAGCCGGCATTGGGATCTACTCCTGCATGACCGAACCGGTCGTATTTATTTCGTTTGTCAGCATCGGAAAGAATACTGTAAGCCTCGTTGACTTCCTTAAACTTGTCTTCCGCCTGTTTGTCTCCTGGATTTTTATCCGGATGATATTTCATGGCCATTTTACGGTAAGCCTTCTTTATTTCATCATCACTGGCCCCCCTGCTGACACCGAGGACTTCATAAAAATCCCGTTTATTCTCTGCCATTTTCCTCTCCTTTTCTTGCTTGATGTCTATAACCAGCCAAGCACTCCCCCGAAGAGGAGTGCCTGGGCCCGGACCCCGAGGGGCCGGTTATATGGGCTTTATTTCTTGTCGTCTTCATCCACGACTTCATATTCTGCATCTACCACGTTGTCCTGGGGTCCATCGCTGCTGCCGGAATCCTGACCCATGTTCTGAGACTGGGCCTGTTCCTGATTCGCTTGAGCCTGCTGGTACATCTTTGCCGAAATGGTGTGGAATTCTTCGGTGAGTTTCTCGGTTTTTTCCTTGATTTCTTCCACATTGGTGCCTTCCAGGGCTCTGGAGAGAGCATCCTTGGCATCGTTTATTTTGGCTTTTTCATCCTCGGACAGGCTGGCTTCGATATCCTTCAGGGATTTTTCTGTTTCGTATACCAGAGTTTCCGCCCGGTTCCGAACCTCTACCTCTTCCTTCTTTCTCTTGTCTTCTTCGGCAAACTGTTCTGCTTCCTTGATCTTTGCCTTGATTTCGTCATCGGACAGCTTGGTGGAGGAAGTGATGGTGATCCTCTGTTCCTTACCGGTTCCAAGGTCTTTGGCGCTTACATTGACGATGCCGTTGGCGTCGATATCAAAAGTAACTTCGATCTGGGGGATTCCTCGGGGTGCCGGCGGAATACCGGAAAGCTGGAATCGGCCTAAGGTGATATTGCCGGAAGCCATTTCCCGTTCACCCTGCATAACGTGGATGTCTACGGCAGTCTGATTGTCGGCTGCTGTGGAGAAGATTTGGCTCTTCTTGGTAGGAATGGTGGTATTTCTTTCAATCAGTCGGGTTGCTACGCCGCCTAGAGTCTCAATGGACAGGGACAGGGGTGTAACGTCCAGCAGCAGCACGTCATGGACTTCTCCGGTCAGTACCCCAGCCTGGATGGCTGCACCGATGGCTACGCATTCATCCGGGTTGATGCCCTTGAAGGGATCCTTGCCGGTAATTTTCTTTACTGCTTCCTGAACTGCCGGGATTCGGGTGGATCCTCCAACCAGGATGACTTTTTCAATGTCGCTGTTGGTGACCCCGGCATCAGACATGGCCTTCTTCATGGGCTCAATGGTCTTTTCTACCAGGTGACCGGTCAGCTGATCAAATTTAGCTCGGGTAACTTCCATATCCAGATGGAGAGGTCCATCGGCATTAACGGTGATAAAGGGCAGGTTGATACTGGCGGTCTGGGAACTGGACAGTTCCTTCTTGGCCTTTTCTGCTGCTTCCTTCAGCCGCTGGTGAGCCATCTTGTCTTTTCGGAGATCTACGCCGTTTTCCCGGGCAAAGGTATCGGCAATGTGGTTGACCAGCACTTCATCAAAGTCGTCTCCCCCTAGCTTGTTGTTTCCGTTGGTGGCCAGTACTTCAAAAACTCCATCTCCGATTTCCAGTATGGATACGTCAAAGGTTCCGCCGCCCAGGTCATAGACCAGAATCTTGTGGTGACCCATGTCTTTGTCCAGCCCGTAAGCCAGGGAGGCAGCCGTCGGCTCGTTGATGATTCTCTTCACGTCCAGCCCGGCGATTTTTCCCGCATCCTTGGTAGCCTGTTTCTGGCTGTCGGTAAAGTATGCCGGTACGGTGATGACCGCTTCGGTGACCTTTTCACCCAGATAAGCTTCGGCATCGGCTTTCAGCTTGCTCAGAACCATAGCGGAGATGTCCTGTGGCGTATATTTTTTGCCGTCAATTTCCACCGTGTGGCTGGTTCCCATATGTCTCTTGATGGATGCGATGGTTCGGTCCGGATTGGTGATGGCCTGTCTTTTGGCTGTTTCACCAACCAGTCTTTCTCCGCCTTTGGTGAAACCCACCACGGATGGAGTAGTCCGATTGCCTTCTGCATTGGTTATTACTACCGGTTCACCGCCCTCCAGGACGGAAACACAAGAGTTGGTTGTTCCTAAGTCGATTCCTATTACTTTTCCCATTTTATTTTCCTCCATTAATCATTAAAACTACTCAGCCACTTTGACCATGGTATGTCGGATGACTTTATCGTTCAAGAGATACCCCTTCTGCAACACGCAGGAAACCTTACCGTGGCCGTATTCGGCGCTGTTTTCCGTCATCACTGCATTGTGCAGGTTCGGGTCGAAATCCTGGCCCAGGGCCTCGATTTCCACGACTCCGTTCTTTTCAAGCACGGCTTTGAACTGCTTGTAGATCATGGCCATGCCCTCCTGCAGCGCAGTTCCTTCTTCCCTTTGATGGGATAAGGCCCTCTCGTAGTTGTCTATCACATCAAGCAATTCCAAGATGATTTTCTCATTGGCATATGCATAAATGTCTGCTTTTTCCTTTTCGGAACGTTTTTTGTAATTCTGGAAGTCTGCCATCAACCGGAGATATTTGGTCTCCATGGCTTCCTCCTCCGGATTTTTCTTTTCCGGGGCCTCCGCTGGTGTTTCCGGAGCTTCTTCCCCTGAATCCTTCCCAGCGGCTTCCGTCTGTTCTTCTTTCAGCAATTCCTCTTCATGGGGTGCCTGATTCTTCTTATTGCTCATTCTTTTTCCTTCCCTCCTGTCAGTTTAAAGCTTTCACTGAGATTGTCCGTCATGTACTCGATGACCGATAGGACTTCATCGTATTTCATTCGGGTCGGCCCGATTACTCCAAGCTTTCCGAGCAATTTGCCGTCTATGTGGTAAGTGGCGGTGATCAGGCTGCATTCCTGCATCCGGTCATCGGTGTTTTCGTTGCCGATGGTGATCATGATTCCGTCACCCCGTTCAATCAATGTCTTGGTAAAGTCATCCTTCTTGTTCAGCATTTCCAGAAACATCTTAGCCTTGTCGATATCGTTATATTCGGGAAAGGAAAAGATATTGGTATAGCCGTCCATAAAGAGATCCACGTCCAGCATCCGTTCCAAAATGCTGAGGAAGTTGGGCATGATGTTCTCTGCCAGCCGGGATAATGCCGCCATATCGGTCCGGAAAGTCCGGATGATGTCCAGGGTCAGCACTTCGCTCAGGGTTTTTCCTTTATAGGTGAAAGTCATGGACTTGGACAGCAGGTCCAGTCCCTCCATGGAGTATGGATCTTTCAGTTTCACTGTTGTGTTGGAGATCTTACCGCTTTCGGCTACGATCATCAGCACCACCGTCCGATCATCCACTGGCAGGAGATTGATGTATTTCAGTTTGTCTGCCGTCTGATTGGGGGTGATGGCGAAGGAGGTCAGCATGGTGATTTCCGACAGAAGCCGAGCGGCATGCTGAATGGTTTTTTCCAGTTCTGAAATGTTGCTGTTCAGCTTCGTCCGGATGAATTCCTTTTCCTCTTCCGTCAGAGTTCTTTTCTCCATCAGGCTGTTGACATAGAGTCTGTAGGCCTTATCAGAAGGCACCCGGCCTGCCGATGTATGGGGATGGGTGAGATACCCCATTTCTTCCAGGTCGGACATTTCATTTCTTATGGTAGCAGGACTGACCCCCATATCAAATTTCTTGGAAAGGGTCCTGGAGCCAACGGGCTCAGCGGTCCTGATAAAATCACCGATGATGGCCTGAAGGATTTTTAATTTTCGTTCACTTAAATCCATGGTCATGCTCCTTTCAGGGCTCCGGCCATTCCAATGGCTTTTGGCCCCTTGTTAGCACTCGCACCTAGTGAGTGCTAACCTAAATTAAATTTAACACTGTTGCATCGGAATGTCAACAGTGTTTTCGATTTTTTTGGATAATATCCCTTGATTTTTCCACTACCTTTTCTGCATGCCCCATGATCCAATCATACAGCCGGATAGACGGCTTGCTGGTAAAGATCAGGATGGTACCAATCCAAAGGGCCAGTAAAATCCCGTAATAAAGAATTGGGTTATCCGATGGAATGCCCCATACCTTCACCAGGTACCGGATAAATAGATGAAAGATATACAGGGGCATGGTGTTCCGCCCGATACGGGTCAGAAAAGAGGGCCGGTCCGGCATCCGGTTCAGGAGAACCGTCATCATGCTCAGTGTGGCTGCCCCGATCAGGATCCGTCCGAGGATGTCCTGGTACCAGGCAAGGCCGTAAAAAGATCCCGGGCTGCGAAATAAAAGAAACTCCGACGAATAGGGCAGGATAAAGCAATACAGGAGAACGACGGCAGTAAAGGCAGCAGCCAGCAGGGCTGTCTTCCAGAATGCCAACTCCCTAATCCGTTCCAGCGTTTTCCAGTCCAATTGATAGCCAATCAGAAAGAAAAATAGAAATGATGCAGTTCTCCCCAGCTCCAGATCCTCACCGAAAAAGCCGATCTGCCCTGCCAACAGGTAAAGAGCCAGGGCAAGGATCATCCGATAAGGAATTTTTACCAGATCCTTCAAAAAGAACCGGTAGAAGAACAAGCTCCAGAGAAACCAAAGGGCAAAGGGCGGATTCAGGTAATTCAGAATTGCTGTTCCAAATATCAAATAGCGATAACCGAAAAACACCGTGGTCCAAACCAGGTATGGCAGCAAGAAGGTTTTAAAGGCCCCCTTTCGGGACCGTTCCGGATTCTTTGAAAGGAATCCGGAGAGCAGGACGAAGCCTTCCATAGTAAAAATCATAATGCCCGTATAAATGAGTCCGCCCGCAGAATCCAGAGAAAATCCCCCTGCCACCCTGGTATAGTGGGACAGAGGGATCAGACACATAAAGAGTCCACGGATATTATCTAAGGAGTAATTTCTGTCCATCCTTCAAGTCGTTTCCGGGAGACAGGATTACCTGATCCCCCTCTTTCAATCCAGTAATAACTTCTATCCAATCGTCCCCCTCCAGACCGGTTCCAATCTCCAACAGCCGGCTCCGGTTCCCATCCACCAGGTAGACGTACTTCTTCCCTTCCATCTCAAATACTGCCTTTTCCGGAACCCGCATCACCTGCTCGGTTTCATCCGTCTTTATAATGACCTCTACATCATCACCCAGAATCAGGTTCGTCAAGGAATCAGGAACACGGACTGTCACCTCTACTCTTTTTTGGGCGATGCCAATGGCTGACAGGACTTCCTTGGCTTTTTTCGATACCCACAGGACTTGGCTTTCTTCCGTAAGAACTTGATCCTTCTGCTTCAGGGTCACCGGGTCACCCACTTGTACAGAGGAGGCTTCACTGGCAATCATCTGCAGTTTCACCTGGTAGGATTTTAAGGGTGATATTTCAGCTACTGGCATTCCTGGCTGAAGGATTTCCCCCTCTTTTGCCCACAGCTCGGTAACCGCTCCGCTGATGGGACTCTTGACTCCCTGGCTGTCAGTTCCTGCTTGCAGCCCCCGAATCGTATAATTCAGGGCGTTTAACTGGGATCGAAGCTGAGCTGCTGCAGTCCTTGCTTCGTCGTATTCGGCCTGGCTGATGGCCCCGGATTCATAGAGGGTCCTGGTCTTTTTCGCCAGGGAATCGGCTGTGGCAAGCTGGGCAGAAAGACCGGAAGACTGAGCCCGAAGGGCGCTGATGTCATATTCCACCGTTCCTTCATCCCCTTCCAGCAAAAGGGTTCCCGCCTGAACCGAATCTCCTTCTTTGACATAAAGTTTTTTTACGTCAACCATGCTTTTAGCCGTCAGCCGTATCGTTCCTTCCGCCTCTATCTGACCAGTTTCCGATACGGTAAGGATTACCGGGCCTTTGTCCACCAATGCCGTCTCCACCGGAATTCCGCCACCCAGAAACATGTAGCCGGCACCTCCAGCCACAACCACCAGAAGAAGGAGAAGGATCAGCGCTTTTCCTTTAATTTTTTTCATAAGGTCCCCCTAAACTCTGGATTTCAAAGCTTGCATGAAATCCAGTTTTTTAATCTTACGGAAGGTGGCTCCCTGAGCCAGAACGATAAAGAATATGGTAGCCACAGCCGCATATATCATGGCCGGAACGGTCGGTTCCATTTTAATGGTATAGGCCTCTGTGGAAAAGGAACGGCTGGAATAATGGAGCATGGCAGCCCCCACCGGGATTCCCAGCAGGATGCCAATCAGGGTAATCACGTTATTTTCCTTCAGTATCAGCCGGAAGATATCCTGATTGCCGAAACCCAGCACCCGGAGGGTAGAAAACTCAGTTTCCCTCTCGCCGATATTGACGCTGGTTACGTTGTAGACAATGGAAAATCCGAGAATTCCTGAAAAAATCAGCATCATCGTTATGGAAACCACCACCATCACCATAGACTGTTCATAGGTAGCCCGAATGTCGGATGTGCTGGTAATGGAACGGATGTTGGCCGCCTGATTCAACTCCTTCACAATATTCGGATCCCGGGTCTTCAGATTGACCCCGGTAATCAGTTCCTTATCCATCAGCTGGACTGGCAGATTGTCCCGATTGGTATAGGCCCCCATCCCCAGCATCTGGGTGACGACTCCTCCAACCTCCATGGTTACCGGATCCTTGCCGTTATAAGGCTTTAACCGGACCCGGTCCCCCTCCTTCACCTGCAGGGTATTGGCCAGATTCTCTGAAATCAGCAGCCCTTCTTTGGGGAGACTGATCCGTCTACCTTTGGCATCCTGAAATCCGTAAAAAACCGTATCCCGGGACAGGGCCAACAAATTGAGGGAAGAGGATCGGTTGCCGTACCGGATCTCCACTGGTATTTCAGTTTTCCCTTCTGCTTCCTCGATGTCCCCTATTTTTTTAATGTCCTGGACCGTCCGTTGATCCAGGGGCGTCTTATAGCTGACGCTGTAATCCATTTTCATGGTTTCTGAAAAATACTTGACCATCATGTCGTCGATGACCGCTGGCATGGAGAAAGTAAATAGCATCATTCCATAAGTAAAAACTACTCCGGCTACAACCAGCCCCGTTCGCTTCTTGGTTCGGAAGATATTTTTCAGCACCAGCTTCCAACTGAAGCTGAACTTCTTCCACAGGGATTTCCACTTTTCCAGCAAGATTCTTTTCCCCGGTCTGGGGGCTTCTGTCTTCATAGACTCTGCCGGCAGGATGGCCAGAATACCACGGGTTCCCAAAAGACCGGCCATGGTGCAGATCAGGGAGGCCATCAGAAATCCGGCCAGTACATACCGAAAATCAAAAGAAGCTTTTAGCATGGGAATGTTAAAGTACTGCAGATAAATCTGGGTCATTCCCCCTGCCGAAGCCATCCCCAGGATCCCGCCCAGCAGGCCGCCGATCATACCAGCNNCCAGCCATCAGAGAATATTTGACGTAGTGGAATACAATCTGACGGCTGGAATAGCCCTGGGCTTTCAGAAGGCCGATGACCCCCCGATCCCTTTTTACCATCCGGTTCAGCATCATCGTCAGGATCAGGGCAGCCACCAGAACGAAGATGACCGGCACCGAGGAGGACATGGTTTTAAGCTGCTGGATCTCCTGATCGATCATCAGATTGCTGAGCTGGTCCCGTCTATGGTAAATCCGCTGGATTCCGTACCCTTCCAGCAGAGGTTCAATCTCGTCCAGTACCTGATCGGTATAAGCTTCCTCCTGGTCTGCTGGAATCCGGCTCTCTTCATAATCCAGAACGATATAATTATAGGAACCTTTCATTCCCAGCAGCCCCTGCATCAGCTCCTGATCCATAAACACAGCCCCGTACTTGGCCGGATCGGTTATGATGGAATCAATGCTTTCCATCAGGTAGATGAATTCCGGGCTGGCTGCCAGTCCTGCTATCACGAAATCCACCGGGGTTCCGCTGATCTGCAGGGTAATGACGTCTCCCGTTTTAAGCCCTCTTGCGTCGGCAAAGGGTTTGAAGACCATCACTTCTTTATAGGGGTCCCGAATCTCCCGCCCTTCCAGAAGGATCAGCCGGTTGACCTGTTCCATTCCGGTAAAAGACCGAAGCAGTACATTGACCCTTTCATCCGGATCCTCCGTCACAAAGGACGCTGAGGAAGAAAGAAAACCTTCTGCCCGGGTTACCCCTTCCACCTTTTCCAGATCCGTTAAGGCTGCAGGTCCTGCCTGATTGACCTCCAGGAAAAAATCAGCAAAATTATACTCCGAGTAATAGGTGTCCAAAGTAGTCCGAAGGTTATTGGCGGCCATGGTCATAGCAATATAGATCAGGATACCCAGAATAATGGTGACCAAAATGGCTCCATATTGCCCCCGGGTAGACCAGATCATCCTAAAAAGCCGCTTATTCAGGATTTTTCTGTTCTTTACCATCTTACTTCTTCCGGCCTTATGACCTTTTCATTGATCCGGTTCTCCACGACCCGTCCGCTGCCCAGCCGTATCACCCGGTGGGCCATATCGGCAATGGCACTGTTGTGGGTGATGACCAGCACCGTTTTATTCATTTCCTTATTGAGTTTTGCCAAGAGGCTCAGCACGGTAATACCAGTAGTATAATCCAGGGCACCGGTAGGTTCGTCGCACAGAATCAGCTCCGGATTTTTGGCTATGGCCCGGGCTATGGAAACCCGCTGCTGCTCCCCACCTGACAGTTGGGATGGAAAGTGCTCCCTTCTATTATATAGACCTACCTCCTCCAGTACTTGTTCCACCGGAAGGGGATTTTCCGAAATTTCCGTTGAAAGCTCAATGTTTTCAGCCGCAGTCAGGTTGGACATCAGATTATAGAACTGAAAGACAAATCCAACCTTGTTTCGACGATAAAGGGTCAGCTGTCCTTCGTTCATCCCAGTGATTTCCTGATCCCGCAGAAAAGCCCGGCCGCTGGTCGCTGTGTCCATGCCGCCGATGATATTTAGCAGGGTGCTTTTTCCAGAGCCGGAGGGGCCGAGGATAACCACGAACTCCCCTTCTTCTATTTCAAAGGTTGCTTCCTTGAGAGCCTCAACCGTGACCTCCCCCAGCTGATAGTTCTTGGTCAGGTTTTCCACCCGGATTATTGTCCCCATAACGAGCTCCTCCATTCTAGATAGATACTACCACAACGGCTATTTCACCGCAAGGAAAGGCTGAATACAATGTTAGTTTTTTTCTTGTATACAGTATAATTAATTTGCTGACTTTTAAAAACTGATGGTTTTTTTATTGCCCCCTCCTTATGTAACATGCTATATTTATAACAATGTATTTATAACAAACCATTATAAGGAGGAAAAATGGACAATATTTTAGAGCAGATTGCCCATATTCAAATGCTGGACCAGCTACTGATTACATTCTTGCTGGTCATTCCCATCATTTTGATTGCGAGAACGGTAGTGGCGGGAACCAAATATTCCCCGATTCTGATCATCGTCATCTTCGGATTGCTGATGGGGCTGGCCCTGGTCAAAGGAAATGTAGCTACTCCAGGGATTGAGGAACTGCCCATCGTGATCATGATGAGCAAAGTGACAGTTACTGCCCTGATTGCCTCATTTTTTGTTGGAGGACAAGAAATCAAGAAAATCATCACTAAGCAGGAACTTACCGGAGATGATTCGGTCTTCCTGTGCGAAGACGAGATTCTTCTGGGTACCAAGAACACCCAGTTTGTATTCATCATTCGGGCATTTTTTATACTGATGGGTATCGAAGGAGTCAAGAGATTGATTCTGGGCTTCCACGGAGCCGATCCCCTTTCCCAGTTTTACCCCATCATTGCCTACGTTGGTCTGGCCGGCGCGGTCATTCTGATTGACCCGAAAGCCCAAGTCAAGAACAAATCCGTTTATATCCGAAAAGGTGTTATTGAGATTATTGCCATCATCGGGATCCTGCTTCTTTCTGCCTGGATCGCAGCCGCCATCGAGCCGGTGATCGCCCTGCCTCAGATATTCTTTGCTATGATGATTTCAGCGGCCCTTGGTGCAATTCTTTCCGAATGGAAGTTTGGACCCACCCTTCGGTCTCTGCTGTTTGCCGGCATCCCGGTTGTTCTGGGTGCTAATTTCATCGTCGGCGGCTCCCTGATGCTGGATGCCTTTGCCATTACCGGCATGAAGGCTGTCATGGCCTACGGCCTATTCGGACAGGTCTTCTGGATGTTCGGCGGACTGGCTCTGCTGATTTGGGTAGCTAAAGTCAACCATGTGCGAAATCTGGGACCCGGCATGGCCGGTGCCCTTTCCCACTCCGGTTTGACCGGTGCCTGCACCGCCGGAGATTTCGGGGACGAAGCCGCATCCCGGGCTCCTATTATGATCAACATCCCCTTCTTTGGCCATATTTTCGTCTTCTCCATCCTGGCTGCCAGTGCCTCCAAAGGGTACCTGATGATTGGATGGGTTGCACCCCTGGTGGCTGTAGGTCTGGGGCTGGCCTTCTGGTCCTTCCGGATCCTTCGGTCCTCTCAGGGTGAAAAAGCTCAGGAGGTCAAGGGCTTGATGCTCTTCTCCTTTGGGTTCCAAATCGTAGCCGTATTTGGCAGTTTCCTGATGCTGGCTTTATCTGGCATGGGCATCAACGATGCGGCCATGGCCACCTCGGCCGCCATCTCCCACTTTGGTCTGTTCGCAGCCGTTCAGGGAGGCATGTTCGGTGCTGAGGCTGCCTTGATGATTCCGGTCATCTTCGCCATGCCCTTCCTGATCCACCCCTTCGTCTTCGGCCTCTTCGGAAAAGCAGTTTCCAACGAAGGTCGGATGCCAGCAAAAGTGGTGTTGGTCCTGGCTGCCATTGGTACCCTCGGGGTTCTGTACGCCCTGCTGTTCGCCTAGATTTCCTTATGAGTTAATAATAGAGCTCAATCACCCTCATGGGCCGATTTGACCCTAATATGGATACAGAAAAATCCTCGATTCTAAATCGAGGATTTTCTTTTTAAATAACCATTTGAGAAAACAGATCGGAATCAGATTCCCAGGTAAGCTTTTCGGATTTCCTCGCTGTTCAGGAGATCCCGGCCCTTCCCTTCCATGATGATCTTGCCGTTTTCCATGACGTAAGCCCGGTCGGAAAGCTTCAGGGACTGGCGGACGTTCTGTTCGACCAGCAGGATGGTGGTACCTTCTTTGCTGATATTCTTGATCAATTCCATGACTTCGATGACCACGATGGGGGCCAGCCCCAGGGAGGGTTCATCAAACATCAGCATGACAGGGTTTGCCATGAGTCCTCGGCCGATGGCGCACATCTGGGCCTCTCCTCCGGACAGAGACCCGGCCAGCTGGTTGGATCGTTCCTTCAGTCTGGGAAGAAGATCATAGACGTATTCCAGCCGCTCTTTTCGGGTGGCCCGGGAGCGTTTGCTGAAGGCCCCCAGTTCCAGGTTTTCCCGCACTGTCAGACTGGGGAATAGCAGACGGCCTTCCGGGCACTGAATCAGACCCAGATCCACGATTTTTTCCGGTGAAAACTTGTCTATCCGCACGCCGTCGAACTCAATTTCACCATTGTAGGACTGTACGGTCCGGGAGATACAGGACATTAGAGTGCTCTTTCCCGCTGCATTGGCACCAACGATGGTAACAACCTCACCCTTATTGACTTCCAGAGAAACGTCCTGCAGGACCTGCACTTCCCCATAAAAGGAATTCACATTTTTAACGCTAAGCATGCTCTTCCACCTCCTCCACACCGAAGTAGGCTTCGATAACATGGGGATCTTTACTGATTTCTTCCGGGGAACCTTCGGCGATTTTCTTTCCGAAGCTCAGGACGATGATCCGGTCTGAAATATTCATGATGGCTTCCATAATATGTTCGATAATAATGATGGTGATGCCGGAAGTGTTGAGGGATTTGATGATTCCCACCATTTCCAGCACTTCCGTTGTGTTGAGACCTGCCATGACCTCATCCAGCAGCAGCAGTTTGGGCTGGGTAGACAGAGCTTTGGCAATTTCCAGCTTTTTCCGTTCTCCCAGATTCAGATGCTTGGCTACCACATCCTTCTTTTTGATCAGTTTCACGGTTTCCAGCGACCGGAGGGCAATCTGCTCGGCTTCCTTGTAATTATTGGTTTTGCAGAAGGCGCCGACCATAGCGTTCTGAAGAGCCGTCATATTGCCAAAGGGCTGGACGATCTGATAGCTTCTGGCGATCCCCAGCTTGGCATTCTGGAAGGATTTGTTCCCGCTGATCACTTTTCCGTCAAAGGTAACGGTTCCTTCCGTCAAGGGCAGGGTTCCGTTGATGCAGCCGAAAAGAGTAGATTTCCCGGCTCCATTGGGACCGATCAGGCCCAGAATGATTCCTTCTTCCAATTCGAAGGACACTTCTGAAACAGCAGCCAGGCCGCCGAATCTTTTGGTTACGTTGTCGATTTTCAGCAACATGGCTATTCTCCCTTCTCTTCGTTATTTTTATTCCGGTTCATCAGCTTTCGCACAAAGCCTTTCAGCTGAGGCAGGATGCCGTCCGGTCGGAATAGCAGGATGATGATCAGCAGCATACCCAGGACAAAACCGTGGAGTCCGCTGATAAAGGACAGATAGCCCCGGAGCAGATTCGTTACGGGTACCAGGATAAAGGCTCCCACCATGGGCCCGAAAGCCGTACCCATACCGCCGGCGATGGCATACAAAATGAAGTTGACCGAGTAACCGACACTCATGAGGGACATGGGTTCAATAAACATGATGTATTGGGCAAACAAGGTTCCACCGATAGAAGTCAGTACCGCGCTCATCACGTAGGAAATGAGCATGACCCGGGTAGAATTGACTCCCAGGTTCTCTGCTGCCTCCTGGTTTTCGCCCACAGCGATCAGAGAATAGCCCAGTTTGGATTTTTCCAGCCGGACGCAGAGGATGATGACCAGCATCATATATGCCCAGGTAATAATAGCAAAGGGAATCTTTCCCTGAAAAATCATATTAGCAAAGCCGGGATTATAAGGGATCATCATCCCCAGGGAACCGGCCGTCAGGTCCTTGGATACAATGGCAAAAGTCTTCAGGATCTCTGCAAAGGCAACGGTGGAAAGAACGAAGAAGGTTCCCTTAAGCCGCAGGGTGGTTCCGCCGATGACCAAAGCCGCCAGGGCAGAGAACAAACCACCGACAATCATGCCGATCCAGGGTGAAATGCCGTAATTCACATACAGGATGGTGGAGGAATAAGCTCCGATTCCCAAAAATGCCGCGTGGCCGATGGACAGCCTGCCGCAATACCCGCTGTACAGATTCCAGGAGGAGGATAACCCTGCCCACAGGAAGGTCAGAACGGCGATATCCTGAAAATATCGATTCGGCAGGAAAAAGGGCACGATGATGGATAAAACCGCAATGGCCCATAAAACCGAGTTGTTGATGTTTAATAATCTTTTTAACATGTCATGCTCCCCCTTTTCATCCCTTTCCGAATAAGCCGCTGGGCTTAAAGATCAATACCAGGATAAAGAGCAGGAAGTACGCGGCCTGTTGGAAAGCAGGCCCGATGAAGTAGCCGGCAAAGCTTTCGATCAGTCCGATGAGCAGCCCTCCGAAGATGGCCCCGGGTATACTGGAAAGTCCACCGATAACGACAACAATAAAGCAAAGGATGCCATAAGGCGCACCGGCTGTTGGGAATGCCGGATAAATGGGTGTGATCAACAGACCCGCCAGACCAACTAAGGTAATGCCGATGATAAAGGTCAGGGCATAGGTCTTTTTCAGATTGATTCCCATCAGCTGAGCCGCTTTGCCGTTTTGTGCCACGGCCCTCATGGCTGCACCCGTATAGGTTTTATGAAGGAAATAGTAAAGGGCCACAGAAGCGGCGATGGCAACAACAAAGGCAAGGACCCTGGCTGTACTCAGATGAAGGGGTCCCAGATCCAGGGTGCTGGTCGTCATGGCGATTCGGGTATTGCGGTAATCGGCCTTCCACAGCATCAGGGCCAGATTTTGCAGCACCATGGAAAGTCCCAGGGTCAGCAGCATCTGGATGGAATGGCTGGAATCCAGCACCCTTTCCATGATGAACTTATAGGTGAGGTAGCCGAGGATAGCCATGAGAGCCAGGTTGATCAGGGCTGACTGATAAGGGTCCAGGGAGAAAATCCCATACATCCAGAAGGCAAAATACATTGCCAGCATCAGGTATTCCCCGTGGGCGAAATTCACCAGTCCGGCAATGCCGAAAATCAGTGCCAGTCCGACGCTGGCCAGGGCGTAAATCCCTCCGGACAAGAGCCCAGAGACAAACACTTGAAAAACTTGTTCCATCTTATACTCCTTTAGAGGTAGGATACCCCGCAGGGCAAAAGCCCTGCGGGGAATAGCTCAGCATGTCAGTCGTTAGAAATTGGCGATGGGAAGCGGCACATTGATGGCATCCCCATTCTTCAGTGATTCAGGAGCTACGGTTACAACAGAACCACTTTGCCACTGATTGATGTTGGCTCCGGCTGCGTAGTTCTGTCCATCTTCTCCCAGATCCCATCCAAAGCCAAGAGTGGTCATATCCAGCTTGGTTTCCAGCGCGGCGGTACGGATGGTTTCAGGATCATCCAGATCGGCTGCATTGGGAAGAATGTTATTCAGGAAGGTGTAAGCGCCGGCAAAGGCTGCTTCAGCTGCGATGGAGGCGTTCTTCAGGTTGCTGTTCTTAGCCAGGAAAGCTTCTCGGAAGGCTTCTACCGTTGCTCTCATTTCTTCGTCTTCGAAAACGTCAAGAGGCAGGTTGGTCGGCATGTCCGTACAGAAGAATCCGTCGGAATCAGTACCAACGGTCATGGCGAAGTTGGGATCCGTAGTTCCGGCACCCAGTCCCATGAAGACCTTCGGCATAGCCTGCAGCTGCTTCAGGGTGTCAACCAGCAAAATAGCGTCATTGACATAGTTTACAGTCAGCAGGACATCGGGTTTGGCCTGTTTGATCTGAAGGACCAGAGCAGACATATCGGTAATGGTGGTATTGTAATGAGCTCTTCCCACCAGCTGCATACCCATTTCTTTTACCTTGGCTTCTGCTCCGTTGGCAACGGATTCGCCATAGCTGGATTCTTCATGGATGATGAAGACTTTCGCATCAGCAGGTGCGATTCCCAGAGTTTCAGTAATGCTGGTTCCAACGTATTCGGCACCGACAGCTCCTCGCAGACCACCCTTATCCAGGATTCGGTAAACATACTTGAAGTTGGAGTCGGTCAGAGCATCGGCGATACCACCGGACTCAACCAGAACGACACCGCTCTTGTCTGTAACGCCGGCGATGGCCAGAGCATTACCGCTGGCCAGGGATCCGAAGACCACTTTTACGCCAACCTGGTCTACCAGACGGCCGGCTTCTGTGGCTGCTGCCGTAGGATCCGGGGCATCAGCACTTACGAGTTCAATAGGCCGGCCCTGAACGCCGCCCTTTTCATTGACGAAGTCCACCGCAATCTGAACCGCGTCCAGACACTGATTGCCCAGCAGAGCATTGGCTCCGCTCAGGGGATAGATTGCACCGACTTTGAAGGGTACTGCTTCGCCGGACGGCTCCTCAGCCCCGCCTCCACAGCCTGTAATCGTTCCCAGTACCAATACTAAGATCAATAGAACTGCTAAAAACTTTTTCATACTTTCCTCCTTCTTATGGCTATGCCATAGCTGCAAGTTCTTCCGGCCTCCCTGAGATGTCTTTTATCCCATGGCAGATGGTCTTCTGCCAATCAATAACTTAGTTTTTTTCGAACTCGATGATGCCATCCACCATGGTCATCTGAATCTCAACCCGCAGAAGCTCCTCCTTGGGAGTTTCCAGAATGTTCTCGGAAAGTACCACCACATCCGCCAATTTGCCCGGTTCCAGGCTGCCCTTGATATGGTCTTCGTAGCTGCTGTACGCTCCGTTCAGCGTATATAGGCGAATCGCCTCCCGTACTGAAATGGCCTGCGCCGGATCGGTCTGCATGCCGGTGACCCGGTCGATCCGGTTAACCGCTGCATCAATGATGGAGATGGGCTCCACCGGACCAGAGGGAGAATCGCTGGCGATGGAAACCCGGACTCCTGCATCGATCATGGACCGGAGGGCACTGAAATATTTCATCCGCTCTCCATAATATTTAATATAGTTGCTGCCGTTCCAGGCGATGAAGCCAGGATTGCAGGTCGGACAAATGTTCAGCTTGGCCATCCGGTCGATCAAGTCCTGATCCACCAGGGTGCAGTGCTCAATCCGGTGACGGGCTTCCGGCCTGGGATTGGTCAGAAAGGCATGTTCATACCCTTCCACCATGAATTCCACCGCCAGATCTCCCACCGCGTGGGCGGTAGCCTGACAGCCGGCATCGTTGATCTTCTTAATGTAATCCCTTACCTCTTCCCGTTCCCAGCCAAGGATTCCCGGCATGTCCGGGTCGTGACTGTAAGGCTCCCGGGTGGCACAGGAAGGGCCGCTGGTCCCACCGTCGATCATGAATTTGCTGGATCCCAGCCGGTAATATTCGTCTCCCAGCCCGGTCATGATTCCCAGGGCAAAGAGGTGTTCGTTTTCTTCTATGGCAAAGGACTTGCCGTACACGTTGTGAATCAGCATGTACTCTCTGGGCTTGAAGGCTCTCTCCCGGCAGAGCTTCTGCATGACCCGGTAGGACAGGGTCATGAACTCCCCGCAATCGTGGACTGAGGTGATCCCGTTTCGGAGAAGAAGGTCGTTGGACTTCATTGCTGCAGCAATCTGCTGTTCCTCCGTGTAGACCACGTGGCTCCAAACAAGGAAATGGGTATGATCCTTCACCATACCGGTAAGCTTCCCCTTTTCCACCACGATCTCGTCGTGGGGGAACTTGGATGCATCCTCGGCTTTGGTCACGCCGATGCTCTCCAAGGCCTTGCTGTTATAAATGCAGATGTGACCACAGGTCCTCATGCACTGAACCGGGTTATCCGGTGCAGCAGCATCCAGCTCTTCCAGAGTGATATGCCTTTTTTCCTTAATGGTGTTCTGGTCGTAGCCCATCATGGAAATCCAGGCCCCCGGCTTTCTTTTAGCTGCGGCTTTGCGAATCAGTTCCAGAATATCCTGGATGGAGGGGCAGTTGGCCAGATTGGTATTGATGATGGCCGCATCCTCGTCGTCCCCGAAGAATCCCTTTAATATGGGATGATAGTGGGTGTCGATGAAACCGGGAATCAGGCTTCGGCCCTTTAGATCGATGACTCGGGTATCCGGCCCGATCCAGGCTTGTACCTCCTCATCGCTGCCGACACAGGCAATCTTGTTGCCCACTACAGCCAGTCCCTGGGCAATATCGTCCTTCTCATTAATCGTTACCACCGATCCATTCAGGAAAGCAACGTCTGCAAAAGTACAAATACAACCATTTTTCATAACGTTTCCTCACTATTTTGCTGTCGTTTCATATTGCGAAATAATATTTCAAATTTTCTTACAATTTTATTTTACTGTTTTCTCCCATAAAAATCAATGGATTTTTTTGTATACAATTCACTATTTGCAAGGTATTTCAGGGAGTTCAAACAAAAAAGCCCGGAAATCAGGGCTTTTGCTTTATTTCGTTAAATTGATAAAAAAATAACTATTTTGTTGTTCTCTTTTTACAGTTGCCGTTCCGGTTTCGATCCATCCGAAAGGGCATCCTCCTCTGCTTCAGCAGCCCAGGCCAGAGCACACCGGACCGCCCTCTTCCATCCCTTTTGGAGAGAATGGATCCGGCTTTCTTCTATGGAAACTGAAAACTCCCGGTCCAGCTGCCAATTTTCCAGGATATCCCGCTGATCTTTCCAATATCCCACGGCCAGTCCGGCCAGATAAGCCGCCCCCAGGGAGGTGGTTTCGATGTTTTTGGGACGCTGGACCCGGGCTCTCAGCAAATCCGCCTGGACCTGCATGAGAAAATCATTGCCGCTGGCTCCCCCGTCCACCTTCAGGGTTTTTAACGGGATCCCCGATTCCTCCTCCATCAGGCCCAGCAGGTCTGCTGCCTGGAAGGCAATAGACTCCAGGGTGGCCCGGACCAAATGATTCAGGCTGGTCCCCCGGGTGATGCCCACGATGGTCCCCCGGGCGTAGGGATTCCAATAAGGGGCTCCCAAACCCACAAAGGCGGGAACCACATAGACCCCGCCCGAATCGGGCACCGATGCGGCCAGTCCTTCCGTGTCCCCGGAAAAATCGATCAGATGGAGCTCGTCCCGAAGCCACTGGACAGCAGCTCCCGCCACAAAGACGGACCCTTCCAGGGCATACTCCACCTTCCCTCCAAGGCCCCAGCCGATGGTGGTCAGCAGACCCTTTTCCGAAGAAACCGGCTCTTCCCCCGTGTTCATCAGCAAAAAGCATCCGGTACCGTACGTACTCTTGGCCTCTCCCTTGAGGAAACAGGTCTGACCGAAAAGGGCGGCTTGCTGGTCTCCGGCAGCTCCGCTGATGGGAATGGGCCCGCCAAAGATATCCGGGGCCGTTTCCCCGTAGAGGTTACTGGATTCCAAGGGCTTTGCCAGCATGGACCGCGGAATATTCAGTTCCCGGAGGATTTCTTCGTCCCAGGTCAGCTCGTGGATGTTGAACATCATGGTTCGGGAAGCGTTGGAATAGTCCGTGACAAAGGTCCTGCCCCGGGTCAGCTGCCAGATGAGCCAGGTTTCGATGGTGCCAAAGAGGAGGTTTCCCTTTTCTGCTTCCTCCCGGGCTCCCGGCACGTTGTCCAGAATCCACTTCAGTTTGGTTCCGGAAAAATAGGCATCAATCAGGAGACCGGTCTTCTTTCGGAACATGTCCGCCAGGCCCTTCTGCTTCAGTTGATCACAGACCTCTGCCGTTCGCCGGCACTGCCAGACGATGGCGTTGTACACCGGCTTTCCCGTGTGTTTGTCCCAGACCACCGTGGTTTCCCGCTGGTTGGTGATGCCGATGGCGGCAATCTGTCGCCAAGTGCCGTTGATCTTATACAGAGCTTCCTGGGCTACTCCGATCTGGGTGGACCAGATCTCCATGGGGTCGTGCTCCACCCAGCCAGCCTTGGGGTAAATCTGACGAAATTCCTTTTGGGCCAGGCTTATCACTTCTCCTTTTCTATTGTAGAGGATGCAGCGGGAGCTGGTGGTTCCCTGGTCCAGGGCCATGATGTAGGTTTCCATAGGGTCTCCTTTCTCTTTTCCGATCAATGCTGTTAAATCAGTTCCACAAAAATCCGGTTGGATATGTGGATGCCGGATTCGGTAAGTTTCAACTTATCTCCCTCTATAATTAATTGCTTGTTTTCCATGAATTCGTTGATTTTATGCCATTTATCCCGAAAGTGTTCCGTTAGTCCTTCTCCGAAGCGCCGGTGGAAATCCGACAGGGATATTCCCTCCTCTTTTCGGAGGCCGGTGAACAAATACTCGCCTATTTCGTCTTTCCTGGTGTTTTGATGGGTCCAGACCCGGGGCAGCTTCCCTTCCCTTAAAAATTCTCCGTACTCCCGAT
>DIMT01000031.1:46841-49020 GCA_002425705.1 Firmicutes bacterium UBA5559
CCGATGGGTCCGGGCATTGGAATACCGAGCTCCATGGATATAGGAATGGGATCCCAGCCCCAGCCCCAGATACTCCTCCATGGACCAGTATTTCAGATTGTGGCGGCATTCCCGACCGGGCAGGGCGGCGTTGGAAATTTCATAGAGGCGGTAGCCGGATTCCCGTAAAAGGGCCCGGGTCTCTTCGTACATCTGCCGGTCCAGCTGGTCGCTGTTCTGTTTCAGGGTACCCTCCTGGATCATTAGGTAAAAGGGGGTCCCTTCTTCGATCTGGAGGCTGTAATAGGACAGGTGTTCCGGGGAAAGCTCCAAGGCCTTTTTCAGAGTATCCCGCCAGCTTTCCATGGTCTGTCCGGGAAGGGAAAACATCAGATCCAGATTGATGTTGTCAAAGCCGGCTTCCCGGGCCTGACGGAAATTCTCCACCACCTCTTCCGGACCATGAATCCTTCCAATGGCTTTCAGGCAAACCGGGTCAAAGGACTGGACCCCCATGCTGAGCCGGTTGATTCCGGCCTTCTGGTAAGCTCTCAGTTTTTCAGGGGTCAGGGTTCCAGGATTGGACTCGATGGTGATTTCCGGATCTTCCGACAGATGAAAAGAGGCCCTGACCTCAGACATCAAATCTGTGATCAGGGCAGGGTCCACCAGAGATGGGGTGCCGCCGCCAATAAAAACCGAGTCCACCCGGAAAGACTCCGAGGGCAGTTCTCTGGCGGTCAGCCTCATTTCATTTTTTAACAGGTCCATATAGGCCCGGTGAAGAAGAGCCTCATCCGTTCCGGAGGCCATGGATAAAAAATCGCAGTACAGGCATTTCTGCCGGCAAAAGGGAATGTGGATGTAGATTCCCAGATTCGTCTCGTTATTTGTTGTCATCATACTTCAGCACAGCGGTGAAGGCTTCCTGGGGCACCTCCACGGTGCCGAACTGGCGCATCCGCTTCTTTCCTTCCTTTTGCTTCTCTAACAGCTTCTTCTTTCGGGAAATGTCGCCGCCGTAGCACTTGGCGATAACATCCTTCCGGTAAGCCCGGACCGTGGCCCTGGCGATGATTTTAGCGCCGATGGAAGCCTGGATGGGCACCTCAAACTGGTGCATGGGAATGATCTCCTTCAGCTTTTCGCAGACGAACTTGCCCCGGGCATAGGCCTTGGACTCGTGGACGATCATGGAGAAGGCATCCACCAGATCCTTATTCAGCAGGATATCCATCTTAACCACGTTGGATTTCTCATATCGTATGAACTCATAGTCCAGGGAGCCGTAGCCCCTGGTTTTGGACTTGAGGGCATCAAAGAAGTCATAAATGACCTCATTTAACGGCATCTCATAGTGGAGCTGGACCCGGGTCTCGGTGATGTATTCCATGTGCATCAGCTTNNCCCCGCCGATCCTGGCAAAGTTCCATGATGCTGCCCACGTATTCCTTGGGAATCATGATATCCGCCTTGACGATGGGCTCTTCGATGTGTTTGATCAGAATCAGGTTCGGCAGATTGGAAGGATTTTGAATCATTTCCACGGTGCCGTCGTTCATAACCACCCGGTAGATAACGCTGGGGGAAGTGGTGATGACCCCCAGGTCAAATTCCCTCTCCAGTCGCTCCACAATGATTTCCATGTGGAGAAGGCCCAGGAAGCCGCATCGGAATCCAAACCCAAGAGCCGTAGAGGTTTCCGGTTCGAAGTGGAAGGCGGCGTCGTTGACCTGGAGCTTTTCCAGGGCATCCTTGACGTTTTCATACTTTTCACCCTCTGCCGGATAGATGCCGCAGTAAACCATGGGCTGAACTTTTTTGTATCCGGGGAAAGCTTCCGCAGTGGAATCGTTTTCCAGGGTGATGGTATCCCCCACCCGGGCATCGGCTACCTGCTTGATGCTGGCCACGATGTAGCCTACGTCTCCCGCCTGCAGCCTGGCAACCGCCATGGGACCGGGGGAATAAACCCCAACCTCCGTAACCTCATATTTCTTTTTCGTGTTCATCAGGCGGATCACATCCCCCTTCTTGACGGTGCCGTCAAAAATCCGGGTATAGATGACCACTCCTTTGTAATTGTCGTAATAGGAATCGAAGATCAGAGCCTTCAGTTTCCCTTCGATATCGCCGGATGGGGGCGGAATATGGGCCACCACCGCCTCCAGCACCTCGTCGATGCCGATGCCCTCCTTGG
>DIMT01000003.1:0-1358 GCA_002425705.1 Firmicutes bacterium UBA5559
GCGTGTAGACGTTAGACAATAATGAGTGACAGGATGTTCCTGTAATTTGGGTGGTACCGCGATATTTCGTCCCTAAGTCTTTGACTTAGGGATTTTAATTTTAGTGAAGGAGTGGTGAGTGTGAAAAGGTTTAATGAGTTGTCAAACGAACCTGTAAAGTCAAGGGAAGACNNGCATATCCAAGTATTGGAAAGAAATCGACCTTCTGCACAGATCAGTTGAATCAAGAGACCCTGAGAAGACCTACATTTTCTATGAGGGACCTCCGACAGCCAATGGCAAGCCGGGGATCCATCACGTTATGGCCAGGACTCTTAAGGATTTGACGTGCAGATACAAAACTATGCAGGGCTATCAGGTAAAGAGAAAGGCGGGCTGGGATACCCACGGACTGCCGGTAGAGATCGAGGTTGAGAAGCAGCTTAGCCTTGAGAGCAAGCAGGACATTGAAAACTTCGGACTTGAAGAATTCAATGCAAAATGCAGGGAGTCGGTATGGAAGTATGAGAAGCTCTGGAGAGAGATGACAGAGAGAATGGCATACCTTATCGACATGGATAATCCCTATGTAACCCTTGACAATGACTATATCGAATCTGTCTGGTGGATACTGGATAAGTTCTACAAGGAAGGCTATATATATGAGGGACACAAGATCCTTCCATATTGCTCAAGATGCGGTACAGGACTTGCATCACACGAGGTAGCCCTTGGATACGAGGAGATAAAGACTGAGACTGTAACTGTAAAGTTCAAGGTCAAGGACAGGGATGAATATCTGCTGGCATGGACCACTACACCATGGACTCTTCCTTCAAACGTATGCGTAACCGTATCACCTGAGGAAATCTATGTAAGAGCCAAGAAGGATGATGTGGTATACATCCTGGCAAAGGTTCTTGCCGACAAGACTCTCGGTGAGGGCTATGAAATACTTGAGGAAATGAAGGGAAGCACCCTTGAGCACCTTGAGTATGAGCAGCTTATACCATTTGTGAAGGTTCCAGGCAAGGCATTCTATGTTACTGTTGCAGACTATGTTACAACTGAGGATGGAACAGGTATAGTTCATACGGCACCGGCTTTTGGTGAGGATGACTACAATACAGGCATGAGATACGGACTTCCTGTAATAAATCCGGTATCGGAGGAAGGGAAGTTCACCGAGACCCCATGGGCAGATATGTTCGTTATGGATGCCGACAAGCACATAATCGCATGGCTCAGGGAGAACGGCAAGCTGTTCAAGAAGGAGAAGATGGACCACAACTATCCACACTGCTGGAGATGCAGGACTCCGTTATTGTATTACGCTAAGCCGTCATGGTATATAGAGATGACCAAGCTGAAGGATCAGC
>DIMT01000003.1:1366-46915 GCA_002425705.1 Firmicutes bacterium UBA5559
AACAACAGCGTAAACTGGTTCCCGGATTTCGTTGGCGAGAAGAGGTTCGGAAACTGGCTTGAGAATGTAAACGACTGGGCAATATCAAGAAGCAGGTATTGGGGTACGCCATTCCCAATATGGAGATGCGACAAATGCGGACATACTGACAGCGTAGGGTCAAGGCAGGAGCTTATAGACAGGGCAATAGAGGAAGTAAGCCCTGATATAGATCTTCACAGACCGTATGTCGACGACATACACTTCAACTGTCCTCACTGCGATGGAGTGATGACCAGGGAGAAGGATGTAATCGACTGCTGGTTCGACAGCGGTGCCATGCCATTTGCTCAGCAGCATTATCCATTTGAGCACAAGGACGACTTTGACACCTTGTTCCCCGCTGACTTTATCTGCGAGGGCATCGACCAGACAAGAGGCTGGTTCTACTCGCTTATTGCGATATCCACCTTTGTAATGGGGCAGTCGCCATATAAGAATGTACTGGTAAACGACCTTGTTCTGGACAAGGACGGAAAGAAAATGTCCAAATCCATCGGCAATGTGGTCAGTCCGGATGAGATCATTGCCAAATACGGCGCGGATACGGCCCGTCTTTTCATCCTGTTTGCCGCTCCTCCGGAAAAGGAACTGGACTGGTCCGATACCGGAGTGGAGGGCAGTTATCGATTCCTGAACCGGGTATATCGCCTGGTCAACGAACTGACTGAAACAGTAAAATATGCCCCAGGTTCCTATATCAGCGAAACGGCCGCCGACAAGGAGCTGGCTTATGTCATGAGTGCCACCATTAAAAAGGTCACGGAAGACGTAGGCGGACGATTTAACTTTAACACCGCCATCAGCGCTATCATGGAGCTGGTGAATGAAATTTACAAGTACAAAGAAGAAGAAGACATCAACCTGGGTCTCCTGCGGTCCGCCGTGCGGAATCTGGTATTGATTCTGTCCCCCTTTACCCCCCACATCTGCGAAGAAATGTGGGAGATGCTGGGGAACGAGGAGTCCGTCTATAATGCCGGCTGGCCTGTTCATGATGAAGCGGCCCTGGTAAAGGACCTGGTTGAGATCGTTATTCAGATTAACGGAAAGGTTAAGGATAAACTTAACATCGCCAGCAATCTGGATAAGGAGACATTTGAGAAGACTGCCCTGGAAGATCAGAAGGTACAGGCCTTATTGAACGGAAAAGAACTGGTTAAGGTTATTGCTGTTCCAGATAAGCTGATCAACCTGGTAGTCCGATAAGACGAACGGGAGTAAAAATGAAAACTAATTTTAAGAAAAAATCGGGGAATACATTGCGTGTGATTCCCCTGGGTGGTCTGAACGAAATCGGAAAAAATATGACCATCCTGGAATACAATGACGAAATGCTGATTATCGACTGCGGCATATCTTTCCCGGATGACGAGATGTACGGAATTGACATCGTGTTGCCAGACTTCAGTTATCTGAAAAAGAATGCTGCAAAAATCAGAGGAATCGTCATTACCCATGGCCATGAGGACCATATCGGTGCAATACCCTATTTCCTCAAGAACTTTGATGTACCCATTTACGGAACCCGACTGCCCCTGGGCTTGGTCAACAATAAGCTGAAGGAACATGGACTAAAGGGAAAACTCAACGTAATAAAAGCCGGAGATACCATCAAACTTGGCAATTTCAAGGTGGAAGCTATCCGAACAACCCACTCGATTGCAGATGCTATCTGTCTTTCCATTGAAACACCGGTTGGGGTTGTGTTTCACACAGGTGATTTTAAAATCGATTATACCCCTCTGGATGGGGAACCCATTGACTTCCATCGCTTGGCAGAAATCGGCAACAAGGGAGTCCTGCTTTTAATGGCAGACAGCACCAATGCTACTCGCCCCGGGTTTACCGCTTCGGAGAGAACCGTCGGCAGAGCGCTGGAGAATATTTTCCGGGATTCAAAAAGCCGGATCATCATCGCCACCTTTTCCTCCAATGTGCACCGGGTACAGCGAATCATCGACAATGCGGTGAAATTTGATCGCAAGGTGGCCATTTCCGGCAGGAGCATGGTCAATGTTGCCAATCTTTCTATGGAACTCGGATATCTGAAAGTCCCTGCAGGAACCCTGGTTGACATCAATAAGATCAAGGGGATTCCAGACAAGAATTTGGTTATCATTACCACTGGCAGCCAGGGAGAACCCATGTCGGCACTTTCCAGAATGGCTGCTGCGGAACATAAGGCGGTTCAGATCAAAAAAGGGGATATGGTAATCCTGTCCTCCAGCCCCATTCCCGGTAATGAAAAAACCGTTTCCAATGTTGTTAACAGGCTTTATGAAAAAGGGGCAGAGGTAATCTACTCCGACATTGCGGACATCCATGTTTCCGGTCACGCCTGTGAAGAAGAGTTAAAGTTGTTCCATGTTCTTCTTAAGCCAAAATATTTCGTGCCGGTTCACGGGGAATATCGCCACTTGAGAGCCCATGCCGCTTTGGCTGAGAATCTCCGTATGGATTCCAAAGATATTTTTATCTTGAAAAACGGCAATGTTTTAGAGATGACACCAAATTCTGCCAAGGTGACCAATGAAGAGATTCCTTCTTCACCGGTGTTGGTGGACGGTCTTGGAGTCGGAGACGTGGGCAATATCGTTCTGCGGGACAGAAAACTCCTGTCCGAATCCGGCCTGATCATTGTGGTGGCTGCCATTGACAGAGCCTCCGGCGAAGTGGCTTCCGGCCCCGACATCATTTCAAGAGGTTTTGTTTATGTTCGGGAAAATGAGGACCTCATTGAAGAAGCCCGGGCTGTCGTGGCAAAGGCTTTGGATAAATGCATGAGAGAAAATGTTAAGGAATGGAATACCATGAAATCGGCCGTTCGGGACGCTCTGCGGAACTTTATCTACGAAAAAACCAAAAGGAGTCCGGTCATCCTGCCCATCTTCATGGAAGTATAAGACCAGTATCCCATTGAATAAAAAAGCAGAATAGGAGAAAAGAGATGATGAATGTCTACGACGCGGCTCATGGCCTTGCGAAGGCTATTAAGGAGTCAGAAGAATACAAACAGTATCATGAGATGAAGCAGGTGGTGTCCGGCAACGGAGACCTGTCTGAAATGCTCAATGATTTTCAGGCTAAGCAGTTTGAAATCCAAGCGAAACAGATGATGGGTGAAGAAATCGGCGGAGAGATGATGGAACAGATCCAGTCCCTCTACGGCATCATGATGCAGGATCCGACAGCAGCCCAGTATCTTCAGTCCGAAATCCGTTTTTCCCTGATGATGAATGACATCTATAAGATTTTAGGAGAAGTGATCAGCCTTGGAAACAACCAGCCTGCCGAATAATATGATCAAAAATCCGGAAGAGCTGATGGCTATCCTGAAGGCATCGGCGATGGGAGATATGTGCTTCAGCCACCTGATGGGCTATATCAAAGAAGGTATGACGGAAATCCAGATTGCAGAGGAGATTCATCGAGTCCTGATGAGTATGGGGGCTCAGAAGCTGGCCTTTGATACCATCTGTGTATCCGGCCCAAACTCCTGTGAACCCCATGGGGTTCCATCCGACCGGATCATCCGGGAAGGGGACTTCATTACGTTGGATTTTGGGGCAGTGGTTGACGGATATTGCGGGGATATGACCCGAACCGTGGTCATGGGCCACGCAACATCGGAGCAGAAGAAGGTTTACCACATCGTTCTTGGCGCCCAGCTGGCTGCTTTGGACACCGTTCGGGCCGGAGTGGCCTGCGCCGAAGTGGATCGGGCAGCCCGGGATATTATCGAGGAAGCCGGTTACGGAGAGTACTTTGTCCACGGCACCGGCCACGGTGTCGGACGTCTTGTTCATGAAGCCCCGACTCTCAATCGGAAAAGTGAAGAAATACTGGCCTCCTACATGCCGGTTACCATCGAGCCCGGGATTTATATTCCCGGAAAGTATGGTGTTCGAATTGAGGACTTGGCAATAGTGACGGAATTTGGTATAATTAATACCGTAAATTCGCCCAAGGATTTGATTATTCTATAAATATAAATATTCTGACTAAGATAGGAGAAAGAACGATGATTTATGCAAGCGACTTCAGAAAAGGGATCACCTTCGACTTGAATGGAGAGCCCCACGTGGTCCTGGATTTCCAGCATGTAAAACCTGGAAAGGGTGCCGCCTTCGTCCGGACTAAGTATCGGAACATCCTGACCGGTGCTACCCGGGAAGAAGCCTTCAATCCCAACGATAAATTCCCTAAAGCTCATATTGAGACCCGAACCATGCAGTATCTGTATTCCGATGGAGAGCTCTATTACTTTATGGATCAGGAAACCTACGAACAGGTTCCCCTCATGGAAGAACAGGTGGAAGAAGCCATCAAATATCTGCGGGAAAATGATGAAGCTACCATTAAATTTTACAAGGGGAGCGCATTCCTGGTAGAAGCCCCCAACTTCGTAACGCTGAAAGTAATCGAAACCGAACCCGGCGTTAAAGGAGATACAGCTACCAACGTGACGAAAGCCGCAACTGTGGAAACCGGAGCGGTCATCCAGGTCCCCATCTTCATCGAAGAAGGAGAAACCATTCAGATCGATACGCGAACCGGAGAATATCTGGGCCGGGCAAAATAACTTGCCTTTTATAAGATAGTATGGAAAGGGGCGTGAAAACGTCCCTTTTAAAAAATGAGGGTAAAATGGGAAAACGAAATAGTTTAAATGATACGACCAAGCTGCTGATTGCTGTGGCAATCCTGATTCTCCTGGGTGCTTTCGGTCTTCGAATGGCTTTGGCTGAGGCTGTCAAGCCACTGGATTCCCAGGATACAGCCATAAAAGTAGTAACCATACCCCTGGGATCCGGAGCATCCTCCATTTCACAGATATTAGAAGACAGTGGGATTATAAAGGACAGCCGGGCCTTTCGCATCGTTTCAAAGATTACCGGTAATGACAGCAAATATAAGGCAGGAACTTATTCCTTATCTCCATCCATGAACGCCTATCAGATCATGGAAAAAATTAAGACCGGATTATCTGACGGAAACATGGTGACCATCCCGGAGGGTTATACCATCCGGCAGACAGCACGCCTTCTGGCAGATAAAGGAATCGTCGATGAGGCGGAATTTTTACAGGAAGCAGAAACAGGAACCTTTAATCAAAGCTTTGTTGAAGATCTCCCTGCGGGTCCGGATCGGATGGAAGGATTTCTTTTCCCTGAAACCTATGACATTCCAATTAATGCCTCGGCTCACGATGTGATACAGATTATGCTGAACCACTTTGAAAAGATTTTCACACCGGAATACCAAGTGCGATCAGCTGAAATGGGTTATTCCATGCGGGAAATCATGATTATCGCATCCATGGTGGAAAGGGAATCCGTTGCATCGGAAGACCGACCCCTGGTAGCCAGTGTCGTATATAATCGTTTTGCAGCTGGGATGCCCCTGCAATTTGATTCCACCGTTCAATATGTACTGGGAGAACAAAAAGACCGGCTTTATTATACGGATACCGGAATCGATTCACCGTATAATACTTATGTCAACCGGGGCCTGCCTCCCGGACCCATCTGTTCTCCAGGAGCAGATTCCATCAAAGCTGCTCTGTATCCGGCGGATACAAATTACCTGTATTTCGTTGTAGACCCGGAGGGTCAGGGGACTCATAACTTTACCAATGATTACGATGAATTTCTGGTTTTTAAGAAGAAATACATCGACTCCCTATAGGATTGGACCATGAATATCATTAACGAAGAGGCCATCCAATTCCTGGATGACCTATACCGACCGCTGACCGATGCCTTGGGAGATTTGCGCCGACAGGCTGAAGAAAGAAAGATACCCATTATCCTGAAGGATACGGAAGCCCTGCTCCTCCAGCTCCTTCGAATCCGGAAGCCAAAGTATATGTTGGAAATTGGTACTGCAGTAGGGTATTCTGCCTGTTGCTTCTGTCAACTCTGTCCGGATGCTACCCTTTGGACCATTGAATATCAGGAAAGAATGGCCAAGGAAGCCAAAAAAAATATTGAAGCTCTCGGAATGGATCATCAGATCCGGCTGATCCAGGGAGATGCCAGAGAAGTACTTCGCAACTGGCCAATGGATAAAAAGATTGATTTTGCCTTTATAGACGGGGGTAAAAGTCATTATGAAGAATTTTTCAACGGTCTGCTTCCCCTTTGCAATCCAGGAGCTATGATCGTATCGGACAATATTTTCATGAGCGGTAAAACCCTTTCTGAACGGTATGACCCCCGGGGCAGAGCGAAAACCAATATCAGAAAAATGCGAGAATATATTGCGATGCTTAATAACAGAACCGACTCATCTACGGCTTTCCTGCCCATAGGAGACGGTCTGGCGGTGACCATCCTCGGAGAATAAAATGAACAAAATTGAACTGCTGGCCCCGGCCGGTGACCTGGAAAAACTTAAGGCAGCCATCGATTATGGTGCGGATGCCGTTTATTTCGGAGGGGAGATGTTTTCTCTCCGGGCAGGAGCCGGCAATATGACCATCCAAGAAATGGGAGAAGGGGTGGAATACTGTCATCAACTAGGCAGAAAAGCTTATATGACCATGAACATCTTCGCCCATAATGAAGATATCTCGGAACTTGCGACTTATACAGAAAAAATCAGGGATATTCCCTTTGATGCTTTTATCATATCCGATCCCGGAGTCATGATGATTCTGAAAGAAGCTTTTCCAGCGGCTGAATATCATCTAAGCACCCAGGCGAATCTTACCAATTACCAGACAGCTCGTTTCTGGTATCAACAAGGGGTTCGGAGAATCGTGCTGGCCAGAGAACTGACTTTTCCGGAAATTATGGAAATCAGACGCTCCATACCACCGGATATGGAAATAGAGGCTTTTGTACAGGGAGCCATGTGCATTTCCTATTCCGGTCGTTGCCTGCTGAGCAACTTCATGATTGAAAGGGATGCCAACCGGGGAGCCTGCGCTCACCCTTGCCGTTGGAAATACAGCTTGGTAGAAGAAAAGAGACCCGGTGAATATTATCCGGTGGAAGAGGATGACCGGGGTACCTATATCATGAATTCCCGCGATTTGTGCATGCTGGAATATATTCCGGAACTGGTCGAATCCGGGATAACCTCCTTTAAGATCGAAGGCAGGATGAAAAGCGCCTTTTACGTTGCTACAGTGGTTTCCGCCTATCGGAAGGCTTTGGATCAATATCTCCGGGATCCGGAAAGATATCAATTCGATCCGGCTTGGATGAAGGAACTGAAGAAAGTCAGCCACCGGGAATTTACCACCGGATTCTACTTCAATAAACCAACCAATAAGGATCAGGATTATAGCTCCAGTGCCTATACCAGAGAATATTCCTTTGTTGGAGTGGTCCGGGAATATGATGCTGCTGCCGGCATTGCCATCGTGGAACAGCGGAATAAAATGTCCCTGGGGGATGTACTGGAAGTCTTTGGTCCCTATACCGATTTTTTTGAACAGAAGCTGGAATGGATGGAAGATGAACAAGGAAATTCCATTGAATCTGCCCCCCATCCTCAGCAAATTCTGAAGATGAAAATGGATCATCCGGTCAAACCGGGATTCATGCTGCGGAAAGCCAAATGATCAACGGATAAGAAAGGAAGATGAAACCAAATCATGCAGGAGAATGCTATGTCGAACAACCCTGACCCTAGTTGGCCATTTGGCCTGTATCTATCGCTGATCGTTGTCCTATTATTAATCAATGCTTATTTTTCAGCAGTGGAGGGTTCTTTGTCCGCTGTCAGTAAAAGTCGTATTCGCCAGCTGGCAGGGGAAGGGAATAAAAGAGCCATCCGTCTGCTGAAACTTCTCGAACACCCGGAAATATCCCTGCCCACTATCCAGACCTTGATTACAGCGGCTGGGTTGATGGCAGGAGCATTAACGGCCTATGGTCTGGCCGGACCTCTGGTAACCGCCGCCGGACTGGAAGGGGAACTATACAGCATGCCTCTTGCCGTAGTGGCGCTGACCCTGGCACTGACCTATGTCAATCTGGTAATCAGCGAATTGTATCCCAAACGGATAGCTCTGTGCCATGGGGAAAAAATTGCCCTCTCTTCTGCTGGTTTGATTCTGGGCCTCGGAAAGATCGTCGCTCCCTTTAACTGGATTCTTTCTGTATCGGTGCACTTGCTTCTTATCCTGACCAGACAAAAGCGGGAAACAACAGAGGAAAGCTTTTCTGAGGATGATGTTAAATCCATGTTGGAAGTAGGGCAGGAAACGGGCGTTCTCAATGAACAGGGTAAGCGGATGATCAACAGCATATTTGCTTTTGATGATAAAAAAGCCCTGGAAGTTATGACACCACGAACGGATGTATTTTATATCGATATCAACGATCCTCCCGAAGAATATTTGGAGGAGCTGATGGAACTCCGCTATTCCAGGATTCCCGTCTACGACGATGACAACGACAACATCATCGGCATTCTGAACATCAAGGATTATCTGATTAAGGCCCGGGAAGTAGGATTTGAAAACGTAGATATCCGGGCAATACTTCGGAAACCATTTTTTGTACCGGCCACGAAAAATCTGGAAACCTTGTTTTTCGATCTTCAGTCTGCCCGTCAGCAGATTGCTATCCTGATTGACGAATATGGGGGATTTTCCGGTATCGTCACCATGGAAGACCTGATTGAGGAGATTGTGGGAGATATCGATGATGAGTATGATGACGAAGATCCGGATATCGAGCAGATAGACGAAAATACTTACCGGCTGGACGGTTTTGTATCCCTGAAGGAGCTCAATGAGGAACTGAAACTGAACCTGACCTCCGAGTACAGCGAGACCATCGGCGGATATATCATGGATATTCTTGGGGAAGTCCCGGATGACGATGACGAAGGGCACCGAATCATCGAAATGGGGAACTGCCAGTTTATCATCGAATCCGTCAAGGACCGACGAATCGAAAAAATTCGTCTGAAGATTAAAACTGACCTGGAAACTGAGGAAGCCTCAGGAAATTCAGAAAATGGGAAGAGGGAATAAGCATGAATCCGGAGCAGGAAGAAAAACTGGGAACCGTTAAAATATCCGAGGACGTGATCAGTCTCTGTGTACTGGATTCCGCCAGAAAAGTGGAAGGGTTCAATGGATTCATGAGAAAGGGAATACGGATAAACCAGACAGAGGAAGGCTTGATGCTGGACCTTTACATAACCGTGGAGTATGGGGTAAAAATTCCGGAGATTGCCTGGAATATCCAGGAGCGAGTAAAAAAAGATGTGGAAAGTGTTATCGATCAGCCTGTAAAAAAGGTAAACATACACGTACAGGGAGTGCATTTCCCCGAGGAGGTTGCGGATGAACAGAAGTGAGGCCAGGGAACTGGTAATGAAATTGATTTTCCAGATGGATGCCCAGAAGGATTTCAGCGATGACCTGAGGGATCGTTTTCTGGAAGAACACTTCAAAGGAACTTCCCAACGGGATTACTTCCTTCGATTGGTTCATGTCTTAACGGAAAAGCGGTCTTTGATCGATGAAACCATTGAAAATTCCAGCGATCACTGGAAGCTGAGCCGGATTGCCAAAGTGGATCTGGCCATAACCAGAGCCGGAGCCGGGGAAATTCTATTCATGGAAGATGTACCGGACTCCGTTGCCATTAATGAAGCGGTCAATATGGCGAAAAAATACAGTACCGAGGAATCCGGCAAGTATATCAATGGTATCCTGGGTAAAATTCAGAAGGGAAAACAGGCACAAACCATTGGAGAAGAATAATCCGGTTGAAGCAGTGCTGGGGATTGATACCAGCAATTATACCACCTCAGTAGCTCTGACCGACCGGGATGGGCAAATTCTGGCCGATGTCCGGCGTCTTCTCCCTGTTAAAGAGGGAGCCCGTGGAATCCGGCAGTCGGAGGCTCATTTCCTTCATATAAAAGCTCTGCCTGAGCTGATAAAAGAAGCTTTCAGCCAGGGGGCCTTTCTGTTGAGAGGGACCGCTGTGTCTTCCAGACCAAGACCCGTTGAAGGCTCCTATATGCCTGTTTTTACCGCTGGTACGGCGATCGGGGCTTCGATTGCACTGGCGATGGACATTCCTTACAGGGAGTTTTCCCATCAGGAGGGGCATCTGGAAGCCGTACAGCGATATTCGGATTTTCGGGATGAAAAGGAACTGATTGCTCTTCACTTGTCCGGAGGCACCTGTGAGATCCTGCAGGTCCGTTCCGGAGAAATATCCATCATCGGAGGAAGCAGGGATATTTCCTTTGGGCAGCTTGTGGACCGTTTTGGCGTAGCTATGGGTTTGCCGTTTCCTGCCGGACCTGGCCTGGAGGCGGTTGCAGAAAAAGAGACGTCATCTTCCCGGCTTACTACTATCAAGACCCAGGGACTTTGGTTCAATCTTTCCGGCCAAGAAACCCAATTGATGAACAATCTGGGCGAGGAAGGGCTGGCCAGGGAATTATTTGAGAAGATCAGCAATCTGCTGATTCGGGTGCTGAAAGATGCCCGAAAAGAAACTGGCATTAACTCCATTTTATCTTCCGGCGGCGTGTCGGAAAATCGGATTATCCGGCAGAATCTTAAATCGGAATTCGGGGACCGTATCGCCTTTGGCAAACCGGGGTTGTCCAGTGACAATGCAGTGGGGATTTCCCTGCTGGGAGGAAAAACTTTATGGCCATAAAGCCCATCCGCGTTTCTCAATTGAATAGCTATATCAAGAGGCTCCTGCAATCGGATCCGCTGCTTGGCAATGTTTCCGTAATCGGAGAAATATCCAACCTAAAGTATCACGGTACCGGCCATGTCTATTTTACCCTCAAGGATGAAAACAGCAAAATCAATTGTTTTCTAAGCAGCGATACCCTGAAGGACATCCGTTTTGAACTGGCGGATGGGCTGGAGATTATTGCGGAAGGGTACATCTACCTGTATGAACGAGGAGGGACCTATTCCCTCAACATTCGGGACATCCGGGTGGAAGGGATGGGCAATCTCAGCATCGCTTTTGAAAAACTAAAGGAAAAGCTGGCGGCAGAAGGACTCTTTGACGAAAAGTACAAAAAACCGATTTCCCTGTTCCCTCGAAATATTGGCGTCATCACCTCCGAGACGGGAGCAGCCGTTCGGGACATTATCACTATCATCAAGGGACGAAATGATGTGGTCAATGTAACAGTCTTTCCCGTGCTGGTTCAGGGACCGGGGGCCGCTGCTGACATTGCAGAGACCATCCGCATGGTCAATCGTTCATTTCCCCACTTCGATACCCTGATCGTGGGAAGGGGTGGTGGATCCAAAGAGGAGCTTTGGGCCTTTAATGAAGAAATCGTAGCCCGCAGCATTTTTGATTCAGTAATACCAATCATTTCTGCCGTCGGCCATGAAATTGATTTTTCCATTTCCGACTTTGTGGCGGACAAGCGAGCAGAAACACCTACTGCAGCTGCCCAGATGGCCGTACCAGATACCCGGGAACTAAGAACAGCCCTTCGTCAATACCGGGAATCCCTGGAACGTCGTATGGACAATCATATAAGGATGCTGGATCTGAAACTCCGCCCCCTTAGTCCCCAGCAGACGGCTATGGGCCTCCTGCATCGGATTCAGGCAGAGAGCATGGGGTGCGCTCATCGGATCAAAGAGCTGGAGCAACAGGTGACGACAGTCATCGGGACTGGAGAAAATCGAATCAAAGGTATCCGGGAACAGCTGGAAGCTCTCAATCCTTTAAGTATTATGGAACGAGGATATGCAGCGATTCTGGATGGTCAGGGGATTCTCCGAAGCTCGGCGTCGGATTTCACAAAGGATGACCCACTGACTGCCCGATTCCGGGATGGAAGAGTGGACTGTATCGTCGTAGAAAGTTCAGGTGAAGGAAAATGGCAGTGAAGAAAAAGTTGAGCTTTGAAGAAGCACTTGGCCTGCTGGAGAGTTCAGCAGAATCTTTAAAAAAGGACGGGGTGACTCTGGAGGAGTCCTTGAAGAATTTTGAGGCTGGTATGGACTATTACAATCAGTGTATGGAAATCCTCTCAGAAGCCAAACAGAGGATTGAAGTTTATACAAAGGGCGGAGAGGAATAACGATGGATAATACAGATCTGAATCTCTATAAGAATTTGATTGATGAACATATTCTGGATTTCCTGCCGGAGGTAGATCATAAAAGTTTCACTGTTTATGAATCCATGCGCTACAGTCTGGCAGCAGGAGGAAAAAGGATTCGTCCCATATTACTTTTAGCAGCTTGTGACTTTGCCGGAGGGGACGTGAAAAATGCCCTTCCCTATGCCTGTGCTGTCGAATATATCCATACCTATTCCCTGATTCATGACGATCTTCCAGCCATGGACAACGATGACCTTCGAAGAGGGATACCGACCAATCACCGGGTGTTTGGAGAAGCCATGGCTATTCTGGCTGGGGATGGATTGCTTACGACGGCTTTTGAAGTTATGAACAAGGACATGCTTCTCTATTTTGATGACGAGAGCAATCTGAAAAGAAGAGTCAAGGCATCCTACGAGCTGGCCAAGGGAGCTGGCTGCCGGGGTATGGTAGCCGGACAGGCAGCAGATATTGAAGCAGAGAATAAACAATGCTCCAGGGAAATGCTGGATTATATTCATATCAATAAGACCGGTGCCCTGATCGTAGCAGCAGTCCGGGCAGGTGCCCATCTTGGAGGTGCTGATAAAAAGATGCTGGAGGATCTGACCGATTATGCGGAAGTCCTGGGGTTGGCTTTTCAGATTGCGGATGACATCCTGGATGTGGAAGGTACCGAGAGCGTCATGGGAAAAAAGGCAAACGTGGATAAGAATAAAAATAAATCCACCTACCCCTGCTGCTATGGATTGGAAGAATCCCGGAAAAGACTGATGGAGCTGACTGAAACCGCTAAAGAAATCATGGCCCCTTATTATGATGAAGCCGAATTCTTTAATAAACTGGCGGAAGAAATGGCCATCCGGGTCAAATAGTATCAATTGAAGGAGCAAGAATGCTGAAAAAGAAAATCACAGATTATCGGTTCCCCGATGACCTGAAGGATATGACGGATAGGGAGATGGAATTACTATCCTATGAAATAAGAGATTTTTTAATTGAAAACGTTTCCAGGACCGGCGGGCACCTGGCATCAAACTTAGGGGTAGTGGAGCTGACCATTGCCCTTCATCGGGTTTTTGACAGCCCCCGGGACAAGATCGTCTGGGATGTGGGACATCAATCCTATATCCATAAAATACTTACCGGACGAGCTTCTGAAATTGGGAGGATTCGATGCTTTAATGGCATCAGTGGATTCCCCAAACGTTGCGAAAGCGAACACGATTGCTTTGAGACCGGCCACAGCAGCACCTCCATCTCTGCAGCAGCTGGATTTGCCGCTGCCAGGGATCTGAAAGGGGAAGGCCATCAAGTGGTAGCCGTCATCGGCGACGGGGCTCTGACCGGTGGTTTGGCCTATGAGGGGCTTAACAACGTCGGTGATTCAGGTCGGAAGATGATTGTAATCCTGAATGATAATCAGATGTCCATCAGCAGAAATACCGGCGGCATCGCAAAACATCTGAATAAGCTGAGAACCTCAAGCGCTTATCTGGATTTTAAAAAACAGATGAAAAAGACCCTGAAAGGCATTCCCGGAGTCGGCGAAGGTCTCTACAGCGGGGTGGAACACCTGAGGGATTCTATTAAATATGCAGTAGTTCAGGGCGCCGTTTTTGAAGAATTCGGTTTTAAATATCTGGGACCGGTGGATGGTCATAAGTTAAACGAACTGACCGATACTCTGGAACTGGCGAAAGCTCTCCCTGGACCGGTACTGGTTCATGTGCTGACCCAAAAGGGGAAAGGCTATAAAAACGCAGAGAACAATCCGGATCGGTTTCACGGCATCGGACCTTTTGATCCGACTACCGGTATTCCGGCCAATTCTTCTCTGGACCTTTCATTCTCCCAGGTTTTCGGAAATAAATTAGTACAGCTGGCCTCCAGAGACTCCAGAATCGTTGCTGTTTCTGCAGCCATGGTAGAAGGTACCGGACTGGAAAAATTCCGGACCCGTTACCCGGAGCGAATTTTTGACGTCGGCATAGCCGAGGCTCATGCTGTCACTTTTTCTGCAGGGCTGGCCCAATCCGGATTTCGTCCGGTGGTAGCCATCTATTCCACTTTTTTACAACGGGCTTATGATCAAATACTCATGGATGTCTGTCTACAGAATCTGCCGGTAGTCTTTGCCATTGACCGGGCAGGAAATGTGGGGCAGGATGGAGAAACTCATCACGGTATTTTTGATTTATCCTACCTGAGCCACATGCCAAATCTGACTATTTTTGCCCCGAAGGACGGTCAGGAACTGGCAGAAATGCTGGAAAAAGCCCTTTCATTGCCTGGCCCCAGCGCCATTCGATATCCAAGAGGTGCTGCAACCAACGTCCTGATTGGCAACAGCCAGGGCAAGGACGTTGAAATCTGGGCAGCCGGTACAATGGTTTCCGCCGCAAGTAAAGCCTGCAGCCTTCTGAAGGATAGAGGAATCGATGCAGGGTTGGTTCCCATCGGTCAGATTAAACCCATGGACCAGAAGGAACTTCTGGACCGGTTTGGCCGGGTTCCTCATATTGTGACCCTGGAGGATAATACGGTAATAGGTGGATTTGGCCAGATGCTTCGAAGCCTGGCAGCGGAGAAGGGACACCGGGAGGTGACCATTTCCACCATAGGCTGGCCGGATAAATTTATTGAACACGGAAGCGTTGACGAGCTTTTTGAAAAATATGGTCTGGACCCGGAAGGCCTGGCAGAAAGGATACAAAAAATCATTGAAGGATAGATTGGACATCATTCTGGTACAAAAGGGATTTTTTCCCTCCAGAGAAAAGGCCAAGGCTGCCATTATGGCGGGAATCGTCTACGTGGATAACCAGAGGATTGACAAGGCCGGAACTCCCGTAAAAGATGATCAGACTTTTGAGGTTCGGGCGGATGTGTGCCCCTATGTGAGCCGGGGAGGACTGAAGCTGGAAAAGGCTTTGGACATTTTCGGATTCAGGCTGGAGGGCATGACAGCAGCAGATATAGGGGCTTCTACGGGAGGCTTTACCGACTGCATGCTTCAAAAAGGCGCTGTCCGGGTCTATGCCATTGATGTGGGGTATGGACAGCTGGATTACAAGCTGAGAATCGATCCCCGGGTCGTCAATATGGAGAAAGAGAACGTCCGTTACCTGGATCCAGAAAGGATTCCGGAAAAACTGGACTTTATCAGCATCGATGTGTCCTTCATTTCCCTGAAGCATATTTTTCCCGTTGCGGCTGGTTTACTAAAGCCGGATGGTGGTATAATATGTCTCATCAAACCACAGTTTGAAGCGGGAAGGGAACAGGTAGGAAAAAACGGCATCGTAAGGGATCCGGCCATTCACGAGGAAGTCATCCGGAATGTTTTGAAATATGGGGAAGACCAGGACCTGTATCCCCACGGACTGACATATTCACCGGTGACAGGAGCCAAAGGGAACATTGAATATCTGCTTTACCTGAAAAAACT
This sequence comes from Firmicutes bacterium UBA5559, assembly GCA_002425705.1. GTDB lineage: Bacteria > Bacillota > Clostridia > Peptostreptococcales > Anaerovoracaceae > UBA5559. The sequence continues at coordinate 16,938 of DIMT01000003.1, forward strand.
GGAATCAAAAGGGTTTGAAGCCTCCCGAATAATCGGAGAGGTGGTGGAAGCCTCCCACCAGGGACTGGTAAAAAATACCAACATATAAGGAGATGAGCCTATGAAATTATCAAGTCGGGTGCTGGGAATCAAGCACTCAGCCATCCGGAAATTCTATGTGTATGCCAACAAAGCAAAGGCTGAAGGAAAAAAAGTCTATTATCTCAATATTGGTCAGCCAGACATTACCACTCCTGAAATCTTCATGGAAGAAGTACGGAAATATGATGCCAGGGTATTGGAATATGCCCCATCGGAAGGCATCCCGTCTTTAATGGATGCCATTATCGACTATTACCGGCGATACGGCATGGTGTATGACCGGCATAACGTCCTGATTACCAACGGTGGAAGTGAAGCACTGACCTTTATCTTGTCCTGTATTCTGGATCCGGGAGACGAAGTGATCATACCGGAGCCCTATTACACCAATTATGCGACCTTTATTGCCATGGCTGATGGAAAAGTCCGTCCCTTGACCACCGTCCCGGAAGATGGTTATCATTATGCTGATAAAGAAAAAATCCTGCCCTTGATCAATGAAAAAACCAAGGCGATTCTGCTGGCCAATCCGGGAAATCCTACTGGCAACATCCTGACCAGGGCTGAAATGGGTATGATCTGTGACCTGGCTAAAGAACACGATTTTTATATCATCGCCGACGAAGTATATCGGGAGTTTGTCTATGACGGCAAGGAAATGACCAGCTTCGGTCAGTTTGAGGATGTGGAAGACCGGGTCATTATTGTAGACAGCATTTCCAAGCGTTTCAGTGCTTGCGGAGCCCGGGTAGGCTGTGTGATCACGAAGAATCACGAGCTCCACGGGAACCTGCTGAAGCTGGCCCAGGGAAGGCTCTGTGCTCCCACCCTGGAACAGATCGGAGCAGCTGCATTGTACCGAATGGATCCCTCCTATTTCGATGAAGTCCGAGCAGAATATGAGCATCGGCGAAATGTGGTCGTGGATGCACTCCGCAGCATCGACGGAGTGGTTTGCGAAAAACCTGGGGGCAGCTTCTATGTTACCTGCAAGCTTCCGGTTGAAAACGCTGAAGAATTTCTGATCTGGCTGCTGGAAGAATTTGATGATCAGGGGGAGACGGTTATGTTCGCCCCGGCAGAAGGTTTCTATGCCACACCGGGTCTGGGAAAAAGTGAAATGAGAATTGCTTATGTCCTCAAGGAAGAGGACATGAGAAGAAGCATCGAAATCATCCGATTGGGACTGGAAGCCTATAAGAACAGAAAATAAAGGACTTGATGATGGAACTTTCACCAATGATGAAACAATACAAAGAAATCAAAGAACAGTATCAGGATTGCATACTGTTCTTTCGTCTTGGTGATTTCTATGAGATGTTTTTCGAGGATGCTCTTCTGGCGTCCCGGGAACTGGAAATCACCCTGACAGCCCGGAATGCCGGACAGGAGGAAAAAGCGCCCATGTGCGGCGTTCCCTATCATTCGGCAGATAACTATATTGGCCGACTGGTGGAGAAGGGATATCGGGTCGCCATCTGTGAACAGGTAGAAGATCCGGCCTTAGCCAAGGGCATCGTCCGGAGGGAAGTGACCCAGGTCATCACCCCCGGTACAGTGGTCAGCCAGACCATGCTCAACGAAAAGGAAAACAATTATCTGGCATCCCTCTTTTTATCCGGGGAAGAGGCAGGATTTGCCTATGCGGACATATCCACCGGGGAAATGTTCCTGACAGATTTATCCGTTCAAGGAGGAGTTCAGGATCTGATGAATCAGCTGGCAGGGATCCAGCCCAGGGAGATTCTGATCAATCAGGATCTGGAAGCTTTACTGGATTTGGCACAGCTGCAGTCGGAAACAGATGCCTATGTACACGTTCTGAACGAATCCTTTTATTCCGGTACTGCAGCAGACCGGATCTTTGAGAGTCAGTTTGGTGTTCCTTCCCTTCAGAATCTGGGAATCCCGGAAAACAAGGGAAACGAAGGAGCATTGAAAAATCTTCTTCTATATCTTCTGGAAAACAAGAAACAGCCATTGGAACATCTGAACAGTGTAAAGTATTACAGTCTTGGAAGCCATATGGTGCTGGATAAGGCTACGATCCGCAATCTGGAACTGACGGAAACCCTCTTTGATAAGAAAATACAGGGTTCTCTTCTGGGCGTGCTGGATAAAACCAAAACTGCCATGGGATCCCGAAAAATCCGGCAATGGATCCGGGAGCCCCTGAATCAGCTGGAGGAAATCCAACGCAGACTGGATGGAGTGGAGGTTCTGACGGAAAACATCCTGCTGCGGAACGACTTGCGGGAGATGCTCAAACAGATGTATGATCTGGAAAGGCTTTCCGGCCGAATATCCTTTGGTAATGCCAACGGGAAGGACCTATTAGCTCTGGGAATCTCCACCTCGGTACTTCCGGATATTAAGGAAGCTCTCCGGGACTGCGGTGACCGGCTTCTGGAAGATTTGGAAATGAAGGTTTCCGCCTTAAGCCCGATTCACCAATTGATCGATAAGAGTATTCGGGAGGATGCGGGTTTCAGCCTTCGGGAGGGGGGCCTGATTCGTTCTGGCTATTCCGAGGAACTGGATGGTATGAAAGAATCCATCCGTCATGCCCAGGAATGGATTTCCGGACTGGAAGGAACAGAAAGAGAGCGAACTGGCATCAAGAACCTGAAGGTGGGCTTCAACAAGGTCTTTGGTTATTATCTGGAGGTGACCCGATCTTATTACGAGTTGATTCCGGAGAACTACATCAGGAAACAGACCCTGGCCAACTGCGAACGGTTTATCACACCGGAGCTCAAGGAAATGGAGAGCCTGGTCCTGAACGCAGAAACTAAAATCAATCAGCTGGAATACCAGCTTTTTCAGGATATCCGGGATACGATTAAGAGCTTCATACCGGAAATTCAAAGGACTTCCAAAGGGATTGCCGAACTGGATGCACTGCTATCCTTTGCAGAAACAGGAGCCAGAAATGGGTACGTGAAGCCTCTTGTTACCGGAGATGACCGGCTGCTCATCGAGAAGGGCAGACACCCGGTGCTGGAGCAGATCATCCGGAACGGGGTTTTTGTTTCCAATGATACGTATCTAGATAGCAATGAATCCAGCCTCCTGCTTATTACCGGCCCGAATATGGCCGGAAAATCCACGTACATGCGCCAGACTGCCCTGATCGTTCTGATGGCCCAAATCGGTTGTTTTGTGCCTTGTGAGCGGGCTGAGATCGGTATCACGGACCGGATATTTACCCGAATCGGTGCTTCCGACAATCTGACTCAGGGGCAGAGCACCTTTTACGTGGAAATGAGCGAGCTTGCTTATATTCTCCATGGGGCTACCAGCAGAAGCCTGATCATCCTGGATGAAATCGGAAGGGGCACCAGCACCTATGACGGCCTTTCCATCGCCTGGGCTGTAGCCGAACACCTGTGCCTTCCCGATAAAAGAGTGCGTACTCTGTTCGCCACCCATTACCATGAACTGACGGTTCTGGAGGCAAGGCTTCCGGGAGTTCGGAATCTCAACGTAGATGTGGCAGAAGAGAACGGGACGATCATCTTCCTCCATAAAATCATTGAGGGAAGTGCCAGCCGGAGTTATGGCATCCATGTAGCTAAACTGGCGGGAGTCCCGGAGCCGATTCTGTTAGCAGCGGAGGATAAGCTTCTGGAACTGGAATCAGGGAAATCGGAAGTTGGAACCATCCTGCCGGATGAAATTGCTTCCAGCTTCCCAGCCGGCATAATCCATACGCAGGAAGAGCCGGTTCAGCTTTCCTTCTGGGGCAAGGAGCAGGATCCTCTGATTCAGAGGATCCGGGAACTGAATCTGATGGAAATCACCCCCTCCCAGGCAATTAGTATTCTGGAGGAATTAAAGGCGGCAGTAGAATGATTCAACTATTATCCAAGGAAGTATCCGATAAAATAGCAGCAGGTGAAGTGGTAGACAGACCCTTGTCCATCGTCAAGGAATTGGTGGAAAATGCTCTGGATGCCGGTGCCGATTCTCTGGTTGTGGAGATCCGAAACGGAGGCAAAACCTATATCCGGGTTTCTGACAATGGCTCAGGAATCGGGCCTGATGAGGTGGAAATCGCCTTTCTTCGTCATGCTACCAGTAAAATTCGCCAGGCAGAAGACCTGAATCATATCAGGACCCTGGGATTCCGGGGAGAAGCCCTTTCCAGCATCGCAGCCGTGACCCGGATCGAGCTGCTGACCAAGAGAAGAGAAGACAAAACCGGGACCCGTCTCATCCTTTCAGGAGGACAAATCATCGAGCAAAAACCGGTGGGCTGTCCCGACGGAACCACGATCGTGGTGGAAGATCTGTTTTATAACACCCCGGCCAGGCTGAAATTCTTAAAATCCGATGCTGCAGAAACGGGAGTCATCACCGATTTTATGTCAAAGATCGCCCTGGCCTACGATCAGTGCCAGATTCGTTTTATTTGCAATGGAAACACCCTCTTTACCACCATGGGAAAGGGGAACCGGCTTCATAATATCCTGACCGTCTATGACAGGACCATTCAGGACCATTTGCTTCCGGTACAATTGGAAGGAGAGGATTACATCCTGAGGGGCTATGTATCCAANNAACCAGCCGCAAATATCAGATTCACTTTGTCAATGGGCGGGTTATCACCAGTCGTCTGCTGGATCTTGCGGTGGAGGAGGCTTACCGGGAAAAAATGTTCGATGGCCGCTTTCCCGTTGTATTTTTGTTTCTGGACGCAGAACCGGGAAAACTGGATGTGAACATCCATCCCAATAAAAAGGAAATCCGCTTTGAAGAAGAGGATCGGGTCCGGGAATTTGTGACCCAGGCTATCCGCCGGGGTTTGGACCGTCCGGAATCGGTGCCGATCATAGAAAAGAAAATCAAAGAGAAAAAATCCTTTGTATTTCCTGATTCTGTTTCAGTTTCAACTCCCATCCCTGCAGAAACTATCGAATTAAAAGCTTCAACACCCATCAGGGAAGAGCAGGTTGACATAAAAAATATATTGTCAACCATGAGGCGGGAAGAAGTCCAACAAGAAACCTGGACGGCCAAGGAAACCAAGGAATTGCCGGTCATGGCCCCTGCCATGGAAGAATTGACGGTTTTGGGATCTGTATTTTCCAATTATATCCTGGCTTTCGGGGAACAGCACTTTTATCTCATCGACCAGCATGCAGCCCACGAGCGGATCACCTATGAAAAGCTGCTGATGGGCTCCAGAAATGGGAATCAAGCAGTTCAGCATCTGCTGGTACCCTTTATTCACAGTCTTACCTATGGTGAAAGGCAGCATCTGGAGGAATGGATCCTGTTTCTTTCCCGTCTGGGATACGAGGCTGAAGAATTTGGCCCTAATGACTTTCGGATTAGCGGCGTTCCGGCATTTTTATCCCTGGAAGAAGCCCGGGATTTTCTTCGATACTTGACGGAAAATATTCAGGAAGGTGCAGATTTGAATAACCCTTCTATGCAGGAGAAAATCGTGGCCAGGGCTTGCAAGAGTTCGGTGAAGGCCGGGGATTCCCTGAAAAAGGAAGAAATGGACCACCTGATCAAAGAATTGTTTCACTGTGAAAATCCCTACTCCTGCCCCCACGGGCGCCCTACGCTGATCCGCTTAAGCAAGGGGGAAATAGAAAGGATGTTTAAAAGGATCTGACGATGAAGAAGGAAGTCATCATATTATGCGGTCCCACAGCAGTGGGGAAAACCGCCTGCTCCCTCCATCTGGCAGAGGCATTAGGCGGGGAAATCATCTCCGCGGACTCCATGCAGTTATACCGGTATATGGACATTGGCAGTGCCAAGCCCACCAGGAATGAACTGGACCGGATTCCTCATCATCTGGTGGATTTTCTGGATCCCCGCACCCCTTTTTCCGTGGCAGAATATCAGCAGTTGGCCCGGAAAGCCATCCTGCAGGTTCTGGAGCAGGGGAAACCTCCTGTTGTTTCAGGGGGAACCGGGCTGTATATCAATTCCATCCTGTATGAGATGGATTTTTCCGTTCCGGTCAAGGATCTGGCTTTCCGAAGGGAAATGGAGGAACTGGCTGAAAGAGAAGGGAAGGAAGCCGTCCATCAGCTATTGAAGGAACAGGACCGGGAAGCGGCTGAAAGAATCCATCCCAACAGCCTGAAAAGGGTGATCAGAAGCCTGGAAATCCTCCGGGAGGGAGGTAAAATCCGGACCTTTGAGGAATCCTTCGTTAAAACCGACCTCTACGACTGCAGATTGGTGGGACTGACTCGGGACAGAGAAGAACTTTACCAGCGTATCAACCGTCGGGTCGATCTGCTGATGGAAGCCGGACTTTTGGAAGAGGTCCGTAATCTGATGGAAATGGGACTGACAGAAGGGGATATTTCCATGAAGGGCATTGGATATAAGGAAATCATCGCTTTTCTAAAGGAAGAATGTTCCCTGGAAGAAGCGGTTTCCCTAATCAAGCAAAGTACCAGGAATTATGCCAAGCGGCAGCTCACCTGGTTCCGGCGCTATGACGATATCCAGTGGTTCGATCTTTCCCTGTATCCGTCGGAAATAGAAGCAGGAGAGGATATACTCCAATGGCTCAGATCAAGCAGATAAAAATTCATAATAAGAGCGACAAACCAGATAACATTCTGGAAAAAGAGTCGGAAATCATGGAAGAGTGCCTGACCATTGAAGCATCTCTCCCCCGTTTCCTTCGTGGTTTTTTCGCCTACCTGCGGGGCAATGTGCTCCCTATGACCAGGCTGGCTTATTTGCGGGATATCCGTTTCTTCTGCCATTACCTGATTCAGGAAACAGACCTGACCCGAGCGGAAGAAACCGCCGATATCTCCCTGGAAGAATTCAACCGGCTGAAGGGAACGGATATCAACCTGTTTCTCGATTATTGCCGGCGGTATAAAGTGGAAACGGAAAAAAACATCTATATATACGAAAACAATAAGCGTTCCCTGGCCAGAAAAAAATCCTCCCTCTCCGTCTTGTTCAAGTTTTTATACCGGGATGAACTGATGGCGAAAAACATCAGCGATGGATTCGATCCGATCCGGGTGCCAAAACCAGGCGAAAAGGAAATCAAAGCCCTGCAGGATGATGAAGTCATGGTCATGCTGGACAGCGTGGAATCCGGCGAAGGTTTGACGGAAAAGGAACGGCAGTTCTGGGAAAAAACAAAAAAACGGGACAAGGCAATCCTGATCTTGTTTCTTACCTACGGACTGAGACTGTCGGAGCTTCAGCAACTGAATGTATCTTCCTTTAATTTTTCCCGGGATGAATTTATCATTTACCGAAAAAGGGGCAAGGAATCCGTGATGCCTTTAAACCGTTCTGCCCGAAAGGTCCTGGACGAATACCTGTACCAGGAACGGCCGGCTTCCGAGTCCCTGGCAGAATCGGAAAAGGATGCCCTGTTTCTCAGTCTGCAAGGGAAAAGAATGACCGAAAGGCAGATCCGGGAGCTGGTGAAAAAATATACATCCATCGGCCTTCAGACCAGCCGGAAAAGCGGATACAGTCCCCATAAACTGCGGGCTACTGCAGCCACCAGCCTCATTGGAAGAGGCAACTCGATTTTCGATGTCCAGGCTCTTTTGGACCATGAACAGGTTACTACGACTCAGTTATATGCAGCCCACAAGAAAAACGTCAAGCGGGACCTTGTCAAGGACATGGAGTGGGAAATAGAAAGGGAAGAAAAGTAAATGAAGCACAGCACAAAGGATTACTTAATCAAGGAACTGGGCATTCACCCGGAGGTACTGGATTTGATCAGCCGGGCAGAGGAACAGGTATCCGATATTTATAAAGAACTGGAAGACCGTCGGTCCTTTAATCAATATAAAGTTCTTCGGGCCTTCCAGAAACATCAGATCAGTGACATGCATTTCGGCTGGAACACCGGCTATGGCTATGATGATCCAGGCCGGGAAGCCCTTGAGAAAGTATATGCCGATGCTTTCGGTGCAGAAGCAGCTCTGGTCCGTCCCATTATCGTCAACGGTACCCACGCTTTAACTCTGACCCTGGCCGGGATTCTGCGGCCGGGGGACGAACTGATCTACTGTACCGGCGGTCCTTATGACACCCTGGAGGAAGTCATCGGAATCCGTGGGGAAGGGAAGGGCTCTTTAAAAGAATTTGGCATTACCTATAAACAGGTGGAACTGAAGGAAGATGGCACCATTGATTTTTCCGGTCTTGAAAAAGCGATTTCACCGAGCACCAGAATGATTTCCCTGCAGCGAGCCACCGGCTATGGCTGGAGAAGGGCGATTACCATTCCCGAAATCCGTCAATGGGCGTCCTTTGTCAAATCCATCCGTCCGGACATCGTCTGCATGGTGGATAATTGCTACGGAGAATTTTTAGATGTGGAAGAACCCACCCAGGTTGGTGCTGATATCATGGCCGGCTCCCTCATCAAAAATCCGGGTGGCGGTCTGGCTCTCACCGGCGGCTATGTGGCCGGCAGGAAAGATCTGGTGGAAAAAATCTCCTATCGGATGACATCTCCGGGGATTGGAGGAGAATGCGGATTGACCTTCGGCCAGACCAGAACCATGTTCCAGGGACTGTTCCTGGCTCCCCAGACAGTTACGGGTGCAGTCATGGGCGCCATCCTCTGCGGTCAGGTATTCAGCAATCTGGGCTTTCCCGTATGCCCGCTGCCGGAAGAAGAAAGAAGCGATATCATCCAGGCTGTCCGGTTCGGTTCCCCGGAACGGGTGGTGGCCTTCTGCCAGGGAATTCAGTCCGCTGCTCCGGTAGACTCCCACGTTACACCGCTGCCCTGGGATATGCCTGGGTATGAAGATCCCGTGGTGATGGCTGCCGGTGCCTTTATTCAGGGTTCCTCCATTGAACTGAGTGCCGATGCTCCCATCCGGGAACCCTACATCGTTTACTTCCAGGGTGGACTGACCTATGACCATTCCAAATTCGGGGTAATCAAAGCGCTTCAATCCCTGGTAGAAAAGGGATTGGTGCAAATTCAGAAATAAGAAATAAGAAATAAGAGATCCTCATGAAAAAAAACAGCAACCCAGCAATTTCATCCTGGAAACTGGCTTTCACTATCCTGAAATTTATTATATTCCTGATAGTGCTCATTGGGGTGCCGGTTTATATTTTTTATAACCAGAGGGATCTGCTGCAGACCTTTGACAGTCTGGAATCGGTCAACGCTTTCCTGGCGGAATACCGGTCTGCCAGTGTCTTTGTTTACATCGGCATTCAGATCCTTCAAATTACAATATTTATTATACCGGGACAGGCCATCCAATTGGCTGGCGGTTATGTCTTCGGGTTTTGGATCGGATTCGCTCTGACCTTTGGAGGCATTTTCCTGGGAACGGTAGTGACTTTTTACCTGGCTCGAATACTAGGAAAAGATGCGGTCCACCTTATTATCGGCGAAGAGAAAACAAAAAAGACCATCGATCGGCTGAATAGTAAGAAAGCCCTTTTCATCATCTTTTTAATCTATCTGGTTCCCGGAATACCAAAAGATGCCGTAACCTACGTTGCAGGAGTATCGGATATGGATGTGCGTCCCTTTGTGATTCTGTCCATGCTGGGAAGATTGCCTGCCATGGCAGGAGGCGTCATGATCGGCAGCATGCTCCATACCGGCAGTTATCTGGGAGTAGTGCTCCTGTCCCTGTTCTTTGTGGCTGCTTTTATTGCCGGGATCATTTTCAGGGAAAAAATACTGGGCAAGAAGGAAATTATCTATGAAAAAGTGGTCCATTCCAAGGATCACCGTCCGGGAGGAGAATAGGGTGTTGGATAGGATTGCATTAAAAGAGTATACCGAACTTATGACAACCAGGTTTTCAGAAGACCCAGGTGTGAAATTTCAAATGGAAGATTTGGAACGTGCTGACTTCCTTCTTGCTTTGCAGTCAGAAGGCCAAATTGAAGCTTTTGACAAGTATCATGCAGTGCAATTTTTGGATGATGGTCAGGGATTGTTAATTGGATACTCGTCGAAAGAAATATCTGAATCGCTGCTGATGGAAATTATGCAGAATTCCTCCTTAAAATTATTAGAACAAGTCACAGAAGAAGAACTTCAGCTTATGCAGAGCAGAGCAATGCTTGAAAGTGAAATTATCCCTCAAAATTGGCATTGCAAATATTTTGATGGGGAAGTATATCATTTGTTAGTCGTGGCAATTAACGAATCTTTGAAGGGATCCGGAGCTTTCCGAAAACTATTGATGCCGGTGCTATTATCTTGTGAAAAGAAAAAAATACCAATTGTATTAGAGACATTTAATCCTGATAATGTTCCGATTTATCAACACTTCGGGTTTCAGCTAATGGAGTCCCATAGGTCCGATGAAATAGATTTAACTTGCTTTTGCATGATGAGAGCAGGGCAATAAAAAACTGACAATATACTTAAATTGGTTATTAACAAACCCGCTATAAGGAATCTTTATAGCGGGTTTTATTTTTAAAATAACAAGAACGAATGTTCATTTTATTGTTGACAGCGAACAAATGTTCTGATAGAATCAAGCTATAGAACGAAAGAACAAATGTTCTGAATGGGACAGGAAGGGAAGTGGCCGCTATGTCTATTGGAGGAAAAGTATACCGAATAAAATCAAGATCCAGATTTATCCTTTTTGTCATGCTGCTTCTTTTAGTTATGACATCGATGGTTAATCTGGCCATGGGTCTTGGAGATGTCAGCAGTCTGACTGCAGAAACCTTTGAAGAAGTCCTGATTGGATCTGGAGACACTTTGTGGCAGATTGCATCCGAATATGCCGGTGAATCCCAGGACATCCGGGAACTGATTCATCAAATCTGTAAAATCAATGGTATTTCCGCCGATTCCATCTATCCGGGCCAGTTGATTCGAATCCCAGTACAGAGCTAAAGGATATAGGACTTGACCCTGGATAAAAAAATCTGTTAAAACGCAAAATAGAGGGTCGCTTTTTGGGGATAGATATCAGAAAGAAGTTGGTATTGATTGAATAGACCGGAAGATGGGGAAACACGTGATATGGACGATTTTGGAAGGCTGAAAGGTCCTTCCTTTTTGAATAGGACTAATCTATTCCCAAAATTATGATTTTAGGAATAGTTTTATCCCTTCTGAACTTTTTACTAAATTATGTTACTATGTCAAGTAATAGAATAATCCCCCATCACCGGCCTAGGGGCAACGTAAACGAAAGCCCCCTGGAGGCCCTCACCGGATTGTTGGCTTGGTAAAAATGTTACTGCTAGGCACTTGCCCCTAGAACTGCTTCAAACTATTCCCAAAATCACTCTTTTCGTCACAAATCTGGGGGCTGGACCTCCCGTATTTATTCCAGTTTGCCTTTTTACGCTGAGCCTCTAGGGAGATGCTACTTCGGCTATAGGGAACACCCCCTTTGGGGCTGTCCTCCGGACCTATAGCCTAGCACCTCCCAACTCAGCCTAAAAAGTTTTCCCGGCATAAACGCGAGGCCCAACTCCCTGCAATCTGCTGCCGAAAAAACGCGTATGATTTTAGGAATAGTTATGGGAATTTGAATAATGCCCTTCCTGATAAATTTCTCTCCAAATCCTGCAGGTTGGGCTGTTTCTTAATAATCATGCATATTATTATTTCTCAGAATATTTTTTTGCTTTCACATATTCAATGGCTTCTTTGCCAGTAACATGCTCCAGGTCAATGGCGATGATTTCCGACTGGGTGCATTCGGTTATTTCTTTGTGCTTGGCAGCTTCCGGCTGATCTCCCGAATATTTTTCTACCAGAGCCCGGAATCCGTCCATCCATTCGTCGCCGTCGGTGAAACGGGCTTGCCCGAAGGCTATGACGCTTCTGAAATAGGATGTGTATTCGGCACTGACGATGGTATCTTCATCCACAACCGTCAGGGACACTTTCGGAGACTTTTTAAGTGCATCAATCTTATGCCCTGCCTTAGCGGAATGAAAATAAATTTTTCCCTTGTGATAGACATAACTGACCGGAACCCCGTAGGGATAATCTTCATCGCCAAGACAGGAAAGGATTCCGTTGGAACCCCGCTGGAGAACCAGATCCGTATCTTCCTGGGACAGCAGTTGCTTCCCTCTTCTCATCTCTCTGAACATATGTTCCTCTCCCTGTTCGTTTCTTATATTATTAAGTTAACGAGCATTATTCTTGGGAATTTCTTCGCTGAAAAGCCAACTTGTCCAGATATCCCTGCAAGATCAGGACTGCGGCCTGTTTATCAATGACTTCCTTCCGGCGTTTTCGGCTTAAATCGGCTTCAATTAAAACCTTTTCTGCCATGACGGTGGTCAGTCGTTCATCCTGATAATCCACCTTGACATCCTTGGACATCCCCAAGCTGAGCAGCTTGTTTTCCAGCATCTGCCGGAACTCATGGACTTTTTCAGTCTGAGGGCTATCGGTACCATCCAGTCTTTTGGGCAGACCGATGATTACCGTATCAACCTTGTATTCCCGGATCATATCGATGATTTTCCCTGTATCCTTCCGGATGCCAACCCGCTGGATGGTAGTAACCCCCTGCCCTGTCAGGAGCAGATCGTCACTGACGGCAACGCCGATAGTTTTATCCCCTACATCTAATGCAATAATTTTCAATATTTTTCTCCTATAAAAAATGGCGGCCTTTTCGGACCGCCATTTCAGTTACTTGTTTAAGAAGGATTTCAGCAGTTCCTCCACCAAATCATCCCGCTCAATATGACGAATCAGGTTCCGTGCGTTGTTGTGACCGGTGATGTAGGAAGGGTCGCCGGATAGAATGTAGCCGACCATCTGATCAATGGAATTGTAGCCTTTTTCTTCCAGTGCATTATATACCGTCCTCAAAATTTCCTCTGTTGTCGATTGATCTGCTTTTTCCTGGCTGGTAAACAATATTGTGTTTCTATCCATGTGTAATCACCTTCCTTCTATTCCATTATACCCACAACCGGTGAATGATTACAACCGGAACTTATGAATTTAATAAATTTGTAACAAACAGAAATCAGCGGGCTAAAATTTCTTCTGCTACCCGGAATGCATCCTCAACTTTGGAAGGATCCTTGGCACCGGCCTGAGCCATATCCGCCTTGCCACCACCACCACCACCAGCGGCGGCTGCAATCTCTTTGATCATTTTCCCTGCATGATAGCCTTGTTCCAACAGATCGTCCGTAACGGAAACCATAAAGGTAACCTTACCGTCGGTTATGGCTGCGAAAACCAGTACAAGGCCCTTTTCCCCAGCCTTTAGCTGATCGGAAATGCTTCTCAGGTCATTGATATCATAATCCTGGAATGCTCGGGTAATCAAACGGGCATTACCGATAGTACGGGCATCCTTTACCATATCCCCCATAGAGGAGCTGGCCAGCTGAAGCTTCATTTCTTCTAATTCTTTTTTCAGAGTCCGCAGTTCTTCGGAAAGAGCCGCTGCTTTCTGTGTCAGGTTGGAGGTATTAGTCTTAAGGATTTCTGATGCTGCCTGAAGGGTGCTTTCCTGTTGCTGGAGCCGTTTCAGGATTCCTGCTCCGGTAATTCCTTCAATACGCCGGACTCCGGCTGCTACACCAGCTTCGCTTAGTATCCGGAAGCTGCCGATCTGACCACTGTTGGCTACATGAGTACCGCCGCAGAGCTCCATGCTGATCCCCTCTACCGTAACGACCCGAACCTTTTCTCCGTATTTTTCACCGAAGAGAGCAGTGGCTCCTCTTTTTGAGGCTTCATCCATGGAAAGGATTTCCGTCAATACAGGGGCAAATTCCAGGATGCCCTGGTTGACCCGATCCTCGATCTTTCGCAAATCTTCCTTGGAGATCCCTTCAAAATGACTAAAGTCAAATCGCAGTCCTTGGGGCGTGACGCTGGATCCTGCCTGATTGACATGATCTCCAAGCACTTCCTTCAGTGCCTTATGGAGTAGGTGGGTAGCCGTATGGTTTCGTGCTGTGCTGTTCCTCTGGGCTCGGTTAACCTTAGCAGCCACTTCTTCTGAAAGTTTCAGTCCCCCTCGGATGACTTTCACTTTATGAGCGATGGCCTGATGGATCTTCAGTACATCGGAAACTTCTCCTTCAAAGGATTCGGTGTTTAAAAGACCGGTATCAGCGGATTGTCCGCCTCCTTCCGGATAAAAAGGAGTCTGGTTCAGAATGACCAGAGCAGTATCCCCTTCTCCAACATGATCCACCGGTTCTCTGCCGACGAAAAGGCCGATGACCTGTCCTTTTCCAACGTAGTTTTCATAACCGGTAAATTCAGAAATTCCTTCAAATTCCAAGGTGGATGAATCCTCGGCCCAGCCTTCCCCTTCATCGGATTTACGGGCGGCCCGGGCCATTTCCTTTTGATGCTCCATGTTTCGGGTAAAGCCATCCACATCAGCCGTCATGCCGTTTTCTTCCAGGATTTCCTGGGTCAGTTCCAGGGGGAATCCATAGGTGTCGTATAATTTGAACACCCGTTCTCCGTCCAGCTGGGTTCTGCCGGCTGCCTTGGACTCTTCCACGAATTCCATGATAATCTGAGTCCCCTGGTCGATGGTCTGAGCAAATTTATCCTCTTCTACCTGGAGAATCTTATGGATGTAGTCTTTTTTCTCTTCCAGATTGGGATAAGCTTTTTTTGAAATATCCACGACTTTATGGGAAAGGTCCGCCAGGAAGGAGCCCTGAATGCCTAAGATCTTCCCATGGCGGGCAGCTCTTCGGAGCAGTCTTCGGAGCACGTATCCCCTGCCCTCGTTGCTGGGGATGATGCCATCCCCAATCATGAAGGTGACCGAACGGATATGGTCCGTGATGATTCGAATGGAAACGTCGGTTTTCTCCGCCCCCTCTTTATAGGTGACGCCGGATTTTGATTCCACTTCCATCAGAATGGACCGAATGGTGTCCACATCAAAAATGGACTCTACCCCCTGCATGATACAGGCCAGTCTTTCCAGTCCCATACCCGTATCAATGTTGGGATGGGCCAGCGGGGTATAGTTTCCTTCTTCATCCCGGTTAAACTGGGTAAATACGTGATTCCAGAACTCCACATACCGGTCGCAGTCGCAGCCGGGTTTGCAGTCCTCCCGATGGCAGCCGTACTTTTCCCCTCGGTCGAAATAGATTTCCGAGCAGGGTCCACAGGGTCCGGTGCCGATTTCCCAGAAGTTATCGTCCTTTCCCAGCCGAACGATCCGGTCTTCCGGCATTTTTATCAGGTCTTTCCAGATATCATAGGCTTCCTGGTCTTCTTCGTAAACGGTGGCCCAAAGCCGGTCCGTGGGCATATGAAGAACCTGGGTGATAAACTCCCATCCCCATTCTAGGGATTCCTTCTTGAAGTAGTCCCCAAAGGAGAAACTGCCCAGCATTTCAAAGAAAGTACCGTGACGGGAGGTATACCCCACATTTTCGATATCGCCGGTACGGATGCATTTCTGGCAGGTGGTCATCCTTTTGGAAGGAGGAATCTCCAGTCCTGCGAAATATGGTTTCAGCGGTGCCATGCCGGAGTTGATGATCAGAAGGCTCTTGTCCTTTTCCGGAATCAACGAAAAGCTTCCCCGCTTGTAATGATCTTTGCTGACGTAGAAATTTTCAAACATTTCCCGTAATTCATTCAGTCCTATTTTTTCCATATATCTGCTTTCCTCCTGAAAATTGGTTGCATTAATCTAATAATTATACCATAATCCCTTAAATTTACAAAGAAATTATGTTAGAATTAGATGTTAAGTTTAAACACTCCCCACAAATTTAAATGGAAATAAAGATAAAAGAGGACGATAGAAAATGGAAAAAGTAATCTTGGGCAAAACCGGATTGGAAGTGACAAAAGTAGGGTTTGGCGTGCTGACGGTAGGCAATACACAATTAAATCTTCCCCTGGAAGAAGGAGCGGACGTGCTTCGGTATGCCCTGGACCGGGGGATCAATTTTTTGGATACGGCTCAGGCATATGAGACCTATCCCTATATCCGAAAAGCCCTGAAAGGGTTCAATGGAGATTTGGTCATTTCCTCTAAATCCGTGGCGGTGGCTTACCAGGCAATGGAGGAAGCCATCGAAGAAGCCCGAAAGGAAATGGACCGGGATGTGATTGAAATCTTTCTTCTCCATGAAGTCCGGCACAATGGGGATCTGCAGCTTCGCCGGGGTGCCTGGGAATGCCTTCTGGAAGCCAGGAGCAAGGGAATCGTCAAGGCCATCGGTCTTTCTACCCATCACGTGGATGTGGCTGAAGAAGCAGCTGATCTTCCGGAATGCGATGTTCTCTTCCCTCTTATCAATTTCCGCAGCCTGGGTATTCGAAAGGACTCCGGACTGGGAACGAAGGAAGAAATGGAAAAAGCGATTCAGAAAGCATCCGAAAAAGGTCTTGGAGTCTTCGGCATGAAGGCTTTCGGAGGAGGCAATCTTACCGGCCATTATCGGGAAGCACTGGACTATGTTTATAACATTCCCGGAATCCACGCCAATATGATTGGATTCGGACACCGTCGGGAAGTGGATGATATCTTTTCTTATATGGAAGGTCAATTGCCAGGGGATTACAACCCGGATATCCGTTACAAAAAAATAAATATAGACCAAGGGGACTGTGAGGCCTGCTATGCCTGCCTGAAAAAATGCCCCAACATGGCTATATTTATTAATGAGAATGGACTGGCAGACATCAATCATGAAAAATGTCTGACTTGCGGCTATTGTGCACCGGTCTGTCCGGTCCGAGCCATTATAATGTTCTAGAAATATAATCGATCATCGCAACGCTCTCCACGTAGGTCGCCTTCAGGAGGGCGTTTTCCATGGTATCTCCCACCGCCAGGACACCGTGGTTTTTCAAAAGGCACACATCCACATATTTGATGGACCTGGCCACATGCTCCGCCAATTCTTCCGTACCATGCTCATAATAGGGTACCAATTCCATATTCTTACCGTAAAAATAGGCTTCCGAAGTCACCGGTTCGATGGTAATACCTTTTACGGCAAAGGCTGTAGCATAGGGGGAATGGGTGTGAACGATGGCATTGACGTTGGGCCGGGCTTCATAAACCTTCAGATGCATGGATAATTCGATGGATGGTTTTCGGAAGTTCACATTTTCCCGGACATGGCCCTTGATATCGGATATAACAATATCATCTACTTTCAGATCAGCCCGATAAAACCCGGATGGGGTGATGTAAACCAGTCCGGTGGATCGGTCGATGATGCTGAAATTCCCAGATTTGTGCTTGCAGAGACCTTCCTGCTCCGCCCGCTGGGCGTATTTGATCAGTTCCTTGACGATGTTGATGTTTGTCATGCGATGATCCCTCCTCCCAGAACAAGATTATCTTTATAAAAAACAATGGATTGACCCGGAGTGGCTGCCCGCTGCTTATCCTCAAAATGGGTTTCGATGATTCCATTCCCAGATATTCGAAGGGTTCCCGCTGCTTTTTTGGCCGTATAGCGGATCTTTGCTTCTACCTGTAGACCGTCCAAGGCTGTTAAGGATTGGCCTGCCCGCAGAACAAAAACATGATTTTCGGACCGAACTACTGATACAAAAAGCTCCTCATTATCCCCCAAGGTTACCGTATTATTATTATGGTCAACCATTGTGACGTAGACCGGTTTTCCGAAGGTCTTGCCCAGCCCTTTTCTCTGGCCAATGGTATAATGGGTAATTCCTTGATGGGTCCCCAGGATATTCCCTTCCCCATCGATGAAATTGCCACTGGCTGCCTCCAGGCCTTTGTCTGTTAAAAACCGGATATAATTCTGGTCCTCCGGCAGGAAACAGATTTCCTGACTGTCCTTTCGATCTGCATTACCGGCCCCTTCCTTTCGGGCGATTTCCCGGGTCTGTTCCTTATCCTCCACCTGATTCAAGGGGAAGATCAGTCGGGAGAGCACCTCCTGCCCCAGCCGGTAAAGCATATAGGATTGGTNNTTTCTTTAGATTTTCTGCTTGTTTGATATAATAAAGACCCGATTCGTCATCATAGTGGATACCAGCATAATGGCCGGTAGCGATATGATAGGCACCGATGGCATCGGCTTCCTCCAGCAGAACAGGAAATTTGATGGTGGGGTTGCACATCACGCATGGATTGGGCGTTCGGCCAACCTGGTATTCCCGGCAAAAATAGTCGATGATCTCCCTTGAAAAATCTTCGTAAACGTTTCGGTAGATAAAGGGAATTTCCAGTTCTGAAGCTGTTTTTTCGGCCAGCTTTGCATTTGGGCTCTTTTCCTTATGAACATCGAAAAACAGACCTGTGACCGAATAACCGGCTTTTCGGAGCAACAAAGCAGCGGCCGTGCTATCCACACCGCCGCTAAAACCCAGTAATACTCTGTCTTTATGAAGTTCTTTATTTCCAGTCTTCATGGTAACAACCTCTATTCTTCGATGTCGCAGCCTTCGTGATCGTCTTCTTCTGCATTGGGATCAAACCCTTCCAGTCCGGCATAGGTTTTGCCATGTTTGGTGGCATAGTCATAGATGGCCGACTTGATGGCATGATCTGCCAGCACCGAGCAGTGAATTTTCACTGCAGGCAGTCCGCCCAGTTCGTTGACGATCTGCTTGTTGGTCACAGCCAGAGCTTCCTCAATGGTCATGCCGATGATCATATCGGTAGCCACGCTGGAGGATGCAATGGCAGAACCACAGCCGAAGGTCTTAAATTTAGCATCGGTGATCACATCGTTTTCAACTCTTATGGAAATCTGCATCATATCGCCGCAGACAGGACTGCCGTAAGTGCCAATTCCGTCTGGATTTTCCAGTTCGCCAATATTATGAGGATTCATAAAATGATCCATTACTTTATCGTTATACATTCCCATTTTTCTACCAGCCTTTCTCTTTGGAAACCGGTGACATGGACCGGAGCCTCGCTACTATTTCCGTTAACTTTTCAATGGTATAGTCCAGATCTTCCTTCGTCGTAAAATCACCCATGGTGAATCGAAGGGATCCGTGTATCTTTTCAAGGGGCACACCTAAACAGGTTAAAACATGGGAAGGTGTAAGAGAAGCAGAGGAACAGGCGGATCCGGTGGATACGGCGATTCCGTTCATGTCCAGATAAAGGAGCATGGCTTCTCCCTCAATAAAATCAAAGGTAAGATTCACGTTGCCCGGGTGCCGGTGCTCCCGGCTGCCATTCAGGGTGACGTTTTCGATTCGCCGGGTTACCTGATCGATGAAATAATCCCGAAGTTCCCGACTGTGATGAATATGCCCTTCCAGTTCTCTTTCGGCAATTTCTGCCGCTTTTCCAAATCCGATGATACCGGTAAGATTCTCTGTTCCGGCTCTTCGTTTGGCTTCCTGGGAGCCACCATGCATGAAATTGGCAATGCGAGTTCCCGGTTTGATATAGAGAGCTCCAATCCCCTTCGGACCATAAATTTTATGACCAGAGATGGACATCAGATCCACACCCCATGTCTTTACGTCGATGGGCATATTGCCCAGGGCCTGGACCGCGTCAGTATGAAAGACCAGATTCCTGTTTTTTTCCTTGGACAACCGACATAACTCCGGTATGTCCTGAATCGTTCCGATTTCATTGTTGACAGTCATGATGCTGACCAGAATTGTTTCATCGGTTATCGCATCAGCCAGCTGGGAAGACGATATCCTGCCGTCCTGATCTACCGGCAGGTAGGTGACTCGATATCCTTTGGTTTCCAGGTTTTCGCAAGTCCGAAGAATGGCCGGGTGCTCAATCATAGTAGTGATGATGTGGTTTCCCTTTTCTTTCAGGGATTCAGCAACACCTTTTACTGCCCAGTTATCCGATTCCGTACCGGAGGAAGTAAAAAAGATTTCCTTATCCTTTGCACCAATCAGATGGGCTACCTGTTCTCTGGCTTTAATGATAGCATCCCTGGAAAGGGATCCGGTTGTATATAAACTGGAAGGATTTCCGAAATTTTCAGTAAAATAAGGCAGCATAGCCTCCAGAACCTCCTGCTTGACAGGTGTCGTTGCGGAATAATCTAAATAAATCTGTCTCATAAGCTCTCCTTTTCGTTGGATGAATAAATGCCGTATCATTTATACCAACCTTCATCGGCCATTAAACAGATAACCTGAAAAAACAATGGGCACATCCTAAAAAAACAGCACCAAACGGTGCTGCTGTTTCTGAATCATGATTCAAAATCCGAACTTTAATTTTTTACGGTTCCTTCATCCAGATCTTCAACAAAATGGATATTGTCCAGCTGGCTCCGGAAGTGATTCCGGAAACTAGCCAGATACTCCTGACGGAGCAGATGCTGTTCTTCCTTTTCGTTTTCTGTCAGGCCATCTCCTTTGGATTTTTTAGCCAGATGATTGATTCTGTCGATTTTTTCCTTGCTTAACATGGTTTTCCTTTCTTGTCTCTCTTTAATGACTCTTTTTTCTTTCTAATCGTAGTTTGTCTGCTATGATGGCAATAAATTCGCTGTTGGTCGGTTTTCCTTCCACCTTGGAATTGGCGCCGAATATGCTGTCGGTTACATCCGTCTTACCCCTGGCCCAAGCCACTTCAATGGCATGACGAATAGCTCTTTCTACCCTGCTGGGAGTGGTGTTGTTCAATTTTGCGATTGCCGGATACAATTCTTTTGTCACTGCTCCCAATAAATCCATATCCTCCACCACCAGCCGGATGGCATCACGGATATACTGATAGCCTTTGATATGGGCAGGAACACCAATATCATGGATGATATTGGTGATCTGAATCTCCAGATCTTCTCCTTTGTCCCCATTGCCAGGCTGTACGATGGTTCTGGCAAAATTCATCTTATGATCTTCCGGATCCTCGCCGGCCAGCTGATTGATTCTTTTCATCAGGGTGGTCAGATTAAAGGGTTTGACCACATAGTAATCGGCTCCCAGGTTGATGGCTTTCTGAGTAACTCCTTCCTGCCCGACGGCAGAGAGGATGATGACCTTGGGGTATTTGTTCATCACCGTATTGTTGATGTTTTCCAGCACCCCCAACCCATCCAGATGGGGCATGACCATATCCAGGATGAGGATGTCCGGCTGATGCTTCACAACGGAATCTACGGCACTTAGCCCATCATGAACAACGAAAAGGATCTTAATTTTTTCCTGGGTTTCGAAATAATCCTTTAAAATCTCGCAGAAGTCCTTGTTGTCATCAGCAATTCCTAAAGTTATACTCATACGAACAACCTCCTTTATCATTTACCTACATTCTAAAGGGTTTTCGATAATTTTCAATGAAATTTTCCAGTTAATGTAACTAAAATAGCAAATTAATCCGACATATTTCGACATATCAAGGAATTCAAATGCATATTTTGTCTTTAAACTTCTCATAGGTCTTATCTCCGATTCCATTCACTTCCTTGATTTGCTCAATGGAACGAAAGGGTCCCGAACTTTGTCGGTAATCCAGGATCTTTTCCGCAGTAGAAGGTCCAATGCCGGTCAAAGTCTGCAAAGCGGCCGAATCAGCTGTGTTGATGTTGATCAGCCCCGACTGGCCGGTTCCTCCTCCCATCGACTGCATTGTAGAATTGGTGTTCGAGACGGGGCTGGTCTGGACCTCCCCTTCCCTGGGAATGTGGATCTGTTCTTCATCCCGAAGGGTTCTGGCCATGTTGATACCATAGGAAACTGCATCTGGTTCCAGGCCTCCGGCCATTTCCAGCGCTTCGTATACTCTGGTCCCTTCGGAAAGCTTTAAAACTCCAGGCTTGTTTACCGCACCGGACAGATGGACAAAAATCTCTGCTTGTTCCTGATCTTCATCCTGAGATTTTTCAGCTCCCTGCTGGTCCTCGTTGGAAGTGATTTCCCTTCCCTGGATCAGAATGTCTTGTTCGCTGTCCTTGCCAAGGAGAATAAATAGAGCTATGACAATAAACAGAAAAGCTACCAGAAATTTAAGGGTTTTTTCCCGGTGATGCAGGATGTAGTCCCGCAGTTTTTCCTTCATGACCGATCCTCCTCATTGTATTTTTTATATCATACAACGAGGGAATATGGAAGTCAATCCTATATTTGGTATTTATTTACATAATATATCTTTTCCCGTATAATATTTACCTCTTCTCCAGGAATGGGCCGGCCAGTAAAATTCCGAATAGCCTGAAGCAGGAGTTCCGGGCTCAGGTTCGAAGTGCTGCCCGCATCCAGGTCACAGTGGATCAGGAAAAAATCCTCCTGAACTTCCTCCTTAAGGTTGCGGATCATGGGGCGGATATTCAGGGTGACCAGTTCCTTCTTCTTATTCTTCTTTTCCACATTCAACTCTGTTTTTGCCAGGAAATCTGCTGAGGAAAAATCCTTGCCAATGATTTCCATCGGGATGGAAATCTGGTAAAGAGCTCCATCCGCCAGAGCTGCCAGAGATTTTCCTTCCCTTGGTAAAGCTTCACACTTTTGAATTCGGATTCCTTCCGGCATCAGTGGATTAAGAATCTCTTTCATCTCATTGGCTGAGTATTCTTTCACCGTTTCAAATTCCAGTATTTCGGCCAGCCCTTCATACCCAAGGGAAAGGGGCTGAGCAAAGCCCAGTTTCGGATGGGGGTTAAAGCCCTGAGAATAGACCAGCTCGATTCCGGAACGCTTGAAGGCCCTTTTATAGAGCCTCAGCAGGTCCAGATGAGAAATAAAACGGATGTTTCCGGTTTTGGAAAATTCAAGATAGTATTTATGCATGGACACCCTCCATTTCACACAGGACTCGCTGATTGACGCCGCAGGCTGTACAGCCAAGGCGGCAGTCCGGCGTCAGGGCTTCCTTCAAAGCTTCTTCGTTTTCCCGAATCAGGAATTCCTTTGTAACTGCAGAATCGATGTGATCCCAGGGAAGGATTTCTCCATAGCTCCTGGTGCGGGCAGCATAAAAATCCATGGACAATCCCGTATTATCAAAAGCTTTCTCCCACAAAGGATATCGGAAATGTTCACTCCACCCATCAAATCGGCATCCCAGGGACCAGGCCTCCTGAAGCAGTGCTGAAAGTCTTCGGTCTCCCCGGGCCAGAACGGCTTCGATGATGCTTGTTTCAGCGTGATGATAGTGGAAGGTGACCCCTCTTACGCCCTTGAGGCGATCCTTCAGGTAATAATGCTTCTCCATAAATTCTGAAGCAGAATTTTGAGGGAACCACTGGAAGGGAGTGTGGGGCTTGGGAACAAAGTTGGATACGCTGACGGTTACATTGAACCGCCCCCCTTTTCTTCCCCGGATCTGGTAATTCAGGTCCATGATCTTTTTAGCGATATCCACGATACCGTCCAGATCTTCCTTGGTTTCCGTAGGCAGACCGATCATGAAATAAAGCTTGATGCTGTTCCAGCCAAGTTCCAGAGCCTTTTCCACTGAACCGAAAATATCTGCTTCGGTTATATTCTTATTGATCACGTTTCGAAGCCGCTGGGATCCTGCCTCCGGGGCAAAGGTCAACCCGGATTTTTTATATCCCTGGATTTCCTGAAGGACCTGGAAAGAAAAGTTGTCCAGCCGCAGCGACGGCAGGGATAAGGAAACATTTTGCTCTTTGCACATGCCCATCAGGTCGGTAGCCAGTTCTTCAAACCGGGAGTAATCACTGGTGGACAAGGACAGCAGGGTCAGTTCTTCATGGCCGGAATTTAATAAAAGCTCTTTGGCCAGATTTTCTATTTTTTCCTTGGACCGCTCCCTTACAGGGCGATAAATCATCCCCGCCTGGCAGAATCGGCATCCCCGGGTACAGCCTCGAAAGGTTTCCACCACAGACCGGTCGTGAACCACTTCGATAAAAGGGACGATGGTTTTCTCCGGGAAGAAGGCATCCTCCAGTTTGGGAATGATGGCCTTTTGTATCGAGTCGGGGGTCCCTTCCCAATTTTTTTCAATCTTTTGTAATGTGCCATCTGCTCCGTACACGGGTGTATAGAATGCTGGAATATAAATACCCGGCAGACAGGCAATGCTTTTCAGGAATTCCTCTTTTGTCCTCCCGGTTTTTTTCCATTCTCCATGACGGCGGCACAATTCTACAATCAGCTCTTCCCCGTCTCCGATCATAAAAATATCAAAGAAATCAGCCAGAGGCTCCGGATTAAAGGCGCAGGGGCCACCGGCTACCACAAAAGGATCTTCCTGGGTCCGCAGATTGGCATACAGGGGAATTCCACCAAGGTCCAGCATATTCAGAATGTTGGTATAGGACATTTCATACTGGAGAGTAAACCCGATGAAATCCAGTTCCCGGACAGGCGTCTTAGTTTCCAGGGTAAATAAAGGAATTTCTTCCTCTCGCATCATGGCTTCCATATCCGTCGCCGGAGCAAATACTCGCTCACAATAAATACCGTCCTCCTGGTTCATGGCTCCATAGAGAATCTGCAATCCCAAAAAAGACATGCCTATCTCATAGGAGTCAGGGAAGGCAAATCCAAACCGGGTGTGGACCGATTGCGGATCCTTCAGGACCGAGTTCAGCTCCCCGCCGATATAGCGACCTGGCTTCTCAATCTTCTTCAGCAATGGCTCGATTTTTTTCAGTAAATTCATCTGTATCTGGTCCTTTCTTTTCAAGGATTTCATCCAATGTCAAACCTGTTAATTCTTCGATTTCCCGGATCAGCTGTTTCTGAATCCGGACCTTTTCCCTTATGATGGTTTCTGCCTTCGGGTGGCCTTCCCACTTCTTGAGGATATATTCCATCCGAACGTCCAGGCCGACAAACTGATCTTCCTTCACCATCCGGTCTCCCAGACAAACCAGGTCTATTTCCCGGATCTCACTGATGCTGGCAGTAACATCGTGGTGCATGTGACGGCGGACGATGGCTGCCTCCGCCGGGAATCCTTCCTTTTCCAACAATGAAGCGCCAACTTCTTCGTGGGCGTCAAAGACTCTTGCGATGTCATGAACCATGGCAGAACCATAAACCAGTTCTTCAGAAAGCTGAACGCCTTTTTCTTTCAATGCATAGGCAAGACTGGTGGATACCCGGGCAACGGTTGTGCAGTGCCGAACTACATGATCGGGAGTCTCATAATGCTGTAATAATTTTCTTGCTGTATCGATGTCAATATGTTTTTCATTCATGGTAACCTGCCTGGTCGAAATCGATCTTCCTGCTATTCATTGACGAAAAGCTTGGAAAATGCTATAGTAAAGTAAATACTAAACAACAATTTTCAGTGTATTTATAGGAAAGGAGCCCCGATGACCTACGCCGAAATGCTCAGCAGCATCATCCAGGAAAGCCGGATGTCCCTTCGCCAGATAGCCTCTAAATGTGAGGATCTGGGACAGAGCATAACCCCCTCCTACATTTCCCAGCTGAAGAACAATAAACTTCCACCGCCCAATCCGGAAGTATCCATAGCCCTTGCTAAAGCCTGCGGGAGCCGTCTTCATGCTGCCCTGGTGTTTCTTGGCTATATGGAGAAAGCACCGGAAATCATCCGGGACTATATGAATAATTCCACCCGATTATATAAATTGGTATTGGAAAACCTCAGCGACGGTCAGGGTAAAGTTCCGATGACCCGGGAAGCCCGTGATTTTATCAGCCGGTTGGATGTGATCACAGCCTATGAATTGGCATCAACCTACCTGGAACAGGGAAATTTCAGCCCCTCTTCCGAGTTGGCCGAAGAATTGATCCTGATCAGCGGAGGAGCAGTCAAAGCAGGCAACGATGCCATCAATGTTTTTATCAACGATTCCTCCATGGCACCGACCATCCCGGCCCATTCCATGCTGACCATCATGCCAACCAAAATTTCCCTACTTAAGGAAAAAGACATAATAGCTTTATACCCCTACGGACGGAAGATGGTAACCCTGCGGCGAATTTTTTTTATGAAGAATCAGGTCCTTCTCATTCCAGAGGATACGGCCCACGAAATTATCAGTGTGGAATCTCTGGACCAAATCGATTATGTGGGAAAAGTCATGTCCTACCGGGTAGATCTGTAAAAAAACGCCTTGCCGTCAGTACGGAAGGCGTTTTTCTTTTGAATCGGTTTTCTGATCAATAATACTCTTCCAGGTATTCAAATTCATAATCCTGAATCCGGATCAGATCTCCCTCTTCCAGACCCATTTCCTTCAGTTTTTCGAAAACTCCCTTACTCTCAATATGCTTATACAAATATCGCAATGAGCCCATATCGTTGAAATTGGTAGAGTTGAATATTTTTTCCAGCTGTTTTCCAGCCAGTACGAATACCTCATTGTCCCGGGAAATCGTAATGTCCCGATAGGTGGGATCCTGATCGTCTCTTTCCGGATCAAAGGTTTCATATTCCTGGACTTCCGGCTCGATTGTCTGCAGCATGGCAGCTGCTTCAGCCAGCACCTTCTCCACTCCCAGATTGATCGGAGCCGATACGGGAAAGACCTTATAGCCCTTTCCTTCTGCATAGGTTTTGAATTCTATGTAAGCCGGATCTTCTTCTCCGTCAATCATATCCATTTTATTGGCAACCACAATCTGAGGCTTTTTTGTTAATTTTTCACTGTAAAGGCCCAATTCCCGATTGATCTTATCGAAGTCTTCTATCGGGTTTCTTCCTTCCGATCCGGAAATATCCACCACATGGATCAACAGGCGGGTCCGCTCAATGTGCTTCAGGAATTCATGACCCAGCCCGGCGCCCTGATGGGCCCCTTCAATGATTCCGGCGATATCGGCCATCACAAAACTGGTGTCGTAGATTTCTACCACGCCCAGATTGGGGGTAATCGTCGTAAAATGATAGTTGGCAATCTTGGGATTGGCCCGGGTGGAAACGGATAGGAAAGTGGATTTGCCCACATTGGGAAAGCCTACCAGCCCAACATCGGCAATCAGTTTCATTTCCAGGATGATATTCCGTTCCTTGGCAAAGCCTCCGGCTTCGGCAAAATTGGGAGCCTGCCGCACCGAGTTCTTGAAGTGGACATTGCCCTTCCCGCCCCGGCCGCCTCTGGCAGCGATAAAGCTTTCTCCATGCTGAATAAAGTCCTTCATTACCAGACCGGTATCCTCATCGATCACCACCGTACCCAGGGGTACTTTGATAATCAAGTCTTCTCCATATTTGCCGTAACGCTTTTTTCGCATTCCGTCCTGGCCGTTTTCGGCTTCATATTTTTTCTTGTATTTAAAATCCATCAGGGTCCTGAGATTTTGATCCGCCATAAAAATGACCNNGCCGTCTCCCCCATCGGGCCCACCCTCCGGAACGAAGGGTTCCCTTCGGAAGGATACGCAGCCGTTTCCTCCCTTGCCGGATTGGATTGTGATCCTCGCTCGATCTACAAACATTTCATCACCATTCTTTTCTGTTTGAAAATAATTGAAAAGCCCCTTAAACAGGGGCTTGGTTCAATCATTTATGCTTCTTTCGGATAAACACTTACTTGCTTTCTCGTCTTGTCTTTTCTTTCGAATCGGACAGCTCCGTCAATAGTTGCAAATAAAGTATCGTCTCCTCCAATACCTACGTTGTTACCAGGATGGAACTTGGTTCCTCTCTGTCTGACTAAGATGCTTCCAGCAGTAACAAACTGACCGTCGCCTGTTTTTACGCCCAATCGCTTGGACTCACTATCACGACCATTCTTAGAGCTTCCTACTCCTTTTTTACTTGCCATAGACCCGACACCTCCTCGCTATCGTAAAATTATTATTCTGTAGCTTTTTTAGCGGCAGGCTTCTTTGCTGCTGGCTTTTTTTCAGCAGCCGGCTTATCTTCTGCTGCCTTTTTGGCTACGGTTTTCTTCTCTGCAGCCGGCTTCTTAGCAGCTGGCTTCTTTTCAGCTTCAGCAGTTTCTGCTGTTTCAGCCGGAACGGCTTTCTTAGCAGGTGCTTTCGCTTCTCCAGTCAGGGATGTGATTTCAACCATGGTGTACGGCTGTCTGTGCCCCTGCTTCTTTCTGTAGTCCTTCTTGGACTTATACTTGAAAATGATCACCTTCTGGGCTTTTCCATTCTCAACTACGCTTCCAAAGACTTTTTTCTCGTTCAGGTAAGGAGCTCCTACCAGGACCTCGCTACCGTCGTTCAGCATCAGCACCTTGTCAAATTCGATGGTGTCACCAGCTTCAACCTTCAGTTTTTCAACCTGGATTACATCGCCTTCTGTCACTCGGTACTGTTTGCCGCCTGTTTCAATTACTGCATACATTCTTTCTTTACCTCCTCTATCCAGTCTCGCCATCCGAGGTACTCTTCCGAGTTTCCAAAAACCTGTTCTGAGCGGCTTACATTGAATTATAATATCACAGCCAGGAAGTGGTGTCAACAGATTTTCCTTGGTTTAATAAGGTTTTTCAGTCTTAATTTTCTGATTCCGGGTTCCCATGGTAATGAACATGGAGCAGCCTGTGCTGCTGGTCTTTGATCAGGTTCCGGTAGATCGGTTCGATGACCGGATTGGCCTCTGAAGAACGGATTTTTGTCATTTTATCAGTTCGGTACAGTCCTTTGGCCCGTTTTTCTTTTACTTCCGTGGTGCTCTGGGGCTGACCGGCTCCGGCGATACACCCCATGGGGCAGGCCATGACTTCTACGAAGTCAAAGTGCTCTTCGCCCTTTTGTATTTTTTGAATCAGATCTTCGGCATTTTTCAGCCCACTGACGATGCCGATACGCAGGTTTCGATCCTTAAATGGAAGTTCAAACGCCTTTACCCCTTCCAAACCCCGAACTCCGGAGAAGGCTATATCGGTANNGTATAAGTATACGAATCTTTTTCTTCAATCAATCGTCGTACTACCGCTTCCGTGACTCCGCCGGTGACGCCGAAAATGATGCCGGCTCCACTGTACATTCCAAAGGGCATATCGTGGGCTTCCGGCTCCAGGTTGGAAAAGTCGATACCGGCTTCCCAGATCATGTTGGCGATTTCCTGGGTGGTCAGCACCAAATCTGTATCCGGTGCCCCTTCTCTGGTCAGTTCTGGCCTTGCTGCCTCAAATTTCTTAGCGGTACAAGGCATGATGGCTACGTTGAATGTTTTTCTGGTATCCTTTTTAACCCGAGCTTCTTCTTTAATGAGGCTGCTGAACATTCCCATGGGGGATTTGCAGCTGGATAACTGGGGAAGCAAATCCGGATGGCGATTTTCCGCATAACGAACCCAGCCGGGGCAACAGGAGGTGAACAGGGGCAGAGTTGCTCCTGATTCCAGCTTTTTCAGGAATTCCTCCGACTCCTCCATAACAGTTAGATCCGCGCTGAAGGAAGTATCATACACTTCATCAAAACCAATTTTTCGAAGAGCTGCTGCCAGCAGAGGCATAACGCTTTCCCCGGCAGGCAGATCGAATTCTTCNNAATGCCACTCGTACCGCTGGCGCCACCTGGACGACAGTTCGGATATTTTTATCATAGATAGCATTCCAGGCTTCTTCCGACTGGTTGTTGACCACGATGGCAGCGGTGGGACATACGGCAGCGCACTGGCCACAGTTGACGCACTCTGTTTCTGCAAGGGGGTCGTTGAAGGCCGGCGATACCATCAGCTCATAGCCTCGAAGAGCAAAGTCAATAGCCCCTACATTCTGAATCTCCCCGCACATCCGGACGCAGTCCCCGCACTGGATGCATTTATTGGGATCCCTCACGATGGAAGGACTGGAACGGTCGATTTCGTACTCATCCTTATAGGCTTTCTGGCTTTTATCGAACTTGATCTTAGTAATGCCAAATCTTCTGGCCAGGTCCTGCAATCGGCAATCTTTGTTTTTGGAGCAGGCAGTACATTCCCGGCAATGGGAAGAAAGCAGAAGCTTCAGGATCATTTTTCGATGTTTGTGAAGTTTGGGGGAATTAGTCTTAATACTCATATTGTGCTTAGGCGGAGTCGAGCAGGAAGTCATAATGCTTCCCCTATCATCCTCTACGATACACATCCGGCAGGCGCCGTAAACAGATAATTCGGAATAGTAACAGAAGGTCG
>DIMT01000013.1:0-24161 GCA_002425705.1 Firmicutes bacterium UBA5559
TCGTTAACCCGATTTCCGTCAGTTGCTGCGTCAAACCAGCCTGCGAAGGTGTAGCCTGTCTTAGTGGCATTTGCCAACGTGATTGTTGCTGTAGCTACATTGTAGGTGGCCGGGTTGGTGACGTTATTTGTGCCGCCGTCCAGATTATAAGTGATGCTATAGCTCGGTGGCGCAAACACCGCTTTATTGTCATTCTTTACGGTAGCCACATAGGTAATGCCGCCATAGTTTGCCGATGTAGCAGTTCCTCCACTTGAACCGGGCAGATAGACATACACCTTGCCCGTACCGGACTCCAAAATGCTCTTTGTGCCGGTCATATTGTAAGTATAAGCACTGCCGTTGCTGGTAAAGGTCATAGAGTTTACGTCAATATCGCCTGTTGTATCTCCCGCAATGGGAATGACGGCCTGGTAGACATTTGCTACGCCGTTTGTCGGTGGTCCACCGATGGAGCTTGCCTTTACGTTGCCACCGGTGATTGTGATGTTGGTGCTGCCGGTGCCGTTGCCACCCTTGCCGATGCCTTCTGCGTAACCGGTGGCGATGGCATTGACCGTGCCGCCGCTGATGGTAATGTTACTTCCGGTGCTCCAGCTGCCGCCGCCAATGCCCGCGCCCATGTTGCCTCCGGTGGCGTTTACGGTGCCGCCGGTGATGGTAATACTGCTGCCGGTGGCCTGATGGCCGCCGCCGATGCCCGCGCACCTCTGGCCGCCGATGGCGTTTACGGTGCCGCCGGCGATAGTGATATAACTGCCAGCCTTTTTGTACCCGCCGCCGATGCCGCTACCAGCATAGTTGAAGTCGTCTTTACCAATGGCGTTCAGCGTCCCTGTACCGTCGATGGTCAGCATGGTACCCTCGGCCGTGGTATCCTTTTGCAAGCCGGCACATTCGAGGCCGCTTTTTAATGTGTTCGTACTGCCGGTGGCAAGCGTGATATTCACTTCACCGGCAGAGGAGGTGATTCTGAACGCCGCTGTATATTCAGTGCTGCTCACATCAATATTCACGCCGTTTAGCGTGATGTTCGCTACCGAGGTGACCTCGATGCGGTCGGTGGTGGATGAGCCCACTCCGGCCGTCTGCGAAATCGTGACGGGCGCGGCAGACGAAACCGTGAGAACGCCGCCCTCATAACTTACGCCGCTCAAGTTATCACCGGTTACCGTAAATTCTCCATAGGTGCCCTCCGCCGCCAGCGCCACGGCTGGAAACATCGCTGCCACCATGCATACCACCATTAGAATGCTCAATATTCTCTTCTTCATTATTTCCCTTCCTCCTGTCTTGTACTCTTATATCTGCATACGCCCTTCTGCGTTGGATGCTCGGTGAAAATGCCGAAGTCTCCATATTGGCAGTACCAGCACTCCCGGGCGGAGAAAAGCCGGTCCGGATCCTGTTCAAAATCGTCGCAGAAGTCACTGCGTCCTATGGCAAGCCTGTCGCCCCTCCTATATACCTCATTGGTTTTGTCTTCGGGTCCTATCATCTTAAAAAATCCTTTCTTTAAAGCTAATTTCCCTGTCCCGATTATATAAAAAAACCACGACCGAAAACCGATCGTGGCATAATTGCAGAAAATATGGCGTAAATGTCGAGTCCTGTCGGGCTCATTAGGTTTGTTGGGTCAGGTGGAGTAAAACACGGGTTCGGAATACACCATCCTGTGCGGTAAATTCCACCATGCCCTTGTATCGTTCGGCGGCGTAGGCAATACTTCTTGTTCCAGCACCTCCTCCGGGCTTCTTCGATAAGGGGAAGCCATCTTCAAAAACAATGTCGCCTTGGCATGAGTTTTCTATAACAATGCGAAGCTTTCCGGCACCGTTATAAACGGAGTAAGCAATCTTTACTTTGACAAATCGCTCCATCCCATCAGAGCATCGCAGACAGCCCTCAACCCCATTCTCAAAGGAGTTCGCAAGAATCCCAACCAGGGCGACTTCATCCATAGGAAGGCTCTGAGGAATACTCGCTTCTATTTCGGTTCGGATGCCGTTTTCCCTGGCCCGGGTTAACCATCTTGACAGGATGGCATTCGCCGCCGGGTGTTCACAGACACCGGCAAGATCCAGGGCTTCCGTCCTCTGGGTCTGTATATTCAAATAGGAAACCGCTTCTTGTATTTTCCCTGCTCCGAGCATTCCCAGAAGTGTATCGTAATGATGACGAAGATCATGGCGATCACGGCGGGCGGCATTGACAGCGTGTTTCTGTTCCTCTATCTGTTCCTCCCACATTTTGTTTTGCTGGGCAAGTATTCTTTCCCTTTCATGTCCTTCATACTTTTCCACGATGGCGTTGATGGACCGGAAAATCAGCCAGTAAACGCCGAAAAAAACCAGATAAGAGCTGGCGACCAGATACCAGCGGTTATCTGCTTCATACCAGTAGAACCGTGGAACATAGAGGATAACGACCTCCAGTACATAGAAGAAGAAGGCTGCGAGAGTGATTAAATGCCATTCTTTTCCCAGAATATCCACCAGTCTGCGGAAGCGGGGGCGCAGATATTTAAAATTGAAAAATAAGACAGCACCAAACAGTACGGTTCGGTTAAGCAAATACTGCACTTGATAGACAAGGCCGGAATCTTCCGTAGTGCAAAGATCCGAAAGGTAGGTGATGCCAAGGTAGAGATTGAACTGAGTGAACATGACAAAAAGGGAAATAGCCCATTTGTCCGCGGAGCAGATCATAATCAAAAGCAGACACAACCCGATTTGCACGGGTATGATCAATCGTTCCGCCAGCTCCTGCCCATACAGGAAAAGAACGGCGCAATATGCTCCGGCAACCACAATAAAAATTGCAGAAGTAATTGCAATCCTTTTTCCTCTCGGTTCCTTGAACTTGATCAGCGAAAAGAAAAACAAACAGATATAAGCTGCCGTCTGTAAAAACCGAAAGAGCACCAATATGACTGTCAACAAACCGCTAAGCCCCCCTTATCAGCGATCGCAGCTGTAATCCATGTACCGTCCCTTGAAATCCGCGAATATACGGCTGAGCATGGGGATTTTGGCACCGGTGGAAAAAACCACATTCCTGGATGTAAGTTCAACGATATAGTCCATATTTACAATGTAAGTGCTGCCGCATTTGTAAAAACGAGGTTCTGCTTCAAGCAATTGGAACAGCTCAATTGAAGTTTTGCGGACACGGATTATCGAGCCGTCCGACAAATATATTTTTTGCACATGGCTGTCTGTTTCCGAGTATATGAGCCTGCTCAAGTCTATGCGACGGATTCCATCCGTTGATTTGAGCGTAACAGAAGCTTCCTTTTTCATTGCAACCTTATCCATCACCTTCTCCAGAGCTGCAAAGAATTCATTTTCCGAATAAGGTTTCACCAGATAATGGGCGGCGTCTAAAGAAAAGGCATCCACCGCATGGTCCCGGGATGTGGTCAGAAAGATAATCTGGCATTGATCACCCATATCCCGCAATTCCCTGGCTGCCTCCGTGCCCATAATGCCCGGCATATAGATGTCGAGCAAGAGCATATCAAATCCCCCCTTTTCCGCTGCATGAGTAAGGAGTTCCAGCGGAGAGGAAAAGGATTGGATTTTTATTTCAACGGGTATATGCTCTCGGGCATATTTCGCGAGCAGATCACCAGCCCGTTCAAGCTCCCGGGGCATATCATCACAGATGGCAATACGAAGCAGGACCATCACCTCCTATATCCTACAATAAAAAAGCAGGGCGGGCAGCCTTAACTGTCCGCCCCAATATGTGTTTAAGAATTCTTCAGGTACTCTACCTCTTTCGGCGTCAACTTCCGGTAATGGCCCTCTTTCAGGTGCCCCATCCGCAGGTCACCGATAGCGATCCGTTCCAGTTCCATGACCTTATTGCCCACCGCCGCAAACATCTTGCGAACCTGCCGGTTCCGTCCCTCAAAGATCTGGATTTCCACAATGGCGGAACGGTCTCCCTGTTTGATCACGGAAACCCGGGCCGGCGAAGTGACAAACCCTCCAATGTCGATGCCCTTGGCCAGCTTGGCCACCTTTTCACTGGACAGGTGACCGGATACCCGGGCACGGTAGGTTTTGTAAACCTTGTGCTGGGGATGCATCAGCCGTTGGGCCAGATCCCCGTCATTGGTCATCAGCAGGAGGCCGGAGGTGTTAAAGTCCAGTCGCCCCACTGGAAACAGTCTCTCTTCGATATCCGACAGCAGATCGGTCACCATGGGCCTCCCCTTTTCATCGGCCATGGAGGTGATGAAGCCCTTGGGCTTATTGAGCATGATGGTAACGAATTTTTTCGCTGCCTTGATGGGCCGGCCGTTGACCTCCACCTGATCCTCTTCCCCCACATCGACGCCCATTTCCCGGACCGTCTGTCCATTGATCTTCACATTACCGTTGGCAACCAGCTCATCGGCTTTTCTCCGGCTGGCCACTCCAGCCTGAGCAATATATTTATTCAGTCTCATCCTACTTGTGTTCCTCACTTATCTTGTTGATGCCGTTTCCATTGTCCGGCTGTTGAAATTTCTTATCCATTGTAATATATTTTCCCAAAAAACACAAGCAACCCCGGAAATCCGGAGCTGCACCTATTTCTTTATCCGTTTAATCCCGGCTTTAGTGATAGCCGACGATCACCTTTTGAATGTTTTCATTCCATTCAGGAACAGGAGAAACCTTCTCCCCTTTGTTTCTATCTTCTATATCCTTCGTGCAGTTGTCCTGCTTCCGCTGATCCTGGCAGGCTGCTCCCACTTTATTTTCCATTGGTATTCCTCCGTTCTTGCTCTTCATTACTTTATTATGATAACGCAATAAATCTAGAAAGTCAAGAGAAAAGAGGGAACGGCTCTGGTTCCCCCTACCTTTTCAAAGATTTCTGGGTCTAAAGGATTTCCCGGTCGATCTTCACGATTTCCGCTTCAGTATTTTCTTCGATGAAATACAGCACATTGTCCAGGATGCTGTTGCAGTGGGAGGTTTCATCGGTAACACAGGCGATCCCCAGCACAATAGTCTGGTGAACGTCCTGAGCATCCACCTCAGCGATGGATATGTTGAATTTGTTACCGGCCTTCCCGCAGATGCTTTTCACCACCATCCGCTTTTCTTTCAGAGAATGGACCCAGGGAACGTAAAATTTAATAGTCATGGCTCCGACGATCATGATTCTGCCTCCTTCCCGGTACGTTTCATATCAACATGCCGATATCCTTCCGGTACTGGGCTCCCTCAAAATGGATTTTTTGCACATTGCGATAGGCTTTTTCCCGGGCCTCCTCGTGGGTCGCCCCAAGGGCTGTGACACCAAGGACTCTTCCCCCTGCGGTGATGATTTCCCGCCGATCTCCATGAATCGCAGAACCTGTTCCGGCATGAAAAACCAGGACATCTTGATCCACTTCATCCAGACCTTCGATTTTTTGGCCCTTCTGGTAAGGCCCCGGATACCCGCCGGCTGCCATTACAACACAGACCGCCCGCCGATCCGACCAGCGAATCCTCAGATCAGCCAGCCGGTTCTCGGTCACCGCCAGAAAAATCTCCAGCAAGTCCGACTCCAGCCTTGGCAGGATAGACTGGGTTTCCGGATCGCCGAAACGGTTATTGAACTCAATCACCTTGGGAGCACCCTCCCGAATCATCAGGCCAACGAACAAGACGCCCCGAAAACGAAGCCCGTCTTCCTGGAAACCCTTCAGAGTAGGTTCCAGTATTTCTTTTCGTATCCGTTCCTTCAACTCATCGTCAAAGATCAGACTGGGAGAGTACGTTCCCATCCCGCCGGTATTGGGGCCCTTGTCCCCGTCAAAAATTCGTTTATAATCCTGGGCCGGTTCCATGGGCACGATGGTGTTTTCATCCACAAAGCAAAGAACCGATGCTTCGATTCCCTCCAGGTATTCTTCCACCACCACCCGATCTCCAGACTGTCCAAATACCCGGTCTCCCATGATTTCTTCCATGGCCTTCAGGGCTTCCTCTTCGGTTTCGGCTATGATGACCCCTTTGCCCGCTGCCAGGCCATCCGCCTTGATGACCATGGGCCATCCGAAAATGCCTAAATCCTTTTTCAAGGTTTCCAGCTCGGTATATTCCTTGTAGCCGGCCGTCGGGATTCGGTGACGTTCCAGGAATTGTTTGGTAAAGGCCTTGCTGGCCTCCAGCCGGGCACAAGCCTTATTGGGTCCGAAGGCCCGGATTCCGGATTTCTCCAGTTCATCCACCAAGCCCATGGCCAAAGGCACTTCCGGTCCCACCACCACCAGATCCATTTGATTTTCTCTGGAAAAGGCAACAATCCCATCCACATTTTCCGCTGCCAGATCTATGCATTCCGCCAGAGCAGCAATGCCCCCGTTGCCCGGAGCACACCAAAGCTTCTGCACTCCCGGGCTCTGAACCAGTTTCCAGCAGATGGCATGTTCCCGGCCGCCTCCACCTACCACCAAAACCCGAAGGCCTCCTCGATCTTCTGTTTTCGTCATAACTTCAAAGCAACCTTTCTTCTCATACAGGAGTATCCAATCAATGTTTGAAATGGCGAACACCGGTAATGACCATGGCCATTCCCAGCTCATCAGCCTTATCAATAGAATCCTGATCCTTCAGAGAACCACCGGGGTGGATGACCGCCGTGATGCCCGCCGCTCCCGCAGCTGCCACACAATCATCGAAGGGGAAGAAGGCATCTGAGGCCATGACAGCGCCCTGAAGGTCGCCCGTAGCCTGCCTGATGGCATTTTCCACCGCCCAGATCCGGTTGACCTGTCCCGGTCCGATGCCAAGAGTCCGATTATCCCTGGCAATGACGATGCCATTGGATTTGACATGCTTCACCACTTTCATGGCCAGCTTCAGCTGCTCCATTTCATCGGGAGTAGGCTGTCTTTTTGTCACCACCTGCAGTTCCTCCTGGAAAAGCAGATCATCCCGGCTATGGACCAAAAGGCCGCCGCTGACCTTTTTCAGGTCCAGCTCTCCCTCGGGAGGGGTTTGGCCAATGGAAGGAAGCTCCAGCAACCGGATGTTGGCCTTTTGCCGGAGAACCGCCAGGGCTTCTTCCGTAAAATCGGGGGCGATGACGATCTCGACAAAAATCTTATGGATTTCCTCTGCCGTTTCCCGGTCGATGGTTCGGTTGGCCGCGATGATTCCCCCAAAAATCGAAACCGGATCCGCTTCATAGGCCTTCCCATAAGCCTCATAAATATTCTCCCCCACGGCCGCACCGCAGGGATTGGCATGCTTCACCGCCACCACGGCCGGCTCTTCAAATTCCTTCAGGGCTTCCAGGGCTCCGTTGGCATCGTTGATGTTATTGAAAGAAAGCTCCTTCCCATGGAGCTGAACAGCCCGGGCCAAGGACCCTTCATAGGGCCGTACTTCCTTGTAATAGGCCGCCTTTTGGTGAGGATTTTCTCCATAACGAAGCTCCTGGGCCTTTTCAAAGGTCAGGGTCAGAGTCTCCGGCAGGTCCTCTTCCGTTTTTCCCAGAACCCGGGCTCCTTCCTTCCGGAGGTATTCGGCGATCATGGCATCGTAGGCCGCTGTATGATCAAAGACCTTCAGGGCCAGACGATATTTAGTAGCATAAGAAACCCCGCCCTTTTCAATCAGTTCTTCCAATACCGGACCATAATCGGAAGGGTCGCAGATTACCACCACATCCCGGTGATTCTTTGCCGAGGAACGGAGCATGGCTGGACCCCCGATGTCAATGTTTTCAATGGCATCCTCCAGGGTCACCTCCTGTTTCCGGATGGTCTCCCGGAAGGGGTACAGGTTGATGGCGACGATGTCGATGGTTTGGATGTTCAGCTTTTTCAGCTGTTCCATGTGCTCTTCCTTATCCCGCATGGCCAGGATTCCTCCGTGGACCGCCGGGTGAAGGGTTTTGACTCGGCCATCCAGACATTCGGGAAATCCGGTGACCTCCGAAATCCCGGTAACGGGGATGCCCTCTTCTTCCAATAATTTGTGGGTGCCACCGGTGGAAATGATTTCCGCACCCATTTCAGCCAGTCTTCTGGCAAATCCAGCTACCCCTCTTTTATCCGATACACTGATCAATACTCGCATTCCAATTATTCCTTTCCGTTCCAGCAGTAGGTACAAAGTTTACATTTCTCCAGGCCCACCGACTTTAAGGTGTCCTCCAGTTCATGGAATTTCAGGCTGTCGAAGTGAAGGATCTGCCTTATCCGCTCCACCATATCGGCATGACGCTGAGAGGTACTGTCCACATACTCATCCATGACCTCTTGGCTCGGCTCTCCTCCCTCCAGTTGAAAGATGACTCGCCGAGTAATCAGGTCCATCTCGCTGATGCTCCTGGAGAAGTTGAGATACTTACATCCATACATAATCGGTGGACAGGCTGACCGGACATGGATTTCCTTAGCCCCGTTTTCGTGGAGATATTTGACCGTCTCTGATAACTGGGTTCCCCGGACAATGGAGTCGTCAATCAGCACAAAACTGGTGTCCCGGATGATCTCGTGAACCGGAACCAGCTTCATTTTGGCGATCAGATCCCGAGCCTTCTGATTCTGGGGCATGAAGCTCCTGGGCCAGGTCGGTGTATACTTAATCAAGGGCCGGGCATAGGGAATTCCCGACCGATTGGCATATCCCAAAGCATGGGCGGTACCGCTGTCCGGCACTCCCGACACATAGTCCACCACCAGATCCTTATCGTGATCGGCGATGCTGGCTCCGCTCCGGTATCGCATCTGTTCCACATTTACCCCTTCATAGGTGGAGGTGGTGTAGCCGAAGTAAGTCCAGAGAAAAGTACAGATCCGCATCGTTTCTGCGGGCGGAGATACGGTCTCCATGGTTTCCGGTGTGATCAGGACAATTTCCGAAGGGCCCAGTTCCTTCACTGTCTTATACCCGATATTGATGAAGGCAAAAGACTCGGAAGCGGCACAATAGGCTCCTTTTTTCTTTCCAATGATCAGGGGCGTCCGTCCGAACCGGTCCCGAGCCGCATAAATTCCATCCTTGGTCATAAGCAGCAGGGTCAGCGATCCTTCGATTCGTTCCTGGGCATACCGGATTCCCTCTACGATGGTGTCCTGTGTGGAGATCAAGGCTGCTACCAGTTCGGTATTGTTGACCACATCCCCGTTCATGGTCATGAACTGATGACTGCCGTTTTCCACCATTTCCCGAACCAACTCGGCTTTGTTGTTGATCCGCCCTACCGTACCGATGGAGTAATCCCCCTGCTTGCTGAAGACCGTCAGGGGCTGAGGTTCTCCGTCGCTGATGCTGCCGATGCCATAGTTTCCGGTCATCAGCGTGATCTCCTTTTCGAATTTTGATCGGAAGGGTCCGTTCTCAATGCTGTGGATGGCCCGCTCAAAGCCGTCCTTTCCATAAACGCAGAGGCCTCCCATCTTCGTTCCCAGATGGGAGTGATAATCCGTTCCGAAAAACAGATCCATCACACAATCATTTTTTGATGTGATTCCAAATAAACCGCCCATTTCATCTCCTTTTTTCCTTCTGTTAACGTTCTATTTTACTTCCCGGCTAAGTCTATTGATGACTTCCGGCAGGATCCGGTGCTCCGTTTCCAGCACCCGGGCCGCCAGGCTCTCCGGCGTATCCCCTTTCAGTACCGGCACCTGCTCCTGCAAGAGAACCTCCCCCGTATCCACTCCTTCATCCACATAATGAACGGTGGCTCCACTGGTCGTCTCTCCTGCTTCCAAAACCGCCCGGTGGACCCGCATGCCGTAAAATCCTTCTCCACAAAATTGTGGGATCAGGGAAGGGTGGATGTTGATGATCTTCCGGGGAAACCGTCCAACAATAGATTCCGGCAGGATTTTCATATACCCGGCCAGCACGATCAGATCCGGATTTAATTCATTCAGCACTTCCAGGAGTTTGTCATCCCTTTCCCGGGGGCCGGGCCAGTCATGGGCATCGATGACCATGGTGGGGATTCCCCGGCTTTCCGCCCGCTTCAGGGCATAGGCCTCCCGGTTGCTGGAGATTACCAGCTCCACCCTGACGGAATCCAGCTTTCCCGAATCGATTGCGTCTAATATTGCCTGAAGGTTGGAGCCGCCACCAGATACCAGCACGGCTATCCTCAGCATAGGATCACGCCTTCCCCTGGAACGATTCGGCCGATGAGGGAAGGTTCCTCTCCCCCCTGCCGGATCAGGTCCATGGTTTTTCCTGCCAGGGCTTCCGGCACTACCATCATCAGACCCATGCCCATATTGAAGGTGGCATACAGATCCTGAACCTCCAGGTGGCCGATTTCCTCCATCAGCTGGAAGATTCGGGGCACTTCCCAGCTTCCCAATCGGATCTCCGCAGCCAGTCCGGCGGGAAGGATCCGTGGAATATTTTCAAAAAATCCCCCGCCGGTGATATGAACCATCCCGGAGGGCTTCATTTCGCTAAAAACTTTACGGCACACATTGGCATAAATCCGGGTGGGCGTCAGCAGCGCTTCTCCCAGGGTCATCCCCAGTTCGTCCACATAAGTGGAAACCGTCCAACCCTTCACATCGAAAAACAGTTTTCGGACCAGGGAATAGCCATTGCTGTGGATTCCACTGGAGGGGATGCCGATGATCACATCCCCCTCCCGAACTTCTGATCCGTCAATGATTTTTTTTCGGTCCACCATGCCAACAGCGAAGCCGGCCATATCGTATTCCCCGTCCTGATAGAAGCCCGGCATCTCTGCCGTTTCTCCTCCGACCAGAGCACATCCGGCCAGCAGGCATCCGTCTGCGATTCCCCGAACGATTTCTGCGATTTTTTCTGCTTCCACCTTTCCAGTGGCCAGATAATCTAAAAAGAACAAGGGTGTCGCCCCCTGGCACAGGATGTCGTTGACGCACATGGCCACGCAGTCCTGCCCCACCGTATGGTGAAGGTCCATATCAAAGGCGATTTTCAGTTTTGTCCCGACCCCATCGGTGCCGGAGACCAGCACCGGTTCCTCCATGCCGGAAAAATCCGGCCGGTAAAGGCTGCCGAAGCTGCCCAGGCCGGTAAGAACTGCAGGACTGAAGGTTTTCTTCACGTGCTGCTTCATCAGACTGACCGCCCGCTCCCCTTCTTTGGTATCCACCCCTGCATCCTTGTAGGTGATTTTCTCATCCATGGCTTACCCCTGTTTCTTCATTCTGGAAAGGACTTCCTGATAGGTTTCTTCCACGTTGCCCAGGTCCCTTCGAAAACGGTCCTTGTCCATCTTTTCGTTGGTGACTACGTCCCACAGACGACAGGTATCCGGAGAGATTTCATCGGCCAGCAGGATGGTTCCGTCTGCTGTTTTCCCAAATTCAATCTTAAAGTCGATGAGTTTCAGCCCTTTTTCCAGGAAAAACTCCTTCAAGGCATCATTGACCAGGAAGGCATATCTCCGGACCAGCTCCAGTTCTTCTTCCGTGGCCAGTTCCAGCGCCAGGATATGGTCGTCGTTGATCAGAGGATCTCCCAAATCATCATTTTTGTAGGAAAATTCCAAAACCGGCCGGGCTAATAACCTGCCTTCTTCTACGCCGTAACGCTTAGAGAAGGATCCGGCAGTCACATTCCGGATGATGACTTCCAGGGGCAGGATCGTAACAGCTTTCACCAGGGTTTCCCGCTCACTGAGCTGTTCCACAAAATGGGTGGGAATCCCCTTTTCTTCCAGCATCTGAAAGATGATATTGGCCATCACATTATTGACGGCTCCCTTGCCCAGGATCTGACCCTTTTTCTGGCCGTTGAAGGCAGTGGCATCATCCTTGTAATCTACGATCAGGAGGTCCTCATTATCTGTCCGGAACACCTTTTTAGCTTTTCCTTCATACATCATTTCTCTCTTTTCCATGTTATTTCTTCTCCTTCTGAAATTCTTCATCCATCCGATTAATTTCTTCTTCCATCTTCTTTTTATAAACGATCATCCGCTCCCGGAGCTCCGGATAACGGAGGGAAAGGATCTGGACTGCCAGGAGCCCTGCATTTTCAGCTCCGTCAATGGCCACCACCGCCACCGGAACCCCTTTTGGCATCTGAACCATGGAAAGAAGCGAGTCTAAACCGTCCATGGTGGAGGACTTAATCGGCAGTCCGATGATGGGCAGGGGGGTAAAAGCGGCCATGACTCCACCTAGGTGGGCTGCCTTTCCCGCTGCCGCAATCAGGACTTCCAGTCCGTCCGCTGCTGCATTGGTGGCAAATTTTTCTGCTGTTCTGGGAGTCCGGTGAGCCGAGATGATTCTGGTCTCATAATCCACCCCGAATTCCTTCAGGACCTTCTCCGCCCTCTCAACTACCGGATAATCCGATACGCTTCCCATTACGATTCCGACCTTCATCTATGTTCCTCCTTGTTTTAACCCTGGTTCAGCAGGGACCATTATTTAAAATACTGGACTCCGGAAGCAAAAATCTGTTGATCGTAGTCTCCCGGAACATTTTTATACAAGCCCTTCCCAATCCGTTCTGAATGCCCCATCTTTCCAAGGATCCTGCCGTCGGGAGAAGTGATACCTTCCACCGCTCCGTCCGAATAGTTAGGATTGTAAGGCAGGTCCATGGTGGGCCGGTCGTCCAGGTCCACATACTGGGTAGCAATCTGGCCCGTTGCCGCCAGCTCCGCCAACAGGTCCCTGCCAGCTATGAATCGGCCCTCTCCATGGGAAACAGGAATCGTATGGATATCCCCCACTTCCACTCCGGCCATCCAGGGGGATTTTACCGAGGCGATCCGGGTTCGGATTAAGCCAGAAACATGGCGGCCAATTTTATTGTAGGTCAGGGTGGGACTGTCCTTGGTCATGGGGCGGATTTCACCGAAGGGAACCAGTCCCAGTTTGATCAAAGCCTGGAATCCGTTGCAGATTCCCAGCATCAGCCCGTCCCGATTGTTCAGAAGTTCCATCACCTCATCCGATATGGCTGGATTTCGGAAAACTGCGGTGATAAATTTTGCCGACCCATCCGGCTCATCTCCCCCGCTGAATCCCCCGGGCAGCATGATGATCTGGCTTTTTCTGATCTTTTTTGCCAGCTCCCCAATGGATTCCTTCAGCTGATGTTCCATCCGGTTGCGGAGCACGAATATTTCCGGTTCCCCGCCAGCTTTTCGAAAGGCCCTCTCCGAATCCACTTCACAGTTGGTTCCGGGGAATACGGGAATCAGGATCCGGGGCTTGCCCCCCCCTCCAATGG
Organism: Firmicutes bacterium UBA5559; assembly: GCA_002425705.1. Lineage (GTDB taxonomy): Bacteria > Bacillota > Clostridia > Peptostreptococcales > Anaerovoracaceae > UBA5559. The sequence continues at coordinate 13,200 of DIMT01000013.1, forward strand.
GCGCCGAAAACCGGCTTGTCCAGGAATAGGTTTCCACCGGCGTTTTGTCCCGGGTTTCTTTGTAATCCGGCGTACGGAGAGGAAATATGGATTCCAGGGTCTTTTCCATCAGAGAAGCCCCTTCCCCTAAACGGAGGGACCAGTTCCTTTCCGGAATTTCAAAGGTTCCCGCTCCTGTGGTTTCACCTATTCGGTAAACCGGGTGGTCCCCCATCAGTTTTTCCGGATCCGCCTGCTCCGGCAGCTGAAGAATCAGTCCACCATAATCCGGGCAGGACAAAGCCTTTTCCCAATCGATTCCAGTATCCAGATTTACCGGCCTGTTGATCCGAAGACCGATCCGGTTGCCCACCGCCATATTCATCAAGGATGTCAAAATGCCTCCCAGGCCGATGGTGGAAGCCGCCAGCAATTTGCCCTTTCGGTTCCATTTGGTGACCAGGTCCATATTTTTCTTGTACTGATCCAGGTCCAGGATGCCCCCGGCAGCACGGGGCCCGGGCATCCAATATAGGAAGGAGTTGCCGTGCTTCAGTTCATTGGTAAGCACCGACTCCGTATCGGTCACGCTGACGGCGAAGGAAATCAATGATGGAGGAACATTGATCTCCTTAAAGGTTCCCGACATGCTGTCCTTCCCGCCAATGGCCGGAATCTCCAGTTCCTTCTGAACCTTTAGCGCCCCCAGAAGCGCGGAAAAAGGCTTTCCCCAGCTGACCGGGTTTTTGCCTAAACTTTCAAAGTATTCCTGGAAGGACAGGCGGATCCTGTCCCGATGGCCACCCATGGCAACCTGTTTTGTCACCGAATCGATGACGGCATAATAGGCTCCGTGGAAGGGGCTCTGTTCTGCCAACAGCGGATCGAAGCCGAAGGTCATCAGGGTGGCCGTTTCTGTTTCCCCCCCGAGAAGGGGAAGTTTGGCCGCCATGCCCAGGGCTGTGGTCTGCTGATACAGTCCCCCTGCCGGCATCACCAGGGTTCCGCCGCCGATGGTGCTGTCAAACCGCTCGAACAATCCCTTTTGAGAGCAAGCGTTGAGATCCTGTATCCAATCTTCCGGACTTTCTGGAGTACTCCAGGCCTGATCCGGTTCTGCCGGAGATGCCACCCGTACCCGGGCCTTCTGCCTCACCCCGTTGGTATTTAAAAATTCTCTGGAAAGGTCCAGAATCCTCTGCTCCCTCCAGTGCATCCGGATCCTGCCGGAATCGGTTACCTCCGCCACCAGGGTGGCTTCCAGGTTTTCCTCATCGGCCAGCTTTAAAAAGGCTTCTGCATCTTCCCGGGATACTACCACCGCCATCCGCTCCTGAGATTCGGAGATGGCCAGCTCTGTCCCGTCCAATCCTTCATATTTCTTGGGAATCCGATCCAAATATATCTCCAGGCTGTCGGCCAGTTCCCCAATGGCTACCGACACGCCGCCGGCACCAAAATCGTTGCACCGCTTGATCAGCCGAGCCGCTTCCTTTCTGCGGAATAGTCGCTGCAGATTCCTTTCAACGGGTGGATTGCCCTTCTGGACTTCCGCTCCGCACTGAAGGATGGATTCCTCCGTATGACCCTTGGAGGACCCCGTGGCTCCGCCGCAGCCGTCCCGGCCGGTCCTTCCCCCTACCAGGATGATTCCGTCACCGGGAGAAGGGGTTTCCCGCCGGATATTTTCCAGAGGAGCCGCACCGATCACCGCCCCCACTTCCATCCTTTTCGCCACAAACCCCGGATGATAGAACTCCCGGACCTGGCCGGTGGCCAGTCCGATCTGGTTGCCGTAGGAGCTGTATCCCGCTGCCGCCCCGCGGGTAATCTTGCTTTGGGGCAGTTTGCCGGGCAGCGTATCTGCCAGCGGAGTGCGTGGATCTGCGGCTCCGGTGACCCGCATGGCCTGATAAACATAGGACCGTCCGGAAAGGGGATCCCGGATGGCACCGCCCAGACAAGTGGCCGCTCCTCCAAAGGGTTCTATTTCCGTAGGATGGTTATGGGTTTCGTTCTTGAACATAACCACCCAGTCCTCGTCCTTCCCGTCGATATCCGCTTTGATCCGGATGCTGCAGGCATTGATTTCTTCCGATTCATCCAGATCCTGGAGCAATCCTTTCTTTTTCAGGTATTTGGCTCCGATTACAGCCATGTCCATCAGGGTCACCGGTCGGTTTTCCGGCTGATGACCGTAAACCTGAGTCCGCAGGTCCAGATAATCCTCATAAGCTCCTTTGATCACCTCCGCATAGGGCCCTTCCTCCCACTGAACCTCCGTCAGTTCGGTGAAAAAAGTGGTATGGCGGCAATGGTCCGACCAGTAGGTATCGATGACCTTCAGTTCCGTGACCGTCGGGTCTCTCTTCTCTTCCCGGAGGAAATATTCCTGAACGAAAGCCAGGTCTTCCCGGCTCATGGCAAAGCCTTGCCCTGCCCTTAATTTCTCCAGCCGGTCCTCATCCATCTCTCTGAATCCGGCAACTGCTGCTACAGGCTCCGGCTCTTCCATCTGATATTCCAGGGTTGACGGTTTCTCCAGTCCGGCAATTTCTGAGTCCACCGGGTTGATGCAATAATCCTGAATTTTTGCAAACTCTTCCCCGGTGATTTTTCCTGTCACACAGACCACCCGGGCAAACCGGACCACCGGATCCGCTTCCGGCTGAATCAGCTTGATGCACTGTACTGCAGAATCCGCCCGCTGATCATACTGGCCCGGCAGATACCAAGTGGCAAAGGCTTGCTCCTCATGACCCAACGGAAGATCCTCTTCATAGTATAAATCAATGGCTGGTTCCGAAAACACAGAAGTCCGGGCCATCTGATAGGTTTCCTCATCCAGATTTTCTATATCATACCGGTTGACGATCCGCAGCCCTTTCAATCCGGGAATCATCAGATCCGTCCGGATATCCTCCAGCATTTTTCCCGCTTCTACGTCAAACCCTTTTATTTTTTCCACAAAAATTCTTCTGACCATGTGGGCCTCCTTTTTTACTTCCTTCGCTTATTTTCAGTATAGCACCCCCACTCAGGGATGTTAACGTTTTTTATGAAAAATACGACTAAAATTTTCTATTTTACGCCAAATTATGGCTTATTTACGAACTTTAATTTTACAATATGCTTTAATCGTACGTTATAATTTGTCGAAGAAAACAAAAAGAGAGCCCGTCCCATTTGGACGTTCTCTCCAGACTTTAAAATTCTATGGTCAGTTGACCAGTCTCTACCCCTTCTTCCGGTTCCTCCAGGTTCATGACACCGGCAATGTCTTCGATGTCCGGCAGCTCCTTCAGATTTTGGAAACCGAAATGTTTTAAAAAGGCGTCGGTGGTTCCATAGAGAATCGGCCTGCCAATAGCCGAAGACCGGCCTGCCTCCTGTACCAGGTCCCGCTTCATCAGCCCTTCCAGCACCCGGTCACAGCGGATTCCACGAATGGCTTCGATTTCTCCCTTGGTCACCGGCTGACGGTAGGCCACAATGGCCAGCACCTCCAGGGCTTGTTGAGAAAGCCTCTTTTCCCGCACCGGCGTGCAGAGCCTTTCGATATACTCCACGTTTTCACTGCTGGTAACCAGCTGAAAGCTTTTATTGATTTCCCGAATCCGGATGCCCCGTCCCTCCCGGTCGTATTCCTCTTTCAACTCGGCAAAATAGTCATAGGCCTCCTTGTTGCTGATGTTGAACAGCTCCGCCGCCGTCTTTACGTCCAGGGGCTCTCCCCAAACGAACATCAAAGATTCAAAGGCTGATTTAATGGTTTTTTTACTGGTCATGAACTTTTTTCTCTCCTGCTTCTTCCCCGATTCCGATGACGATTTCTCCAAAAGTCTCCTGCTGTTTCACCTTTATCACCCGTTGCCGGGCCATTTCCAGCAGAGAAACGAAGGTGACCACCCGATTAAACCGGGTATCCTCCTCTTCTACCAACTGACGAAAGGTGATTTTTTTAAGGGCTTTCTGCCGGAACAACCTCAGAATGCTTTGGATCCGGTCTTCGATGGTCATCCTCTGACGCTCCACCCGTGCATAGTTTTTCCGGATTTCCTCCACCTTTTTCCTTTTATGCAAGAACAGGTGAAAGGCGGCGGCAAACTGACGGATATCCAGATTCAGGTATTCGTCCGGTTCCTTCGTGTAAGGGCTCAGATCCTCCTTCGGTTTCTCCAGAACCGCTTCCATGGCTTCCTGCCGGTCCTCCAGAAGGGCCGCCGCCCGTTTGAACCGCTTGTACTCCAGGATCCTTTCCACCAGCTCATCTCTGGGATCCCCCTCACCTCCGGCTACCCCTTCCGGTTTGATCCTGGGGAGAAGCATCTTGGATTTGATTTCAATCAATACCGCTGCCAGGACCATAAATTCCGTGGCTACTTCCACATCCAGCCGCTGCATCTCCTGAATATAATCCATGTACTGCCGGGTGATGGCCGCCACCTGGATATCGTAAATATTCATTTCGGAGGTTTCGATCAAATACACCAAAAGGTCAAAGGGCCCCTCAAACAGATCGATCTTTACTTTATAGCTCATTTGTTACCGCCTTCATCATACTGGAGTCATTTTATCACAATTTTTTTTTACCGGCAAGACGGCGGGACAGGTCCGGTTCGTCCTCTTCGTGTCGGTTATAGTAGAGCAGCCCCAGAATAGTGATTCCACCACCAACCAGCTGCCAGAGGCCAGGTATTTCCGAAAAGAGGAAAGCGGCCAGCAAGGCAGCAATCAGTACTTCAGACATTTCCCAAGTGGCCAGATAAATGGCTTTCACGTAGCCCAGGCACCAGTTGAAGACTCCGTGGGCACCGATCTGACAGACCAGGGCCAGCATCAGGATCCAGAAGAAGGATTCCCCACTATAGCCGGCAAAGGGGGTTCTGGTAACAATCATTTCCACCAGAAATACAAGCCAGCAGCTGGTAAAGACCAGGAATACGTAAACCGCTGCGGGAATGCCGGAACGATATTTTTTACCGGCAAGCAGGTAAAGGGCCATGAATACCGCCGCCAGGAACGCCAGCAGATCTCCGATCAGGGCCTCCCGGGACAGGGCATAGTCTCCCCCGGTGATGATGACAGCCCCGGCGAAGGCCAGGCCGATTCCGGCCAGTGCCCGCCTATTGGTCCGTTCCTTGAAGAACAGAGTGGTGATGATCAGTATGACGATGGGGTGGGTCATGCACAGCACCGTGGCACTGGCTACTGTGGTGTAGTCCAAAGCGATGAACCAGCTGAGAAAATGCAGAGACAGGAAAACTCCGGCCAGCCCGCTTCCTGCCAGGTCCCGCCGGGTGACGGAAAAGAGCTCCTTCCGATGCCAGATCAAGACGATGGCGGCAAAAAAAGGCAGGGAAAAAGTCAATCGGTAAAACCCGACTGCTACCGGGGGAGCGTCGGCCAATCGGACAAAAATAGAAGCAAAGGAGGCGGCAAAAACCGCCATCAGGACCACCCGTTTCGGGTTCCGCTGAAAAACATTCATGGCTGCTTCCTTTCTGTCTGACAAATAAATACGCCGGTTATGATCATGGCTGCCGTTATCAGTTTCACCGGTTCCAATTCTTCGGAGAGGATCAGGACCGAAAGCAGGATGGAGAAAACCGGGACCAGGTTGATGAACACCGAAGTTCTGGAAGGACCGATGCGCCGAATAGATATCTGCTGAATCAAATAACCGATCACCGATGCAAAAATGCTCATATAGACCACAGCAGCCATAGCCGTCCAGGGAACCTTTGCAGCCCATTCCCAGGGTTTTTCCAGCAAAGCCAAAGGCAGGCTGACCAGGGTACACACCAGAAAACTATAGTAAGTCAGGGCCATAGGCGGAATGTGGCTGGCCTTCGCTTTGCTGAATACCGAATAAGCTGCCCAGGAAATCACGGCCAGGAGCATCAGCAGATCTCCCGGATTTACTTCCATGGATGCCAGAAGGGTCAGGTCAAAGGAGGTGATGGTCAGAATCACTCCGGCAAAGGAAATCAGGATCCCTAAAAGGGCCCTGCCCGAAATCCTCTCCTTCACGAAGAAAAATCCCAGCACTACTGTGATGATGGGATTCATGGCCGCAATGATGGAAGAGTTGATAGCGGTGGTGTACTGCAGAGCCGAAAAAAAGAAACCATGATAAAACACCATCCCCACCACCCCCGTAAAGAGCAGCACCGGCCAGTCTTTTTTTGTGACCCGATATTCGGTCATCCTGGTTTCCAGCTTCTGTTCCACCCGGTTCTTCACTCCAAACAACACGACTGTAGCCACCAGGAACCGCAGGAATGTCAAGGAAAGGGGCGGTATATAGGGAACCGAGAGTTTTCCCGCAATAAAGGCTCCCGCCCAGCAGAAAGCTGCCAGGGTCATCCACCCATAGATGCTTCTTTTACTTCTCATCGCTGTCTCCGGCCTTCGCCCGATTGATCAGTGCCGCTAAATTTTCAGAATAAGGAGGCTTCACGATCCCCTTTTCTGTGATTACCGCCGTGATGTATTTAGCCGGCGTTACATCAAAAGCCGGATTGTAGGTCTTGACACCAGCAGGAGCCATAGGTTTCTCATACCAAAGCTCGCCGATTTCCTTCCCGTTCCGTTCTTCGATGACGATATCCTCCCCCGTCTTCGTAGATAAGTCGATGGTGGAAGTGGGAACAAACATATAAAAGGGGATGCCATACTCTTTGGCCAGAATGGCCACACCGCTGGTACCGATCTTGTTAGCCCCGTCTCCGTTGGCAGCCATCCGGTCACACCCTACCACCACTGCTTGGACCCAGCCGTTTTTCATGACCAAAGAGGCCATGTTATCGCAGATCAGGGTCACGTCCACTCCCGCCTTCTGAAGCTCCCAGGCAGTCAGCCGGGCGCCCTGAAGCAGGGGCCGGGTTTCATCGGCAAACACCCGAAAACCATAACCCCGTTCCTGTCCCAGATAAATAGGAGACAGAGCTGTTCCATATTTAGCGGTAGCGATGGTTCCCGCATTGCAGTGGGTCAGGATTCCCATTCCCGGCCTCAGCAAGGTCAGGCCCAACTCACCCATGGCACGGCAGGCTTCTTCATCTTCAATCCGGATTCTTTCCGCTTCCGAAAGAAGCTGGTCGACTGCTTTTTCCCGGGAGAATTCACCATAATTTTTTCCAATCTCAATTTTGAGACAGCCCTCCATCCGGTCCAGTGCCCAGAACAGATTGACGGCGGTTGGCCGGGAAGATCCGATGTATTGCTTAATCTTAAGAAATTCTTCTAAAAATTCCGACGAATCCCCGGAGGAAATCTGGCTGGCGGCCAGCCACATGCCATAAGCTGCCGCCACACCGATAGCGGGGGCACCTCTTACTTTAAGATGGAAGATGGCATCAAAAAGGTCCTCCTTGTTGTTGATTTCTATATAAACCTCCCGGCCGGGAAGCTGGGTCTGATCCAGAACCAGGAGCTTCTTCCCTTCCAGCCGGACCGGGGCGATATTCAGCACGTCCATTACCGATTTCTCCTTTCTTTTCCATCGTCCGACAAACCGGACAGCAGTATATTATATCACATCCTTCAGACTAAAATAAAGTAAAATACCGGCAGCCTAAGGCTCCGGTATTTTCCATTTCTATATGTATGCTTTATGTCGTGATTTTTTCTACCTAGCAACGAAACCATTTGTTGCTAAGAAGTTATTTACTCCGGCATGTGCAGACAGCACTCTTGATGCGTAACTGGTGGAGTAAGTACCTCTGCTTACGGTAACGGATCCCTGGTTATAGGCCGAAAGGCCTTTGACCACGTCACCACCATAGGCAGTAATACGTTCGGACAATATCATCGCTCCCACGCTGATACTGACTTTCGGATCCAGGAGCTGCCGGTTGCTTAATCCATAGCGTGCTCCTGTGGCGGGCATGATCTGCATCATCCCCAGTGCACCGAACCGGGATACGGCATCGGCGTTGAAGGTGCTTTCCTTATGAGCGACTGCCATAAGCAGTTTCTCATCAATGCTGTACACATCTCCTGCCCGTTTGAACAGGAAGACGTAGCGCTGAGCCGTTGCAGCAGGAATATTCCAGTTGTACTCTTTGATGTAGGCGTACAGCCCCCGGTTATAGAGGGTTTCTTTTTCGGACCAGGCATTTTTGGCAGGTACTCCGGGCAAACTGCTGATGCAGAGACCAAAGTAATTGTCGTAATACAGATCCCACTGAAAAATTTCACTTTCTGCAAATACTCTTACAGGGACATAGACATATTTTCCCTTTGCCAGAAGCGGCGCGGAATCGGTAAGGACCAATTCCTCGATGATGGTTTCTTGCTGGCTTTCAGTATTTTCCGTCCCTTCCTCTGCTGCCTGGTTGGCGGATTCCTCCACAGCCAGGACTTGGAAGTTGTCAAGAACCTGAACCGCCACATGGGAAGGATCCCCCTTGTAGGTGTTATTGCTCAGATTTTTCTGAACCGGTTCGATTTTGACTAGTTTTAGTGTGCGGCTTTCCCAATCCACTGAAGGCACGAATCCGAGAATCCGGCCGATGTCCTCGCTCAGTGGAAGGTAGGTTGTGTTGTTGTAGGTGATCACGGGATACTGAAGATTATAATTGATCAGTTTTTCCCCGTTCACCGCAACATCTCTGAAGAAAAAATCTCCTTGAACGTTCTGGTCAGCATATATAGAAATTGATGAGAACAACATGATGGTCAACACAAGCCACACGGTAATAAGCTTCTTTGCCATATTCACTTTTCTCCTCGCTTTCTTCGCCTTCTGTTACAAAGACTCATTCATTATACCACAGCGAGGCAAAAAGTACAGTTTTTGATAGATATTCAGAAAATTGTGAACAACTGACCACAATATGTTGTGGCTTTTCCTTTATTTTCGACATAAAAACACAAAAATACCGGATGGAAACGACCCCATCCGGTATTAAAATCATCATCATTTCAAACTAGTTTTTCACATTACGAAGGTAATCTTAAACCCTATCTCTAACCCTTACAGGTTAAATTCTTTCTTTGCGTCAATGATGGATTCTTCCAGCATTGCCATTACATGGTCAATCTTTTCATAGGACAGAACTGCAGGGGGCTCAATCCGAACGGTCTTCGCATTAACCAGAGTACCTGCGGTCATGATCTTTCTGGAGAACAGACCCTTTGTGATTTCATATCCAACTTCTGCTTCCGGGAATTCCATGCAGATCAGCAGACCAGCGCCTCGGATAGCTTTCAGAACGGTAGGATATTTTTCCTTCAGAGCGTTCAGTTTAACCATGAAGTAGTCGCCCTTTTCCTTGGCCATCTTGGGAACGTCGTTTTCCAGCATGAACTTGATGGTAGCCAGAGCAGCGGAGCAAGCCAGCGGGTTTCCGCCGAAGGTCGGGGATCCCAGGATCCACGGATTGTCGATCAGCTTCTGACCCCACATGTTGGGTCTTGCGATGATACCAGTGATAGGCATGATTCCGCCACCGAAAGCTTTTCCGTAAGTCATGATGTCCGGAGTAACGCCTTCGTGCTCACATCTCCACATGGTTCCGCATCGGCCCATACCAGTCTGGATTTCGTCCAGGATCATGGCTACGCCGTACTTGTCGCAGATTTCTCGAACCTTTGTCAGGTATCCGTCCGGCGGAATGATAACGCCAGCTTCGCCCTGGATCGGCTCAATGATAACGCCGGCAACCTTTTCGCCTACAGTCTGCAGGTTCTTGATAGCAACTTCCATTGCTTCAGCATTGCCGTATTCTACGTGCTGAACCTGCTGGATCATCGGCAGGTAATCTTCTCTGTAAGCACCCTTGCCGCCCATGGAGATAGCTCCGAGGGATTTACCATGGAAAGCGCCTACTGTGGAGATATACCATCTTCCGCCGGTAGCCAGTCTGGCTAATTTCAGTGCCATTTCAACCGCTTCAGCTCCACCGTTGGTGAAGAAGCAATACTGCAGATCTCCCGGAGTGATCTTTGCCAGGGTGTTGGCCAGGTAACCTCGTAAGGGGTCAACCAGTTCCTGGGAGTGGAGCGCATAACGATCCAGCTGAGCTTTTACAGTCTTTAAGATTTCAGGGTTTCTGTGACCACAGGTGTAGATACCGAATCCGCCTAAACAGTCGATGAATTCATTTCCATACAGGTCTTCGAAATGGTCTACGGAGTCTGTCCATTCTACGAATGCGGCATCGGTGGATACGGATTTTCTGTATTCCAGCCAGCCCGGGTTGACGTTTTCGTTGAAGTTCGCAATAGATTCCTTGACGATCGTGTCTTTCTCGTCCTTGGTCAGTTCCGGCTTTTCGATGTAGCCGACGATTCTTCTTACCTGCTCTAAAGCTGCTTCTCTGTTAAATGCTGTCATTTTTTTTGATCTCCTTTTCACTGTTTTACACCAGACACACCATGTGCCTTTCAGTTACGGCATTATAATATTCAATATCCGTGCCAACTTGTCTGAATATTGCAGAAGAAACAAGTTAATAACGAAACTTTCTGATAATATGAATTTTTACCGCAAATTTGTACTGTTTTTAAGGACAGTCTTCCTGACTTCTTCCTAATCATTCGATTTCATTCCCCCATATCTCCCAAAATATTCTCATTTTCAATAAAAAAGAGTCTCAAATTTGAGACTCTTTTGAGGCTTTTGCTATTTTGGGGTTTTCCTGATCGAAAATTTCCTTATTTGGTATAATTGTCGAAATAACCCTGTATGTAAATGAAAGGAGTCCCCTTATCGCCGCTGCCGGAGGTCAAATCGCAAAGTGATCCGATCAAGTCGGTCAGACGCCGGGGCGTCGTTCCTTGCGCAGCCATGGAATCACCCAAATCGGCTTCTTTGTTACGGATGTATTCCGAAATGGCTTGCTTCAGTTCAGCGCCGCTGAGATGGGCAAAATCATTATCTGCCAGATATTTGAGCTTGACTTCATTGGGGGTTCCGTCCAGTCCTGGTGTATAACCGGGAGAAACAACCGGATCCGCCAGTTCCCAGATGCG
>DIMT01000013.1:24186-123696 GCA_002425705.1 Firmicutes bacterium UBA5559
CGGGATCTTTGAACGCCCCGTCTCCGTAAACCATTACTTCGATGGTCTTGCCAGTCAGTTTCCGGATATCGTCCTGAATCCGCATGGAAAATTCAGTACAATCATTGGGAAACAGTTTAACAGAGTTTTCCGTTGCTTTGTTGGAGCCCAGAAGTCCATAAAGGGTGTTGTAGCCGCTTCCGTCAATGCTTTTATTCATAAGTTCGTCCATGCCCACCACCTTTTCAGCCCCGGCGGCCTTCAGGAGTCGCTTGGTTCTGGCCCGGGTATGGATATCGCAAGTCAGGACTTTTTTTGTATAAGCCAGGATATCTTTAGGGTGATTGGCAAAAATGATTTCCGCTTCCGCTCCCTCTTCCTCAATCAGGCCTTTATAATAATTGACATAGTCTACTCCGGTAAAAGTATGTCGGGCTTTTCCGAAAAGCTCCTCGAACTTGGCCTGGGTCAACACATCCCGATAAGGATCTACCCCCATTTCGTCCAGTCGGTCGATGTCCAGCAGGTGATTGCCGACTTCATCGCTGGGATAGCTGAGCATCAGCACCACTTTATCGCAACCCTTGGCAATCCCCTTCAGGCAGACGGCAAAGCGGTTCCGGCTCAGGATCGGGAAAATAACGCCGATGGTTCCGCCTCCCAGCTTTTCCCGGACGTCTCGTCCGATTTGCTCGGTGGTTACGTAATTTCCCTGGGATCTGGCCACGATGGATTCGGTAACGGCCAGGATATCGTTGTCTTCAATGTGGAACTCACCGGATTTGGCTGCACCTGCCACCACATCCACCACAATTTTCCGAAGGTCATCTCCTTCTTTGATGATGGGCCCTCTCAGACCACGGACTACGGTTCCTACTATTCTTTCCATGATTTCTTCTTCCTTTCGTTTTCTAAATATACCTTTAATATATCTAGGATCCGCTCCGGCGTCAGAAATCTTTTCGCTACCTGGAGCCTTTTCTATATATCAAAGAAGAAGGCAAACTGCCACTTGAGTATTATACCACAGGAATTGACAGGATACACCATGTTTTATTCTTCGATGATTTTATGATTGAATTTGTAGCCGACCCCTCGAATGCTCAGGATATACCGGGGATTCTGAGGATTGACTTCCAGTTTTTTTCTCAGGTTGCTGATGTAGACCATAACTGTTCTGGAATCTCCGCCTAAGCACTCGGTTTTCCAGGTAAGTTCAAAAATTTGTTCCGCACTGAATACCCGCTTGGGATTCTCGACCAGGAGCATGAGAATTTCAAATTCCTTAGAGGTCAGATTGACTTTTTTCCCGTCAGCCAATATCTCCCGGGTGTTCGTATCAATCCATAGACCCGGAAAGTCATATACCCGGCCGGGAGCAGGGCCAAGGCCCCTGCTTTCTGTCGCCTTCTGCCGCCGCAGGTGAGCTTTGATCCGAGCCACTAGTTCTCCCCCCATAAAGGGCTTGGTGATGTAGTCATCTCCACCCACGGACAGCGCTATAATCTTATCAATTTCCTGAGATTTGCAGCTGAGGAAAAGGATAGGGGCCTGGGTAACCTTCCTCATTTCCAGGCAGACGGAGGTTCCCTCGATATCCGGCAGCATGACGTCCAGAATAATCAGGTCCGGGTTTTCCTGCCGGGCTTTTTCCAATGCTGCTCCCCCGGTAAAAGCCGTAACGGTCTGATATCCTTCCTTTTCCACATAGGACCGGATCAGGTCATTGATCGGCTTTTCATCATCCACGATCAGAATCTTATCTTTCAGCATGGCTATTCTTCGCTCCAATCTTCATTATATACAGGCAGTTCAAAGACAAAGACACTTCCTTCTCCAGGGGTACTCTTCCCATGAATTCGGCCCCCATGGCCGGTGATGATTTCCTTGGCAATGGTCAGACCCAGGCCGCTCCCTTTGATCTCCCGGCTTTTTTCACCCTTGTGGGCCCGGTAGAACCGGTCGAAAATGTAGGGAAGTTCTTCTTCTGGAATCCCGATTCCCCGGTCTTCCACCTGGAAACAAATGGCAGCACCTTTGCTGTCGGGGGATATCCGGATCATTACCGGATCACCGGCTTCAGAATACTTGATACTATTATACACCAGATTCATGAAGGCCTGAAGGATTCTTTTAGGGTCCGCAATCAGGTTATAGGTCGCTAATCTGTTGTAATCACAGTGAATTTCATACTCCTGCCCCTCGGCTTTCAGATCGGGAATGGCAGCTTCAATCAGTTCCCGGGCCAGTTCATCCGCCGAAACCATCATCAATTCCAGGGGAAACTGGCGGTTTTCCAGCTTGGAAAGCTGGGTCAGATCCTCAATAAGCCGTTCCAGAGAAAGGGCTTTGGTGGAAATCACCCGGGCCGCATACTCCCGCTCTTCCTCGGATTTCAGTGTACCGTCGTTCAGGGCATTGACGTACCCCGCTATGGCGGTCACCGGCGTCTTCAGCTCATGAGAGATACTGGACAGCAACAGATCCCTGGCCTGCTTGCCTTTTTCCTGGTTCAGCTCTGCCTCCTTCATCCGGCTCACGTCCCGCAGGATTCCTTCAATAGCAACGGGGCTGCCCTCTTTTCGCAGGACCGTCCTCCGGATTTCGCACCAATAAGGTGTGCCATTCCGATGAACAGCCTGAAAGATCACGCCCTGATCCTTCTCCTCTCCCGGTTCTTCTCCTCGGAAAATATTTTCCAGAATATCGATGTCGGAAGGACCCGCCAGGTCCCGGTACAATTTGGGGTTCTGATAGAAGCGCTCCGGTCCATACCCGGTCAGCTCCGCTGAAGAGGGAGAGACATACTGAAAGGAGGGAGCCGGATCCAGCTGGTAATAGAATACCATATCGGATAAATTATCCGCTACGATCTGATACAGCCACTGAGCATTGACCATTTCTTCCCTGGTTTTCTGTATATAGATGACAAATATAGCAAAAGTCAGGATATTGGAAAGCAGGATTTCCGGCATAAAAAGTCCGGAAACGCCGGGGGAATAGGCCTCATACAAATTTAAAGCCGCTTTGCCTGCTCCCCACAGGAAAAAGACCAGGATGCTCAGGATTTTTTCCAGCCTTGGTACGGTCCAGTATCGATAAATGATGGTGCAAATAGCCGCCGTCGCCACCATTTCATAAAGGGAAACAGGAAGGTAGATTCCAGGAAGTCCGAATCCGGCAAAAAGGCCCAGGGAAAACCAGAGGACCACATAGAGACCGAATCGGTACCAGAAGGTTGGAATCTCGCGGTGCATAAAAGCATAAGCGCCAAAAAGGAGCAGCAGGATATTGGCCAGGTCGAATATTTTCCGCAGAGACAAAAGGTAGTTCAGACCGGTCTCCATATGGAGAATCAGCAGAATCAGGCTGATGGAATAGGCAATCCAGCACAAACCCCAGAAGCGGACATACCATTCCCGGTTTTTTGCAAATAACAAAAAATAAAGGATGGCCACGGCCAGCAATATGGCGGTAAAAAGCTCCACACCGACGGATAAATTCAAGTAGCCACCTCCTTTCTTTTATGTTATCTTATTATATGATATCCCATTCACAATAGGAAGAGCCCTTGCCTGAATTCAGGTTCCCCGAATTTAAATAAATTCCAAAGATAGGAGAAGCCTTCCATGACTCCGTCTACTTCCATACTGATGATTATTTTCTTTTTTCTGATATTTCCCCTGGTGTTGGCGGAATTTGCCCGAAACCGATCCTTGCCTACCCTGGAGGACTTTTTTGTCCAGAGCCGAAAAATGCCTTCGGTTATGGTCTTCTTTACTGTGTATTCCACCTGGATCAGCGTTTTCGCCTTTTTAGGGGCCAGTGCCTATTTCTATTCCAAAGGGCCAGTTTATATGACGACTATCGGTTGGGACGTACTCTTTGGCATTCTCTTCATGATTTTAGGAAGACGAATCTGGCAGTACGGAAAATCCCGACGCTATATATCCCCTGCCGCTCTTTTCGAGGATGTTTACCGGTGGAAGCCGCTGACCATCAGCATTACCCTCATCATGTTCTTCTTTACCGTTCCTTATCTTCAGATCCAGCTCTCCGGTGGGGCCTATCTGATTGAAATCGCCAGCGGCGGTCTCCTATCCAGAGAGTTATGCGGATTGATTTTTTACCTGATCATCATCATCTATCTTTGGGCCGGCGGTCTCCGGGCCGTAGCCCTGGCCGATATTTTCTATGGCATCCTGGTCTTTCTTTCCATGGCAGCCGTGGGCATTCTACTGATCCGACAGGCAGGGGGAATCGACTCGGTTTACCAACAGATTTATCTGCTGGATCCACTTAATCTCAAACTTCCCGGACCCTCAAAGGAGGCCGGAGCCTTTCTCTGGCTGGCCCTTTTCATCACCGTTCCCATTGGTGCCCTTATGGGACCTCAGATGTGGCTTCGTTATTACGCTCCCGCTTCAAAGACCACCTTTGCGCTGATGCCTCTCTTAATCAGCTTGATTTCCATTCAGTCCCTGGGGACCGCTTTGGCCGGGAATGCAGGGATCCTATTGATTCCAGGCATTTCAGACAGCGACACCATCGTCCCCCGCATGCTCCTTCACTATGCCACTCCCGTGGTTACTGCCCTGCTGTTCTGCGGCATCGCTTCAGCGGCTTTATCCACCGCCAACTCTCAGATCCACGCAGCAGCAGCTCTATATACCATGGAAATCCATCACCGGTTCCTGAAAAGCAAGGCCTCAGAACGTCAACTGGTTGCGGTGGGGAAATGGGCGGTATTGATCATCTCCATCATTGCCTATATCTTACTGCTTTTCAACCCGGGGTTAATCATCGATACCGGCACCGTTGCTCTGGGCGGCACCTCCCAGCTGTTCCCCATGACGCTGGGCGCCCTTTTCTGGAGCAGGTCCAACAAAAGGGCTGGTTTAGCCGGCATTCTGACGGGAGTATTTTTTCTGCTCATCTATGCTTTCCTTGCCCCCTACCCCGCTTCCTATGGGGCTCTTATAGGTCTGGCCCTGAACGGCTTGGTTTTTATAGGCGGCAGCCTGCTGCTTCCCAGAGAACAGGAAACCAGCGATCGAATCCGGCGCTATCGCCTAGAATATCATAACGCAGATTAACGGGCAATGCCCGTTTTTTATTGGTTAAATTTCCTTTAAATTTCTTTCAAGCCCTTCTAAAGAATCACCGATTTCGTTGAAGTGTTTTCTGAAAACTCTTATAATTCCTTTTGACGCCGGTAACTGCAGTGCCGGTTTTCAATACCAATCAGTATACGCATCATAAAGGAGGAAAACACATGATATTTGGAATGCCCACAGTTTCTTTTTTGGCTTTCCTGAGCTGGCCCTTAACCTTTACCGTAACTGCACTGATCATTTATTACTTTATGGCCAAACAGGACGCCCTCACCGATGACAGCGAGTTTGAAGGAGAGGTGAAGCACTAATGAGAATCGAAGTAATCGTATTATTTGCCTATTTTATCGGGATGATCGGAGTCGGCATCTACTGGAATAAACGGGCTAAAAGCTCGGAAGACTATATGCTGGGCGGACGGGGAATGGGTCCCTTTATCACTGCCCTTACCCTCCAGACCACTGCCATGAGCGGTTACATGTTCATGGGAGGACCGGCCCTGGCCTACAGCATTGGCTGGTTTGCCCTCTTCTATGCCGTGGGCGATGCTGGCGGCGGAATCGTTAATATCGCCGTCATGGGACGAAGAATGCGGCGACTCTCTCAGTTGCTGGATTGTATTTCTCCCATTGAGTATTTGGAAAAGCGATATGAATCGAAAAAAATCAAAGTCGTTGCTTCCGTGATTACCATCTTTGGTCTGGCCGGCTATATTCTGGCTCAGTTCCTGGCTGCCGGCAAGACTCTTGCAAAGCTCTTTGATTTTCCCTTGGCACCGGCCCTCATCATTGGAGTCGGCGTCATCCTGTTCTACACTTTCGTTGGTGGTTACTTCGCCGTAGCCTGGACCGACGTGATTCAGGGAATCATCATGGTCAGTGCCGTTATCGGCATTCTGATTCTGTCCGTCAATGAAATCGGAGGCCTGACCGCCCTGAACACCAAGCTGGCTGCCATCGATCCTACCTACCTGAGCGTATGGGGAAAAGATCTCCAGTATCAGGGGGCCTGGGGCGTCATCGCCAGTGCGGTGCTCATCTATCTCATCGGTTACGTGGGTCTTCCTCACGTGGTCATCAAACACATGGCCATGGAAAGCCCCAAAGCAGCAAAAACCACACTGCTGTATGCCACCGTCTGGAATCAGCTGTTTATCTTCTCCCCATATATTCTGGGAATCTGCGGCATCATCCTGCTTCCCAATATCGCCGACAAGGAAATGGTCATTCCCGATCTGGCCTTCATGATGTTCCCTGGTTTTGTGGCAGCCATCGTGCTGACCGCCATCATGTCCGCCATCATGAGTACAGTAGCCGCCCTGCTGCTTCTGACCGGAACAGTCTGGTCCATTGACCTGTACAAGCGTGGAATCAACCCTGGTGCCAGCGACAAGCAGGTGGTATTCATGTCCCGTCTGTCTATCTTCGTAGTCGGTGTCGTGGGCATCACCATCGCCATCCTGAACCCTCCGGGTATCTTTATGCTGGTCATCTTTTCCTTCGGCGTCATGGCCTGTTCCTTTATGGCTCCCTTCTTCTGTGCTATCTGGTGGAGAAAGGCGAATGCTACAGGAGCCCTGGCTTCCATGGTCCTGGGCGGCGGCACCAACCTGGTGATGACCGCTATGGGTTACGGTGATTCTGCCTTCTTTGCAGGCGCCATCGTTTCCATCATTGCTATGATTGTCGGAAGTCAGTTCGGAAAGAAAACTACGCCGGAAATGATTGCCCTCATCGATAAGGCCGCTGCTAAAAATGCCAAAGTGGCTCCTAAGCTTCAGACAGCCAGCAGCAAACATCTGGCCAGCGAAGGAAAAGCCATCGCTCAGTTCATTCGAAGCAGGGAGCTGACAACTACATGCTAACCATACGAACCATGTCCGAAACCCTTCAGGAAGAAGATATCCGAGGCATCCTGGAGAATCGGGATGAATCGATTCGGATCGAAACCATCGAACCCTTGTACTACCCTTATGTTATGCTGATGTATTCTTTTCTTCTGAAAGGAAAGCTCAGCAAGCTGAACAAGCAGATGATGTGCAACGTGGACCTGGTCTGCGGCCGTCAGGCTGTTGGCCAGGGGATCCCCGAGTTTGTAACCATTGAGGTGGAGGACCGTCAGGTCCTTCCTGCCTCGGTTTCGGAAAAAGATTTCCTGCCTGCTTCCCGGGATTATGTATTCCGATTGTTCCTGGGTAAGATGAAAATCCTGCAGACACCAGAAATCCAGCTGGCCGCCACCGACTATTTTCACAAATTGTTCTATCTGGTGGGATGCCTGGACCAGGAGGATTCCCCCTATCATGTTTTGGTAGACTCCATGGATGGCAGCCTGGTACTGCTGGACTAAAAAGCCTCTCATACATCCTTACATAGAAAAAGGAGCCGGTCTCAAACTTGAGAACAGCTCCTTTTTCCTATTGCCGGAGGTGGTATGTCTACTCTTTTTCGCCGGATGGCTTCGTATAATTGGTTTTTTGCATCCAGGGAAATATCTCTGGATTTGTTGACCTTCTCAAAAACTGACCGCAGGGTTCCTGCCCCGAAGGCTCTCTTCACGTCGAAGGTGATTCTCAGAAGCCTTGCCGCTTTCAGGACCTGTTCTTCCTTCATCTCCGTCATCAGCTTTTTCAGGGTTTTCCGCAGAAGATGAAGGGCGACTGCCAGATAGACAACCAAACCAATCAGCAGGTAGGTAGTGATTCGAATCATCAGTTCTTTTGCCACCAACCCGTCGGGGGTAGATGGAATCAGGAAGAATGCGGCAAACCAGAGCGCCGCCAGCAACAGGGACTTATTTCTGCTCATGAATCGTCATTCCTTTTCTTTTTTCTGTAATTATATCACAAATATTTTTTTTAGTAGTATAATGAAAGAAGTTTTAATGAAACTTAAGGAGACTGCCTTTATGGATAAAGCCTACCAGAAAAAAGTCCTGATTTTGGCCCTTTACGCCGGGGAGCTGATGATGAAGAACGGCGCAGAAATCTACCGGGTGGAGGATACTATCGTGCGCATTTGCAAAGCTTGCCGGATTCCTTATGTGGAGTGCTTTGCCACGGGAACCGGGATTTTTCTATCCCTGGACAAGGGCGGAGACGACGATGACGTCTATACTTTTATCAAGCGAATCCACAACACCTCTACCGACTTGATGAAGATTTCCCAAATCAATAATTTTTCTCGCCAGTTTTCCTCTACCGATCTTTCCGTGGAAGAAGGGATGGATATCCTGAGAAGTATTGATCAGCAAAAGCCCTACCCAAAGGCCATCCGGTTTCTCGGTGCCGGGCTGGTAGGGCTGGCCTTTTGCTTCATGTTCGGAGGAGGCTGGAAGGAATGCCTACTGTCCCTGTTTGTTGTCCTTGGGACCCATTTTATTTCCGGTGTCATCGGTCGTCTTCAATTCAACCAATTTATACGGATTTTTCTGAGCTGTGGTTTCGCCACCGCTGCTTCGATTCTGTTATCCTATGTCATTCCGGGAATCCTGATTAGCCCGATGATCATTGCCAGCGTCACCATCTTCCTGCCCGGAGTTTCCATTACCAACTCCGCTCGGGATCTGCTGTCCGGCCAGACACTAGCCGGCATGGCCAAAGCCACAGAAGCCATGATCATTGCCGTAGCCATCGCCGTTGGCGTCGGTTTAGTCTTGCAGCTCTGGCAGATTTCAGGAGGTGTCTTATGATGGATTTTCCCCTGGCATTTCATTTTTTCGTAGCCTTCATCGGTACCCTTGGCTTCTGTCTGCTTTTTCACGTCCCTTTGCGGCATATTGCTTATGCCGCAAGCGGCGGTGGCCTGGGATGGATTACTTATGTGTATCTGACAGGCACGGGAAACTCACCGGTTGTGGCCTGCTTTCTGGGAGCCATCGTCGTTTCCCTGGTGGCAGAAGTTTTCTCCCGGGCTGGCAAAGAGGCAACCACCCTTTTCATCATCCCCGGAATCATTCCCTTAGTTCCCGGTGCACCCCTTTATTATACCATGCGTGAGATTCTCGATGGGGACTTCAGCAGTGCTGCTTCCATGGGGGCCCAGGTCCTGTTCATGGCCGGCAGCATCGCTATTGCCATCCTCATGTCCGCCTCTGTCACCCGACTGCTGGTCGCCGTGAAAAGCAGTTTTTCAGCAAAGCGTTCCTGACACCAAGGACCTTGACAAGAGGTTCTATCTGCCCTATAATGTTAGCGCATACTAACCACAGAAAGGCGTGACGACAACTATGACACTGGCACATTTACCGATTGGCCATTGGGCTCGTATCAAACGAGTAGGAGGCCAGGGAGCCATCCGCAGGAGACTGCTGGATTTAGGCCTGACCCCCGGCACCCAGGTTCGGGTGGAAAAGGTAGCCCCCCTGGGGGATCCTATATTAATTAGTCTGCGGGGATTCCAGCTGACCCTGCGGAAAGAGGAGGCAAGGCACATCCTCGTGGAACCGCTGGAAAATAGCGCAGCAGAAAAAAATGACAAAAGCAAAGACTGAAGCAAAGACTGAAGCAAAGGCGGAACATTCATGACCATACATATCGGACTTATCGGCAATCCCAGTGCCGGCCTCACCACCTTATTCAATCAAATGACGGGAGGCCTCCAGCACAACGGCTATTTTTCCACCAGCAAGGTGGCAACAAAAGAAGGCCCTGTAAAAGGGCATAAGGGAGTCAATGTCATTGAATTCCCGGGCACCTACTCCCTTTCTGCTTATACTCTGGATGACATCACGACCAGGGATATTCTGCTGCACAAGCGTCCGGATGTTCTGATCAACATTTTAGATGCCACCAATCTGGAACGGAATCTCTATCTGACCCTTCAGCTGATGGAACTGGAAATCCCCATGGTTCTGGCATTCAATATGATGGATGAAGTTCGGAAGAACAACATCCATATCGACCTGCCGGCCATCTCTGAAATTTTAACGGTCCCGGTGATTCCCATTTCTGCCAGTAAAAATCGGGGGATTCACGATCTGATCCACATCGCCTTAGAGACTGCCAAGAAAAAGCTGCTTCCCCATAAGCTGGACTTCTGCAGCGGCCACGTTCACACCGCCATCCATGCGATTCTCCACCTGATTGAAGAAGATGCCCGTAAAGAGGGCCTTCCGGTTCGTTTCGCCGCCACCAAAGTGGTGGAAGGGGATCAGGGAATCATCGATCATCTGAAGCTTCATACTCCGGAAATGAATATCATCGACCACATCATCAAGGACATGGAACATCACCTGGGAACCGACCGGGAAGCAGCCATGGCGGATATGCGCTACGAATTCATCCAGGACCTCCGGGAGAAAACGGTACAGGCCCAATCCACTGAAACCCTGGAACACAAAAGGTCCGTCAAGATTGATCGGATCCTGACCCATCGTATTTTTGCCATCCCGATCTTCCTTGCCATCATGTTCCTGGTTTTCATCCTGACCTTTCAGGTAATCGGCGCCTGGCTCAGCGACTGGCTGGCATTAGGAATCGACTGGTTCATCGGGGAGGTTGGAACCTATATGGCTGTCAATGGGTCCAGTCCTGCTCTGCAAGCCCTCGTCGTCGACGGAGTCCTCACCGGCATCGGCAGCGTTCTATCCTTCCTGCCTATCATAGCCGTTTTGTTTTTCTTTCTTTCAATTCTGGAGGACAGCGGCTACATCCCCAGGGTTGCCTTTGTTATGGACAAGCTCCTGCGGAAGCTGGGTCTTTCCGGCCGTTCCATCGTGCCTATGCTAATCGGTTTCGGCTGCTCCGTACCTGCTGTCATGGCTACCAGGTCCTTACCTTCTAAGCGGGACCGGCAATTGACCATGGCTCTGATTCCTTTTATGTCCTGCAGTGCTAAGCTTCCCATTTATGGAATATTTACCGCCGCCTTCTTCAATGAGCACGAAGGATTGATCATGATGGCGATTTATCTGACCGGAATCCTGGTGGCTATTGTTTGCGCCCTGATTTTTAAGGTTACGATTTACCGGGGGGATCCGGTACCTTTCGTGATGGTCATCCCCTCTTACCGGGTGCCGGCCATGAAAAGCGTGGGGCTCCGGATGTGGGAAAACGTCAAGGGATTCATTAAAAAAGCCTTTACGGTCATCCTGATTGCTACCATCATCATCTGGTTTCTCCAGAGTTTTGATTTCGGCCTAAACATGGTGGATTCCAGCGAAGACAGCATTTTAGCCACTTTAGGCCGTGCCGCCGCTCCCATTTTTGCTCCACTGGGTTTTGGCGAATGGAGAGCCGCCACTGCTCTGATTACCGGCCTGACGGCAAAGGAAGCCGTAGTCAGCACCATGGCCGTCCTGACCACTGCAGGCAGTACTGGCAGCCTGACCGGCATGCTGGGAGAGATTTTTACTCCCATCTCTGCTTTCAGCTTCATGCTGTTCTGCCTTCTCTACATGCCCTGCGTTGCTACCCTGGCGGCCATCCGGCGTGAACTAGGAGGCATGCACTACGCCCTGTTGGTAGTCCTATTCCAGACCACTGTCGCCTGGATTGTCTCCTTCCTGTTCTATCAAATCTTTAGCCAATTCTAACCAACTTTATAAACAGTTCTGCCAGTTGGCGCGGACGCTTGTCAGCCGCCTATGGTGAAGCCCCTGTAATTCCAAGGCATACGAGGATTTACAGGGGCTCTTTTCGCTTTGAAAACGCATCAACTGGCAGAACTGTTTATAAAGTTGGTTAAAAAGGGTTGCCCTATTTAGTATACATATGTATACTAAATAGGGCAGATGATTTGATCAGGAGGTGATCCACTATGAATAAAATCAGTTTATCCGATGGCGAATGGAAAATCATGAACTTGCTCTGGCATTCTTCGCCGAAAACCATTACCGCTTTGACCAATGACCTTCGGGAATCCACCGGATGGACCCGGCATATAATCATTACCATGCTGAATCGGCTGGAAGCAAAAGGTGCGGTCTATTATGAAGAAGGAGAACGGGCCAAACTTTATTTTCCCCTGGTGGAACAGACTGAGACCGTCCTCAAGGAGACGGAGACCTTCCTGGAAAAGGTTTATTCGGGAAGCCTGGGGCTTATGCTCAACACCATGGTACAGAAGCAGGGTATTTCCCAGGAGGAGCTGAGCGAACTCTATTCCATTCTGAAAAAAGCGGAAGAAGGAGGAAAATCCAAATGATTGATGCATTGATTGCCTCGTCCTTGCTGATTCTCATCCTACTAGCCCTTCGATTCTTTTTGAAGGGTAAAATCAGCCCATTACTCCAATATAGCCTCTGGGGTCTGGTGGCACTTAGACTACTCTACTGGGGATGGTTGGATCTGATTCCCCTTTCCAGTCCTCTTAGCATCCTAAATCTCACCGAAAAGGCGAGACAAAATCTCCAAAGCATTTCGAACACGGAGTTGGTGCTGCAGGGAATCAAAGAGCCCACCCCGATGGATAACGGCGTTCTGATTCTGGAAAACATCCAGACCGGCGTCATGGTCCGAGGAGAAGGTATTTCCCCGCTGGCTGCCGTTGACTGGCAACTGGTGTTCATGATTATCTGGGGTATCGGAAGTCTGCTATGTCTGGGCTGGTTCCTTTATGTGAATAAAAAATTCAGTCGCAAGCTTATTGCCAATAGGCGATTCCTCAGAGAAGTCCCATTTCGCGGCAAGGAAATCATAAAGGTTTACGAAACCGATGAAATCGGCTCTCCTTGCCTGATGGGCATTTGGGAGGTTCCCGCCATTTATGTGACGCCGGAGGTGGCGGCAGATTCCGTAAAGATGAATTATGCCATAGCCCATGAACTTTGCCATTACAGGCACCATGATCTTTTATGGTCATCCTGGCGAATCCTGCTGGTTTCATTATATTGGTTCAATCCCCTGGTCTGGGTTGCCGCTTATTATTCCCGTCTGGACAGCGAATTGGCCTGTGATGATGCCGTCCTGAAAAATCTGCCGAAGGAATCCCGGCTGGAATACGGGAGAATCCTGCTGGAAATCATGGAACCAGCCTCGTCACGTCAGAAGATCTTCGCCCTGGCTACTACCATGGGCAGCTTTAAAGGGATGAGGGAACGGATGGGTCGCATCGCAAGCCATCGGCCCATGAGGACAAGCACTCTGGTTCTATTGATTCTTATCCTCGCCCTGTCCATCGGGTGCACCTTTACCTCCACAACTTCTACTCAGGAAAAACCTCCCGGTAGTCCAGGTGCAATCACTGATGAGATAGATAAGGAGAAATTGGAAGAATTCGGTCAGGAATGGGGAAATGCCTGGTCCCAGCGAAACGGAATGGTGATCCACTCTCTCTGCCTTGATGACGAGGTATATAAAAAAATCGGTGAAATTGCAGAAAATGGGGAATATATTATCGGCATGTCCAGCCCCTGGCCCTGGGGACAGGATCATGCAGTGGAATCAACGAGTGGCAACACGGTTGAGATCACCTATTATTACCGAACCTCAAACCCATCCGTTTATGTCGCTAAAGAAACCCTCCAGGTTGTAGAATCTAAGGGGGAACTCAAGGTGGCTTCTGTTGATTGGGCCCACTACGACCAAATCAATTCCAAATCCGAGTTTGATGCTGCATACCGTCTCGGATTGCCGGATTTTGCACCCTACGCGGAAGCCTATCAGTTCCAGCGGGACATCAGTAGCGCCGGACGGGGAAGCGGAAATCCAGATGATGCAGGCCGAAACAGACATTTGAATCCCAGCAATCAACAATTAGAACCAATCAACAATTAGAACAGTTCTACCTATTGACGCGGCGATCGGCATCTGCCGACGCAAAAGACCCTGTAATTCCAAGGTGTACAAGGATTACAGGGTCACTTTTTGTGTAAAAAACGCGACAATTGGCAGAGCTGTTTATAAGGTTGGTTATCTTTTCCTTCGGGCGCCGCCCTCGGATACGTGCATCCGGGTGAGAGATTTGGCGATGGCCATCTTGGCCAGAAGGATATTGTCGTAATCTTCTTTGGTGTGGGGCTGGGCCAGCCATTGTTCGGCCCGCTCTTTTTCACTCTTGGCCTTTTCCAGGTCAATGTCGCCGGACCATTCTGCGGCGTCGGTGTAGATGACGATATAATCCTTAACATCCACGTATCCGCCGGCGATGGCTGCCACCCGAAAATCCTTGGCTCCTGCTTCCTGGATCCAGAGCTCCCCCACATCCAGCAGCTTGCAGGCCCAGGAGTGGTTGGCCATAAAGCCTTCATCTCCAGTCAGCGTCCTGCAGATGACCAGCTCCACTTCTCCCTTGTAAAAAAGCTTGGAAGGCGTGATGACCTCCAGCAGAACACTCTTAGCCATTGCTCTTGTTAAACCTTTCTACGACTTCATCGATTCCGCCGGCAAAGAGGAACAGGCCTTCCGGAATGGCGTCATGCTTGCCTTCCAGAATTTCCCGGAATCCCCGGACCGTTTCCTTCAGTGGCAGGTATTTGCCGGGAGTACCGGTAAACTGTTCTGCAACGCTGAAGGGCTGTGACAGGAATCGCTGAATCTTTCTGGCTCGGGATACTACTAGCTTGTCGG
Source organism: Firmicutes bacterium UBA5559 (assembly GCA_002425705.1). Lineage (GTDB taxonomy): Bacteria > Bacillota > Clostridia > Peptostreptococcales > Anaerovoracaceae > UBA5559. The sequence goes on from DIMT01000013.1 coordinate 38,788, forward strand.
AATCCGACAGCTCGTCCATACCCAGAATGGCGATGATATCCTGCAGGTCCTTGTATCGCTGAAGGACCTCCTGAACACCTCGAGCCGTATTGTAATGTTCTTCTCCGATGATCAGCGGGTCCATGATTCGGGAGGTGGATTCCAGCGGGTCAACCGCCGGATAGATCCCCAGTTCCGTGATGGCCCTTGAGAGAACTGTTGTAGCGTCCAGATGGGCGAAGGTTGTAGCCGGCGCCGGGTCCGTCAGGTCATCTGCCGGTACGTAAATAGCCTGTACCGAGGTGATGGATCCCTTCTTGGTAGAAGTGATTCGTTCCTGAAGAGCACCCATTTCTGTTGCCAGGGTCGGCTGGTATCCTACTGCAGAAGGCACACGGCCAAGCAGAGCGGATACTTCCGAACCGGCCTGGGTGAACCGGAAAATGTTATCGATGAAGAGCAGTACGTCCTGTCCTTCCTCATCCCGGAAATATTCAGCCATGGTAAGTCCCGTCAGTGCTACCCGCATACGGGCTCCCGGGGGCTCGTTCATCTGACCGAAAACCATGGCAGTCTTGTTAATAACGCCAGACTCAATCATTTCATAATAAAGATCGTTCCCTTCACGGGTACGTTCCCCTACGCCTGCGAAGACGGAAATACCACCGTGCTCCTTGGCGATATTGTTGATCAGTTCCTGAATCAGTACCGTCTTTCCTACTCCGGCTCCGCCGAAGAGGCCGACTTTACCGCCCCTGGTATAGGGAGCGATCAAGTCTACGACCTTGATACCTGTTTCAAAGATCTGAGTTGATGTATTCTGTTCGTCAAAGTTCGGAGCAGCCCGGTGAATCGGACTTCTCAATTCTGTATCGACCGGTCCCTTTTCATCAATCGTCGCACCGATGACATTAAAAAGACGTCCTAAGACTTCCTTGCCTACCGGTACGCTGATGGGGGCACCTGTATCCTCCGCTTCCATGCCTCTGGTCAGACCATCGGTGGAAGAAAGGGCCACGCAACGAACCACATCATCTCCGATGTGCTGAGCCACCTCTGCCACGATATCCCGGCCTCCATGCCGGATGATGATGGCATTCAGCAGTTCAGGCAGATGTTCCTGATCAAACTTGATGTCCAGAACCGGTCCGATGATCTGGTTTATTATTCCTTTACTCAAAAGTTCCTCACCTCCTATTTCTGTGCTTCCGAACCAGCAACGATTTCCACGATTTCCCGGGTAATGCTGGCCTGTCTAGCACGATTATAATACAGAGATAGGTCTGCAAGCATTTCCCTTGCATTGTCCGTGGCGCTCTCCATGGCCATCCGCCGGGCGGCATGTTCACAGGTAGCCGATTCCACAATTGCTCCATATATCATAATCTCAACATACTTCGGCACCAGGTAGTTAAACACTTCCTCCACCGATGGTTCATATTCCACAATCTTGTCCAGCTTCATGACATTGGGGTCATAATCAATCTGGAAGGGCAGCAGGGTAACGGTTTTGACCTGCTGCTCCAAAGTGCTGACAAAGGAAGTATAGATCATGACCACTTCGTCAATCTCCCCCTGATCATACATCTCGATGATGGGTTTGCTGATTCCCTTGGTTTCCATAAACGAAATATTTTCAGGAGGCGCACAATATTCGCTGTGAATGTAATGACACTTCTTTTCGTAATATTCCTTGCCCCGGCTCCCCACGGCCACAATAACCGGCGGATTCATGTCATAGGTCATCTGCCGGTCCGCTTCCTTGATCACGTTGGTGTTGAAACCTCCGCACAGACCGCGGCAGCTGGTCATGATTACGTAGCATCGAGTTTTTATTTCCCGGTTTCCAGCCAGATACTTCTCCGGAACATCGGTAGTACTATTGAAAATCTCCTCGATGGATTCCGTGATATAGTGAAAGTATTCTCTGGTCCGTTCAAAGGTGGATTTGGCTTTCCGGAGCTTTGCAGTGGAAACCAGCTTCATGGCATTGGTAATATGCTCCGTGCTGTTGACGCTTTTAATTCTTCTTTTTATATCTCTCAGATTGCTGGTAGCCATTTATTCACCCCTTTCCTTTCGGATCCACAGCCTCATTAAACCGGAATGCAAACAACTCCGTCAACGAGCATACCCTTGACTTCGCTGGTGGTTTTAAATTTGGCAATGGCTTCCTTCAGAAGGGCTTCCGTATCAGCAGAAATCTCCCCGCTTTCCCGGATGGCTGTTTTAATCTGGGCATAATGAGTATCGATAAAGGAATAAAGTTCCTTTTCAAATTCCTTGATTCGGTCCACTTCGATGTCCATCAGCCAGTGATGGCTGGCAGCATAGATGATGATGATCTGATCAACTACATCAACGGGGGAATACTGGCCCTGTTTCAGGATTTCCATCAGAATCCGGCCGTGATCCAGCCGGTCTTTCGTGTCTTTGTCGATATCGGATCCGAACTGGGAAAAGCTTGCCAGTTCCCGATACTGGGCCAGTTCCAGCTTCACCTTGCTGGATACCTTCTTCATGGCTTTTATTTGAGCACTTCCCCCAACCCGGGATACGGAAATACCTGCATTAACGGCAGGCCGCTGGCCGGTGAAGAACAGCTCCGATTCCAGGAAGATCTGTCCGTCGGTGATGGAAATGACGTTGGTGGGGATATAGGCAGAAACGTCTCCAGCCTGGGTTTCAATGATGGGCAGGGCTGTAATGGAACCGCCTCCCAGTTCATCGGAAAGCTTGGCTGCCCGCTCCAGCAAACGGCTGTGCAGATAGAATACATCCCCTGGATAGGCTTCTCGGCCCGGCGGTCTTCTCAGCAGCAGGGACATGGCCCGGTAGGCCACCGCATGCTTGGACAGGTCATCGTAAATAATCAGAACATCCTTGCCCTGATACATAAAGTGTTCCGCCATAGCACAGCCTGCATAGGGGGCAATATACTGGAGCGGGGCCACGTCGCTGGCCGTAGCCGAAACGATGATGGTGTATTTCATGGCATCCTTGCCCTCCAGGGTCTGAACCAATTGGGCAATGGTGGACTTTTTCTGTCCGATGGCTACGTAAATGCAAATGACATTTTCCTTAGCCTGGTTAATGATGGTGTCGATGGCAATGGCCGTCTTTCCCGTCTGCCGGTCACCGATAATCAGTTCCCGCTGACCCTTTCCGATGGGAATCATGGAGTCAATGGCCTTGATTCCTGTCTGGAGAGGCTGGTTAACGGATTTTCGCTGAAGTACACCGGGGGCCGGGAATTCAATGGGGCGCTGCTCTGTTGTATGGGCAGGTCCTTTTCCGTCGATGGGCTGCCCCAAAGCATTGACGACCCTTCCGATCAGCTGATCACCGACCGGCACTTCTACCACTCTTCCGGTAGGCTTGACGATATCGCCTTCTTTGATGTCTCTATCGGATCCAAGAATAACGGCACCCACATTATCTTCTTCCAGGTTCAGGGCCATCCCGTAGATTTCTCCCGGGAACTCCAGCAGTTCGCCTGCCATGCAGTTCTCCAGTCCATAAACCCGGGCGATCCCATCTCCAACCTGGAGAACGGTGCCGAAATCGGAAATCTCTATTTCACTTTTGTAATTCTTTATCTGTTCTTTGATTATCGCACTGATTTCTTCTGGTCTTAGGTTCATTCTTTCGCCTCCTTTCTCCCGTTTTTAGTTCAAAGCATCCCGGAAGCTGTCCAGCTGCTTTCTAAACGAGGCATCGATTATTTTTCCTTCAATTAGAATTTTAACGCCTCCTACAAGGCTTGAATCTACATGGTTTTCCAAGTGGACCTTCTTCCGGAGCAATTTTCCGGTCTGGGCCTCAAACCCTTCTAGCTGTTTATTGGAAAGAAGCTGAGTGGAGTAGAGAACTCCGGCAGAGATTCCTTCCTCCTCCATGGAAATCCGAATCAGCCTTCCAAGGATTTTTTCAAAATGACGAGTCCGCCCCTTGTCCACCAGAACAAAGAGAAAATTCATCAGTTCCTCGCAAATCTGATCCTGGAAGATGGCCTCCAGAACCTGCTTCTTTTCGGCAACAGAAATAATAGGGGAGTCCATAAACCGTTTCAGGTCCGGCTCCTTTTTCATGATGGCGCCGATTTCCTTGGCTTCGGCTACCACCCTTTCTTGTATATTCATTTCCTGGGCCACCTGATAAAGGGCCTTGGCATATACCTTATCAATCGTCAGCTCTGCCATGTCGAGTTACCTGCCTGTTCGATGATCCGGTCAATGATCTCCGCCTGGCCTTCCACCTGGATCTGCTTTTCAATGATTTTTTCTGCAGCCATCAGAGCCAGAACACCGATTTCATTTTTCAGCTGGGACAAGGCCACTGCCTTTTCCCTCTCGATTTCCTGCTCTGCCTGGGAGATGATCCGAGATGCCTGCTTACTGGCATTGTCGATGATCTCTCTTGCCTGGGCATCTGCCTTTATTTTGGCATTTTTAACGATTTCCCGGGCTTCCGTCTCACTGTTCAGGAGCCGCTTGTTGTATTCTTCCAGCCTGTCATCCGCCTGTTTGTTGGTCAGTTCGGCATTGCTGAAGGAATCCTTGATGGCAGTTTCTCTGGCCAGGACGAAATTATGAACCTTTTCGAAAAAATTCTTTTTAAGGATAATGAACAGTACCATCACTGTGGCCCAAATCATGAGCAGGGTCCAGTTGAAGCTTATCAGCGGTGTATATAGATGCATTTCAATATCCTCCTTTCTCTGTTGTGATCCGTGCCGGCATGGCTTAGAGCATGCCCACCAGCGGATTGACGAACAACAGGATCATGGAGATCAGGAATGCAAAGATACCAGTGGTTTCTGCAACAGCCTGTCCAACCAGCATAGTTTTTAATATATCTCCCTGGGCTTCCGGCTGTCTGGCAACGCCTTCAACCGCTTTTCCGGCTGCATAACCCTGACCCAGACCAATACCTACGGCAGCAAGACCGATGCAGGCAGCGGCGATGGCGGATAAACCCAATACGAATGCTTCTGGTGTAATTAATGGCATAATAGTACCTCCTGTTTTGTGAAAAATATTAATTTTAATGATGGTCTTCCGCACCGTGGATGATGATTTCCATGGAAACGAATACCATTGTTAACATAGTAAAAATAAATGCCTGCAGAATCGGTTCAAACACATCGAAGAACAGATTAAAGGGCAGGGGTATGACTGCCTGCAGGAGCGGGATCGGCAGGTTCAAGGCCTCCGATCCTGTTTCCAGTGCGGTGAAGATCAGGGCCATAACAATGGCTCCTCCCAGGATATTGCCGAAAAGTCGGAAGCCAAGGGAAATCGGGAAGGACAGTTCCTCGATGATCTTCAGGGGAAACATAAAGGGGTAGGGACTGGACATGTGCTTGATCTTTCCAATGAATCCCATGGTCCTGATGCCGTTGTACTGCATCAGAAAGCAGGTGGTCAGGGAAAGGGCAAAGGCCGTGTTAACGTCCGCTGTTACAGGGCGGAATCCCCACATACCAAGGGAGTTGGACAGCAGCAGGAAAATGAACAGGGTGCCGATGTAGGGGGCGAAATGGGAGTTGTGCTTTCCCATGGCTCCTTCTGTCAACTTATAAATCCCTTCAACGATCATTTCCACGATCACTTGTTTTCCCTTAGGCTGCTGCTCCATCCTGCGGGTCGACCAAAAGGCCAGTGCAATCATGACAGCCGCCACAATCATCGCAAAGAAAACCGTCTCTGTAATGAATACGCTGCCGTCACCGAATCCCACTATGATCCTTGGCCCCAAGTGGTTTAAATCATGCATTACTCTTCCTCCTCTGAAAGGCCGTTTCGTTTGCGTTCTTTTTTCAGCTCTTTCTCTCTGTCTTCTCTCTCAAATTGCTCCATAACCTCCGGGCGGACCTTCCGGTCCTTGGAAAATTTGGCTTTAAACCCGTGGATGTAATAAATCGCCAGCTTTACAGTCAGGAAACCCAGGGCGCAGGCCAGGGCGGCTGTATTGTTCACCTTAAAGGCTGATATCAAGGCAACACCATAGATGGCCAAGCGCAGCAGATAACTAATAAAGACCAGTGCTTTGTTTCCACTGTTCAGGGCCCGGCTGAAGGTGAAGGCCATGATGTTGAAGTTGACGATAGAAATACAGGTTCCCATCAGGAGACCGTATCCGAATTTGACATCCAGACCGAGGAACGGAAGGGAAATCACCTCGATGATTCCCATGATGATGATGGCATGAAAGAAAATTTTGTTTTTAAAACTTGTCAAATCACTCATCCGGTTGCCCTTCTCATAAAGCTCAATTCTCCGCCCATTATATAATATCATTAAACGTTAAAAACCATTATAGTCCTCTTGATTTAAAAGTAAAGCATAATTTGTTTTTTTTAATTTTTTTTTATACTAGTTTGTTTTTTTGTGTTTTTTTGGGTGCTTTCTTGCTGTTAATCACAAATCTTTGATAACATTCTTGACCCAACGTCCGGAAACGAAGCGGTGGTGAAGGATGAAAAATTTTACCACTTCTTCCATTTTAACCAAAAGAACCACCCAATAAATAGGAAGTTCCAAAACAAGAGCTCCCAGGAAGGCCATGGGCACTCCCACCAGCCAAATGGTTCCGCATTCTGTCAGCATGGCAAATCGGGTGTCTCCACCGGCCCTTAAAGTCCCAACGATATTCATGCCCGTATACAACTGAGGACCCATGCTGAGTCCATAGATCAGTAAAATCAAAAAGGCATATTGAGCACCCTCCGGTGTAAACCCAAATAAGGAAATCAGGGGTTTGGAAAAGAGAATCAGCAACAGCCCCAGCAAGGCTCCAATGATGGTCCCGATTCGAAGCAGCCTTTTTCCCAGATAGTAGCTGTAGTCCAGCTTTCCTTCACCGATTTTCTGTCCCACCAGGATCAGTGCAGCGTCCCCCAGACTGAAAGCCGCCATGATGAAGACGTGGTTGATGGTATTGCTGGCTTGCACCGCTGCGTACTCGGTCACTCCAATCCGGGCATAGGCTGCCACGTACATGGCTGTACCAATTCCCCACATGGTCTCGTTGATCGTGGTGGGAACGGCATTCCGAACGACTCGGAGCACAAAAGCCCGACTCCATCCGAAAAATTCTCTCAAGCTTCCGGCGATCAAATTTTTCCTGCCGAAAACCATATAAAGGACCAGCAGGATTTCCAGAAACCGGGCGATCAGGGTAGCAATGCCCGCCCCTGTCACCCCCAGGGCCGGAGCTCCGAAATTTCCGAATATCAGAACATAATTGAGGAAGGTATTGGTACTGAACACAACAATGCTGATAATCAGAGGGATATGGGTCTGATGGGTCGCCCGAAGCGAGGCTGTCAGGGGTACTGTTATGCTGATCAACAGCATGGTAAATGCAACTACGCGGACATATCCCCTCCCGAGTACCAAAACCTCCGGAATATCCGTAAAAATAGAAAGGACCCACTCCGGAGCAAAAAAAGCGATGCTGAAGAGGATCAGGCTGAATCCGCCGCATACCGTGATGGCAAAGCCGGCGGTTTTTCGGATGCTGGACAGGTTATTGCTTCCGAAGAACTGGGCCATGAATGTGGCCGAACCGCTGGTAAAGCCGAACATCAGCATCCAGTGGATGAAAAAGATCTGAGAGGCAACGCCCACAGCGGCCAGCTCTGTTTCTCCCAGGCTGCCTACCATCAGGTTGTCTACCAGATTCAGGGTAGAAGAAATAAGGCTTTGCGCGGCAATCGGCAAAGCCAGTTTTACAAGGGTTTTATAAAGCGGTTTTGTCTCAATGGTTATGACATTCTCTGGCTTAATAGGTCAACAATCCTTTCTGCAGCCCGGCCGTCTCCGTAAGGGTTGACGGCAAAGGCCATCTTATTATAGCTTTCCTGATTGCTCAGAAGCTCTTTAGCCATTCCGTAAATGGTCTCTTCTTCAACTCCGGCCAGCTTCACAGTACCGGCTTCTACCGCCTCAGGCCGTTCGGTTTCCCTTCGGACTACCAATACCGGTTTCCCCAGGGAAGGAGCTTCTTCCTGCATCCCGCCGGAATCGGTGATGATCAGGTAGGACCTTGCCATCAGGTTGACAAAGGGCTGATACTGGAGAGGTTCAATCAGGTGAACCCGGTCCATGTCGGCCAGTACCTTTTCCGCTGTTTCCCGGACCTTTGGATTCATGTGAACCGGGTATACCACTTCGACGTCAGCGAACTCCTCTGCGATCCTGCGGATCGCACCAAAGATGTGCTCCATATTTTCTCCCAGATTTTCTCTCCGGTGGCAGGTCACGGTTACTACTCGGCGATTTTCAAAATCAATGGCCTTCAAGGTTTCATCCCCAAATTCATAAGGCTTTCCAGCAACCTGCAGCAGGGCATCGATGACCGTGTTGCCAGTCACGAATATTTTATCCGGAGAAATTCCTTCCTTAAGGAGGTTATTCCGATTATTTTCAGTAGGAGCAAAGTGGATATCCGCTAAATGACCTGTCAGGATCCGGTTCATTTCTTCCGGGAAGGGGGAATACTTATCGTAGGTTCGGAGGCCGGCTTCCACGTGACCCACCGGAATCTGCTGATAAAAAGCAGCCAGGGCAGTGGCAAAAGTGGTGGTAGTATCTCCGTGAACCAGGACCATGTCCGGCTTTTCTTTTATGAGGACCTCTTCCAGACCGATAACCACCGAGGAGGTGATCATGCTGATGGTCTGGTTGGGCTTCATGATGTTCAAGTCATAATCCGGGGTCAGCTGGAACAGATCCAGCACCTGATCCAGCATCTGCCGATGCTGAGCAGTTACACACAAAACAGAAGTGATTCCTTCTCTTTTTTCCAGTTCCTTGACCAGGGGAGCCATCTTGATAGCTTCGGGCCTGGTTCCGAAAACGGTCATTACTTTCATGTCTGATTCCTTTTCCTAATTAGATGATGCATTCCTATTGTGGTATTATCTTCTATTCTTTTTCAGTCTTCTGCTGAAGTTTTTCCTCCGCAGCAATATCAACAGCATCGATGGTCAGCGGCTGATTGGTGTAATCGGTGATATAGATGTAAATAAAGGTTGCAGCAACGATAACCAATCCGGCGGTTTCCAGGAAAAGGTCCCGGCTGTAGAGGATGGCTGCGATACCCATAACAGCGCTGATGCCGTAAATCATCAGGACGGTACGTCTTTGGCCCAGTCCCACGGCCATCATCCGGTGGTGGAGATGACCCTTGTCCGCTTCCATGATTGGCCGGCGGTTTATCAGTCTCCTTAAAATGGCAAAGGCCGTGTCGAAGATGGGGATTCCCAACACCAGCACCGGTACGATGGTGGCCACGATGGTGGCTCCCTTTACCGGTCCCATAATGGATAAGGTGGCTAGCATGAATCCCAGGTAGAGGGAACCGCTGTCCCCCATGAAAATCTTGGCCGGATGGAAGTTGTAGGGCAGGAAACCCAGGGCTCCTCCCGTGATGGCCAACATAGCCATGGCGACTTCCACCATTCCGTGGATATAAGCGGTGTAGGCAATAGCCAGGGAAGCAATGGCAGAAACACCGCCTGCCAGTCCGTCCAGCCCGTCAATCAGGTTCACGGTGTTGGTGATTCCCACGATCCAGATAACCGTAATCAGGTATCCGGTGATTCCTACCAAATAGCTGTGGCCGTCTCCGAAATGATTGGTAACGAACTGAATCCGGATACCGTAGGCAAAGACGATGGAAGCACAAATAATCTGCCCGACCAGCTTCGCCTTGGCAGGAGACCCTTTCAGATCATCAAAGACCCCCAGTCCGTAAATGCAAAGGCCTCCCAAAAGGACCCCCCAAATCCGGGTATCGGAGGACAGAAAACCGCCGATTGCTGCCATGGAACCCACAAAAATAGCCATGCCACCAAATCTGGGCATCGGCTTGCTGTGCATCCGTCTTCCATCCTTGGGGATATCCACGGCTCCGATCTTCGGAGCCAGCCAGATAGCCACCGGCGTACAAATCAAACTCAGCACCAGGGCTGTTGCGAATATCAATATATAGTTCATGCTTTTCTGCTATTCTCCCAATAATACGGTCCGGATCCCGGCTTCTGCCAGAATGTCCACGGAAAGCTGATCCGGATATCCTTCTCTGACAACGATTCTTCTGATTCCTGCGTTGATGATCATCTTGGCGCAGATGACGCAGGGCTGATGGGTGACGTAAATGGTAGCCCCTTCGATGCTCTGGCCCATGGAGGCTGCCTGAATGATGGCGTTTTGCTCCGCGTGAAGAGCCATACAGAGTTCGTGCCTCTCTCCGGAAGGGATTTCCATCTTTTGCCGCAAACATCCGCCCCGCTCTTCGCAGTGCATGATTCCCCGGGGAGCACCATTGTATCCGGTGGCGATGATCCGCTTGTCCAGAACCACTACCGCTCCCACATTTCTCCGGAGGCAGGTAGAACGCCTGGCGGCCAGTTCCGCCACTTCCATAAAATATTCATCCCAGCTCGGTCTTTCCATAGCGCCCTCCCAGCATCTTCCTGTTGAATCAACCTATTTCCAGTATACGAAATTTTCGTGACAATGTCACGGAATTAATCCGGGAAAACCGGTATTATGTTGCTAATTCTATGTTGCTTCCGGTTCCGTGCCGGAAAGGAATCCAAGTGAGGAGACACCTTATGGAAATCATGAAATTCATCTTGAGTACTGCAGTGGGCGCTGCACTGGGCTTCGGTTATTATAAGCTCATCGGATGCCCTAATGGCTCTTGCCCCATCACTTCCAGCCCTGTCAGCTCGACCATTTACGGAGCCGCCATGGGACTTTTTCTCGGAACCCAGCTATAGGCAGGCTATGCGGCGTTCAACGATTTTAATAATACACCTCCGCCAGATATAACCCTTGAGGTGGTGCTGTATGGCCAGCCCGCTGCCGGTCTTTTCCCTGAATGATTTCGGGGATTTTTTTATGGGAAATCCTTCCGGTGCCCACATCCACTAAAGTGCCGGTGATGATGCGGACCATGTTATAAAGAAAGCCGTCCCCGGTCACTTCAATGGTCAGAATCCGGTCCTGATAGCCTTCTGGATTCACTTCCTCCCCCAGCACATCCTCCAGAATCTGGAGATTGCTGATGGTACGGACGGTGGATTCCATTTCTTTTCCGCCGGAGGCCTGGAAGCACTTGAAATCATGGGTACCCTCCATCTGCCGGGCTGCCAGCCTCATGGCTGCTAAATCCAGTTTCCGAGTAATCTGATAGGAATAATTCCGGTCAAAGACATCCTTTTCCCAGCAATTCCTGATTTTATAGATGTAGGTCTTTCCGAGGGCATTGAACCGGGCATGAAAATCAGCGGGGACATCCTCGATTTCAGTAATCTGCACATCACCCACACTGCCCAAACCGCTCTGGCCTCCAGCCAACAGATTATTGGCCGCAATCCGAATCCGATCGGTGGGAATGCTCCACTCCCCTTTAAAGCTGGCCCGCTGCCCATAGGCATGAACCCCTGCATCCGTTCGGCTGGTGCCGTTGATCCGGATTTCTGTGCTGCAAACCTGGCTGAGGACCTTTTCCAGTTCCCCCTGTACGGTCCTCGCCTCGGGCTGCCTCTGCCAGCCGGAAAAGCTGCTGCCATCGTATTCGATGGTCATCAGGATATTTTTCATTTCTTTGATCGGCTTTTCCTTTCCTGGGGGAGCTCGATGGTTTTGTTGTCTTTGGATTCCCGGTAAAGGGTAAATTTCCGGCCGATGGCCTGAACGAATTCAGCCCCCAGCTGCTCAGCCATTTCATTGGCGGTTTCCTTGGGAGACAGGGTGGATCCTTCCTGAATCTTAACCTTTACCAGTTCCCGCTTTTCCAGATGAACATCCATTTCATCGTAAATATTCTCTGTAAGACCGCTTTTTCCGATGAAGACCGCTGGCTCCAGATCGTGGGCCAGGCTTCTCAAAAAGCTTCTCTGTTTACTTGTAATCATTGATTTTCCTCATTTCTAACAGTTCAATACCGTTTTCCTATTATATAACAGAAAGGATTAGGTGTAAATCCTTATATAGCAGCAGGTACAGGATGGCAGCCCCGGCCAGGAATGGCCCAAGGGGGCCTTCGTCCCGAAGCCGGAGTTTTCCCATCATCAGCAGCGTTCCATAATAGATGCCGCTGGCCAGGAACCCGGCCGCCAGAGTGAATATAATGCCGGCAGGTCCCAGGATGAATCCCAGGGCGCCCATCAGCTTCACATCACCGAATCCCATGACCTCATCTCTTGTGACCAATCTTCCGATTCCGTAGATCAGCATCATGGGGATCAAGCCCAGCAGCAAACCGAAAACCGGCGGAAGGATTCCTTCATGGTAAGGGATGAATCCGAAGCCAGTGAGCGCCAGCAGGGCTATTAGCTGATCCGGCAGAATCATGGTCTTGATATCGGCCAGAATCAGGATGACCAAGGTCCAAATAGCTGCAAAAGCCGGCAGAGCGAACATCCAGTCTTCCGTGCCCAGTTTTAGAGCGGCCATCAGAAAAAAGGCGGAAAAGAGCCATATCCATGGATGATCCCGCAGCCGCTGTTCCTTTCTTTTTAACTGATCCTCCGGGATTTCTCCCTCTTCCCAGTACCAGCTGTCCGGTATTCGATTAAAAAGCCGGACCGCACCGTGGCCAGCCAGGATCCCCAACGGGATGCTGAACAGACCAATGATGATATCCAGCAGATCGGATGCCTCTGGCATAACTTCATAGTTCCTTTCTGCATTGGTTTAAAATGGGCGAATTGATGCCGCTGTTATATTTTACCATTTTTACGGCAGAAGCTCAAGCCTGTGATTGGCAAACCTGCTTCATTCGATGGCGGAATTGCTCCAATAACTGATTCAGATCTGAATTCGGATTCTGTATTTCCGATGGGAGAAGCTGGCTATTCAATGTACTTTTTAAGTATTCCTCCAGCGCAGAGGCTGCGGACTGCAGATAGGGCAGCCCCAAGGTCCCGGCCAGGCCTTTGATGGAATGGGCCAGCCGGTGGGCTTCCACCAGGTCTCCGGCTTCCAGAAGTCGTCGGATTTCCCCTTCCGCCCCTTCATAATTTTCCCGGAACCTTCCCAAATGCTTTTCATAGAGATTTACCATCCCTCCCAAATTTTCTATGGCTGCCATCCTGTCTCGGAAGGGATTCTCCCCGCTGGGGAAGTGGGGAGACAGGGTGTTGAAAAGATCTATATAATGGAAGGGCTTTAAAATGTAATCATCAATGATATTCTGATTTTTCTCCCGGCTTTCCTCGTCCACGTTGGTAGCCGTTAGGGCAATGATGGGCTGATTCATCCCCATCTCTTCCCGCAGAACACGGGAAGCCTCATAGCCGTCCATTCGGGGCATATGAATATCCATGAGAATCAGGTGATAATAATCCTTGGGTTTGCTTCGGCACATTTCCAGGCATATCAGCCCGTCAGAAGCATTTTCGCAACGGATTCCTGCTTTTTCCAGCAGGCTCTCGATGACTTCATAGTTGATGGGATTATCCTCCACCACCAGTACCCTGCGCCCACAGCCCTCCAGTTTAGGCTCTTCGGCATCCGCCAGGGATTCCAGGTATTCCTCCGTGGAGGCCTTTGCAAAGGGAATCCGGAAGGAAAAGGCACTTCCTTCCCCCTTGGTGCTCTCCACGAATATAGAACCGCCCATGGCTTCAATGATCCGCTTAGTGATGATCAAACCCAGCCCGGTTCCCTGATGCCGCTTGGTCAGGGTGTTTTCCAGCTGCTCAAATTCCCGGAAGAGCCGGCCCATCTCCTGCTTATTCATGCCGATGCCCGTGTCCCGGATAGTGAACTGAAGAGTTACCGAATCCGGTCCTTCCTCGATGGTTTCAGCTATGAGGCGAATATGACCTTCCTCCGTAAATTTGCTGGCGTTGTTAATCAGGTTCAGAAAAACCTGGGTCAGGCGGGTCTTGTCAGTAACAATGCAAAGACCGGGACTGTATTCATATTCCGTACACCACAAAACACTCTTGCTGCCGATGAGGGCCGTGGCAATGCCTTCCACCTCCGAAAGCAGGTTGGTGAGGAGAATTTTTTGGGGGTACAGCTTGAATTCGGTGCTCCGTATTTTAGAAAAATCCAGCACATCGTTGATCAGGTTCAGGAGAAGCTCCGAGGAAGAGGATATACGGCCGACGATGCTCTTCTGGCGGTGAGAAAGATCCGTTTCCCGAAGGACCTGGGACAGCCCGATGATGGCGTTTAGGGGGGTCTTGATTTCATGGGAAATGTTGGCCAGGAAAGCATCTTTAGCCCGGGAATGGAATTCTGTCTCATCAAGCTGCCGCTTCAGCTGTTGCTCCAGGTTCACCCGGTCGGTAATATCCCGGACGATGGAGACATAGTTGACCTGTCCGTTCTCGTCCCGGACCGGAAACCGGCTGACGTTGATATGTCGGGGTTCTTCCCACTGGTTGATGGTGATGGTGGAGTTGACCAGCGCATCGTCGGCCCTCAGGGGACGGGAAATGTTGTTGGTAAAATCTGCCGGCAGCAGCTCCATGGGGCTTTTCCCCACTGGATCCGTCACCCGAATCCGCAGAATTTGCTTGTACTGGTTATTCATATACCGGTATTCGTAATCCGGTCCCAGGATGGCCATTCCAAAGTCAGCGTTCTCCACCGTTGCACTGAACAGCTGCCTGTAATAGGAGTTGTTCCGGTTGGTGATAACCGTCGTGTAGGCCAACAGGGCCCCGGTTCCCGCCAGGGTCAGGGACAGGAAGAGGGACAGGTATCCGAAGAAGTTCTGAAGCTTAAGCGACTGATCCTCCATCCGGTTTATCCGTTCCAGGTATTCCCCGGTCATTTTATTGCTATAATAGTTGAAGGAATAATATTCGGAAAAATAATCCATCTCTGCCGGTTCTCCGGCTGCCTTGCCTTCTATAGACTTCTCCAGCTTGCCTACGGATTGGGCAAAGGTAGCCCTCAGCAGCTGGTAGGACCGCCGTTCCTTTTCGTTCATATCCAATCGGCTGGCCAGATAGGACATGTTAAAAAGCTCTGGCCGCAAATAGTCGGAGAGCCAGGTATAGGCCTGATACTCGGAAATGGGCTGATAGGCCAGGTGGATAGAACTGTCCTCTTCATAGGATTCCTTCAGTCCAAGGAAGGTTTCCCGATGCTTCTCATTACCGGTCTGGATATAGTCATGGGCTTGCTCCTGAAGAGAATTCCAAAGATAATTATAGGAAAGATTAAGATTCAGCAGCAGGGTCTTCTGGGTTTCATACCCTAAAACCGCATTTCGGTAAAAAAAGGATCCGGCAGCACTAATGGTCAAAAGCGAGGACAGGATCACAACAGCCAGCATCATGGTCTTCGGGCGGGTAAGCTTTTTAAGCATGAGAGACCTCCTTCAAAAAGGGAACCTTTCCTTGAATTTTATTCTTTTTCCAGAGTTTTGTAAAGGATTTGAATAACCGGCTGTTTTTTATTATAATAAAAGGTACGGACCCAATCGGTTTTCGACACAGGAAGCGGAGAACCGAAAGGTCCGGATAAGGAGGAATAGAAAATGGAATTTGACAGCAAGGCGTATATAAACGAATACATCCAGCGGGGTAGAGAAGCCCAGCAGGTTTTTGAAAAGATGAGCCAAGAGCAGGTGGACCAGGCAGTTTACACCATCGCAAAAGTGGTCTTTGATACTGCGGAGCCCCTGGCCCGGTATGCGGTAGACGAGACCGGAATGGGCAACTACGAAGACAAGGTCGCCAAGAACCGCCAGAAAGCCCGGATTATCTGGAACAGTCTTCAGGGCAAAAAATCCCGGGGCATCATCGAACGGGATGAAGAAACCGGTATTACTAAAGTCGCCAAGCCTATGGGAGTCGTGGCTGCCATCACCCCCTGTACCAACCCTATCGTAACCCCCATGAGCAATGCCATGTTCGCCCTGAAGGGGGGCAATGCCATTATCATTACTCCCCATCATAAATCCATCGGCTGTAGTACCAGAACCGTGGAACTGATCAACGATGAGCTTGCCAAACTGGGCATGCCGGAGCATCTGATTCAGATTCTGGATGTCCAGTCCCGGGAAAATACTAAAAACCTGATTTCCAGCTCAGACGTGGTTATAGCAACCGGCGGTATGGGAATGGTGAACGCTGCTTACAGTTCCGGCCGTCCTGCTTTGGGCGTAGGTGCCGGAAATGTCCAGTGCATCATCGACGAAAATTATGATTATTCGGTGGCAGTTCCCAAGATCATCGCCGGCCGGTCTTTTGACAACGGCATCATCTGTTCAGGGGAACAGAGCGTGATCTGCCCAGCCTCCAAATTTGAGGAAGTACTTCAGGAATTTGAAAAAAACGGGGCTTTTGTGGTCCGCACACCGGAGCAAAAGGAAGCCTTCCGGAAGGCCATTTTTGACGAAGAAGGCCATATGAGCCGCCATGCGGTAGGCCAGTCCTGCCAGTCCATCGCGGCTCTGGCTAAAATCAATATCCCGGAAAATACCCGGGTCATCGTCATCGAAGCCGATGGATTCGGTGCTGCCGACATCCTTTCCAAGGAAAAAATGTGCCCGGTCCTTTCCGCCTACCCCTACGATAGCTTTGACGAGGCCGTTGAAATCGCCCGGGCAAATCTGGAGGAAGAAGGCAAGGGTCACAGCGTGGCCATCCACTCCGACAACAAGGAGCACATCGAGCAGGTCGGCACCGAACTCTGCGTTTCAAGATTTCTGGTCAACCAGACCTGTGCCACCAGCGCCGGCGGCAGCTTCTTCAACGGCCTGGCCCCCACCAATACCCTGGGCTGCGGCTCCTGGGGCCACAACAGCATTTCCGAAAACCTGGATTACAAGCACCTGATCAACATCTCCCGGATTGCTTACTTCATGCCTGACAACCCGGTCCCACCAACTTTATAAGCGTTTCTAAAAGCTGCCATATTTTTTGCGAAAAAAAGACCCTGTAAATCCGGCTCTGGCCTTGGAATTACAGGATCTTTTTTCGTCTGTGATTATATTTAGCCGCCAGAAAACGCGACAACTGGCAGAACTGTTCTTAAAGTTGGTTTGGTTTGTAGGAGCTTTTGAGGTCGACGATGCGGTTGAAGACTTTGTCGGTGCCTGCGGTCAGTTTGGCATCGGCGATGTAGTAGCCGTGGCGGAAGAACTGGAATCGTTCCCCGGGCTGAGCGTCCAAAATGGCCGGTTCCGCGAAGGCTTTGATGGTGTTCAGGGAGTCTGGGTTCATGATATTCTCTCCCTCTTCATTTTTTACCATCAGATGATTATAGGCCCGGATGGTGATTTCCACCGCCGTTTTGGCATCCACCCAATGGATGGTGCCCTTGACCTTCCGGCCTTCGAAGCCGCCGCCGGAACGAGTTTCCGGATCGTAGGTGCAGAGAAGCTCCTTGATAGAGCCATCGGGATTCTTCACTGCCTCGTTGCAGGTGATGAAATAGGCCCCCTTGAACCGGACTTCATTGCCGGGGAAGAGGCGGAAATACTTTTTCTCGGGGAATTCCTGGAAGTCTTCTCCATCCACATACAGTTCTCTGCTGAAGGGAACCATGCGGCTGCCCATTTCCGGCACTTCCTTGTTGTTCTCGATTTCCATTTCCTCGGTCTGGTCTTCCGGGTAATTGGTGATGATTACCTTGATGGGGTTTTCCACCACATTCCGGCTCTGGACCTTTTCCTTCAGGTCCTCCCGGATGCAGTGCTCCAAGAGGGAAATGTCCACGGTGCTGTTGGCCTTGGACACACCGATCCGGTCGCAGAAATCCCGGATGGCTTCCGGTGTATATCCCCTTCGGCGAAGTCCGGCGATGGTGGGCATCCGGGGGTCATCCCAGCCTTCCACGTCTCCATTGTCCACCAGGGCTTTCAGGTACCGCTTGCTCATCACCGTATTGGTCAGATTCAACCGGGCAAACTCGATCTGCTGAGGCGGATTGGGCCATTCCAGTTCCTGGAGGACCCAGTCATACAGGGGCCGGTGGTCCTCAAACTCCAGGGTGCAGATGGAATGAGTGATTCCTTCGATGGCATCCTCAATAGGATGGGCATAATCGTACATGGGATAGATGCACCAGTCATCCCCCGTATTGTGGTGGCTCTGGTGGGCAATCCGATAAAGAATGGGGTCCCTCATATTGATGTTGGGCGAGGCCATGTCGATCTTTGCCCGGAGCACCATGGCTCCTTCCGGATGAAGCCCTTCCTTCATTTCATTAAACAGCTTCAGGCTCTCGGCAGCGGGCCGGTTCCGATAAGGACTTTCCTTGCCAGGCTCCGTCAGGGTCCCCCGATATTCCTTCATTTCTTCCGGAGTCAGCTGGCACACATAGGCTTTGCCCTTTTCAATCAGCTTGACGGCACAATCGAACATGGTTCCGAAATAATCAGAAGCAAAAAGCCGCTTGGTCCACATGAATCCCAGCCACTTGACATCCTCCTCGATGGAATCCACATACTCCACGTCCTCCTTCACCGGATTGGTGTCATCGTACCGGAGGTTGCAGAATCCGTTATACTTCTCCGCTGTGGTGAAATTCAGGCAGATGGATTTGGCATGGCCGATATGGAGATAACCGTTGGGCTCTGGCGGGAACCGGGTGTAGACCTTGTTTCCGTACTTCTGGGTCTCCAGGTCCTTATCAATGATATTATGTATGAAATTGGAAGCCACTGGGCTTTCCGGGGCTTTTGTTTCGCTCATGGTACCCTCCTTTGATTTTTTCGGTTAATTATATCATATTTGCTTTTTTCTTGCATTATTTTTCCGGTCACCGGCTGCTATAGCTTTCCGGCCACGAAATAGTTGAGAGCCGAAATGACCAGAGCCCCCAGGAATACATACATGTACCCGTCCGCACCACCGGCATACCACATATAACCGGCTGCCAGGGGGATCAGCATGGAAACCACGTGATCCATGCTCTGGCCCATGGTCAGGGTTCTGGCCACATCGGAGGCCTCCTTCGAATGCTTCCTCACATAGGTTGCCCGAGCCATGGAAGCGGACTCCATCAGCTTATCCATCACGTAGCAAATACAGGCCAGAATCAGGGCGGTCCGGAAATCAAAAAGCTTCAGGGCAAAGGCGAAGCCTAAACAGGCTGCCGACATGACGATGGCTTCCAGCTTCAGGGCCCGGCTTTCCCCGAATCGGTCAATCAGACCGCCGAACCAGGGTTTGAAGAAGATGTTGATGACGCAGACCACAAAAAACAGGGCTGTGATGGTGGTCACCGGCTGTTGATACACGTCAATCAGGAGCCAGGGCACAAACGTGATGGTAATTTGCTTTCTCGCCCCGTTGATGATGGCCAGAATATAATACATCTTATATTCCTTTCGGAATACAAACCGCTTTTCTCCCACCACTTTGGTCTGTCCGTGGCCCAGCATGAAGAACAGCACTCCTGCCAGGATCATGGCCCCGCCGGCAAAGGCAAAGACCGTCTGATAGGAAATTTCAATGAACCGATACAACAGATAAAGGATGGCACTGCTGACAATAATAGCAAAGCTGCCAAGGCCTTGGATCTGTCCCAGTCGTTTCCCGAAATTTTCCCCTTTGGCGAAGGTCATGGCAATGGTGCTGGAAAGAGGAAGGTAAATGTGCTGACCGGTGCTGTACACCAGCAGGAAGATCAATACCAACGAAAATTCATTGGGAACCAGCCCAAAGAAGATCAGCCCCACTCCCCCGATGATGTTGGCCACTGCTGCAATCCGGATGTCTCCCAGACTGTTGAGCATGCCGATAATCACCACAGAAAGAAGCCCCGGCAGTTCCCGGGGAGTTTCCAGCATAGACCGTTCCATGACCGTAAAATCCAGATCCTCATAGAGCCGGTTGGCCAGAGAAGTGCTTTCCACAGCGGAAACCACCGCCAAAAGAACGCTGATGATTAAAAAAATTAATAGTTCTCTGGAAACCTCGCTCTTGCCAATCCGGATATTGCCCATTAGTGGTTCTGTTCCTTTCCATCTCCATTTCGGGACTATACCCGATACTGATCAACGTGACTTATAAAAACCCAAAGTGCTTGAATAATACAATCCATAAAAAAATAGTACCCACTGCCGCCGCCGAGGAATGGACCACGATTTGACCAGCCAGCCGGTCGTCCCCCTCCATCTGCTGAGCCATGGCGAAGGAGGCTACCGCCGTGGGTGCACCAACTGTAGCCAGGATGGTTCCCAGTTCTCCCTGGGAAAATCCGATCCAGATAGCCACCGGCAGAGCCAGGGCCGGCACGATCACCGTCTTCACCAGTACGGCAGAAAGGATTTCCTTCCAGTATCCGGAAGCCGACGAAAAACTGAAACTCCCTCCCAGCAGGAACAGAGCCAGAGGGGAAGCCACCCCCGCCAGATCCTTCAGGGGAATCATCACCACCTGGGGGATGGGAATCCGAAGAAGAAGGAAGACCAATGCTGCGGCAATGGAGATGATCATGGGATTCCGGGCGATGCCGGAAAACACATTCCGAAGTTCTGTTCTCCCCTCCCGAAAGGTTTCCAGGGCGATGACCGACATGATGTTATAAAGGGGGGCTACCACTGCAATGACCAGGGCCACCAAGCCCACATACCGCTGACCCACCAGGAGGGACACCACCGGCAAACCGAAATAAACCACATTTCCCCGAATCATGGCTACGATCAGCACACCGATCCGTTCCCGCTTCCTTTCCACTTTCGGCACCACCAGGAACACCACTAAGAAGGTGAGGATCGTCACCACTGCCACATAACTGATCAGCCGGATGTTTAGCAGCTCTGATAATTCCATCTCCACGATGCTCACAAAGAGCATGGCAGGCAGAAAGACTCGAAAGACCAGGTTGTTTGCCGGTTTGATGATGTCATCGTTGAGAAGACCGATCCTTCTGGCTCCGAAACCGACAGCCATCAACAGAAAAATCGGGGTCATGACCTGAAAAGCAACTAAAAAGGCATTCATAATTCACACTTTCTTGTTTCTGACTTTCTTGATTCTGACTTTCTTGATTCACCATTCCTTAACTCAGGACGCCGGTAAGAAGCAATTTCAGGACCAGGCTCACGGTCACCATGGACAGGAGGGTGCTGAGAAATAAAATCTGGCTGGATATTTTCTGATCCTGCCCTTCCTGCTCCGCCAGCATTGAAACAGTTGCCGCACTGGGAAAAGAAGCTCCCAGCACTGCCGTAGCAATGATCAGCGGGTCCAGCGGAGTAAAGGCCAGGATTCCGTATGTTATTGCCGGCATCAGGATCAGTTTGCCCAATGCAGCTTCAACCACCACATGGTTGGTGATGATTTCCAAGAACCTGCATTTGGTCAGAGTCGACCCGACAAAGATCATGGCCATGGGGGTAGCGATGTTGCCCAGCATGCTGAGGTATTGCTCCAGAGGACCCGGTATGGTCAGCTGATTCAGGCAGATAATCAGGCCAATGATCAGGCTCAGCACATTGGGATTCAGCAGCAGCTTTACCAGCTCCTTCAGAATCTGAAGGGGGCGGATGCCGCCGGAATTCCCGTTGTTTCGCCGCAGCAGATAAAGACCATAGGAAAAAAAATAAATATTCATGGCCGCATTGTGGGCAATCATCAGGAGCAATCCCTTCTCTCCAAAGAAGATCAGTGCAACGGGAAGCCCCATAAACCCATTGTTGGGGCTAGCCATAGAAAACTCCACCACATTGGCATTGTGGCGGGGAAATTTTCGCAGAGAAGCATAGAGATAGGCCACGATGCTGTATACGGCGAACATTAAAAGGGCCAGTCCCAGCATCAAGAGAAAATCCGTCAGCAGTCCCTCGGTGAGTTCCAGCTTGCCGATACTCAGAATAATCAGGCAGGGGTAGGCGAAATAGACGATGAACCGGTTCAGTCCATTGTTCATGGCATCATCGATGATTCCCAGCCTTCGCAGGGCATAGCCGGTGAAAATCACCGCAAATAAAATGAAAAATTGTTGATACATGAAAGGTTCCTATCCCTGAATTTGATTGCTATAACCTGACGATGATAATGTCCGCCTGATCCAGTCCATTGTCGGATATATCAAAGAGTTTTACTTCTGCACCGGGGCGAATATCAGCCACCTTTCCGGTCCGATACCGGAATTTAGCAGAAGGATCCAGTACGTAGATCGTGGGAGCATCGGTTACTTCGATCCACTGGTTCCCGCTCTCCGTCTCCACCTGGATGGGCCCGTTGATCCGATATTCACTGATCGTTCGGAATCCCATTTTCATATCCTGCTGGGGAGCCGCTGCCGTGACTCTGCCGTCAGCTATGGACAGCCGGTACAAGGTTCCTTCCCCGGCTTCCCGGGAGGAAGAAATGGTCTTTGCCCCTTCTCCATAACTCCATCTCATTTCCTGACCAGCAGTCAAGGACAAAATCCCGTCAGACAACTGGTTGACCACGCTGTAGGCCTGTCCGGTGAATCCGGCATCGGCGGGAAGGACCATTTGAACGATATGACCCGACTCGATTCGGATCAGGGCAGGGCTGACCACATTTTTATACTGAAAAATACTTTTAAGCTGGAAATCTGAAGCTTTTTCCGAAAGCACCATTTCCCGATTGAAGTCCTTCTTCAGTCCGTGGGATAGAATCTGAGCATCCCTGACAATCGGCACACCACCGAAGGAAGAAAGTTCCGCATTAAAACGGCCGGACAGGACAAATTCCAAGTTTTCCCTAGTTGGTGCCTGCGCCGGGATACCCCAGGTTTTTTCCGCCACCCGGCTCTGAGCCTTGTCAATCAGATCAAGGGCATTGTAATTCATCTGAGCTGCCATCCATTTGGCCGCATAATCCGGCATTTCATCCTTTGCAGGAAGACCATCATATAGTCCCAGTTCCAGGGCCTTACCGGTATAGTTATCCGGCCAGGTTCCGCCAAGGGAAACATCCGAGTGGCCGGCTGCCCGGAGGATCATGGTAGCCAATTCATTGGAAGTTACCTTATTGCCCGGCTTGAAGCTGCCGTCCGGATAACCTTTGGTGATTCCGTTTCGAACCGCATAACCGATATAGCCTTCCGCCCAGGAATACCCGGACATATCGGGGAATCCGCTGGAAGCCGGAGCCTGGGTAGCCGTTCCTGCCACTTCACCCACAGGAGGGTTCATGCTTTTCACTACGATGATGCAGGCCTGAGCTCTGGTAAGATTCTGCCCCGGATTAAACAACCCGTTTTCGTCACCGGTGATGATTCCCCTCTCGAACAGGACAGCAACCGCTTCCTCCACCGGTTCTCCGATGACATCCGCCGGAACAGCCGATGCAAATGCCGTTCCGGTAAATAGGGCGGTTGCCAGCAATCCTCCCGCCAGTATCCTTTTAACGTTCCAATTCCTCATATGTTCTGATCCCTTTTCCTCTCAAAAACTTTAGTAGGGCCACCGGCAGACTGCCGGTGGCCTGATACGAACTACTTTATACAGATACAGCTTTTCCAAAGGACCCGGCATTTCAGCCTCCTGCTACCACCCGAAGGATCTTGACCTGATCCCCCTCCTGAAAGCCATGGCTTTCATACTCGGCGGAAAGCAACTGTTTCCCGTTGATCCAGACTGCAGCTTTTTTAAATTGTTTTTCTTTGATGAGATCTGCCACCGTCATTTCGGCAGGCAGTTCCACCTCTTTTTTATTCAGCCATACCTTCATTGTTAAATTCCTTTTGATGATTCGTTAAAGCTTAACCACATAAAGGTATTATACCCTATTTAGCCGATCCAGTCCAGCCCAAGCCTTGCTCTGGTTTCAGCGGTGGGTGCGCCGGTGACCTTGTCCCAGCCGGCCAGATCGTAGTAGGCATCCATGGCGGCTTCGAAGTCTTCTTCCGTGATGGCGGCCACCTCTCCCTCTCCGTAGTGGATGGGGATAAAGGCCTTCTTGGGCAGCTTGTCATCGGCTCTGGTGAAGCCAGCCTTTTCATTGAAGATCCGCATCATGTTGATCCTTCTCTCGCCGATCTCCTGCAGCTCTTCGATACTGGTATCCCAGCCGATGCCGTACTTGCAGAATTCCACCAGCTCCTGAGGGCCGTAAAGCTGCCAGGCGGGACCCCAGGCGAACTGGCACAGGCACAGGGTGTCCATCATGGAGTAGAACTTCTGGGTCTCCAGGGCGAACTTGGCTTTGTTGGCATCCAGGATTCCGTAGGATTCTACCCGGTCAAAGCTGGCCAGCATATTGGGCCACAGCCAGTTCTGGTCGTCTTCCGGAGCCATCAGGGCCGGGTCGTGCTCCGAGGACTGGTGGTCCGCTCCGAAGGGGTTGGCCGAGTAGTTGATGGCCAGGTTGGGCTTCATCTGGACCATGTGGGCCGGCCATTCCTGGCCCTTGCTGGCCACCACCAGGTCTTCTGCTTCCTGGCCAAGGGTCTTGGCTGCTGCCGCGCTTCCCTCTGCCAGCAGACTGCCGATTCCCGGTTCCCGCAAAGCGATCTTCTTGATCAAAGCCTCGAAGGCGCCGCCGTTTCCGAACTTCAGCTCGATGCCATCGGTCTGTTCCTTGCTCAGGATTCCCTGCTCAAAGCAGTCCATGGCCCAGGCGATGGTGGCGCCGCAGGAGATGGTGTCCAGCCCGTACATGTTGCACAGCTGGTTGGCCTGACAGATGTCCCCCAGGTCCGTATTGCCGCAGTAAGAACCAAAGGTGGCGCAGGTCTCATATTCGGGTCCCCCGTATTCCGGGTCGGCTTTCCCCGGCACGCTGACCACGCCCTTGCACCGGATGGCGCAGGCAAAGCAGGTATCCCTCTCCACCAGGATCTCCCGGGTGATGGTGGATCCAGCTGTCTTTTTGTAATCGTCGAAGTTTCCCTGCTTCCAGTTGTAAGCGGGCAGGAACCCTTCTGCTCCGTGGGCATCTACTACCCCGGCAGAGCCATGCAGGGCCGTGTCTACGATGACCTCGTTAGCCGCCATCCGCTCCTTCACGTTGCCGGTCAGGGTCTTCATCCCTTCCTGATCCTCGGGCCGGACGCCGCCCTTTTTCTTGAACACCAGGGCCTTCAGGTTCTTGGAACCCATGACGGCTCCCACACCGTTACGGCCGTTGGCCCGGCTCCTCATGTGCATGATGCTGGCGAACTTCACCAGGTTTTCCCCGGCTGGTCCGATGATGGAGGACTCCAGCTTGGTTTCCTGCAGGTCTTCCGCCATCCATTTTTCCGCGTCGCCAGTGATCATCCCCCACATACCAGAGGCATCCCGGAGCTGGACCTGATCGGAATCGATGTAAAGATAGACCGGGCTGTCGGCTTTACCGGTGAAGACGACGGCATCGTAGCCGTTGGCCTTGAATACGGCAGGGATGAAGCCTCCCACCTGGGAGTCTCCCGCGGTGCCGGTCAGAGGGCTCTTGGTGGTCACCGTCATCCGGCTCTGTCCGCTGATGGGGATTCCCGTCAGGGGAGCGACGCTGAAGATCAGCATGTTCTCAGGGGACAGTGGGTCCACGGTGGGATCCATGTCCTTCAGCATCAGGTACATCCCGAGAGCTGAGCCTCCCGGATATTTCCGGTAGGTCTCTGCATCCAGGGTTTCCAGTTTTGTTGTTCTATTGGTTAAATCTACGTATAGGATCTTTGCATCTTTCATGATTGTTCCTCCTGTAAGCTCCCGCTGCCAAAATAGTCATCCTGGGCCGGCCAGGGGGCGGGATATGGGGGGATTCGGCTTGTCAGCCTCCGGAAATGCTGGAGTAGGCCTTTAATTCGTCTCCCTCCCCAAGCCGGTCATGGATCATGACCCGCTTGCCGTTGATGGCGACAAAGCCGAACCTCTTCATTTTTGTATAATCCATTCCGATCGATTTCAGGGCTTCATCGCAGGTGCAATGATCGGGAACCTCCACCACTCTCTCTTTGATGCCATCCAACTGATTGGGCAGGGTTCCCCGCAGGGAAATCGTGATCTTCATTCTTTCCTCCTGGTAGAACAAGGCAGGATGTACATTTCTGTCATCCTGCTTGTCCCGTTGCTTTCTTCTATTACAGCTGGCAGATCATCTCATCCGGCATCATACCGTTCCGATCCCAGCCTAACACGTCATAGTATTGATCCAGCATGTCCTCAAAGGCTTCCTGAGGAATGCTCTGGCCTGCAGCTGCACCGGATTTCAGGGCTTCCTTGGCAAGCCGCTTGGGCATGGTATCATCCTTCCGGTTGAATCCTTCCCGCTGGTTGAAGGCTCTGGCCACATTGATGACCCGTCTTCCCACTTCGCCCATCTCTTCCACGGTCCAGGTCTTGCCAGTGACGATAGTCAGCAGCTCCGCCATGGTCTCGTAGTTCAGGGTTCCCCAGAAGTCACAGATGCACAGAGAGAATTTGACCGCATTGGATTCGGCCAGTTCATATACCATCTGGCCCTTGCCCTCTGCTGTATAAGGAGGTACTGCCGCCGCAAAGACTTCCACATTGGGCGCATAGGCTCTCATGTGGCATGCGCCCCGGTCAGAAACCGCGTAGGCCAGGGACATGCCCCAGGACCCACGGGGTTCATACTGAGGATATTCCAGCCCTTTTACGTGCATGGCAAAATCTTCTCCGCCATACTTGGCGGCGCATGCTTTAACGCCCAGCGCCAGATCTGCTCCAACGCCCTCTCTCTTGGCCATCAGCTCCAGATACTGAATCATCTTATCGGCTTCTCCGAAACGGATACCGAAATCATGGATGCCCTTCTCGGTCATTTCCATGGCCCAGATGATTACGTCCCCTGCACTGATGGTATCCAGGCCCATGTTGTCAGCCACCTGGTTGAACTTGACGATAGCTTCCGGATCCCGGACACCGGCATTGGGTCCTGCCACCGCAATGGACTCATATTCCGGTCCTTCGCAGATGGCATCGCCAATCTGAAGAAAGTTTCCGCAGCCCAGTCCGCAGCTTCCGCAGCCTCTCTTGCCTTTTTTGCCCTGAAGCAGGACATCTCCGTTGTATTCCACCCATCTTTCGTCAGTAGCGTCCTGGAAGTTGTTCACCGGCAGGATGCCACCGTCGTTGCAAGCTTCTAAGAAAGCAGTGGTTCCATAATCGAAGACAAATGTATTGTCTTCCTGCAGAACATCCTGCTGCATGATTTCGATGATTCTTTTAGTGGCTTCCACGATGTTGGGAACTTCCACGCCGCCGGTTCCCCGGACTACGATGGCCTTCAGGTTCTTGGAACCCATTACGGCACCGATGCCCCCTCGTCCAGCCTGCCGGTAGTAATCGGAGTTGATGCAGGACATGGTCACCAGATTTTCTCCGGCCGGTCCGATGGACAGTACGCTGTAATCGTGGCCGTAACGGTCTGCCAGGATCTTTTCCGCTTCATGGGAACCCAGTCCCCATAAATCGGAGGCGTCCTTGAAGGCCACCTTTCCGTCTTCGATCAGCACGTATCCGGGCTCCTTTAATTTCCCTTCAAAAATGATGGCATCATAGCCCGCATATTTGATCTGGATTCCCGCATGACCACCGATGGAACAATCGTTGATAGTTCCGGTAGCTGGCGACTTGGCTGCCACGGAAAGCTTTCCGGAGCAGGGTACCGGTGTTCCGGTGAAGGGCCCGTTGGTGAACATCAGCTTGTTTTCCGGTCCCAGGGCATCGATTCCCGGCTTCAGTTCCTCGTAGAGGTATTTGATCGCCAGACCCTTGGATCCGATGTATTTCTCAGCCCAATCCATCCGGAGGGGCTCCATGGTAGCACCTTTCATGGTCAGGTCCACCCGTAGTACACAATTCTTATATCCTAACATGGTCATTAAAATCTCTCCTCTCTTCTACTCAAAGGTAAGCGCATGCTGGGGGCAGATCTGGACACAGGTGGGGTTTCCCTGGCAGGTATCGCAGATGTACGCTTTTTCGTCGATAATCTTAATGACTTTCTTGGGACATTTAGCCTGGCAGGTACCACAGCCGATGCATCGGCTCCAATCCACAGTCAGGTACTCGCCCAGGGTGATGCACTGGACCGGACATGCCTTGGCACAGATGCCGCAGAGGATGCAATAGGAATCCTTGTACTTCAGGTTCCCGTTGTCATAATAGGTCTCGATATCGATCCGGGCCTTGGATGGGATATACGCTCCCTCCTTCATGCCGGAACAGACCTGTGCGCAGAGCTGGCAGCCGATACATTTTTCTTTAGAAAATTTTAGCCTCTTCATTCTCTCTACCTTTCTTTGAAACATTTGTACAGCAATCCACTTGGACACTCCTTTGCACACCGGCAGGCAATAAAATCACTCTTATTACCCTATCGTTTCCGGCGGCACAATCTCAATGTTGAGAATTCTGTCTCCCGGAACTCGGAGGTTCTCACAACTGATTTCCATTATACCTTTTTTCACGAAGGTTGGCAATCGGGTCCCTTGTTTTTTCCTCGAATAGTACTGGCTAAAGTGCAAGAAAATACAAAAAGGACGAGCCCCAGGGCTCATCCTTCCTGTACCTTTATCAGGCCTTTATTTGTAAGGCCTAAAACCTTTTCTCCATTTCTGAGGCAGTCCGTCAGTTCCTCCAGCTGGGTTCTGCTGATCACTTCTCCCGGACAGATCAAGGGAATCCCCGGGGGATAGGGAATGACCGAACGAATGCATGTTTTCCCCTCCTGGGACAGCAGCCCGGAAAATCTGTCCTCCTGGCCCGGATTTCGGGAATCCGGCAAATCCTTTCGGGAAGAAGGTCTCTTTTCCCTTTCAGCCAGCTCCCGAAGGGCTGAAAGCAGCCTGGCATAGTCCTCCCGGGTATTACCGATTCCTGTCATGGCCATGAGGATGTTGCCCGTGTTCAGCTCCGGATAGATCCCGTATCTTTCTATCAAGGCTTCTTCCAATGCTCTGCCGGTATAGCCCCGGTGGGACATATCCAGATTCAGCTTGGTCCGGTCCAGACCGGGCGCCTCCATGATGCGGAGACCCGGAATCTCCCTGGCCTTGCGGTAGAACCAATTCAGGTTTTCCTGCCATTCCCGGAAAAGCAGGGGTCCATGGTCTTCCAAAATCCTGCCGTTGATGTCCAGAGAAGTCATTAAAATGTAGGAAGGGCTGGTGCTTTCTACCATCTGCAGCCACTCCTCCAGCTGTTCCGGGTCTACCCGGCGGGAACAGAGGTTCAGGACGGCCGACTGGGTCATGGATCCCAGGGTCTTGTGAATGCTGTTCACCACGATATCGGCCCCGGCCCGCTCCCCGTTTAAGGGCAAGCCGGTCGTTTCCCCGAACTGATGAAAGAATTCAAGGTGGGCTCCGTGAGCCTGATCTACGATCAGTATTTTCCCGGATTGGTGTACCACCCGGCCGATTTCCCGGATATCGCTGCAGATTCCGTAGTAATTGGGGCTAGGCAATATGACTGCCGATGCGTCGGGATGATCCGACAGAAGCCTTTCGATTTCTTCCGGCGCCACTTCTCCGGAAATACTCCATTCCGGGGAAAGAACCGGCTTGGCATAAACCGGCTGAATCCCCCCTAAACTCAGGGCATTAAAAACTGATTTATGACAATTTCTGGCCAGAATCAGTTTCCCTCCCCGAGGTACGACAGCCAAAATAGCGGCAATCAATCCGCAGCTGGTCCCATTGATCAGAGGAATAGAAGCTTGAACACCATAGAGCCGACGATATTTTTCCGCCAGATCAGCGATGATTCCCTCCCGTTGAAAGAGATTATCCGCTCCTTCGATTTCGGTTATGTCATAGTCAAAAAAATCCTGCAGAAATTTCTCGTGGCCGAAGCGTTTGTATAAGGCCGATCCCTTATGTCCTGGCATATGAAAGGAAACAGGTTTCTTCTCTGCGTGCTTTAATAAAAAATCTTCCATGTTAATTCCTTTCCCTTTCGATCAGTTGGTCTTGGGCTTTCTTAAGGCCGTTTGATCGCCAACTGGAGCAGATAGGCCACCGCTGCCAGGACAAGAATGAGCATGAAGGCCGGCTGGTAGGAGCCGGTAGCCGTTTTGATGGCTCCTGCCACCAGGGGTCCCAGAATGGACCCGGGGATGATGGCCGTATTCATGACGCTGAAATTCAGCGCATAGTTCTTTGATCCGTAAAACAAGTTTACATAGGCTGCGTTCGTAGGCGGAATGCTTCCGTAGGCAAGTCCCATGACCAGTCCTCCTGCAAGGAACAAGGGAATGCTGGTATTGATCATGGAAAGGGTCAGCAGCAAGAAGGCGATTACCATGGTGCCGTTAGACCAGATTACAGAAATCTTTCGTCCGAACCGGTCAAAAATCAGTCCAACCACCACTCGGCCAATGCCGTTGAAAATAGAGATAACACCGACGATCAGCGCCGCTTGGGCAACGGTAGCTCCCACATCCTGGGCTCCCACCGAAGCATGGCCGATGACAGCAAGTCCCGCCCCAGTAAGTACAGAGGACCAGGTAAAGTAGAGCCAGAAGGATTTTCGCTTCAGCATCTCCCCGGTACTGATTTCAAGACCATAGTCCTCACTGCCTTTAGCTTTGACCTTTCTGGGAGGCAGCACATCCTTTTCTCCCGGAGGACGGATAAAGAAACCGCCAATGATCAGAATCACAGCAAAGGTAAAGGCTAGAATAACGAAGGTCATCCGGAATCCCATGGAGATGATCAGCGAGGAAGCCACCGATCCAAGAATCAGGCCGCCACCTCCAAAGCACATAAGAAGAACTCCGGAAATCAGGCCCACCTTATCCGGGAACCAGCGAATCACCGTACTGATATTGGCGTTGTAGGCCAGGCCCACACCCAGTCCGCAAAAGACTCCATAGGAAATATAGATTCCTGCCAGAGTCTCCACCCGGGAGGAGAGAAGAAACCCGGCTGCCAGCAGCAGGGCAGAGAGCATGATGATAAATCGACCAGATAATTTCTTCAGCAGCATACCGCTGATGACTCCGCCGATGCAGAAAAAAGTCATGGAAATGGTAAAAGTAAGGGAGGTTTCCGTTCGGTTCCAGCCAAACTCAGCTTCCAGGGGTTTGACAAAAATAGACCATGCATAAATCAGGCCGATGGAAAGATAGATCAACGAGCCTGATAAAAGTATTCCGTATCGTTTATTCATTGAACCTCCTGTTGCGTCACAAGGGACGCTACTGCAAGGGATAACAATTTTTCCTCTGAGGAGGAGCCCCGGGAGGTGACTACCACCGGGACCCTGGCCCCCACCACCAGACCGGCCATTTTCCCGCCGGCAGTCAGGGTCAGGCATTTATTCAAGATATTCCCGGCAGCCAGGCTGGGGGGAACCAGTATGTCAAATTCTCCGCTACGCTCCGGGTCAAAGCCCTTGATTCGGGCCGATTCTTTGTCCATAGCCAGATCATAGGAGATGGGACCTGTGATATCGCAGTCCGGGATTATTCCATCACGGGCCATTCCGACCAAAGCCTCCGCGTCTACGGTTTCCGGCATTTTGGGGTTCACCTTTTCTACGCCGCACAGGATGGCAACCTTGGGCCGCTCATATCCCATGGACCGAAGAACTGAAACAGCATTGATGATGATATCCCTCTTTTCTTCCAGGTTTGGATGGGGAATCATTCCCCCGTCGGTCAGTATCACCAGTTTCCGGAATCCGGGGACTTCGTCGAAGGCCATATGGGACATGGTCCTGCCGGTGTGAAGCCCGTTAGCCTTATTGACCAAGGGTTTCAGGACCTCTCGAGTTTCCAGCAGGCCCTTCATGATATAATCAGCTTCTCCCAGGCGAATCAGGTCTACGGCAGCCTGGCCGCATTCTTCCCCGTCTCCGGAGGCTATGATCCGATAGCTTTCAGGATCCTTTCCCATTCCTCGGATCAATTGGCGAATCCGTGCTTCATCGCCAATCAGGACAGGAATCACCAGGCCCAGATCCTCTGCCTGAAAAACCGATTCCAGGACATGGTCATTGCCAGCCCCGGCCACGGCGACCCGACTTTTTCGGGGATTTCTTGAAACCGCTTCTAAAATCTGATGAAAAGAAGTGTACTCCATAGACGCCTCCTAATAAACAGGTTCCTCCGAAGGGAGTATTTATAATTTTGCTGTTTTTACCGAATCGAATTCCCTGGCAATCTCCTCCGGCAGCTTTGTTGCAAGGCTGACCAGGACGATGACGACAGACGAAGCCAGGAATCCGGGGATGATTTCATAGATGTCAAAGATACCGCCGGATTTCAGGAACCAGATGATATCCACCACTCCACCCGTAATCATGCCGGCGATGGCTCCCGGAAGGGTCATCCTTCTCCAGAACAAGGAGAAAAGGATCATCGGGCCAAAGGCCGCACCGAAGCCGCCCCAGGCGCTGGAGACCAGTCCGAATACCGAGCTGGCCGGATCCAGGGCAATCAGGATGGCCACTACGGAAACTCCTACAACCGTCATCCGGCTGATCCACACCAATTCCTTGCTGTTCTGATCTTTCTTGAACAAGGTGGCATACAAATCCTTGGATACGGAGGATGCGGAAACTAAAAGCTGGGAACTGGCGGTGCTCATGATAGCGGCCAGAATAGCGGTCAGCAGAATACCGGAAACCACATCAGAGAACATCAGGTTGATCATAGCCATATAGATGGTCTCCCCATCGGCCAGATCTGGCATGTAGGCTTTTCCGATAATCCCGATGGCTACCGCACAGGCCAGTGTAATGATGACCCAGACCATGGCAATGAGCCTGGACTTTTTGATCATATCCGGAGAATCGATGGCCATAAACCTTACCAGGATATGGGGTTGGCCAAAATAGCCCAGACCCCAACCAAGAGCGGAGGCCAGCAGCATGGTGTTCACCCGTCCGTCGATTTCGGGGAAGAAGCCCAGGGATTCGGGGGTCAGCTCGGCTAGTCGCAGGGCTACCTCATTGAGTCCTCCCATGGAAAATATAGCCATTACCGGCACAAACATCAGGGCAAAAAACATAATGGTTCCCTGAATGGTATCGGTCCAGCATACGGCAGTAAATCCCCCCAGCGCTGTGTAGGCCAGGATGATGCCGGCTCCGATGATCAGACCGACGGTGTAATCCACACCGAAAATCGTGTTGAACAGTTTTCCTCCAGCCGCAAACTGGGAGGAAGAGTAAACCAGGAAAAAGATTACGATAAATACGGAAGAAATAACTTTCAGGATATGCTTCTTATCCCGAAACCGATTTTCAAAAAAATCGGGGAGGGTCAGGGAATTGCCGGAAACCTCTGTATATTTTCGCAGTCTGCGGGCCACGAAAAGCCAGTTCAGGTAAGTTCCGATCACCAGACCAACGGCGGTCCAGATGGCTTCGGAGGTGCCTCCGTAAATCACATACGCCGTACCAGGAAGACCTATGAGGAGCCATCCGCTCATGTCAGAAGCCTGAGCGGACATAGCCGTTACCCAGCTGTTCAGTTTTCTGCCTCCCAGAATATAATCCGACATGCTGGCGGTTTTATTATAGAATTTAAATCCGATGAATACCATCAGTCCCAAGTATAGGACAAATATTCCTGCTATTGTTAACAATCTCTGTTACCTCCACCTCTATTTTTTGCTGATTCTGTCAATGCCCATATACTGCTTGAGGGCATCCGGAATGATGACGGAGCCATCTTCCTGCTGATAATTTTCAAGGATTGCTGCTACGGTTCTACCCACTGCCAGGCCAGATCCGTTCAGGGTATGGACGAACTCCGGTTTCCCTTTGGAGTCGGGGCGGAAACGAATGTTGCCTCTTCGTGCCTGGTAATCTTCAAAATTACTGCAGGAGGAAATTTCCACATACCGTTCATAACTGGGCATCCAGACCTCGATGTCGTAGGTCATGGCAGAAGAGAATCCCAGGTCTCCGGTGGAAAGCCGAACGACTCGATAGGGTATTTCCAATCGCTTAAGCACTTCCTCTGCTGCCAGAAGCAACGATTCTAGTTCGTCATAGGAGTTTTCCGGTTTGACGAACTTGACCAGCTCCACCTTGTTGAACTGGTGCTGACGGATCAGGCCTCGGGTATCCCGTCCTGCGGATCCTGCTTCCTTCCGGAAGCAAGGAGTATAGGCGGTATAGTAGACGGGCAGCTCCGATTCTTCCATGATTTCGTTCATCCGAAGGTTGGTCACCGGCACTTCAGCGGTAGGAATCAGGAAAAAATCCTTAGCCGGCACGTGGAACATATCGTCTTCAAATTTCGGCAGCTGACCGGTACCAGTCATAGCGTCCCGATTGACCATGAAAGGGGGCAGGATTTCTGTGTAGCCGTGCTCACCCGTATGAAGATCCAGCATAAAGTTGATAACCGATCTCTCCAGCCGGGCTCCCATTCCCTTGTATACAGTGAATCGGGTGCCGGCAATCTTGGCAGCCCGTTCGAAGTCCAGAATATCCAGGTCCTGGCCCACATCCCAGTGGGCTTTCTTTTCAAAATCAAAGACTCGGGGTTCGCCCCACTTCCGGACTTCCACGTTCTCGCTGTCATCCTTGCCAACTGGGACTTGGGGATTGGGGGTGTTAGGAATAAAAAGCAAAGTGTTTCGGATATCCTCTTCAATGACTGCCAGTTCTCCGTCCAGTTTCTTGATTTCCTCAGAAAGTTGCTTCATTTCAGCCATCAGCGCCGTGGTATCCTTTCCTTCCTTTTTCATGGCCGGAATAGCTTTAGAATCCACATTCTGCTTGTTTTTCATCTGCTCCACGGTGGACAGGATGCTTCTTCGCTTCTCATCCAGTTCCGGAATCCTTTCGATGTTATAGGAACCCTGACCTCTGGATTCAATGCTTTTTCGGATTTCCTCGTAATCTTCTCTTATTTTTCTGATATCTAACATACGATTCTCCTATCACAATAAATTCTTTTTGTAGTTGGTATATAATTTAGCCAAGATCGAAGCTTTCTCCTGCATTTCCACCTGCAGCTCCGAGGCCAGATCATAATTTTCTTCATCCAGTGCGGTAATGATGCGGGAGATCAGGCATTTATCCGCGATGGTGTTCTGACCCAGGTATACGCGCAAGTTCTGAATTTTCCCCCAGTTCATCATATCAAAATCCGTACACTCTCCATCGTCATGGGCCCTTCGGCACTCCCGTACCAAATCCATGGTTTCCGGTATGATCCGGTTGTGAAGCTCTGTCGCCCACTGGGCCAGGGTCGCTTCTTTAAAGGAAGCCAGAGAAAGCTCGTTGATGACTCCGTGCTGCTTGAATATTTCCAGTTTTTCCGGATATTTGTCAAAGGCACATAAGTTCTCCCAAACGGTTTTAGGAGGCTTTCCAAACAGCTGATCCCGTTCCTCCGGGGTAAACTCATCGAAAACATCCCGCTCGCTTCGGTATTCCCGGTTGGCTTCCAGATAGAAATCCTCCTGACCATAGGCCTTGGAAAGGGATGCTTCCAGCTCCTGAGGAGTCTTTCCCCCTTCCAGGGCTGCCCGGATCCCATCCAGCATGGCCATATAGCAAGCCGCCACGGTTAAATACGTATTACTCTTGGGGTTGGGAGAACGCATTTCAAACCGGGTAGAAAGGGGATTATTCACGTCCCGCACCAGTCCCACCAGCACCGTCCTATTCCGGGAGGGCATCTTGGCACTGTGACCCAGGGAGGTTACGATGCAAACCGGCGCCTCAAAGCCCGGCTTCAGCCGGTTGATGGAATCGTTGGAGGAGCTGATGAAGGGGTTGACCACTTCGTAGTTTTTCAGGATTCCCATCAACGCTCCGAAGCCGATGGGATTAAGGAAGTCCACTTCCATATCCTTTGGGGCAAACAGGCTGATGGTCCTGCCATTTTTCAGTTTGGCGGCAATGCCCAGATGGGTGTGTTCTCCACTTCCGGCCACCCCTTCAATGGGCTTGGCCATAAAACTGACGTCCAGGCCGTGGAGCCGGAATACGTCGCGAACCACATACCGGACGTGTTTTTCATTGTCGGCAGCCTGTAGGGCAGTGGAGTACTTCCAGTCGATTTCCAGCTGCTCCATTACGTGGTCGAACTGACCGGAATTGCCCAGCTTGGCCTTGATTCCGCCCACTTCCTTGTGACCCATTTCCATTTCCAGTCCGTACTGGTCCAGGAGGAGCAGGGATTTTTCCAGGGCGGTCCGAACCGGACCTACCGTTCTCTTCCAGTACTGCTCCTTCAGAATCTGGGCTGTGGACAATTGCTCCCGGTCCGCCTTGTCATCGGGGGTCTTAACCCAGAATTCCAGTTCCGTGGCACAGGTCAGGACGATTTCCTCTATTTCCTCCGGATCCGTAACATCCAAATACTGCAGCACATAGGGATTATTCTGAATCAGGCTTTTTACTTCCCGGCAAACCGCATCGACCGTGTCCCGCAGTATGACCCGGGAGCCCACTTCCTGGGTGTCGTTGTGAACCAGAAAACAGGGAATCCGAAGGGTTCCCACCGGAATACCGGTTTCGGTGTCCAGGTAGGACAGGTTGTAATCTACGTACCAGTTCACATTCAGGTCCGGAATAATATCCACCTTGGCATTGTTCAGATCCGCGATTACCGGCAGCACTACGCTGGAACCGTCTGTCTGTACCCCGTGCTCCAGGATTTTTTCCAGATCGTCCAGAAAATATTTCACCGGAATCTTTTCATCCGTGTCCTGGCCGCCAATGTCAATACCTACCAGAGATACGAAGCGGACCTCCGGATGGTTTTCCAGAGCAGTCCGGATTTCTCCGATGGTGTGTTTGTTTTTTGGGATAGTAAACAGCATTTTATTAAATTTTGATTCCAGCATATGCTTCTCCTTACCTTATGTTTCTCGTTTTAATTTACTATGCGGCGGCCGTTTGCACAGCCACCGCAATAGAGTTCAGTACTATTTCATGCTTATTCCGTGAGAATCAGTTCATCCTCCGGCTCCGGTTCTGTCAGCAGGTTCAGGTAATTCTGCATCTGCTTCATGTATTCGCCGTAAGCCGCCCAATCTCCGTTTCGCTGGGCCAGCTGAGCATTATTGAAGGCCTCTGAAATCAGTTTAATCAACTGATCTGCATCCATGCCATCGGTACTTCCGCCATCCGGTACAACCGGCTTCTGACCACCGGAATCTCCAGATCCGAAGAGGGAATCCAGCGCTTTGTCCAGAGTTTCCTCATAAGCGATCCGGTCTCCGTAAGCAACGATTACTCGCTTGACTTCCGGAATACTGGCATTGGTAGCTTCCAGATAAACCGGTTCCACATAAATGAAGGATTCTTCAATGGGTATGACGAACATATTTCCACGGGTATAACTGGATCCCGAGGAGTTCCAGAGGGAGAACTCCTTGGAGATTTCCGGATTCTGGTCGATTTGAGCTTCGATCTGCATCGGTCCGTAGACGATCTTGTCCTTCGGCAGTCGGTACAATACCAATTGTCCGTAGTTTTCCCCATCATTTCTGGCTACCAACAATCCCGTCATGTTCTTCTTTGCTTTTGGCGTGTAGGGGATGGAGTTGACGAATTCGGCAGCGCTTTCCCCTGGAAGTTTCATGATGTAATAATTGGGAACCATAGTAGTTTCCGTTGTTCCGTAGATTTCGTTCGAGATGTCCCACAGGTCCTCACCCTGATAGAATACTTTCACATCATCCATGTGGTAACGCTTGTAGACGTTGGCCTGGATGTTGAACAGGGCGTTGGGGTAACGAATATGGGACTTCAGGCCTTCCGGCATTTCATCAAAGTCTTTGAAAAGAACCGGATAGATTTTTTTCATGGTATTGGCAACGGGATCCTTGTCATCTACCAGGTAATAGTTGACATGGCCGTGGTACGCATCGATGACTACTTTCACTGAGTTGCGGATGTAATTGACACTGGTCTGCTCCGAATAGGGCTCAGAATAGGGATATCGGTTGCTCACCGTATAGGCATCGATGATCCAATATAGCTTGCCTTCATTTGTTACAATATAGGGGTCCGAATCGTACTGCAGGTAGGGCATGATCTTTCTCACCCGTTCTGCAATATTTCGATTGATGACGATTTTCGAATCGGGTTTG
The DNA here is from genome assembly GCA_002425705.1 of Firmicutes bacterium UBA5559. Lineage (GTDB taxonomy): Bacteria > Bacillota > Clostridia > Peptostreptococcales > Anaerovoracaceae > UBA5559. The sequence continues at coordinate 76,704 of DIMT01000013.1, forward strand.
ATGTTGGTGGAAACCAACAGCTTCAGACTCCGTTCCCGAATGGCGAACATGGCTCGGTTGAGCAGCCCCAGTTCAATCCCTGCATCCCCTTCATAAGTGGTATAGGTGTTGCTTTCCCCATCGGGATAGTCAAATTCTTCTTCATCGGTGTTGGTCAGAATGTAGTTGTTCGTCAGTTCACCAAAATAGATTTCCGGTCGGGTGATTGTAATTTCATCCACACTGGAAACCGGAGGAATGCTTTTGATCAGCATATCCGGCTGGCCACTGGGTGTGACTTTGTCCACCCGGGACAGGGTAATGCCGTAACCATGGGTGAACTTCAAATGCCTGTTGAGCCATTCCTGCCGGATTTTGCTCTCGTCGATTTCTCGGGCAGACAGGAAGGTCTGGGTGTACTCCCCATTAATCATGTACCGGTCTACATCCACATCGTTGAAGGAATAGTAGAGACGGATACTCTGAGTCTGGTTGTAGAATTTAGAGACCGGCTCAAAGTCGTTAATCCGAATATTGGATATGGTTTCCTGATTGTTGAGAATATCCTCTTTCGTCAGCTGGTTGCTGGCGGCAAAAGGTCTGACAACAACATTATCCAATCCATAGGCCATCTGGGTAAAGGCGATGTTTCTTTCCAAATACTGGCTTTCCTTGTTAATCTCATCCGGAGATACGATCAGGTTCTGCACCAGAATGGAAGCACCGGAACCAGCCAGTCCCACCAGAATCATGATGACCGGTACGGTCAGGATGCTCTTGAATTTTTTTCTGGAAATTCCGATGGCAAAAGTGATGGCTGCCACGACAGAAAGTACCATCAGCGCTCGGTAAACCCAAAGGGTGATGTTCACATCCGTATAACCGGCTCCGAAGAGAAGACCGGTCTGGGTGTAAAGCAAATCGTACTGCTTCAGGAAAAAGTTAACGCCCAACATCAGGAAGAACAGTACGCCGATAACGATCAGCTGATGGGCTGCGATACTCATCAGCCGCATGAAGTTTTCATCATCGAACTGCTTTCTGCCTCTGGGTCTGGGCCTTTGCTGCTGCTGTTGCTGCCCGGCACCGAAAAATTTCCCGAAGATTTCTTCAAAGGGACCAAAGGCACTGAAGTTTCCAGGCCCGGCCTGTTGACCGCCAGTACCGTCGTATCGGGTTTCATCCTCCTGGGGTTCATCCACCGATTCGAAGATTTCCGGTTTTCTCATAGCCATCAGAATGGTGTAGTAAAGGACTGTCAATACACCAAAGCCGATGAGGACGCCGATCATCATCTGGTTCAGCTGGGAAATGAAATCCAGTTTGAACACATAGAAGGATACATCCATCCCGTACATGGGATCGGCTACGCCAAAGCTGGTTGAATTGAGAAATCTCAGGATTTCAAACCAGAGCTGAGATACGATCACAAAAGTAAAGGCTCCCGAAAAAATGGCTGCCAGTCCCCAAGTGATCAGGTTTAGATTCTTTTCATTGGCAACGTCACTGGACTCTACCTTTTTGTAATATCCCCTCTTCAGCATCTTTAAGTAAATGTAGGATGCCAGGGTAATCACAAGGAATGTTGGTATTCCTATTTTCAACTGGGTAAACAACTTCGTGAAGAACACGGTGGTGTAACCCAGTTCCTTGAACCACAGGAAATCCGTCAGGTATCCGATCAGGCTCACAAACAGAAACAGGATGAGCAGGATCGCTATGAGTATGCCTCGTATGCCTATTTTCCCCTTTTTCACTGTAACTCCTCCCTTATATACAAGTAGTTGCAACTTTATATGGCAGACCCGGGTGGGTCTTCATATCATTTTTATCCAGTCAGACCGGCATATTTGCTTTAGTCCAACTTGCTGAGCAGATCGGCAATGTTCTGGATGGCCTCCATGGCCTCTTCCGGAAGTTCATCCCGGCCTCCCTTTTGCTCCTTCAGGGATTCCAGATATACCATCCGGCCGTAGAACCCGGCCAGCAGGATGTCAACATAGGATTTTTCTCCAAAAGGAGGTTCAAAGCCCGGCACATCCATGGTTTTCATGATGTCACCCAAACGGCCGAAACTTTTAAAATCTCCGGTGCCATCCACAATGGATTCGATGGCATGGAGGGAAACTTCCTTTGGCACCTTCTTGTCCAGAAAGTGCCCCGTGTTGATGATATAGCACTCCACACCCTTCTTTTCGAAGAGGGCTTTGAACTTGTAATAATCATTAATCAGCGGATAGGTACGGAAGGGGTTGGCGTAGGGTTCGAAAACCAGTGCATTGATATCCACCCCATACTGAAGTTTTTCTGCTGTGGAACGTTTGGTAGCCAGGCAGGCGCCCATAACGGAGGCCAGCACCGGATCGTCGATCTTGACTACCGGCGGCAGGGAGTGGTCCTTCATCAGCCAAACAACAGCATTGACCGGTTCCTCCATCTTGTCCACCCGGTTGGGAGCCCAGAGCTTGGACTTGATTGCTCTGCCGTTGCCGTTTCGGATATCCTCCGTCACGATGACCAGTTTCCCGTCTTCATCCAGTGTGGCGCCGCAATTCATCAGCGAAATCAGAAATTTGTTCTCATCCGCAGTCAGGGGATAATCCTGAGTTTTGTCAAAGTAGGATGGTTCCAGGGCCACAGCGGAGCAGTCCTCTCCTGAAATGATGTAAGCATCATCGTGGAGAATGGTCACATCGTACTTGCCGTCATGCTTTGCATGGGTCAGGGTGGATTTTCCGGATCCGGAAAGTCCAAAGACCCCCATCACATAAGCGCTTCCATCCTGGCGGACCATTTTTTTCAGCCCGCCATGGCAGCTGGCATAACCATTCCGATTGGCCAGACCCCAGGCCAGGGTCAGGGTGCCCTTTTTAAATTCTCCGAAGTATCGCATGCCCAGCAAGCAGGCACAGTTGTGTTCCGGATCGAAATAGGCCAGTCCGTCGGGATAATCAGGATGAACGAATTCAGGATCTGCCAGGATATAGATATCCGGCTCATTGCCCACGGGCCTGGAATTTCGGTACATGTTATTATAGGAATCGTTGAGATACTGGAAGTTCAACAGCCAGTCGTACAACGTTTTTTCAAATCTTTCCGGCACCAGCAGATGGGCTTTGATGATAAAGTCCTCGTCCAGGCCGATATACGCTTCAGCGTGATACATTTTCTTGAATCTGGTATGATAAGCGGCTTCTCTTAAAACTTTCGCTATTTCACTCTCGACAACACCCACTTCGCCCAGGATGACCCGGGCTCCAGCGAATCTTCCGACGGTTTCCCCGTCATTGAGCAGAAGAATCTTCGCTTCCGGTGGCAGACCGATCTGTTCCGGTTCGTACACCGGCATATCCGTCTCAATGACTCCCGGTGCGGTTCTGGCCATTTCATAGGCCAGCTTCAGATCGTTTACTCTTTCCACGTTGTTCCCGTAAAAAGCTGTTTCAATGGTGGTGCGGGACTGGGAAAAAGCATGGTTGCCTGAGGTAATCTCTTCCCTCTTAAAATAAGCCTTCGTTGACACAATATCACGCTCTCTTTCTTTTCTGGCAGGGGCTAGCTGCATGGTTTGGTTGAATTAATATGGAAAATAGTTGACTATTTTCATCCCGGTATCAGAGGGGGCCACCTGGTAAATCCATCGGTAGGCCTTGTTGGTGGTCCGGTTGTTTTCGGTAATTTCGATTTCTTCCCGAACCCACACGTAGTATCCCTTTGTTCCCTTCCTCACCTCGCCGATTTCCAGCAAGTTGAAGACCTCATTAATTTTTCCCACTTTTGAAAAAGAAAGAGTATTCTGTTGCGCTTTGCTCCCCTGAGCAGTGTACTCTATCACTCCCTTATCTCCGTTGTTGACATAATCGATCCAGGCGGAGTCATATGCCACAATGGTGTTGATGACCTCCTCGGTGCTCTCTGTCACCGGTAAGGACGTATTAATATCGGCTAGGCCATAGTTTTTCCCGGATATATACTTGAGTTCCGGGTTTTCCCTGATGTCCTGGATATTCTTGTTGGTCGGATATGGATCCGGCTCTGCTGCCGGCACCTCCGCTGCTGGTTCCTGGGTGGTTGATGGCTCCGGCTCCTGCTGTTCCTCTTCTTCCAGGACCGGATCCTCCGCTGCCGGGGGCTCCCCTTCCTTTGGTTCGAACCAGCTCTTCACCGTTTCAACAACAGCCGCCATCTGCTTGTCAGCAGCCTGCACATAAGGATTATCCGGCATGGCTGCCCTCAGTCCCAAAAAAGCCGCTTCGGCCAGCACCAGGAGCAATAAGAGGATTAACAGGAACTTTCCGAAAGTGAACTTCTTCTTTTCCTTTTCTTCTTCCTCATCATCGATAAATATCTGAGCAAATTTATCGTCTGGTGCAGCCGCGGCGGTCACCACCTCCGGCTCGGCTTTTGTATTCTGTATACTGGCTTCCTGCAGAATTTCCCTGGCGGGCTCTTCCGGGGCTTCCGCCACCATTTCGGTTGTCGGTGGTGGTGGGGTATCCTCCTGAGGGTTCCGGTCCTGCAGGGCCTTTTCCTCCCGGGCCCGGGCCAGAGCTTCCTCCCTTAGCAGGTTCTGCCGGTTGATTTTTTCAATCTCCGCGTCCAGGCGCTGCTGCAGTTCTTCTATATCCGGATCCCTGTCAGATTCAATCAATTCTTCCGAAGGTGGATGTGTTCCTTCGGATACAGGTCCTTCTGACGGATCCGGTTTCCATTCCATATCCAGGTCCGGAGTTTTAGTCTCCTTCCCTTCTTTGGGGAATCCGGTCACATTCCAGACCAGGTCTTTCGGAGGTTCGGGAATAATCGGCGTCTCCCCCGTTTCCGGGTTGCCCGCCGGTTCACCGCATCGACTGCAGAATCGATCGGCTGGCCGCAATTTTTCACCACATTTTCTACAGAACATGCCTGTCTCCTTCGCGAATCTTTTTGTCCCAGATTATAGATTAATATATTATACACCAACCACCAGTCAATATCAAACAAAAGTAATGGATTTTCGTCATTTTGGAATGGTTCCCGGACCGGGTTCCAATCAGGAACAATTCTTCTTTTCACCCAATTTGCTTATTGACAATCCTGTTTCTTAGTGGTATTATTTTTTATGTGCCTGAGAGCACTGCCACGAAAACGCGCTTCCTTAGCTCAGCTGGTAGAGCACCTGACTCTTAATCAGGGTGTCCGGGGTTCGAGCCCCCGAGGGAGTACCAAGAACGAAAAACAGCCATTTGCAATTACTCGCTGATGGCTGTTTTTCGTTTACACTATTGGCTCGGTCTTTTGATGCATTGCATCTTGTGAAAAAACTGCCAGGCTTCGTTCTAAAATTCCCGTTACCAGAGCCAGCACCACACCATAATTGGTAATGGGTGTCTCAACCTCCTCGCAGAGGGCAATCCTGGACTCCATCGTCTTGCGGTTGAGCATACAGGAACCGCAGTGGATGACCAAATCATAGGCTGATAGGTCTCGGGGCAAATCATGTCCCGTTTTGAACTCGAATAATAAGTCTTTCCCGGTATGTCGACGAAGCAGCTTCGGGATTTTTACCCGCCCAATATCCTCATGGGAATGATTATGGGTACAGCTTTCACTAATCAAAACCCGGGAACCGTCCTCCAAGGCTGCTACCGCTTCAGCGCCTCGGGCAAAGGCCCCAATATCTCCCTTGTATCGGGCAAATAGAATAGAGAAGGATGTCAAGGGAATTGACTCCGGCACCAATTGGCTGACTCGTTGAAATGCCTGGGAGTCTGTGACGACCAAATCCACTCGTCTTAAATCCCCAAGGGCCTCCTGCAGTTCAGTATCCCGGACCACATAGCTTTTGATACCATGGTCCAGACAGTCTCGGATGAGCTGGACCTGAGGCAGGATGATTCGGCCCTTTGGTGCCTCCGAATCGATGGGCACCACCATGACAACCGTACCCCCCGATGGTACCAAGTCCCCCAAGAGGGTTTCCTCGGATTCATCCTGACTTAAATGGCGAAGCAGCAAGTCCTTGAACTGATGAATATCCGACCGTTCCCTTGTCGTCACAAAGGCCGCTTCGGGATACTTCGAACGGAGCTCAAGAAGGGCATTGCCCTCCACCAAATCAATTTTATTGAAAACCAGAAGATAAGGAATCCGAAAGCGCTTCAGGGAGGCTTCCAGGGTTTTTAGAGCGTCGAACTCCTCTTGTCCATTTTTCCCGGCAGCTTCTCCGGCGTCCATGACATACAGGGCAAAATCTGTTCGTTCCAAAACCTTCATCGTTCGCTCAACCCGAAGACTGCCCAGGCTACCCTCATCATCAAGACCGGCCGTGTCGACAAAAACAACCGGCCCGAAGGGCAAAAACTCCATCGGTTTTGTAATGGGATCGGTGGTCGTTCCCTTGATATCCGATACAATCGAAACATCCTGCCCAACGATGGCATTCATCAGGGAGGACTTCCCCGCATTACGCCTTCCCAGCAAGACAATGTGCTTTCGATTGGCATTAGGTGTCCCTTGCATCTTATTCCTCCATAACCCTTCCTGTACTATACAAATAAGTCTCGCTCACCCTGCCGGATTCGATCCAGCTTGTCGGTGAGCAGCTGTTGAATATCACGCCGCTCTATTTTTCCAATCTCCGCCTGAATGCAGGCCTCCCCCTTTTCCAAGAGTTCCCGGTCTCCGTAATCCAGCATAAACTCCATTAAGGTCATCAGGGCATTGGGGGTACAGACATTATGGATCTGACCAGATTTTGCCAGCCTCATAAAGCGATCCCCTGTCCTGCCCGAACGGTAACAGGCCGTGCAGTAGCTGGGAATAAGGCCATCATCCACCAACTCTTTTAATACCTCAAGAGGGCTCCTGTGATCTGCCACATCAAATTGCACAACAGAATCCCCTTTCATTTCTTCTTCCTTGTATCCTCCTACACCGGTGCAGGAGCCTGCTGAAATTTGGGAGACCCCTTGCTTGATAAGCTCCCTTCTCATTTCTGCGCTTTCTCTCGTGGAAAGAATGATGCCCGTGAAGGGTACCGCCACCCGGATGATGGTGACGATTTTCTTGAAGGTCTCATCATCAATCAGATGGTCGAATGCACTGAGCTCCATTCCCGCAGCTTTTTTGATTCTGGGCACGGAAATGGTATGGAACCCTACACCGAAGCGTTCCTCCAGATGTTCATTGTGGAGCATCAAACCTAAAATCTCAAATTTCCAATCGTAAAGGCCAAAGAGAACACCGCCGCCCACGTCTTCAATACCCGCCTCCATGGCCCGGTCAAAGGCTGTCGTGTGGTAGTCGTAATCCCCTTTGAGGGACTTGGGATGAACAGCCTCATAGGTGGGCTTGTGGTAGGTTTCCTGAAAGAGGATATACGTTCCGATTTTCTTCTCCAGAAGTTTTTGATAATTCTCCACCGTGGTAGCAGCCACATTGACATTGATCCGTCGAATGGCTCCATTCTCATTCTGGGTTCCATAGATGGCATCAATGGCATCCAGTACGTATTCTATCGGACAGTTCACAGGGTCTTCCCCCACTTCCAGCGCCAGTCGCTTATGCCCCATTTTTTCAAGCAATCGGACTTCCTCCTGGATTTCTGCCATGGTCAGTTTTCGCCGAACAAACTCGTTATCCCGTTTATAGCCGCAATAAGTGCAATTGTTGACACAATAGTCGCTGATATACAAGGGGGCAAACACAACGATTCGATTACCATAGATGCGCTGCTTTATTTCCCCTGCTATTTGGTAAAGCTGATGTTGCTGCTCCGGATCGGCTATCTGCAGGAGAATCGCCACATCCTTATGGGTCAGCCGCTCACCTGCCCTGGACTTGTCCAGGACCGACTGAATCTCTTCTTTTGAAGCATGGGCAGCATCTCTCAGAAGCCCTTCTATATACTCATGATCGATAAACATTTCTATGCCCTCCAACCGGGGTGATCTCCCCGGGTCATATCAATAGCGAAGCCCGCTTGCGTAATTCTGCCCTCAATACATTGGCGACATTCAGCCGCTTCATCACCGGTACAGATTTTCCCGTCATATAATAGATATTTATCCCGAACCTCCGTGGGCGACAAATTAGGCATGACCACATTGGCCCCGGCTTGTATACCCATTTCCCGTCCAAGATTATCCAACGATCCCAATGCCGTCGTTGCCGGCAGCAGGACTTCCGGCAGGAGCAGCCGAACCATAGCCAGCAGGGTCACCGTCTGGCTCACCGTTCCAGCCGGTTCCTCTTTCAGCAGGGTATCATGATGAGGAATAAAGGGACCGATGCCCACCATATGGGGTCGGAAAGACTTCAAAAATCTCAGATCTTCCACCAAGTGCTTATTCCCCTGTCCCGGAAGTCCAACCATGAAGCCGGCTCCCACCTGATAGCCAATGTCCTTCAAATCCAGCAGGCATCGATGCCGATTGTCATAGCTCATACCCGGATGGAGCTTTTCGTAAAGCTCTCTTGAAGCCGTTTCATGGCGAAGCAGGTACCGATCCGCCCCGGCATCAAACAATCGCTGGTAACTCTCACGGCTTCGCTCACCAACGGACAATGTCAAAGCGGTGTCGGGAAACCGGGATTTGATCGCTTCGATGATTCCTGCCAGCCGTTCATCGGTAAAGTAGGGGTCTTCCCCCCCCTGAAGCACATAGGTCCTATAGCCGAGGCCATATCCCGTTTCAGCGCTCTTCATGATTTGCCCCGGCGTCAGCCGGTAACGCTCCACCTTGTCATTTTCCCTGCGGATGCCACAATATGTGCAATTCCGTTTGCAATAATTGGTGAACTCAATAAGGCCTCTCATAAACACCCGATTACCATAGACTCTCATTCGAGTGTCATGGGCTCTCTCCACCAGATAATGCTGATGTCTTTGATCCATGTGATCCAACAAATATAAAAGTCCTTCGTCTGATAGGTTGTTTTTTTCATACAACTCATCGATCAATGCTATGGGGTCCATTTTACACTTCCTTTTTTGAAATCGAGGTTTTCACATAAACGTGTTCAATATTGCCCAGTTTCCCTGTCAAACTGTTGATGTCATCCAGTTCCCCTACAACCGTAATGCTGATGACGGAAATGCCGTATTCCTCCATGGGAATTCCCATGCGCCCCTTCACGATCCCTTTAAACCCGGTAACTACTTCGTTAAAACGCTGCTGGCAGCGATCCGGTTCCTCCAGTATTGCGCTGATTACAGCTACTTTTGCCATAAAAAAACCTCCCTTTCCATAGAAAAGGAGGTCTGTAGGCATGAAAATTCCTGCAACAAAAACTGCTGGCATACACCTTTTTCGGTGATAGATTCAGGCTATTGACGTCTCCCTTTCAAATCAGATACTTCTTTTTTGTCAGGCTGTCAGTACATTTAAGGAAACACGAACGGCAGGGAAGCCCCGCTGAACATGAATCTTTTGTGGATATCTTATCAAAAGAAAGAGGGTTTCGTCAAGGAAAACTATTAACGGAAATATATGTCGCTATACTTATGATTACTCCTAGGCCATCTTATCTATCACATCCAGTGCCTCATTAATATCCTTCACGTTATATTTCGCCCGTTCTGGCTCCATCAGGGTGATACCTACCGAGATTCCTGCCGCTTCAAACATAGGGTAGTCATTGGTGTTGTCTCCCACTGCCGCCACTTCTTCCATCGGAATACCCAAAAGTCCGGCTGCAAATCGAAGTCCTGTTCCCTTGTTGATGCCCCCAGGGGACAAATCAAAGCAATCCACGTGGTCATAACGGTCCACCAGGCCAAGGTTCTCCTCTTGCGAAAGCTTGCAGTCCAGATAAGCGCCGATTCGGTCCTTGTAATCCTGATTTCGGAAAAAGATAGTCAGCTCCACCTCATTAGGCTGTAGCCAGATTCCCTCCCGATACTTCTCCTTCACTTCCCTTTTCATCTCTTCCAGAAGCTGAATAGATTTCGGAGCTGCTTCCATATAGTATTCTTCCTCCGGAGGCAGTTTTATTCCCAACTGAACCACTGCTCCGTTTTCTCCAATCAGAACTGGTCTATGCAATGACATCTGACGCACGAATCCGCTGAGATAAAATGCCGGTTTTCCCGAACAGAGAGCGATGGCCACTCCTTTATTTTCATATTCCTGCAATCTGGTCACCACTGCACCCGGAACAGCCTGTTCCAATTCGGCCAGGGTCTTATCCAGATCAAAAGCTATCATTCTGATCATATTCGTTCTCCCATCTTCTATTGATAGGTTCATTATATCTTCTATTCGGATTTTTTCCAATAAAAACAGCTCCCTTCCAAAAAAGAGAAGGGAGCCTTTTTCTCAAATAGCATTTTGGCCTTTCAGGTTTGCTGCAATGGCTTAAATCCTTATTTTACACCATCACAAACCCAAGAATCAGGAATCCGACGATGGCCAGCCCGAAGGGAATGGCTACCATTGGCGCCGAAGACTTGAAGTAGTCTACGTTGGTTACCTGGGTGGAGGCGGAGGTCAGGATGACCGTGTCGCTGTAGATACAGATGTGTCCGCCGAAGCAAACGGCAGAGATTAAGGCGCCGGAGGCCAGGGCATAGGGCACTCCCAACGCAGCGGCCAGAGGTCCCACGATGGGGAAGGCGATGGCTGCCAGGCCCCAGAAACTACCGGAAGCAAAGGACAGCAGTCCAATTACCACAAAGATCATGGCAGGCAACAGGGACGGGTTCAGGCTGTTGGAAGCCCCTTCTGTCACCATGTCGATCAGGCCAAGCGCTGTATTGACATCCACAAACATATAGGCCAGCAGAATGATGATGATCAGGGGGAACATGTCGGTCAGGCCCCGCATGATGGAATTGATGGCCTGGCTGAAGTTCATCAGCCGCTGAGGCAGATACATCACAACACAGAGGACCAGGGAAGCGAAGAGGCCCACTACCATGTCTTCCGTGACCACCGTCAGAACAGCGACCAGCAGGATTGGCGCCAGGAAATTGATAGCCCGGAGTTTCTTCCCTTCCATCTTCTTTTCTTCATCTGGAAGTTCAACCAATGCTGCTTTGGATTCCGGGGAAAGGACTTCGCCGGTTTCCAGAGCCCGTTGATTGGCCTTCTTCATGGGTCCGTACAAGGGAATGATTCCCAGGATAAAGAGGGGCACGATCAGGACAGCCAGCCAGCCATAAACGATGAATGGCATGGCCTGGATGTAGGCACCCACAGCGCTGAGGCTTCCGGTCATGCCGGCTTCCTCCATCTGCGTGCCCATAAAGGCTCCCCAGGTGGAGAAGGGAATGATGGCGCAGACGGTTACACCGGTTGAGTTAACAATATACGCCAGCATTTCCCGGGGTACTTTGTGTTCATCGGTCAGATCCCGTACAGCAGCACCGACGGCCAGACAGTTCAGATAATCGTCGACAAAAATGATAATTCCGAGGATCCAGCTTCCAATCATGGAAGATTTCCGGGTTTTCAGCAGTTTTCGAGCGATGCCGGCAAAGCCCAGTACCCCTCCCGAATCCTGCATCAGGGCAATCAGCGCCCCGAATAAGCCAACTACCAGAAGCACCCACACGGTTCCTTCATCGGTAGCAGTCGCATAGAAACCATCGATAAATTGCCAGAAGGCTTCCAGCGGATTGAATTGGGCCAGCATCAGATAGGCAGCCACAACTCCTCCCACGATGGAGATGACGGTGCTTTTTGTCCAGAGAGCCAGCACCAGTACGATCAGCGTGGGGATCAGAATGAATATTCCGTAGTCCATTTTTGCTCCTTTCTACTTTCCTTACTATATGTCACCGCATAATTCAGCATGCAGGGATCATCAAGACTTTGGCATGCAGCCCAAATCCTTAGCGAAAGCTGTCTTCCGAAAAGGCAATGTTCGCCATGGCCAGGGCAAATATCTTGGCATTTTTCACCAGGCTGTCCACCCCGATGTATTCGTTTTCTTCATGGCAGGTGTCCTCTTCCCCCGGAAATATGGGTCCCCAGGAAACCACGTCGGGAATGGCTTTGGCATAGGTCCCACCGTATTCCAGGTTGTATCCTCCCGATTCCCCCATTACCCGTTTATAGGCTTCATCAAAGGCCTTGAGAAATGGCCGGTCTTTTCTGACATAGACCGCCGGCATATAGCCCTTTTCCTCCATGCGTCCTCCGAATTCTTCAGCCAGGTTGCGGAAGGTTTCCCGGATTCTATCGCCGTCACTCCCGTAGGGGAACCGGACGTTGATGTTCACATGGATTTCCCGGCCCGAAGTGTAGGCCAGCGTGGGAGAGAACACATTCCGGTGAACAAATTCCCCCTGATAGAATTCAAATTCGCTGTAGAGTCCCAGGGCTTTTCCCTCGGTGGATTCAAAACGATCCCCCAGCATGGCCAGAAAATCTGCCCCGTTGGTGGGTTCCAGGGTTCCAGATTCCAGCATGGAACGGATCTTTTTGCCCATCTCTACCAGGGCATTGATCCCTTTTTCCGGCTGGCAGGAATGAACGGATCGGCCTTTCGTCTCCAGTTGTTTGACGGTACCATCGGGCATCCTAATTACTGCCTGGCCTTCTCCCGGGACCACGTTGACTGCCTTTCCGGCTTCCACCGCTTCCAGTACCGCTTTTTTGCCCTCAGGCTTTTCCTTTTCCAACGGTATGATCAACTCCAGATCCATACCACCCTTTTCCACGTTGCAAATGGGAAAGGTCCCGTCGGGAGTGAATCCATAGTCAGGCAGAGGGAATTTTTCCACATAAGCTTCCATATCGGTCCAATGGGTTTCTTCCCGGGTTCCCAGAATCAGCTGGATTTGTTTTTTTTGGGGGATACCCAGTTTTGTCAATGATTCCATGGCTGTCATAACGGCTATCACCGCCCCTTTGTCATCCAGTGTCCCCCGGCCGTAGAGCTTTCCATCCCGGATTTCCGGATTAAAGGGCGGGCTGATCCACTTCGACTCATCCCCGGGATCCACCACATCCACATGGGCCAGAACCCCGAGGATTTCTTCCCCTTCTCCAGTTTCTACCAACCCGATTTCTCCGTTCAGCAGGGCTTTTGTCTGAAGCCCCATCCGGATCCCCAAATCCAGCACATAGTCCAATGCCAGAGAAACCTGTTCCCGGTCTTCGGTTATGCTGGGTATGGCCACCAGCTCGCTGCAGGTGCGGATCATGAAATCTTTTTTACTTTCTATATATTCTTCAATAGACTGAAGGATGGTTTCCTGAATCACGATTTCACCTCAAAAAATAAAATAACGCGTTATATCGCCTAAAATATAACACGTTATCTTTGCCTTGTCAACGGTCTTATTTCATCAGCCCCCGGACGAGGGTGGTCAGCATGCAGCGGGTAGCTTCCCCAATGTCGAAGGAACCTTTGCAGATGATCCAATCCATGAAGATTCCCCGTTCAGCCCGGAGAAAAAGTTCTGCCAGTTCTTCCTCGCTGCAGCTCAGATCATATCGCCGCCGCAGGGAAGCAATCAGCTTAAAATCATGGTCTTCATAACCCTGCTTGTCCATGGCGATGATCAGGGATCGGTTATCGTGAAGAACCCCTTGAGAGGTAAAATAGACCTGGAGCAGGTCATGTCCCAGCTCTTTAGCCAGGTTCCGGTTCATCACCACGTTCATTTCAATGTATTCTTCATAGGTGCAGTTCTCATCCAGATCAAAGGCCAGGGCCCATTCCCGGGTAAAAACGTCCCGGAACAGATCCAGGATGATCTCATCCTTCGAATTATAGTATTTGTAGATGGCTCCCGTGGTCACCCCCGCATGGGAGGCTATTTCCCTGACGCTGGTGCCCTTGTAACCCCGTTCCACAAAAAGTTTCCTGGCGGAATGGAGGATGGCTTTCTGGGTTTTTTCTGCTTTTCCTGTGGGCTTCTTATTCATAAATTCTTCCTCTTAAATATATAAATCTGATTCAGTCAACAAACTCCCTGCCCAATCCTTCTTTGGGGAAATCCACCTGGATGGTCACATGGTCGATTCCTTGCCCCGAAGCTATGGCTCGAATGTTTTCTTTAATTGTGATGATCTGATCCGCCGGAGCATCATCCGCTACCAGGATATGGGTGGTGAGCTGATTCCGTTCTCCTTCCAGAGACCAGAGATGGGTGTGATAGACGGCTGCCACATGAGGCACTTTACCGATGGTTTCTTCTAATTCTGTTACCGAAACACCCCTGGGAACTCCCTGAAGGAGCACTCGCATCAACTCCCGGACATTCTTGAATACATTAAAAAGAACAAAGAGGGTGATTCCCACCGACAAAAGGGGGTCCAGAACGGGCAGATCTACAAACAGCATCACGACCCCGGCAATCAGGACCGCAATCCACCCAAGCACATCTTCCAGCAAATGCCAGGAAACTACCTTCTCGTTGAGAGACTTTCCCATTCGGAGCCTCAGGACTGCCGCACCGTTGACCAGGATTCCAAGCAGGGCGAAAAGCACCATCCCTTCCGGATGCACTTCCTCCGGGCGAAAGATCCGCGGAATCGATTGGGACAGGACCAGGGCAGAGCCGGCTACCAGCACAACACTGTTAATGAAAGCTCCCAGCAGGGAAAAACGGGCATACCCAAAGGAATACTCTTGGTCAGGGCCTTTCCTGGAGAATCGCTGAAAATACCAGGCCATCCCCAGAGAAATGGAATCCCCCAGGTCGTGGAGGGCATCCGATAGAATCGCCATGCTGTTGGTCAGGATTCCTCCGATGATTTCCAAAATGGTAAAGGACAGATTCAGAAAAAAGGCAAGGCGGATGTTCCCTTCCCCGCTGTGTTCATGAACATGATCATGGATATGGTCATGGTGATGATGGTGCTGGTCCACTTCCATCTCCTCCTTTTTTGCCATTATACCATTTTAAGAACGTTTCTACAAATTGGTTCGTGTCGAATCCTGTCCTTAAAGAAAAAGACAAGCGATTCCAATCCTTTTCCGGATTATCACGCTTGTCTAATTTTGTCGGCTCACACCAATTTGCAGAACAGTTTATAAAGTTGGTTTGTTTCAGGCCCCTGTTATAATGCTGAGGTTATCTTTTTGTCATTGCCTGCTCTTCTTCGACAGTAACGAAGGAGTTCTTAGCAAAAGCGGGCATTTTCATCAGCAGCATATATACGACGATGCCGACAACGAAGGAAAAGACGTAGCCGTTGGCAGCGATGTGGTCCATCACCGTCAATTCGCCGCCGTCATACAGCCAGACGGTATTGCCCATCAGAGGCAGGATGAAGGCTGCTATCCAGGCAATGATACCGGCCCAGTTGACACCGTTGGTGTACCAGTATCTTCCCTTTTCACCGGCAAATAGGCTGGCCACGTCGATTCTTCTCTGCTTGTAGATGTAGTAGTCGGCTACGAATACGGCTGCAATAGGAGCCAGAATCATACCGTAGTTGTTCATCCAGGTAAAGATGTAGGCTGCCCCGGAGCCATAGATCCACCAGGGCTGGAATACCACAGTTGCCAGGATACCGGTGATGATAACGCCTTTCCGATAGGAGATCCGGCTGGGACTGATGTTGCTGAAACCATTGGCCGGTGCCACTACGTTGGCGGCAACGCAGGTTGTAATGGTAGCGATGGCTACCCCGATGGCGCAGACAATGACGATCAGCTTGTTGTCCACGTAGTAGAATACATTGGTGGGGTCGAACATGGCCTGACCCATGGTCAATTTCGTGGACTGAGCGAAAAATGCACCAACAAAAGCCATGACGAACATGGGAATCGGCACTCCGTAAAGCTGAGCCCGGAACTGCACTTTCTGGGATTTGGCATATCGGGAGAAGTCCGGAATGTTCAGGGCCATGGTTGCCCAGAAGGCGATATTTCCGGTCAGACACGCAGCGAAAACATAGACGATTCCGCCGTTGGCTTCCAGGGCTGCCCAGTCATTTCCCTGGGCCATGACCTCACCGATGGGAATTCCGGCTGCACTGGCCTGAGCTACGGACCATCCCAGCAGAAGCAGGATTACAACTACAAGGATAGGCGATCCGACGTTCTGAACCCATTTGATGTTCTCAAATCCATTGTAGGCAACCCAAATAACAAATACCATGAACAGGAAGAATCCGATCAGCTGCCCAACGACGACAGCCGGATTCCCCGGAAGCCCTATGGTGATGCTGGGATCGGCAAAAAAGGGAATAAAGGTTCCCAGAAGAGCTGCGATGGCACCACCGCCAACCCAGGCCTGAACCGCGGTCCAGCCGCAAGCCACCAGACCTCTCATGACCGCCGGCACGTGAGCGCCGACGGCCCCGAAGGTCAATCGAGCAAATATGGGGAAGGGGATTCCATATTTGGTGCCCGCATGGGAGTTCAGCTGCATGGGAATCAGAATGATCAGGTTTCCCAGTACAACATTAAAAACTGCCATCCAGGGAGATAGTCCAAGAGCAATGGCAGCGGAGGAAAGGGAAAGAGCAGGAATACAGATACACATTCCTACCCAGAGTGCAGTAATATTATAGGTAGTCCAGTTTCTTTGAGAAATTGAAGTGGGCTCCAGATCCACATTGTAATACTTGGAGCCGGTCAGCTCGGCACGGGCTTCATCCGTCAGTTCGAATAGGCCATCCCGTTCTGTCTGGGTATAAATAGCCATAAAACACCTCCATATAATATTAGGAATAATTGCAGAAAGGGTCCCCTGCCTTCGGGGACTATGAGCCTAATATAGCATCCCGGCAGCAGAGAACCCTCTAGAAATCAGGTAATCCTGTTACAGTTGTACGTTGTGTGTAATATTTTACCCTCTTTTTTACGGATGGTGTCCGGGCCCGGGGCCTAATCCAGCCCGGAAAATGTCAAAGCACACTGCAAGTCGGATCTCCTTCGATTCCTTGCTTCCAATATATCCCACAAACCCAGGTTCACTTCAATTTCAAAAACGACAATAAGGTGAACCCAACTTCACCTTTAAGAACAGTTCTACCAGTTGACATCTTTTCGGCAAACAAAAACAAGCAATTGCACCCTTCAGGTATTGCAAATACTTGTTTTTCTGGATTATAACTTTTAAAAAAACACGACAACTGGCAGAACTGTTCTTAAAGTTGGTTGAAATCAGGCAAAAGTCTGATAAAATCAAAGTGAATGGTTGTTGAGTGTTTGAAACACTGGAGGCGCAATATGAAGATAGGTACTTTTGCCAGAAAGTTCGGGCTGAATATCAGCACAATCCGGTTTTATGTCAACAACGGCCTGCTGACCCCCTGCAAGATTGGGGGGCAATATGAATTTGACGAGGAGTCGGTGGCGGATATGCAGAAGATTCTTCGGTATAAGCAGTTTGACTTCACCCTGGAGGAAATTCAGCTGCTCTTTTTTATGGAAAAGGCCTCCCGGTACAACGATGATGTGGTTTTGGAGGTCTGCGCTGAGCTTCTTAGAAACAAGAAAAAAAGCCTGATGGAAGAGCGGGATAAGATCCTGAAATCCATCGAAGACATCGAACGGGAAATTCAAAACCTCCCCACCTCAGCGAAAACAGAGTCTCCGCCATCGGGAGTTCCCTTCCCCATACTTCCCCACCTGTACTGCCCCGACTGCCATGTGCCCCTGAAGCTGGATTCCGCCAGTCTCAGCGGCGGCAGCATCCAAAAGGGCATTCTATCCTGCGACTGCGGGTACCAGGCCAGGATTGAAGATGGCATCATTTTCACTCCTGATTACGTGGAGGACACTCCCTTTAAGGCCTTTGAAAATGTCGAATCCGTCATGGCCATGAAGGATCAATTCAGTCCCCTCTATCGAAAATTTGTCGCCAAATGCTACAGCTGGATGTACAATCAGATAACAGAGGAGCTGAGCGGCACCAAGTACTTTATGGCTGGGCCCTTTACCTTTAATTTCCTGCTGGAATTCATTGAGCGGATGGGGAAAAACCACCTTTATATCGTCTTTGATCCCTCTCTGAAACGAATAGCCAAATTCAAACAATATCTTTCCGTCTGGAATTATAACGTAGTCTATATCGTGGGCGGCGTGGGACGGCTGCCGGTACAAAAGGAAACCATCGATTATTTCATCGATGATTACTCCACTACCAACTCCCTGTTCACCTACGGGGGGTTCGCAACCGATAAACTGGGGCCCCTGATCAAACCGAGTGGCGAGGTCGTGGGAATTTTTACCGCTTACCTTCAAGCCCCAAAAAGCCTGCGGAATTTCAAACAGAATCACCCCAACTTCCTGCCGGAAAAGATGACTCTTGCGGGCCTCAAGTACCAGTGGTCCCTGGAAAAAATAGATTCTTTCGAAAAAAAATTAATCGGCACTACCACCCCCGGAGAGATCCATTTCCCCCAGAACGAATTAGGAGAGCCCATTGAAATCTATGGATATCGCGCAAAAAAGCAGTGCTGAAAAGCGGAGAAACTTCTTCATCAAATATAAAAAAGGGCAATCCTTAACTTGTAGGGATTGCCCTTCTTCATTATAATTCGCCTTATTATGCTTATTTGATCGTGTCTAGCCGAGACGGATCAACAGCTGACCCGTCTTGACCTGCTGGCCTTCTTTGACCAGAATGTTGTCCACCTTGCCATCCCGAGCGGCAGCCATGACTGTTTCCATCTTCATGGCTTCGATGACAGCCAGACTCTGACCCGCCTTGACGGTGTCCCCTTCTTTGACCAGGATTTTCATGATATGACCGGGGATGCTGGCTCCCACTTCCGTATCGGAGGCGGGATCTGCCATCTGAATGGCTGGCTCATCAGCTCCCTGAAGCTTTTGCAGAGCTGATTTATCCTTGACCCGAACCTCCCTTCGATTGCCATTGACTTCAAACTCCAGCATTCGGTATCCTTCCGAATCCGGCTTGCCCATTCTCAGGTATTCCACCACCATGACCCGGCCTTCCGCCACTTCGATCTCGCTGGTTTCTCCCTCTGCCAGACCGTGGAAGAATACATCGCTGCCCATCCGGCTCACATCCCCGTTTTCCATATAGTACTTGATATAATTTTCAAATACATCCGGATAGAGGGCATAGCTGACTGTGTCTTTGCCCGTAGGCTCGAAACCGTATTTTTCCTTCAAATACCGGCCATGGCCTTCCAGATCTTCCGGCGGAAGCAGCTCGCCCGGACGGACCGTAATGGGCTCGATATCCTTAAGAACCAATTTCTGCAGATCTTCGGGGAAGCCCCATTCCGGCTGACCCATCATCCCCTGGAAGTAGGAAACCACCGAGTCGGGGAAGGCCATATTTTTCGCTTTTTCAAAGATGTTTTCCGGAGTAAGATCATTTTTGACCATAAAGATGGCCATATCACCCACCATCTTGGAAGAAGGGGTTACCTTGACGATGTCCCCTACCATCTCGTTGACGGTTTTATACATTTCTTTCACGTCGGTGAACCGATGGCCAAGGCCGAAGCTCTCCACCTGAGGCTTCAGATTGGAATACTGGCCTCCCGGAATCTCATACCGATAGATTTCGGCACTTCCCGACTTCAGGTCGGATTCAAAGGGGTAATAAACCGGCCTTACTGCCGCCCAGTAATCGGACAGCTTTTGGATTCCCTTTAAATCAATACCCGTATCCCGTTCTGTGTTGCTTAGGGCCGCCACCAGGGAGTTCAGGGCGGGCTGGCTGGTCAATCCGGCCATACTGTTCAGGGCGGTATCCACGATATCCACCCCGGCCTCTGCCGCCATCAGGACGGTAGCCCCACCATTCCCCGTAGTGTCGTGGGTGTGAAGATGGATGGGAATGGAAATCTCATCCTTCAGGGCCCGGATCAGTTTCACAGCAGCATAAGGCTTCAGCAGAGCCGACATATCCTTGATGGCCAGGATGTGAGCGCCCATTTTTTCAATTTCCTTTGCCTTGTCCACGTAATATTTCAGAGTGTATTTATCTCTGGTCTCATCCAGAATGTCTCCCGTATAACAGAGGGTTACTTCTGCCAGCTTGTTGCATTTCAGCACTTCGTCCAGGGCAACCTCGATGCCCTTCAGCCAGTTGAGGGAGTCAAAAATCCGAAAAACGTCGATGCCGGCAGCCGCCGATTCCCGGACGAATTCCCGAATGACATTATCCGGATAATTCTTATAGCCTACCGCATTGGCTCCCCGGAAAAGCATCTGGAACAGAACATTAGGGATTCGCTTGCGCATTTCCTCCAGTCGGTCCCAGGGGGATTCATGAAGGAATCGGTAGGCCGTGTCGAAGGTGGCACCGCCCCACATTTCCAGGGAAAACAGATCCTTCTCATAAACAGAAGTGGCTTTGGCGATCTTGAGGATGTCCCGGCTCCTAAGTCTGGTAGCCATCAGAGACTGCTGCGCATCCCGCATAGTGGCATCTGTAATCAGCAGCTTCTTCTGATCCCGAATCCAACGGACCACCGCTTCCGGACCTCCTTCATCCAGAATCTGCTTGGTCCCCCTAAGATCGGCGGGCACCACCACTTCCGGAACCAAAGGCACATCAAACTCGACCTTTTTGCCTTTTGTCTGGTTGACAATCAGATCTCCAAGGTACTTCAGAACCCGATGCTCTTCATCGGTGCGCGGCACGATGTCAAAAAGATCCGGGTGGTCCGCCACAAATCCGGTGTCGCAGGCTCCTGCCAGGAAGGTGGGATGGTTCAGCACATTGATGAGAAAATCAATGTTGGTCTTAACACCGGTAATAGTAATTTCCTTAATTGCCCGGATGGCCTTTCTGGCCGCATCGTCAAAAGTCCTGGAATGAGCACTGGTCTTAACCAGCAGGCTGTCGTAATAGGGACTGATCACCGCACCCGTATAGGCATTTCCTGCGTCCAGCCGGATCCCGAAACCGGAACCGGAGCGGTAATAGTCGATACGGCCCGTGTCCGGTGCGAACTGGTTTGTAGGATCTTCGGTAGTAATACGGCACTGGATGGCGTAGCCCCGGGGCTGGATGGATTCCTGAGAAGGAATCCCGACTTCGTCGGAGTCCAGCGCAAAGCCTTCTGCTATGAGGATCTGGCTTTGGACAATATCGATGCCGGTGGTCATTTCCGTTACGGTATGCTCTACCTGTATCCTGGGGTTCATTTCAATGAAATAATGATTGCCGGTTTTATCCACCAAAAACTCCACTGTGCCAGCGCTTTGATAATGGACAGAACGGGCAATCTTGACGGCATCCCGGCAGATTTCCTCCCGTTTTTCCTCTGTCAGGCAAAAGGCTGGCGTATACTCGATAATCTTTTGGTGGCGTCGCTGGATGGAGCAGTCCCGCTCAAAAAGATGAACCAGGTTTCCCTGCTTATCCCCCAGAATCTGCACCTCAATGTGCTTGGGAGCCTCAATGTATTTTTCAACAAAGATATCATCGATACCAAAGGCTTTTTTGGCTTCATTTCTCGTGCTGGAAAAAGCGGTTTCCAAATCTCCTTCTGCCGATACGATACGCATGCCTCGGCCACCGCCGCCGGCTGCCGCTTTCAGCATGACCGGATAGCCGCATTCCAGGGCCACTGCTCTGGCTTCCTCCAGGGAGTTGACCGGTTTGTCGATACCGGGTACTACGGGAACTCCGGCCTCTCTGGCTACGATCTTGGACTGGATCTTGTCCCCCATCCGCTCCATCATCTCTGCAGTCGGTCCGATGAACTCGATGCCTACTTCCCTGCATTTCCGGGCAAACTCAGGATTTTCAGAAAGAAAGCCATATCCCGGATGGATGGCATCCACCGCTTTTTTCTGAGCAAGGCGGATGATTTCATCAATATTCAGGTACGCCTCCAAGGGGCCTTTTCCTTCGCCAATCTGATAGGACTCACTGGCTTTGGTCCGAAATAGCGACAATTTATCCTCTTCCGAGTAGATAGCTACCGTCCGGATGCCCAGCTCATGACAGGCCCGGATCACTCGAATGGCGATTTCTCCCCGGTTGGCTACCAGGACTCGCTTAAACCTTCTTTCCATATTTAAATTCCTTTCTATTCAAAATCTATAAATCTGCAAGAAACTATTTTATGCGCAATTTTACTATGTTTATTTGTGCTTGTCAACAAAATATTTGTCGTATTTTGTGTTTATCAATAAGCCAAAAAGGAGATTGACAAAAAAAGGAAAAATCAATATAATGGTGAAAAGTTTTTTCCGGTCCTTTGGCCCAAACGAAAATCGACCAGACTGAAAGGATTCTTTTAGATGAATGAGAAGAGCATGACCAAAAAATATAATAGCCAGAAAAGTGTAGATTTTTCTGAAAAATCGAGATGTGTAACCGTTTTTGCCGGCATCCTGATGTTTCTGTGCCTGGGAACCGTTTACTCCTGGAGTGTTTTCCGAAAGCCACTGGAGGAATTGTTCCAGATTGGGTCTACGGAAAGCGGCCTTCCTTATATGATGTTTCTCGCGTGCTATTCCTTTCTCATGCCGGCAGGGGGCTTGCTTCTGGAAAAGCATTCTCCAAGGAAAGTCATTTTGCTGGGTTCCCTTTTGGTAGGTGGGGGCTGGATTTTGTCCGGGTATGCAGGCAACATCATCCACCTGTCTCTTACCTATGGGCTGATGGCGGGTAGTGGGGTCGGCATTATATACGGAGTCCCCATGGCCGTTGTCGCCCGGTGGTTTCCCGACAAAACCGGATTTGCCGTCGGTCTTACGCTTTTAGGCTTTGGTCTCTCCCCTCTGATTACAGCTCCAGTGGCCCGGGCCCTCATCGATGCCTATACGCCTCTGCCCAGCTTCCGGATTTTGGGAATTTTGTTCTTGATTCTCTTGATTCTCCTCTCTCTGCCCTTCCGGTTCCCAAAAGAAGGGCAAACCCTTCCGATGGCGGATCAGCGAAATCGTCGATCAGACTCTCCAGAAACAGATACTCATCACATGATCCGAAGCCGGAGATTTGTCGGGCTATGGCTTTGCTTCGCCATCAGCACCATGGCAGGCCTTATGTCTATCGGCATGACCAGCTCCGCTGGAGAGGAAATGCTGAAAATGGATCCCCACAAGGTTGCGTGGCTGGTCTCCCTCTTCGCTCTGGGCAACGGGGCCGGACGGCCCTTCTTCGGCTGGCTCACCGACCGGCTTGGAACCTACCTCACCGCCCTGATTACTTATAGCATGATGATTTTATCTTCCTTATTGATGCTGCTATCCGGCGAGCCCTCCACTCTGATTTACGTCCTTTCCTTTGGGCTGCTCTGGATGACCCTGGGAGGTTGGCTGGCCATTGCTCCTGCATCCACCAGCCTTTTCTTCGGCAGAAAGTTTTACAGCAAGAATTATGGCTTCGTTTTTACCGCTTATGGGGTCGGAGCCATTCTGGGGGTCCTCCTCTCCGGTTTTATCCGGGACAGTTTCGGCAGCTACCTTTATGTCTTTTATCCCGTCTTGCTTCTGGGAATTCTGGGCATGCTTCTTGCTGCTTCTTTACTCAAGGAAAAAAAGGTTGTCTGGTGAAATTTTATATAT
Organism: Firmicutes bacterium UBA5559; assembly: GCA_002425705.1. GTDB lineage: Bacteria > Bacillota > Clostridia > Peptostreptococcales > Anaerovoracaceae > UBA5559. The sequence goes on from DIMT01000013.1 coordinate 100,083, forward strand.
TTTATACACAATTTCTGTAATTTTTTGTTGACTTTCACAATTTCTTATATTATGATTTTTTTAATTCGCTTTACCACTAATCATCAAGAGGAGGACAGTCTTGTGCCTGCTAATATTAAAGGTCAAATGGAAGACGAGATTACCAAAGCTCTGATTCAGTGGGAAAAGGATTACAAAGGACGCGGTCCCACGGAGGCCCGGACGGATATCGTCCGGAATATGATTATCGTTACTCTCCGGGGCGTACTTTCTCTCGCCGAGCAGCATTTATCCAAGAAAGATGATGGGAGGGCCTTAGTCAAAGAGTTGCGCAGGCAATTAGTTGAACAGGGACGTCCCGAACTGGAGGAGATTATCCATCGAATCACCTCGGCACAGGTTGTCAGTCTGCACACGGACATCAGTACAAAAACCGGAGAGAGAGTTTTGATTTTCGTAATGGATCGTGACCTCAAATAAAATACAAGGTTGGAAAGGCGTTTAAAGGGTTTCTTATCAGTTAAATGCGTGTCCGACATCCGATGCTTTATGCATTGGGTGTCGGATTTTTTTGTTTCATTAAACTCTTCGAATGGAAAGAAAGGATGGAAAACATGTTGACAAAAAGGTATGAGGTTCAAAAGGGTCCTGAAGGATATCTGCCTCCTGCGGCGGCAATGATGGGCATTGTGCCTTCCGAACCGGGCACGTCCCTGGTGGAGGGCCAAATGGTTCTTCAGGAGACTGCCATGGAAAAGGTTGCCGATGCCTTATTGCAGGCTAAAAACCCGGTATTTTTCCCTGGCCCTCTGATTCTGTGGGCTTGGAAGGAAGGCGTTGAGGAAAAGGCTCAAGCCATAAAAGAGCTGGCTGATGCAGCAGGAGCCAAAATCATCCCCATGCCGGATTACCGGCCGAAATATCCCATGATCAATCCGGAAATCGAGATCAACCCGAATCACCCCAACCTGACGATTTGGCACAACAACATCGACGTATGCTTATTTGTTGGTGTCCATTGCCACTATGCCAATATCGCCCTTAAGCTGATTCGGGGCGGCACCGATTGTTATACCATAGCCCTTTGTGCCGAAGCAGGCCATGAAGATGCCATGATATCCCTTAGGGATGTGGGGCTGGACCAAATCCGGCAGATTACGGAAATCGTCAAGAAGCGAAAGGAGACACAAAAATGATAACCCAAAAGATTGTCGATCCGGAAAAAATATACGATCCTTCAGAAAAGGAAAGCCTCTTCATCACCGGCAGCGAAGCCGTTAAGGAAGCCCTTCGTCGAGCTAACGTGGATATGGCCATCGCCTACCCCATCACCCCCCAATCGGAAAGTATGCACCTGGCAGGAGATCTTTTTGCCGAGGGATATATTAAAGAATACTTCCGAGGAGAAAACGAGTTTGCCGTCATGTCCTCCGTTGCCGGTGCTGCCATGGCCGGCGTCCGGGTATTTACCGCAACCGGAGGACCCGGAACCTTGCGGGCCTTCGAGTTATTTCCTACCTGGGCAGGGGCAAGGCTTCCCATTGTCTGTTCCTTTATGACACGAGGCATCAACTCTCCCCTTACCATCCAGCCGGATACCATCGAGATGGCCTGCCTGCTGGACAGCGGAATCATCATGCTTCACGCGGAAACCGCCCAGGACCTTTACGATATGATCCTGCGGGCCTTTATGATTGCCGAAAAAACGGATGTGCATATCCCCGTTGGCGTATTTTGTGACGGATTTTTCGTTACCCATACCAGAGATACCGTCGAAGTAGCTCCGGCAGAAATGAAGCTGCCTCCCTATGACGCCTACAGCTCCCCCGTTCCTGCCATGGATATGGAGAACGCACCCTTCCGTCATATGAGAGATCCTTTTGTGATGAAAAGTAATTTTATCAGCTACGCTACCCACGCATCCTGGCAGCAGGAGGTCATGGCCGCATGCGAACGATCCCGGAAATATATCCAGCAATACCTTGGTAGTCTCATCGAAACCGAGCACCCGGATTCAGAAATCCTGATTATCAGCTCCGGCACCGCCATCTCTCAAGGCAGGGAAGCCATGAAGTCCGCCAGGGCTATGGGCCTGGATGTGGGACTGGTGAAAATCAAGAGCATCCGTCCCTTCCCGGAAGAGGAAATCCGGCTGCTGGCCCGAAATGCCAAACATATCATCGTGCCGGAATTTAACCGAACCGGCTGGATGGCACGGGAAATCAAATCTGTTATCGAAGATACCACAAAAGTAATTGCCGGCCCCCGAGTCTTCGGCGGAATGACCATGCCACCGGAATCGATTCTGGATGAAATCAGGAGGTGTTCAAAATAATGAGAAACTTATTTCAGGTATCCGCCGCTTTTGAAGACATTATGCCTGCGGAATATAAAAGCTTGATTGAAAACGGCCCCTTCGGCGGCGACAAAGGGGTTACCGACCTGGGAACCTTCAAGGAGCTGTTGGAGGAGCATCCCTTGTGTGCAGGATGTGGGCTGGCCCTGTCCCTGAGGCTGATTCTGGCCTCTCTCCCCAATCCGGAGCATACCATCATCGTCGGCTCCACTGGCTGTAGCGCCCTGGCCTTCCCTCAAGCTGCAGTTCACAACATCCATTCTCTCTTTGGGAACCAAAATGCCGTGGCTTCCGGCCTGAAAAGAGCCTTGAGCCTCCGGTTCCCCGATGTAGTGAAGGATGTGGTAGTCATTGCGGGAGACGGAGCAACTGCTGACATTGGTCTGGATATGGTCATGCACTCCTGGTTCCGGCAGGAGCGGATTACCACCATCATGCTGGACAACGAAGCCTATGCCAACACCGGCGGTCAGGAAAGCGGCATGTCCCAGGAAGGGGCCGTTCTGAACATGGCTCCGAAAGGCAAGAATTTCTCTAAAATTTCCGTACCCGAACTGGCTTGGGCCTCCGGCTGCGCCTATGTGGCCGCCGTCACTCCTGCCAACCCCCGAAAGCTGCAGAGCGCGGTTCGCCGAGGGATCCTGGCCGCTCGGGAAACCGGTTCTTCCTATATACAAGTTTATTCCCCCTGCCCGACAAACTACAAGTTCAAGCCAAACCAGACCATCGAGAAAGTCAAAAGCCGGGAAAAGGATGGAACTTACCAGGTAAGGGAATACATTTCAGATGAAGCACAATTGCTTTTTGATCGCCTGGAGGAGGTTAAGAATGGATAAGAAAGTCAGCATCAGAATGTCCGGACTAGGTGGTCAGGGCGTAGTAACAGCAGCTCACATCATCGGCTCTGCCGCCAATAAGGACGGAAAATTCAGCACGGTCAATCCATTTTTCGGGGCTGAGAAGCGTTTGGCTCCTGCTGAAAGCTATGTACGTATTTCGGAAGAAAAAATCTATGAAAGAGGAGAAATCCTGTTCCCCGATGTGATCATGATTTTTCATCCTCACGTCATCACCCTGGGCAAGTGCTATACCATGCCCTTCTATGAAGGCCTGCAGGAAAACGGGATCATCATCATCAACTCAGATGAGCCCCTCGAGTTCAAACAAGAGGACATCGAAAAGTTTAAAAGCATGAATGCAACCTTATATCACATTCCAGCCACCCGGCTTGGCGTCGAAATCGGAGGAACGGAATTAGCTACGAATATGTCGATGATCGGAAGCCTCCTTGGGGTTTACCCCCTGATTTCTGTTGAGTCCTTAAAAGAGTCTCTGGCGGAACGATTTGGCGGCGGAAAATTCATTGCTTCCGGCACCACGGCAGCCCTGGATGATGCTCTGAAAGGCAAGTACGAACAGTTGGCTCAGCTTATTGAAAAAAATATGGAAGTTATTGAGAAATCAAGTGAGCAGGTCCGTAAATATACATTCGGCCAGGAGGGTTAAACCATGTATGCAGCAGTGAGAATCAATGAAATCATTTGTATCGGATGTAAAAAATGCATTTATGCATGTCCGGATCCTAATGTCCTGTCCTTCGATGAAGAGACCCGCAAGGTGTCTGCGGATGAATCCCGGTGCAAGGGATGTGGCCTTTGCGTATCCGAATGCCCCAAAGATGCCATGAGCATCTATTAATTGTTGATAAGGAGTACCCCCTTGATGATGCTACAACAGCAACGGGAAGTCGATGCCGAATATTTATTATTTCAGGCAAAAAGAGAAAAAGCCTTTCTGACCGGCAGCGAAGCCGTAGCCGAGGCCATTAAAAGGGCCAATGTGGATATGTCTGTCGGCTATCCCATAACGCCCCAAAGCGAAGCCATGCAGTTAATTGGAGAGCTCTATCAGATGGGCTATCTCCAGGATTATTACCGGGCTGAAAACGAATTTGCCGTCATGGCCAGCATTCATGGAGCTTCCCTCGGGGGAGGACGGGTATTTACATCGACCAGCGGTCCCGGTACTCTGAGGGCTATGGAAATGTTTCCGGTATGGGCCGGTGCCCGTCAGCCGATCGTCTGTGCCTTTATGTGCCGGGGCTTATCCCTTCCCCCTTCCATACAGCCGGAAAACATCGAGATGGGCATGCTTCTCAACACCGGCATGATCATGCTCCACGCGGAAACCGTCCAGGATTATTTTGACATGATCCTGGGCGCCTATGCCATAGCCGAACAGCCCGAGGTACATCTGCCCATCGGCGTGTTTGCGGACGGGTTTTTTCTGACCCACACCCGGGAATCGGTAACCCTTCCCCCATCGGACATTAAGCTGAAAACCTATAATCCTTCCGCGGCTCCGGTTCCTTGCTTTAACTCCGAAACCCCTCCCCTGCGAATAACCCGGGACCCTCTGCTAAATAAAAGCAATGCCATCAGCTATGGGGCCAATGCCAGCTGGCATCAGGAAATACTCAGCGCATCGATCCGTTCGAAAAAACATATCAACCGCTATATTGGCGGATCCCTGGAAACGGAAAACCCGGACGCCGGCATCATGATCGTCGCTTCTGGCACGGCAGTTTCCCAAAGCCGGGAAGCTCTTAGAATCCTTCACAAAATGGGAATACGGGCCGGATTGGTTAAAATCAAGACCATTCGACCCTTCCCGGGAGAAGAGCTGGCAGCAGCAACCGCAAGAGCATCCCTGATTCTTGTTCCGGAGTTTAATGCAGAAGGGTGGCTGTCCAGGGAGGTCATGGCTTCTTTGGACCGAAATAGCCGGGTCGTATCCGGCCCCAGGGTTTTCGGGGGCATGACCATGCCTCCCAACCTAATCGTTAATGAAATTTTAAGTAGGATATCCTAAGAGGCTGCCAATGAATACATGGATCAACAAGCCCACCCGGGCATTGGAAGAGTTCCTCCAAACCGAGTATCAGAACCTCCTTGGAAACGGACCGTTTTCAGAAGGCAACGGCTTTGAAAAACTGGGCACATATAAGGAAATCATCGAAGAACATTCTCACTGTGCCGGTTGCGGAGTCGCCCTTGGCATCCGGCTGGCCATGGCCGCTCTTCCATCTCCAAAAGACACCTTTATAGTCGGAACTCCTGGGTGTTCCTTTTTCTCCCTATCCCAGGCAGCCGTCAACTACTCCAATACGGCCTTCGGAAATCAGAACGCCGTGGCTTCCGGGCTGAAGCGGATGCTCAGCATCCGCCATCCCGGCGAGGCGAAGGACGTGGTGGTTCTGGTCGGAGACGGAGGAATCGCCGATATCGGCCTGGACATGACCCTTCATTCTTGGTTTCGGGGAGAAAAAATCACCACCATCATGGTGGATAACGAATTGTACGGAAATACCGGCGGTCAGGAAAGTGGCATGAGCCCCCAGGGCCGTATCATGAACATGGCCCCCACAGGTAAAAAGTTTCCCAAAATACCCATTTATGACATGGCAAAGCAATCCGGCTGCTGCTATACCGCCAAAGTAGCCGTTTCCAATCCGAAAGCCTTAGCCGATTCTGTCCGGAAGGCGATCATCCTTGCCCGGGAAATCGGGCCGACCTACGTTCAGATTTATACGCCCTGCCCCACTAACTTAAAAGTCCCTTCCCATCAGACGCTCAAGATGGCAAGGGAAGCAGAAAAAGGGTATTATGGATTTGAAGAGTTCCTTTCCTCCGAAGGGGAGAAATTTTTAGATGCTATGAGGTAACGACCATGACCTATCAACATAAACGAATACGGCTGCTGTTCATTCCTCTTGGTATGATCATGTTTATCTGCCTGGGAGCAGTCTATTCCTGGAGCGTATTTCGGAAGCCCATTGAGTCGGCCTTCGAAATAGGTTCTGCCCAAAGCGGCCTGCCTTATATGCTCTTTCTGGCTTCCTACGCTTTCCTGATGCCTTTAGGGGGCTATTTAATGACCCGGATCCATCCGAGAATAGTCATTATGATCGGAGGCTTGATGGTAGGAACCGGCTGGATCCTCTCTGGCTTTGCTCCCAACATCACTCTGCTATCCCTGACTTACGGGGTGCTGGCCGGTGGAGGGGTGGGGCTCGTTTACGGGGTTCCCATGGCCGTAGCGGCCAAATGGTTTCCGGAAAAGAAGGGTCTGGCTGTAGGCTTGACTCTTTCCGGATTTGGGGTGTCCCCATTTGTGACGGCTCCTTTGGCAAGGCATTTAATTCACGAATTTGGACCCTTTTCCACCTTTACCATCATGGGCACCGCTTTTTTGATCATCATCCTGGTACTAGCCCTTCCCTTTCGATTTCCGGAGGCATCCGAAGAATCGCTGTCCGGCAAGGGCCCGGCAGGCAGCAGCCCGGAGACCGATACCCGGGCCATGCTGAAAACCCGAAAATTCTACGGGCTTTGGATCTGCTTCGGAATCAGTACGATGGTGGGCCTGATGACCATCGGCATTACCGGCCCGGTCGGGGAAGAAATCGCCCACATCGAGCCGGTCCATGCGGCCTGGGCCGTGGCAGCCTTTTCCATTTTTAACGGATTAGGACGTCCTCTTTTCGGCTGGCTTACCGATCGGTTCGGACCTTACAAAACAGCAAGCCTGGCCTATCTGCTGATGGCTTTGGCGTCTCTTTTCATGCTCCTCGGGAAGGAAGGCTCTGTCCCCACCTATCTGGCAGCTTTTTCTTTGCTCTGGCTCGTTCTTGGAGGATGGCTGGCCATCGCGCCTACCACCACATCCATTTTTTTCGGTCAGCAGCATTACAGCAGAAATTACGGGGTTGTCTTTACAGCTTACGGTGTCGGAGCCTTGATCGGCGTATCTTCCGCGGGGCTGATCCGGGACAGCTTCGGCAGTTACCTTTATGTCTTCTATCCCGTCCTGATTCTGGGGATTCTGGGACTGGTCCTTTCTGCCTTGTTCCTTAGAAAATAAAAACCCTTAAAGGTTTTCCGGTAATCCGGAATGGGCCTTAAGGGCATTGGGCAAATCCTTCGGACCAGAGGCAGGCCCCGCAAGTGGGCGCCTGGTTGCCGAAGCAGTCTTCCTGATTTTCTTCTGCATATTGGCAGATTCCGCAGATGGTGCAGGGGGAAAAGGAAAAATCCAACACCCGCCTTCGAAAGCTTTCATAGTCTTCTTTCTCCCAGATGGCTTTCAGGTTTTCTTCCTTTATATTACCAAAGGAATGGTGCCGGACGATCCGCTCCACATTCTGCAGGTAGGTTCGGTTGGTGTGGAGCATGGCCATGCAGGGAGAAACCTCTCCGTCCCAACGGACATATAGGCTTTCCTCTTCGATGAACTTACAGTGCCCGGCATCCCGAACAACCCGATTCTTCCCCAACTGGAGCTGGGGCCAGTCCCGGAGTACCGCCAGCAACACTTCCGTCGGTAACTGTTCAAAATCCATGATGGGCATGGAAAGGAGCTTTTTCCGGGAGGAGCCGGTTGCTTCTTTCATAGACCCACAGGAAAGATTTCTGGTATATAACACTTCCTTCTGCATCTCCCGGGTATAGGGAATCAGATTGGACACTTTAATTTCGCTGGCTCCCAGAAAGAATCCGATTTCCAGGATTTCCGGGAGCTCGGCGATATTGCTTTTTGTGGCTACAAAGACGATCCCCAGTTCTGCTTCCGGGTAGATCTGAGGCCGTTTCCTCCGAAAGGCTGCCAGAGTTTTAACAAGTGACTCGTAGCCCCCCGTTCCCCCGGAAATTTCTTCGTGACTTTCCCGGTGTTCCCGGTCCAGGGAAACCCAGAGCCTGTCCAGCCCGGCTCGGAGAAGAGACTCGATGGTTTCTTCCGTCAGGAGACTTCCGTTGCTGATCAGTTCCACCCTTCGCCGGGTTTCCTTGGCCAGCCTCACCATCGTCAGGATATCCGGATGGGACATGGGTTCGGCAATCCCACCGAAAAAGATGGTTTCCACCGAATCAATTCCAGGAATTTGCTCCATTAATCTTATGAAAAGATCCAAATCCATATCCCCAATGGGCTCCTGCTCCCAGGTATTTCGGGGGCACATCGTGCACGTCAAATTGCACCTGGCGGTTGGTTCTATGTAGATTTTTTTCATAAAATCCTTCCACTTCGGATCCGGTCTGCCAGATCCCGAATATTGGCATCGATCTGATCCATGACTTTTTTAAATTCTTCGTCGCTTTTCCCGGATGGGTCCTCCAGACCCCAGTCTTCCCGATGGCGACAAGGCAGGAAGGGACACTCCACGTTGCAGCCCATAGTAATGACCACATCCAGGGACGGAATCTCCTCCAGCAGCTTGGAGTGCTGGTTTTCTTCCATATTGATTCCGTATACTTCTTTCATCAACCGGACTGCGTCCTGATTGATTTGAGGCTTGGTCTCTGTTCCTGCCGAATAGCTTTCAAAGACATCGGAAGCCAGGTGGCGGCCCAGGGCCTCAGCCATCTGACTGCGGCAGGAATTGTGGACACAGATAAATCCTACTTTCGGTTTTGGGTTTGTGCTCATCGTGAATCTCCCTTTTTCTATTTCCGGATTTCGACTTCCTTTGGAAACCAGTGGCGGGTATTGTTGGCGATCTTCACCAGCATCAGCATGACCGGCACCTCCACCAGCACTCCGACGATGGTGGCCAGGGCCACCGGGCTCTGGGCCCCAAAGAGGGCAATGGCCACTGCCACGGCCAGCTCAAAGAAGTTTGAAGCTCCGATCATCCCGGCCGGCGCCGCAATGCTGTGAGGCAGTTTGACTGTTTTTGCAGCTAGATAGGCAATGAAGAAAATCAGGATTGTCTGGATGATCAGCGGAATGGCAATCAGGACAATGTGCAGCGGATTCTCCAGAATCACCTGGCCCTGGAAGGAAAAGATGATGACCAGGGTCAGCAAGAGCCCAATGATGGTGATATTGCCAAACTTCGGTATGAAGGTTTTTTCGAAGTAATCCACCCCTTTTGATCGGGTAAGATGGTTTCGGGTCAGCACTCCGGCCGTCAGGGGAATGACAACGAAGAGGACTACGGAAAGGAGTAGGGTATCCCAAGGGATGGTCACGCCGCTGATTCCCAGCAGGAATGCAACAATGGGGGTAAAGGCCGCTAAAATAATCAGATCGTTAGTGGCCACCTGAACCACGGTATAAGCCGGGTTCCCCTTGGTTAAATGGCTCCAGACAAAGACCATAGCCGTACAGGGGGCTGCCCCCAGCAGGATGGCTCCAGCCAGATAGTCTCTGGCCAGATCCGGCGCTATAAAGCCGGAAAATATTACATGAAAAAACAACCAGGCAATGGCAAACATGGTAAAGGGCTTGATCAGCCAGTTGACTGCCCAGGTAATGTAAAGGCCTTTTGGGTTTTTTCCTACGTTCTTGACGCTCTGAAAATCCACTTTCAGCATCATCGGGTAGATCATCAGCCAAATGAGGATGGCAATAGGAATGGAGACATTGGCGTATTCAAACTGACCAAGAAAATCCGGGATGGCCGGAGCGAAGCGGCCAATCAGGACTCCTGCCACCATGCACAGGGCCACCCATAGGGTCAGGTAGCGTTCAAAAAAGCTGATTCCTTCTAATTTTTGTTTCGTCATAAATCCATTTCTCCTTATCTTTTAAACTATTTATTCTATTTTGTCAGGAGCTTAACGATATCCTTCGGTTTCAGCACCTTGCCGGAGGACACCACTTTATCGTCCACCACCAGGCCGGGGGTGGAAAGAATCCCATATCCGGCAATTTCGGCAAAGTCGGTAACTTTCTCAATTTCCGCTTCTAATCCCAGCTCCTTTAAAGCAGCTTTCGTGTTGTCCGCCAGGTTTTCGCAGTTTTTGCATCCCGGTCCCAATACTTTGATTCTCATATTTTTTCTCCTTTTTTCTTTTACAGGAACATCCAGCTGAACCCGTTGAACAGGTACCCGATGATGATGATTCCCAGGGTAACTACTCCGAAAAACAAACCCAGAAGCCGAGGCTTTACCACCCGTTTCAGCATGATCAGAGATGGCAGTGACAAAGCCGTGACCCCCATCATGAATGCCAGCACGGTTCCCAGCCCTGCTCCCTTGTATACCAGGGCTTCTGCAATGGGCAAGGTGCCGAAAATATCCGCGTACATGGGAACGCCTACCAGAGTTGCTACCAGTACCGAATACCATTTGTCCTGACCCAGGATGGCGGTAACCATTTCTTCGGGAATCCAGTTGTGGATCACGGCTCCGATGCCAACGCCGATGAGGATGTACAGCCAGACCCTTTTTATGATGTCCAGGACTTGATTCCGGGAAAATCCCAGCCGGTCCTTCATGGTCAGGGTTTCCTGTCCAGCTTCTCCGATAGGAGTCGTATACACAAATGGTTCCACATAACTTTCCATCCGGGATTTACTGATAACCGCACCTCCCGCCACTGCCAGAACCAGCCCAACCACCACGTAGGCCAGGGCGATCCGCCAGTTGAAGATGCTGGCCAGCAGGATGACGGAGGCCAGATCCACCAGAGGAGAGGAAATCAGGAAGGAAAAGGTGACGCCAATGGGAAGTCCCGCTCCCGTAAATCCGATAAATAGGGGTATGGAGGAACAGGAACAAAAGGGGGTGACCGTTCCCAGGAGGGCTCCCAGCAGGTTGGCTGAAAATCCTTTGTGCCTTCCCAGAATCTTGCGGGTCCGTTCCGGAGGGAAAAAACTCTGAATCCAGGAAATGGAGAAAATCAGCACCGACAAAAGAATAAAGATCTTCACCACGTCATAAATGAAAAAGTGAACACTCCCCCCAAGCCGGCTGGTCATCTCCAGGCCAAATACCTTTTCCACCAGCTGTTCCACCAAATCATAGAGCCACTGCATCTTCAGCAACTGTCTGTTTAAAAATTCGAATATGATCATTTGCGCTACAATATCCCTTCTTCACATTCTCCCGGGCCGCACTGACTAAGGAAATACTCTTTATTTTCCAGACCCTTCCGGTCCTCCAATAACACCGGATAGGAAATAATATCCTGATCCAGATCCTCCAGAATCTTCATCAGCGCCTTGCTTTCTCGTTTTAAGGAATAGTAGACGAACTTTTCTCTCCGATCGTCGGACACCAAGCCCAAATCCCGCAGCTTCGAAAGGCTTTTGGAAATCTTAGGCTGGGGCATTTTCAATATGCCGGTCAGCTGGCAAACGCACAGTTCCTCCTGATACAGCAGGAACAGGATCCGCAGCCGGGTCTCGTCGGATAATATTTTAAAAAGGCTTGTCAATTGATTCATGGTAATTTCCTTTCTGAATTATGCAATCTGCTTCATTATATCAAATTATCAATAATCATATTCTCATATGTGCATATATAAATATACACCCTCTTTTTCCCGAAGTCAACCGGTTTTATCAAGATTTAAGGACCCGAGTCGAAGGTTGCTCCCCATGGTGTCTTGACATCTGTCAATCCATGTGATAGATTGGACAAAATTCAACAAATATCTGACCATAAGGAGAAGACATGGACGAGTCACTACAAGAAATAAAAAATCAAATTCAAAAACTGAAAAAGGAACGGAATGCCGTCATCCTGGCCCATTATTATGTGCCGGGGGAAGTTCAGGATATAGCCGATTTTGTGGGGGATTCCTATTACCTCAGCAAGATAGCCGCTTCAGCGAAAGAGGATGTGATCCTCTTCTGCGGCGTCCACTTCATGGGGGAAAGCGCTAAACTGCTGAGCCCGGACAAAAAAGTCCTGATGCCGGACCTGACCGCCGATTGCCCCATGGCCCACATGACCACCGTGGAAGACATTCTAAAAATCCGGACAGAACACCCGGAAGCTGCCGTAGTCTGCTATATCAATTCCACCGCTGAAATCAAAGCCCACTCTGACGTCTGCGTCACCTCTTCCAATGCGCTGCAGGTAGTAAAAAATCTGCCCAACCGGGAAATTTACTTTATTCCGGATCGACATCTTGGCAGTTACGTGGCTGGACTGGTGCCAGAAAAAATCTTCCTTTTTAATGAAGGATTCTGCCCCATCCACCAGCAGATCACCCGGGAGGATGTGGAAAAGGCAAAAGCCCTCCATCCCCATGCCAGGGTAGCCGCCCACCCGGAATGCCAGAAAGAAGTCCTGGACCTGGCCGATTACGTTGGCAGCACCTCCGGCATCATCGACTATGCCACCTCTTCTGGCGGGGAAGAGCTGATCATCTGCACGGAGACCGGGGTCTTTCATGAGATCTGGAAAAAGGCCGGTCACAAAAGGCTGATCGCCCCCAGAGCAGACCAGATTTGCCCTGATATGAAAAAAAACACCCTGATGAAAGTCCTGGAAGCACTGATCCATATGGAGCCGGAAGTTGAGCTGCCGGAATCCATCCGGGAGGAAGCCCTGCGGCCTTTGGAAAGAATGCTTCGCCTGGCTCAGGAGGGTCCTCATGAAAAACAATAAGGAATACGATGTCATCATCGCAGGCTCTGGCCTTGCTGGTCTTTTTGCAGCCCTGAACCTGCCGGAAAGCTATAAGATCCTCATCGTCACCAAGGATACAGCCGACTTGAGCGACTCCTTCCTGGCCCAGGGAGGAATCTGCGTGCAGCGGGACGAGGACGATTATGACAGCTTCATGGAAGACACCCTGAAAGCCGGTCATTACGAAAACAAGCGGGAAGCCGTAGATGTGATGATCCGGGAATCCAGAGAAGTCATCCAGGATCTGTTGACAGCAGGGGTTGAATTTGACAAAAACCCTTCCGGTGATTTTGCTTACACCAAGGAAGCGGCTCATTCCAAGCCCCGTATCCTCCATGCCCGGGACACCACCGGCCAGGAAATCTGCAGCAAGCTGACCCTTCGGGTTCGGGAACGGTCAAACATTGAAATCATGGAGGGAAGCCGGGTGGTGGACATTTTGATTTCCAGCGGCCGATGCTGGGGTGTTGTGGTTCGCCGGCCGGGTCAACCTCCGGAAAACATGTTGTGCAGCGATGTCATCCTGGCCACCGGCGGTGTCGGCGGTCTTTATCCCCGCTCCACCAATTACCCCCATCTCACAGGAGATGCCCTGGCCATAGCCTTGCGCCACGGCATCCGGGTCAAGGACATGAGCTTCGTTCAGGTCCACCCCACTTCCCTCTACACAGAAAAGCCCGGAAGAGCCTTCCTGATTTCCGAGGCGGTCCGGGGGGAAGGGGCGATTTTGCTGGATAAAAAGGGGAACCGTTTCGTAGACGAGCTGCTGCCCAGGGATCAGGTCACCGAAGCCATTTATGCCCAGATGGAAAAAGATCAGATGCCCTATGTGATGCTCTGCCTGGCCGGTCATACAGAGGCGGATATTCCGGTTCGTTTCCCAGGCATCTACCAACGCTGCCTCCAGGAGGGATATGACATTTCCAAAGAATGCATTCCGGTCGTACCAGCCCAGCATTACTTCATGGGGGGAATCGACGTGGACCTTTTCAGCCGCACCTCCCTGGACCACCTGTATGCTGTGGGAGAAACCAGCTGCAACGGAGTTCACGGACGGAACCGACTGGCCAGCAACTCCCTGCTGGAAAGTCTGGTCTTCAGCAAGCGGGCAGCCTTGGACATCCAAAAGCATTCCCGGGAAGAAATTCATCCCGAGTTTCCCAAGCCGGATTCCGCCTATTATGATAAAATAGAAGAGGAAAACCGGGATTTAGTGAGCAAAGAAATCAGAAAGGAACCGAATCATGCTGAATAATATGGATACCCTGATCTTATCCGCCCTCCGGGAGGATATTTCCCATGAAGATATATCAACCAATTCCGTCCTTCGGGAAGCGACACCGGGCAAAGCCCAGCTGATCTGCAAGCAGCCGGGGGTCTTGGCTGGTCTCCCGGTATTTCAGCGGGTATTCACTCTGCTGGACAGTTCCATGAGTTTTCAGGTCTATGCCCAGGACGGAGACGTGATTGAGTCCGGCATGGTCATCGCCGATGTCTATGGGGATCTCCGGTCCATCCTGTCGGGAGAGCGAACTGCCCTCAACTATCTGCAGCGGATGAGCGGAATCGCTACCCACACCAGGAAAATCAGTGATCTGCTGAACGGCAGCGGAACCAGACTTTTGGACACCAGAAAAACCACTCCCAACAACCGAATCTTTGAAAAATATGCGGTGCGGATCGGCGGCGGTCAGAACCATCGCTTCAACCTCTCCGACGGTGTCATGCTGAAGGATAACCACATCGCTGCAGCAGGAGGCATCGCCAATGCCGTCCGTATGGCCAGGAAATACGCTCCCTTTGTCCACAAAATAGAAGTGGAAGCAGAAAGCCTGGACATGGTCCGGGAAGCCCTGGAGGCCGGTGCCGACATCATCATGCTGGACAACATGAATCAGGCGGAAATGAAGGAAGCTATCGCTATGACCCGGGGACGGGCCCTGGTGGAATGCTCCGGCAACATTACCCTGGACAATATCGGTGCCATCATAGAAACAGGCGCCGACTATGTATCCTGCGGCGCCCTGACTCATTCCTCACCCATATTGGATTTTTCTCTTAAAAACATGGAGCGAACCTGACCTAGTCCTTACGCTTCCCTCAAGCTTATATCCTAATCGTCAATTATTCGAAGGGGCGGATTCAAATCGTCAATGACGCATTGGTCCCCTTTATCTGAAAAACTGCAAATCAACGTCGATTGCCGAAAAAAAATGCCATAGATATAATTTCAGTGAGAAAACTAATTCACTATTATCGATGGATATTCGGAGGTGCGACGTGAAATTATTAGTAGTAGGATGCGGCGGTGTCGGAGAATCAATCATCAAGATCTTAAAAGAAAGAGATCCGGATGGGACCTGGCTGGAAAAACTGATAGCCGCTGATTATGATTTTCCAAAAGCCGAGAGGATAACAAAAGAAATCAACGACGGCCGGTTCCTGCCGGAAAAAGTGGATGCAACTAAGAAAGAAGGCATCATCGAGTTGATACAGCGGCACCAGATCGACCTGGTTATGGACGCCGCACTCCCTTTTATGACCAATACTATTTTCGATGCCGCTTACGAAGGAAACGCCAACTATATCAATATGGGCGTATGGTGTGTACCGAAAGAAGAGCCGGACTGCTATGGCATCGGAAAAGACTGTTATACGGAGTTTATGGCAGACTATAATCTCAGCAAAAGCCGTCAATGGGAAGAAAAAAACCTTCTGGCCATCATAGGCCTGGGAATCGAACCAGGAACCATCGATGTTTTTGCTCGCTTTGCTGCAGACTATCTGTTCGACAAACTGGAAACCATCGATGTAAAGGATGGAGGAAACCTGGAAAACCCCAACGGGGGCAAGGATGATGTTTTTTTTGGTTTCAACGTATGGACTATGCTGGATGAATGCATGAACCCTTGTGTAACCTGGGACGGGGAAAAGGGGTTCTTATGCGAAGAGCCATTATCGGATCCGGAAATTTTTGACTTCCCGGAAGGGATCGGTCCAATCAAGCTCTATAAAATCGAGCATGAAGAACCGGTCTTTATGTCCCGCAAACTGGCAGACCGCGGTCTGAAGCGTGTCACTTACAAGATCAGCCTCGATGACAATCTCGTTCATGCTCTTAAGGCAGTCAAAGCCCTTGGCCTGCGAAGCACAAAGCCGGTTCCGGTGGACGGAGCTCAAATCTCACCCCGTGATTTTGTAGCCAAAGTAGCACCGCAGCCCGATGCGATCGACGGAAAAATGTCCGGTAAAATATGCGGCGGCGTACTCTGCGAAGGAATCAAGAACGGACATAAGCGGAAGGTTTTTTTATACCAGATCACGGATCAGCAGGAATCTCTCGAACGTTTTGGGACACAGGCCGTCGTAAGCCAAACCGGCTTCGGAGCTGCCATCGGTATCGAATTGCTGGGCCGGGGCCTTTGGAAAGGAACCGGAGTCCAGACACCGGAGTGCTTTGATCCTCTGCCTTATATGAAACTAATGCGGGAAGCGAATTTCTATTTTGCTCTTTCCGAGTATGACTCCCCCTATAAAACCCAAAATGATCAAAAGCTGTTCAACGAACTCTTCTGATAAACCCTCCATCGTGGTGCGGGTCATTCCCGCACCACGTTTCCCTTTTATTTCCATCTCCGGTGTGGTACACTATTTTTAATGCGCTACTTCAGCAAACAGGGTGATAGTATGAATAACGAAACAGTATGCTACGATCAAGGTTTCTCATGCCGCGTTGATTCCTGTAATATCCGGCAGACCGCCCCTCATTGGCACGATACGGATATTGAAATCGTTTTCGTGTTGGAGGGCAAAGTCTTCGTCCATGCTGTGTACGATAATTTTCAACTGGCAGCCGGGGATTTCGTGGTCATCAATCATGAGGATATTCACACGATTCATTCCGAGGAAGACAACGTTACCTTTCTGATCCACATGAGTCTGAGCGACTTTGAAGATTCCCATCCTTTTATCATGTTTCAGGATCTGATGTGTGAAAGTTTTAATACAAATTCTTCACAAACCGAATATGCCCGAATTTTACGGAAGCTCTTTATGAAACTGATTCTGGAGTGGGTTAAGAGGGATACACGGGATGCCAACAAACTGAATGCCCTCATAGAGGATTCGATTAAAATCATGGCAACTCGTTTCGATATTGCCCACTACTACAACGACCGGCCCATACCGGATCATCAGTTGCAGCGTTACTACCGGATCATGCGTAGCATTGCCCTCCATTATGACGAGAAAATCACGATGGAAGACATCGCCAGCGAAGAATATATCGGTAAAAATTACATCTCCCAGTTCTGGAAAAAAATGCTGGGAATCAATTTCACCGATTATCTCAACTCCCGCAGAACCGAAGTTGCCCAGAAGCTGATGCTGACCACCAGCCTGAACCTGCAGGAAATATCCCTGAAATGTGGATTTTCGGATTCGAAATATTTCTATAAGTATTTCAAACGCTGGTATGGCACCACGCCTTCTGAGCATAAAAAGAAATATGAAAGTCTGGAAAAGAAAACCGGCCATTCTGCCATACCCTTGGAGGACAGCCTGATCAGCGAAAAATACAGCAACCTGTTCGTTGATTACCTGGTGGAGGATGGGGCAGAGTTCTTTCCGCTTACCGAAATACCGCCCTCCTCCTGGAGGCAGAAATTTGAACAAAAAGTATTGAATTCCGGCCGCCGCATCAAACGGGAAATGATGAAAGAAAATCAGCGAAGTATCGGTCTGAAAGAAATTTTTCTCCCCCTCTTCGATCGGAACGTGGTTCATTTTTCAGAGGGAGAGCCGGTCTTTGACTGGAATTTCATCGGCGAAGTCATCCATTATTCCCGGGAAATGAACTATTTTATCTGCATTGAAATCAACTATTCAGAACGAAGCCATCAGGATTGGCAAAAGATCCTGGATCGATTCACGACCTTTGTCCTTTCACTGATGGGCAAAGAGTGCCTGTCCCGATTCCGGTTCCATGTATACTTCACTGATGTACATATTGACGCTGAATCCCAGGAACTGATCAACTTCCTGTGCGAAAAAACAGACTCCCGAAGCCTCAAAGTGGCAGTAAGGTATCAATGACCTCCTTTGCATGACGATTTATCGAAGAAGCAGCGTCAAATCGACCATGCTTCTTTTTATTTGTCTTTCTGCAAAATCATCCTTGCCTATTTCTTCAGTTATCTCCACCCAAGATAGAATCTCCGTCTATTGTGTGCCCCCGCCTCTCCTTGTAGGATAGTATCAAAGGTAGCATAAGAAATGAGGTGATCTATTGTCTGCAAATAATGTGAAAGAAGGCGTAGCCGGATTAAAACAGTATGACCTTAAAGTATCCACCATCGTGTTTATGATTTATTGCCTTGTGGCAGCCGGTGCCTTCGGTATTGAAGAAATGATTCCATCCAGCGGTCCGGGCCTTACCATCGTTATGCTGGTCCTTTTTGCTGTTTTCTGGGCCCTTCCCATCAGTCACATGGTGGCCGAACTAGGCTCCATCCTTCCTGCCGAAGGCGGATCCTACGTTTGGGTCAAAGAGGCACTTGGAGAATTTTGGGGGTTTCAGGCCGGATGGTGGGCCACCATGTCCATTTACGTGACCAACGGGGTTTATGTTGCATTGGTCGTCGGGTATCTCAGCCGCTTTTTCGACTTTTCGGAAACCGAGGGGTTTTTAATTAAAATAGCCATGATCCTGATATTCACCGTCATTAACCTGATGGGAATCCGGGAAGTGGGCAGAGTCAGCACGGTCCTTTCCATCATCGTGCTCCTTGCCTTCAGTGCCGTAGCGCTGGTGGGCTTCACGAACTGGCAGGGCAATCCTTTTGTTCCCTTCATGCCGGAAGGCCAGGGCTTGATTGAAAGCGTCGGAGGCGGTATCGCCATCTGTATCTGGATGTACTGCGGCTATGAATGCATCTCCTCCGTCGCAGGGGAGATCAAGGATCCCCAGGTCATACCAAAAGGCTTGCTGATTGCCATGCCTCTGATTGCAGCCAGTTATATCCTTCCGACAATGGCCGGCCTTGCATCTGTGGGCCGCTGGGAAGAGTGGGCTACAGACGGTGTAGATGCCGTCGGATATATGGATGTGTTTACCAGCTTTTTAGGCCCCGCCTTCGGCATCGTTTTTATGATAATCGCTATTATCTCTCAGTGCTCCATATTCAACACCTATCTTGCTTCCGGATCCAGAGGATTCTTTGTGCTGGCAGATGATCATCTTTCTCCGCGTATTCTAGTTAAGGTCAGCGCAAAAAAAGGGGTGCCCTATGTGGGAATTCTCTCCCTCACTCTGGTAACCATCTTTCTGGCTCAATTTGACTTCACCCTGCTGGTCATGGGCGAAGTGGTATTCATGATTGCTCTCTACATCATCCTTTCCATCTCCACCATTGTTTTAAGGAAAAAAATCCCCCTGGAAAAGCGAGTCGGCAAATACTCGATCCCAGGAGGAACTATCGGTCTTTATCTTTGCTGCGGTCTGCCCTTTAGCATTTCCATCATCGCACTTCTGATCAACGGTACAGAATACTTTCTGATCGGCTTGATTGCCATATCCACCGGACCGGTGCTATATGTCATCGTTAAAAGACGATATGGAGGGCTTCATGTCCTTTCTCCGGAAAGCCACCCTATCAACCCAATCACCAAACTGGCGGCAGGGGATGTGATTCGGATATCCTTCTACTGCGTCCTGACCGGGCTGTTCGCCATCGCCGGCTCCTTCTTCTTGTTATGGTATGAGGGGGATTGGGGCCAGGAATACTATCTGGAAGAGTACGAAGAAGGTCTGATCAGTAGTTTTGAAACCATGATTGCCGTCCTTCAGTACGGCGGCGCTGTTCTGATGCTCGTTGGTCTAATCTGTTACATAATCGGCAAAAGAATCGACAAACCTTCGACAGTACTATCTCTTCAGGAATCCGCCTAAAAGATCACCGACTTCATCGATGATGCTTCCGTCATCATCGGAATCCAACAGGTTGGTTACCATGGCTTTGATTCCCCCATTGCCTCCCTGCCCAAGACCGCCGGCCAGCATGCCGATCAGATTGGAGGCATCCAGATTGCCCCGTTTCTTTTCCTGTCCCAATGCTCCCAGGAGCATGGGGGCCAGCTGAGTCAGAATGCCGGATACTTGCCCCGGGTCCATCCCCGACTGCCGGGCAAGATTGGTCTGAACACGCTGACTGTTTCCACCCAGCACATGGCTCAGGATTTTTGCTCCATCGTCTTTGTCTACCTTGTTCAGGAAGGAATCCAGATCCAGCACATCGTCATCCTGATGCTGGTCCAGGGCTCCAAGGAGCGAAGACAATCCATCCGGGTCCTTGGCGTTTCGGCCCATGGCCTCCATCAGAGCCGGCAGGCCCATTTGAGCAGCTTTTTTTACCTGCTCTGGCCGGGCTCCCACCGAGCCTCCCAATTTACTGAGCGTTCCTTCATCCAACAATTGTTCCGTTACCTTCTTCAATAGATCCATGCTGCACCTCCGCAATCTTTACGACCCCTTCCCGGGGTCCCCGGAAACGTACGCTGCTGGCTGCCACTTCGGCAGCCTTTTTGAGTGCAATTTCAAATCCGAACTTTTCCTGAATCAGAAAAAATCCGTAGGCTCCATGAAATATATCTCCGGCGCCCAGGGTGTCCACCGCCTGAACCCGGGGCGGGAAAACATCTCCCTTTAAACCGGCTTCCTGCCAGCTGACAGGCCCCTCTCCCCGGGTAATGGCAGCCCGAGAGACACCAAGCTCCTGACAAAGAGAGAAGAGATCTTCTCCACCTGGGGGAAAGCAGTCTTCGGATGCGATTACATCCGTTGCCAAAGAGATGCATTCAACCATATAATCCTTCCAGCTGCCGGCATCCAAAATCCTGGGAATATTCTTTTTTTGAGCCATCTTCAGAGACTCCAGGGCCGGGCCCTTCAGGTTGCAGTCGGTCAGAAGAAAATCCGCTTCCGAAACCCAGCCGGAAAGATCTTTGGTACAGGCGCCTAAATCCGGCTGTCCGTTCCAGATGGTCCGGCTGCCGTTTAAGGTATTGACCAGGATTCCTGAGATACTGGGGAGGCTGGTTTCCCCTTCTGCCAGATCCAGGACCCGGATCCGGCAACCTTCTAATTCCTCCTTAATCAGTTTGCCCATGGGGGAATCGCCGATGCAGCTGACCAACAGGGCCTCCCCTCCAAGAAGGGAAAAGGTGATGGCAGCGTTTGCAGCAGGCCCGCCGACGCAGGTACTGTATTCGGTGGTTTTCATTTTTTTGTTTTCTGCCGGGGCTGAATCCTTATAGAAGATCAGGTCCAAGCCAGCCAGCCCCACAAAAAGGCCTTTTGTCATAAGGGAAGCTCTCCCTTCTTTAAATTCAGGACGACTTCGCCGGTCTCCTCCTGGACCTCTTCATTCTCATAGAGGAATCCCATTCGCTCATAGAATTTACGAGCTGCCAAGTTCTTTTCATATACGCCGACGTTCAGAAATCCTTTTTCCTGAAAGGCCTTTTCAATCAGCCTCCGTCCTATGCCCAAGCCCTGATGGTCCGGGTGGATAAATAATCCTCCTACGTAATGGTCAAGCAGAGAAATGAATCCCCGGAGTTCTCCGTCTTCCTCCACCACCCAGGTCTCAGCCATCGGCAGGTAAGTATCCCGAATAAGATTTTTTTGCTCCTTCAGTTGGCCCAGTCCCAAAAAATCATGGGCAATGCTGCTGGATTCAAACCAGATTTCCAATACCCGTTCTACATCTTCCTCTTTATATTTTCTGATTTCCAAGTGCTCCCCCTGTTGTCATTTTTATGATTTTGTTTAATAACCATTGTAACTTTAGGATAACTCTTCTGGTCAGTTAATTCAAGACTCATCTATTTGTATTTTTATCAGTTATATCTTTCAAAATTTGATTTATTTGAATTTTATCAGTTAGATCTGATCAATTTACTTTACAAAAAAATACCCCGCCAATGCAGGCGGGATATCTTTTATAAACATTCTATTCAATTATCCAAAACTTAAGCATCCACTCCGCCGTCAACCCGCAGGAGCTGTCCGGTCATGAAGGAGGAGTCGTCGGTGGCCAGGAACAGGGCTACGGTGCCGATTTCTCTTCCCTGTCCGACCCTCTTTAAGGGGGATCGCTGTTTCATGCCGTCCATAGCCGCTTCTCCGCCAACGCTGTCCAGCATAGCGGTAACGATGGCTCCCGGCAGGATGGCATTGACCCGGATCTCCGGTCCCATTTCCCTTGCCAGGGCTTTGGTCAGCCCATTGACCGCGTGCTTGGAGGTGCAGTAGCCTACCGGTCCCCAAGTGGCTGATGTTCCGGCAACGGATCCGGTGTTGATGATGGCACCTTTTCCCTTAGCCTTCATGATGGGGGCAACCCGCTGAGCCAGAACCAGAGCAGAGGTCACGTTGACCTGCATGGCTTTGTCCCATTCTTCCATCCCGATGTTCATGGAATCGGTCAGGCTCAGCATTCCCGCATTGTTGTACAGGATGTCTACGGTGCCGTACGCCGCCAGGGTTTCATCTACGATCTTATCCAACTGGCTTCGGTCTGCGATGTCTGCGATGACATACATGGCCTCTCCGCCATTTTTCTTAATGGTATCCACCACTTCTTTTGCTCTGGCTTCATCCCGACCGGTGATAACAACTTTTGCCCCTTCTTCTGCAAAGACATAAGCCGTGTCTCGACCCATGCCAGAGGTGGCGCCAGTGATAATTGCTACTTTTCCTTTTAATCTGTCCATGATTTCCTCCCGAATGCAATAAAGTGAATGCTGCGTTTGACTTGCTTGCTTTTCTTTGTTAATTATATAATTAACAAAGTCAGGAAACATGGGCAATTCTGCGTTATATTTTTTCTTTTATTCTAATGATTGTCCAGTTTTAGGCCGATTCCGAAGAAATGGCGTATCTTGGCCCCCTTCACCCGCTCTCCGATGAGCTTCTCAATGGATAAACTCTTGTCAAAATTGCCGGGATCTTCATAATAGACCTGATAGGTCCACTGCCGGACCGTCGCCCTCCCATACCGGTTCAGAGCCCCTTCCAAAAATCTTCCTGTTCCTTCATAGAAAATCCTGGGATCCACCCCATCCACCAGAAGGCCGACGGCAACAGGGACCTCCGATTCGGTAGCCAGTTCAATCATTTTGTCGACAACAAGCCACTGAAAGTCCATTCCTTCCTTCTCCCCCAGGGTAAAGATTTCCTTACCGAAGGGATCCAGAAGGAATATGGATACCGGCTCAAATCCTTCTGCGGAAGCCCGAGCCACTTTTTTCATTTTTTTATAACCTTCCCGAAATACCGTCGGATTTGTCTGATCTATCTTAACCTTTCCCTCCAGCCGCAATCTGTCCACAAAACGCTCCAACTCCACCCGGCTCCGGGTCGGGGTCACTTCCTCGCAGAACTCGCCCAGCCGGCTGTACTCCAGGCATCGCTTTCGGTGTTCCCGGGGCAAGCACCTATACCAGCGCTTAAAGTTCTGATAAAAATATTTCACATCGGAGAATCCGCAGTACTCGGATATTTTCAGTACATTGTGACCAGACAAAAGAAGAAACTCCGACTTGAGGATCCGCTCATAATTGGCCCGCTGGGTAAAATTGTACCGGCTGAATTTCTTCCAGAATTGAGAAAAGTAGGTCTTGGTCACGTATTCTTTGGCGACAATGTCCTCCAGGGTGATCCGTTCTGCATAATGCTCCTGGATATACCGGACGATCCGGTGATACCGTTCCAGATGGGCAGAATGCACCAATCCCTCTGTGGATTTGAGGAATCGGAGCCAGTTGAAGTCGTAAACCATGGCATAAATCAG
>DIMT01000039.1:0-14398 GCA_002425705.1 Firmicutes bacterium UBA5559
TGTTCTGGGTCAGGGTCCCGGTCTTATCGGAACAGATGATGGACACGCAGCCCAGTCCCTCTACGGCACGAAGATTCTTGATGATGGCGTTTTCCTTCGCCATCTTGGAAGTACCGATGGCCAGGGATATGGTGACGATGGAGGACAGCGCCTCCGGAATGGCTGCTACTGCCAATGCTACGGCAAACATCAGGGAGTCCAGAATCGGCATGTCCCGGAATACGTTGACCGCGAAAATAGCGGCGCAGATGATCAATATAATAAAGGACAGTTTTTTACTGAAATTATCCAGGCTGACCTGCAGGGGTGTCTTTCGCTCCGCGGTTTCGTTCATCAGGGTGGCAATTTTACCCAGTTCGGTGCGCATACCAGTGGCGGTTACGGCCACTAGGCCCCGGCCATAGCTGACTAAGGAGCTGGAAAAAACCATATTTTTCTGATCTCCCAGGGGCACCTCCTCCTGGAGGATTGTTTCATCGGTTTTATTCACCGCCACCGATTCTCCGGTCAGGGCACTTTCATTGACTTGAAGGGAAAAATTCTGCAGGATCCTGCCGTCGGCGGGAACGATATCTCCGGCTTCCAGCAGAACGATATCTCCAGGTACGATGTCTCTGGCATCGATTTCCTGCCGGAATCCATTCCGGATGACCTTGGCCATGGGAGCTGACAGTTCCTTCAGGCTTTTCAGGGATTGCTCTGCTTTGATGTGCTGAACCGTTCCCAAAATGGCGTTGAGGGTAATGACGCAAAGGATAACGATGGTGCTTTCTACGTGGCCGGTCAACATGGAGATGGCTGCCGCTACGATCAGGATCAGGACCAGCAGGTCTGCAAACTGGGACAGGAATACCTGTAAAATCGTCTTCCCTTTTGTTTCGTCCAGCTGATTCAGTCCCCATTCTTCCTTCTTTTCTTCCACTACGGCCTGACTGAGGCCATCGGCAGTGCTGCCCAGGGCGAAAAGGGTTTCTTCTTTTGTCTTGTTAAAATACATCTCTCTACCTCGCTTGAACCCGGGGAACTTCTCAAAAAAAAGACCCCTACTATGAACTTTGTCTTAGTAAAAGTCTTGCTGTTTAAAATATTTGCGGGTTTTCACCGTCTTGACGCAAATATTACAATCCATCACAGGCGATTGCTAGCTACTCCCTTTTTCTTCCGGTATATTCTAACACAATCCCTTTTAGAGTGCAATATTTTTTTCGCCCAAGGTAGCGACCATTATGGCTTTAATCGTATGAAGCCGGTTTTCCGCTTCATCAAAGACTACCGAGTGGCTGCTTCGGAATACTTCATCAGTCACTTCCCGGATATCATAGCCCAGAGTCAACTGCTCCTTAGCCATCTTGGTTTCAAAGTCGTGGAAGGCCGGAAGGCAGTGCATGAAGAGAACATCCGGATTTCCGGTGGCTTCCAGCATCTCCATGGTCACCTTAAAGGGGGTCAGCATCCGGACCCTTTCCGGAATCTGTTCCTCTTCTCCCATGGAAGCCCAGATGTCGGTATACAAAACATCGGCTCCCTCAAGGCAAGCGGGATCACTGGTCATCTCAATGACCGCTCCCGTTTCCCGGCAGACGGCCTCTACTCTTTTGAGAATTTCCTGATCCGCTCCCTGGATCAGCTCATCGGGCCCGTAGGCCACGAAGTGCATCCCCATTTTCGCGCATCCGTACATCCAGGCATAGCTCATATTATTTCGGACATCCCCACAAAAGATGACTTTGTTTTTACTCAGGGGCTTCTTACAGTGCTCCATCATCGTGAGCATGTCTGCCAGAATCTGGGTGGGATGGTCCACATCGGTCAGACCGTTCCAGACCACCGCTCCGGAATACAAGGCCAGGTCTTCTACTACTTTCTGGTCATATCCCCTATACTGAATCCCGTCAAAGAATCGGCCCAGAACCCGGGCAGAATCTTCCAGGGACTCCTTCTTTCCGATTTGGCTGGTATCCTTATCCAGATAGGTCACATGGCCCCCCTCATCGTAGCAGGCCACTTCAAAGGAGCACCTTGTCCGGGTGGAGGTTTTTTCAAAGAGCAGGACAATATTTTTTCCTGCCAGGTTTTTTTCAAATATTCCGGCCTTTTTCTTGGCCTTCAGGTCTGCTGCCAAATCCAGCATATATTGGATCTCTTCCCCGGTAAAATCCATCAGGGTGAGAAAATGTCTGCCTTTCAAATCTATCATAATCATTGCTCCTTTTTTCCGATTTCCTTCATTGTACTACCGGTTCTGGAAAAAATCAATACATTTTTATGCATAGATATGAATTTTTATTCTTTATTTATTCTTTTCCCATCTTGGGCGGCTTAACGCCATGGAACTGGTAGTAGGTAGTCTCCAGTCGGCCGTTGTACAGCTTCCTTCGCCGGTCTGCCTCCCGCCCCATGATTTTCTGCTCCAATTCCTTGTCGGTGGTAATCAGAAAAAGGGACCAGGTTGGGTTCTTTTTCATGAAAACGGCAAGGCTGGTGTATATTTTTTCAATTTCCTTCTCTTCTCCAATTCGCTCACCGTAAGGTGGATTGACGATAATAACTCCTGCCTCTTCTGCCGCTGCAATTCCGGAAATGTCCAAAACCCGGAAATGAATGCAGTCATCCACCCCTGCCTCAGCAGCATTTTCCATAGCCGCCTGGATCGCTCTGGGGTTCACGTCGGATGCTTCGATTCGGAACTCCGCATCGTACTTAATGGCTTCATAGGCCTTTTTCTTTTCTTCCTGCCAAAGCTTTTTCGGAATTACATGCCAGCCTTCGCTGATAAACTCTCGGTTCAGTCCGGGAGCAATGTTCCGGCCGATTAAGGCCGCTTCAATGGGAATGGTACCGGAACCGCAGCAGGGATCCAGCAGGAGACGGCCTTCCTTCCAAAAGGAAAGCTGAACCAGAGCTGCTGCCAGGGTCTCCTTGATGGGTGCTTGTACATCCGCCACCCGGTATCCTCTTTTATGGAGTCCGACCCCACTGGTGTCCAGGGTTATTGTCACACGGTCTTTCAGCAGGGTGGTTTTGATGGTGTATTCGGCACCGGTTTCCGGAAATTCCCCGCAGCCGAAACTCTCCCTCATCCGTTCGATCAAAGCCTTCTTCACGATGCTCTGACAGGCAGGTACGCTGTGAAGTTTGGATTTCACTGAGGTGCCGGTGACGATCATCTTTCCGTCTGCCGGAATCCATTCTTCCCAGGGAATGCCCTTGGTCTGCTGGAAAAGCTCTTCAAACTCGGTAGCCTGAAATTCGGCAAGCTTCACCAGGACCCGGTCTGCTGACCGAAGCCATAGATTGGAACGGACGATAGCCCGTTCGTCTCCCATGTAGGTGATCTTGCCGTCCTCTGAACGGAGAATCCGGTATCCCAGTGCCTCAACTTCCCTTTTCACCACAGCCTCCAGCCCGAAGGTTGCGGTAGCGATCAATTCTAATTTCATTGGTTTCCTTGCTCCTAACTGCCTCATAAGGCAAAAAGCCCTGGGGTCAGGGCTTTTAATGGATTGGTTTTATGTGAAGGATTTTTTTCGGTTCAGGGCGGCGTTTTCCAGAATCAACAGGGAATCCAGAGCTTTGCCCGTTCCGATGGCCACACAGTCCATGGGGTTTTCCGCAATATAGCAGGTAATCCCGGTCCGTTGTTCCACCCGCTTGTCGATGCCGTACAGCATGGCACCACCTCCGGTGATGACGATTCCTACGTTGCTGATATCGGCAGCCAGCTCCGGTGGAGTGGTTTCCAGTACCCGATGGATGGCTTCGCAGATAATGGACAGGGGCTCATCCAGAGCTTCCATGATCTCCTTGGAGGACACTTCCACCACTTTTGGCAGCCCGGTGACCAGATCCCGACCTCTGCACTCCATGGAAACATTGGTTTCTCTGGGGAAGGCTGTACCGATTTTGAGTTTCAGGTCTTCTGCCGTTCTTTCCCCGATATACAGTTTATGTTCTTTTCTCATATACTTGATGATGGCATCATCAAACCGGTCTCCGGCAATTTTAACCGACTGGCTGGTAACGATTCCTCCCATGGACATCACAGCAATATCCGTGGTTCCACCACCGATATCGATAACCATGGTCCCGTCAGGCTTGGTGATATCCAGGCCGGCACCAATAGCTGCGGCCAAAGGTTCTTCCATCAGGAACACATCTTTGCCCCCGGCCTGCATGGTGGCTTCCCGGACAGCTCTTTTCTCCACCTCGGTGACACCGCTGGGTACGCAAACCATGATTTTAGGCTTGAAGAACTTTCCGGCACCACAGGTTTTCCGGATAAAATGCTTCAGCATCCGTTCGGTTATGTCGTAGTCCGAGATTACCCCATCCTTCAGGGGACGGACGGCAACGATGTTGCCCGGGGTTCTTCCCAGCATCTGACGGGCTTCTTCCCCAACGGCCAGAATCTCATTAGTGTCCTTGTTGATGGCCACCACGGCGGGCTCGTTGAGCACGATGCCTTTCCCCTTAATGTAGACCAGGACGTTCGCCGTCCCCAGGTCGATTCCTACTTCATTTGCAAATCCCATTCTGTTTCTTTCTCCTTTATTTGATTTCCCCTCTGGGAATCCTACATTTTATCGATGGGGGTCTTTTCCTCGAAGGCAATCATCAGATCCTTCTGATCTTTCGTATCTCCGATGAGGATCCCGCCGCAGAACCGGCCGTTGAGGAAATATAATTTTTTGTAAATCAGATTTTCCTCGTCGCTGAATTCCTTGGTCTTGTATTTCTTGCCATCCGTCTTACCGATATCCCCAATGGAGAAAATGCTGGTTCGCATGCCATTGAAGCTGACAGCGGGAATAGTTGGTTCATAGGTCATCTCATCCCCGGCTGCATTGGCTCCGGCAACTTTCCCCATGTCGATAGCCTGGGGCCAGAGGGCGTAGTTGATTCCCTTATATTCAGCACAGTCACCGGCAGCATAGACCCCCGGCAATTCCGTTTCCATCCGGTCGTTCACGATGATGGATCGGCCGACTTCCAGACCCATGGCCTGAGCCAGCTGGGTGTTCTGCCGAACGCCGGTGGATATGATCACGATATCTGCTTCAATGATGGTTCCATCCTCCAGGCGGACGCCGGTGACCCTATCCTGTCCAAGAATCTCTTCCACTTTCCTGCCTCGGGAAATTCGAACTCCGGCCCGGTCCATGGCTGCCTTCAGGAACTCACTGCCCTTGGCATCCAGCTGCCGACTCATAATGACGGAGGAGGTTTCGATGACGGTGACTTCCAGCCCGGCCTTTTTAAGTTCCCAGGCGGCTTCCAACCCCAGTACTCCGCCGCCGATGACAGCTGCGGTTTTGGCTCCTGCATTAATGTATTCCCGTATATCGTTGACCGTGGTCATCCATCGGATGGCAAATACGCCCTTTTTCTCCACCCCTTCAAAGGGAGGTATGAAGGATTCCGCTCCGGTAGCCAGAATGAGTTTGTCAAAGGTTTCTTCCTTCCCGTCGGCAAGGCGGACGATCTTCTTCTCCGGATCAATGGCCGTAACATCTGCCCCCAGGGACAATTTAATATTGTTTTCCTGGTACCAGGAATAGGGTTTGATGAAAAAGTTCAGCATGTCCAGTTCAGACAAAATCCCCTTGGTGAGCATGGGCCGGTTGTAGCCGATCAGAGGCTCCCGGGAAATCAGGTGGATGGAGGCCACCGGGTTTCTCTTGCGGATTTCCTCACAGGCTGTAGTGCCAGCGGCTCCGTTGCCGATGATGATGAATTTTTCTGATTTATCGGACTGGAAGGTAACCGGTTCAATTTCAATTTCTACGAACTGATCCGGACCCACACCGCAGACGGGGCAGGAAGCGGGCGGTTCATCCCCTTCTACCACTTCGCTGCAAACCAGACACTTCCAATAGGTCTTTTCCTTATTTTTCTTCTTGACTTCAACCACCTTGCCGGCAAGAACCGAGGATCCAAATCCAAAGCCAAAATCCCGGGCATCGCTGAGCTGGGAATCGCTGGGTTTGAACCGGACTTTGAAGCCCTGTCCGTAAACCTTCATTTTCAGATGCCCCAGCCGGTCCATGATGTTGGGCACCCCTTCTCCACTCCATCCGTAGGATCCGAAAGCCGAAGCAAGTTTCCCGCCGTGGACCCCGGGGAACATGCAGGTGGTCAGGTCCCAGATGGGTTTCAGAGCTTCTCCCAGAATCGTGGGAGTTCCGAAGAGGATTCCGTCTGCGTTGCAGATTTCATCCATGACCAGAGCCTGGTCTGTTTCTACCATATCGAAGAGTCGGACTTCAATGTCCCCTGCTTCCTGAATCCCGGCCTTGATGGTTTCCGCCAGAGTCTTGGTATATCCATACGCAGAGACATAGGGAATCACCACCGTCTTTTTGGTGTTAGGGTTGGCCACGCTGGACCACTGTCGAAGCAGCTCCACAACTTTATGGGGATCCTTTGTCAGTACCGGTCCGTGGCCGGTGCAGATGGTCTCGATTTCCAGGTCCTCGATTTTGTTGATGGCCTTCAGTACAAAGGACTTAAAGGGCCACAGGATCATGTCGTAATAGTAACGGAGGGCTTTCAGATAATCTTCCTTGTCCGCGACTTCATCGTTGGTGATCCCTTCCCAGGAGTAATGGGCGCCGAAGGCGTCACAGGTAACCAGGGTCTTGTTTTCCGGTATGTAGGTAAACATGGTATCCGGCCAGTGAAGGTTCGGGGCGGGAATAAACCGGAGGGTCTTGTCCCCCAGGCTGATGGTGTCCCCTTCCTTGACGGAAATGGCTGTAAAATCCCGATTGACGATCTCTTTCAGGAAATTGACGGCTGTATTGGTACCCACGATCTTAATCTTGGGGTTCAGGTCTAATAGTCCTTCAATGGCACCGGTGTGGTCCGGTTCTGTATGGGACACCACCAGGTAATCCACTTCCTCAATAGGGAGGATTTCTGTCAGCTTTTCCAGATATTCCTTGAAACATTTTGCTTTGGAAGCTTCAAAGATGACGTTTTTCTCAGATCCCTTCAGCGCATAGGAATTGTAGGATGTGCCGAACTCAGTGGTCATGATGATATCAAATACCCGAAGATCCGGGTCCAGATTGCCGATCCAGTACAGGTCTTTCTTCAATTCTTTTGTCTTCATAGTAGCTCTCCTTCTTTGCCGTTTGCTGTTTTAGAGAATGGGGATTCATAAACAAAAAAACATCAGTGGAACGGTCTTCGCCCCACAGATGCGTCAAAATACTGCCGTACAATCACTAAATATATATTATTATACTGTATTTCATTTGTCAATTGTATTATAATGTTGACAGGCTTCAAAAGCCACAAATTTCAATAGTAGAACGGAGACAACCCTATGATATTTTTCAGAAATGATTATTCGGAGGGAGCCCATCCGGCTATCCTGGATGCTCTCATCACCACCAACGATCATCAGACCATCGGCTACGGGGAGGATGAATACTGCCGGGAAGCCGCTGACCTGATACGAAGAAGGGTTGGCCGGCCCGACGGAGATGTCCATTTCCTGGTGGGTGGAACCCAGACCAATATGACGGCATTAAGTTCCTTTCTCCGGCCCCACGAGGCCGTCATCTCACCAGCCCGGGGCCACATCTGCGTCCATGAGACCGGGGCCATCGAGGCCACTGGCCACAAGATTATTGCCATGCCAACCACCGATGCCAAAATCCGGCCGGAGCAGATCGAAGAAGCCGTCCTTTTCCATTGCGACGAGCATATGGTTAAACCCAAAGTCGTCTATATCACCGACTCCACTGAGCTGGGAACGATTTACAGCCTGAAGGAGCTTTTGGAAATCCGGGAGGTCTGCAGCCGCTACGGACTATATCTTTACCTGGACGGAGCCCGACTTGCCTCGGCCTTGACTGCCCCTGGCAACGATGTAACTCTGGAAGACCTGGGCCGTCTCACCGATGCCTTCTATATCGGCGGAACAAAAAACGGCATGCTCTTTGGTGAAGCCATCGTCATCCTGAACGAAAGGTTAAAAGAAGACTTCCGATATCTGATCAAACAAAAAGGCGGCCTTCTGGCCAAGGGAAGACTCCTTGGGGTCCAGTTCAAAGCCGCCTTTGAAACCGATTTGTATTTGGAGATGGGGCGCCACGCCAACCGGATGGCTACTCTTCTGCGGGATGGGATCCGGGATTTGGGATACGATTTCCTGGTGGATTCTCCCACCAATCAGCTGTTCCCCGTTTTCCCCAACGAGCTGGCAGACAAACTGAGTAACGAATGTTCCTTTGAAGAGGAAGGCCCCGTGGATGCCGCCCATCGCTCCATCCGTTTCGTGACCTCCTGGGCAACCCCGGAGGAGGATGTCCGCAAGCTCTTGGATGTCATCCGACAGCTCGGATAATTAAAAAGCTGAAGAGGGCCGTTGCCCCGCTGAGGCAGGTCCCCCAGATCAGATCGATCACCGTGATGAAGACCGGCCAGTCCCGGATGGTGGCCTGGTTGGTCAAATCATAGGTAGAATAGGTAATGAGACCGAAAAACATACCGGCCAGCAGAGCGTACTGCCAGCTGTCTTTTGCCAATGCCGGATTGATGACGAAATAAAGAATCCCGGCGATGAAAATCAGATAAAAGAGGAAGGCCGCACCAAAGTTCACATTGGGCGCCATCAGGTAGCCCAGATATTTGTTGTAGGTGCTCCGGGCGATGACCACCAGCCAGACCATATCGATGGCCAGGAATACCACCAAAGCGATGATATAATGCTTTAAAGTTGCCAGGGTAAACAAAGCGTCCATGCTATTCCTCCTTTTTCTTCGGGAACCAGGGAACAAAGATGCTGGTCCGGGCTGCATACTCGGCATATCCCGGCTTGTCGGCCATAGCCTTTTCCAATAGGGGCACACCGGACACAAAGAGGAGCAGTCCTGTGATGGTCAGCGGGCTCAGGACAGTCAGCAGACTGGCTCCCCCGGAAAGGGCCAGCAGAAAGATTCCCCACCACATGGTGGCTTCTCCGAAATAATTGGGGTGCCGAGTGTAGTGCCACAGGCCCCGGTTCATGATCTTTCCCCGGTTGGCAGAATCCGCCAGAAAAACCTTCAGCTGATAGTCCCCTACCGCTTCAAAGAAGAATCCGGCGATCCAAATAACCAGTCCTGTCACCAACAGGGGGATGCTGTAGGTATCTCCGGCATCCTTGGGCAGAGATACGGAAAGGGAAATGATGTACATGAAGAAACCCTGGAGCATATAGACCTGTAAAAAACTTCTGGGGATCAGCCATTTTCCCCATTCTTCCCGCCATTTGGCATATCGGAAGTCCTCCGGCTTTCCCAGATTCCGCTTCATGATATGGTAGAAGAGCCTCAGACCCCATACAGAAACCAGCCCGGTAATGATGATTTGAGGCAGCGAATGGGGTCCGTGGAGAAGAAAAACGAACCAGGCTACCAAAACGAATCCGATGCCCCAGCCCATATCCACGATGGAATTGTTTCGGATGACCGTGCCTACAATAAAGAACAAGAGAAAATAGATAAAAATCAACAGGATAACGTCCATAAAAGACCTCCTTATTTCTCAATGATGCTGACAGCCACCGCTCCGATTCCTGAGTTGATGGCCACTACCGACGATATTTCAGTTACAAATTCCGGTTCTTTCCCAATCATCCGGGACAGCCTTTCCCGGTATTCCTCTGCCAGGGCCGGATCCCGGGCATGAACAATGCTATAGGCTTCTATTCCTCCATTCTCCATCGTCTTCCTAATAATCTTCAAAATTTTTCCAGTGATCCCTTTTCTGCTGAAAGCTGCACCAAAGGTCTTTCCGGCCCCCGACTCATCCAGGCTCATAATGGGTCTGAGTCCAACTTTCATGCCAATGGCTCCAACCGTGCTGCTGACTCTACCGCCTTTAACGGCATACTCAATAGTTTCCAGACAGACATAAATTCTGCCCTTTGAAATCCACTCTTCCAGCTTCGCTGCGATTTCCTCCAGGTTCATTCCGGCCTCCCGAAGTTCCGCTGCCCTTTTGACAATCAGCCCTTGAGCCCCCGAATTGAGCCGGCTATCCACTACCCGGACCGGATAGCCTTTTTCCCTCATGGATTTGGCTTCCGCTTCCAGCGCCTGCCAGGTACCGCTCAGCTTAGACGAAACAGAGATGATTAAAAGTGAGTCATACAACTCCTGGAGCTTTTCCAGCATGGCTTTTATCCGGGCCGGTTCCGGCTGAAAGCTGGTAGGGTAGATCTGGGCTCGGGGAATGTATCGGAACAACTGCTCCAGGTTGATTGTCTGCTTGTCCAGATAGGCTTCCTCGTCCATCTGAATCCCCACGGGAATGGTGTGTACTAAGTGCTGGATTTTATATTCCTCTGGTATATCGGCAATAGAATCCGTCAGGATACCAAGACCGCCCTTTCCCTTACTGAGGACCCGGGTCTCCAGCCCCATGTCATCCATCTTCTGGCTGAGAACATGGCCTAAGGTCAAGAGTTCTTCGGTCACCAAGTGGGGATTGTCGGTATGAAGGTGAACCTTCAGCCGATTTCCCCGGCTCATGACGATAATCGAGTCTCCCCAGACTTTCAGTTTCATCTTTAATCGATCGGCGGAGTCCTCTTGCCAGATCCCTTCCTTCAATTCCAGATACCATTCGGAGCAATATCTTTTCTCGGTGATTTCTTCCTCATGAAGCTGGTAGTCATCTTCTGGTATTTGCTCTGCCCTTGTGATAGCCCCACCCTGAAAAAACCGGGTGATTCCCTGTAGAAAACGGACAAAGCCTTCAGCACCTGAATCCACAATATTATTTTTCCGCAGGATTTCCATCTGGCTTTTCGTTCGTTGGAGGGATTCTCCTGCCGCATGGAAGGCAGCTGAAAAAAAGTCTTCAAAGCTTTTATACTGATCGTGATGGGCGGATAAGAATTTAGCCCAGTCGCTGATGACGGTAATCATGGTCCCTTTCACCGGGTTTTCCACAGCCCGGTACAGATATTTCACTGCTCCGCTGGCAATCCTGGAAAATTCCTGACGATCCACCTCCCGGTATCCGGCAGCCTCTGCCGCCAATCCGTTGACATAAGAAGCAAAGATGATTCCGGAATTTCCTCGGGCATTAGCCATTCCCGCATCAGAAATCTCTTCCATCATTTCATGAAAGGCTTCCTTTTTCCGGGGCAGCTCTGCCATAGCCCGCAGGGTACTGGTCAGGTTGGTGCCTGTATCCCCGTCTGCTACAGGAAAAACATTGATTTCGTTGAGATGCTTTTTGTGCGCCTTCACTTCTTCCGATCCTAATACGAACCAGTCCATCAAATCAAAACCATTGATTTTTTCCTTATGAGCTGCATTCCCCATACGTTTGTCTCCTTTCAGATGCAAGAAAAGGCTTACGTTTCTGCAAGCCACTCTTCCTAGTCATTGTATTTATTTCTTCCGGTAATCGTATACTTTTTCAGGATTTGCTCTGCCTGAGGATTGACCCGGCAGTTTGCCTCATAGCTTTCCATTTCTTCCTTTGTCAAATCCGATATCTTTTTTCGATGGGCCCGAATGGGTTTGGGCATCAGGAAAAAATAAATCAGAGGATTGACCAGGAATATGTCCAGCAGTATCCAAAGGCTGATGGAGGGCAACACGTGATCCAGCCCCCACATCCGCTCCGTGATAATTGCCGTGGCAACAACCCCTGCCATACCCAGAAGAAAGGTGGCCATGGATCGCTCCAGCCTTCCGATAGCTTCAGCCAGCAACGGATCGTTCCAGTACTCCCGCCGGCCTTTGAAGAGATATCGGCTTCCCCGGAAGTTGGTCAGGGATAAGTAAGCGGCCATTTTCAGATCGTCCAGCGTGCCTCCTCCGGTGTAGGAGGGGGCCTTTTTACCGGATGATTCTGCCGGTTCAACGGTCTCTGCAACAGGGGGAACATCCTGGTAACGGACGATTCCATGGACAAGGGTACCCCGGCCCATGGCTTGAAAAACCGCCTTTTCTTCCGGTTTTCCATGAACCACCAGGGTATCCCCTTCCTTTAAGACTCGTTCCTTCCCATTAATCAATACCACAGAATACCCGTTGAAGCAGTAAAAAAAACGGCTTTCCATGGCATATTCATCGGACAGATGGGTTTCTTCTGCCAAGGGTCTGGCTTCCTCGACCAGTTCCTGGGCTTCCAGATAGGCATCTCCCCCTTTTCGATAAATCAGGTTGAAATCCCGGATCAATCCAAAGCTTCTGGTTTTCACTTCACCGCCAAAACGGTCCTGCTCCAGCCTTCGGAGACGGCTGACCCGCTCTCCCTCAAAAGAAAGGATTACCTCTCCCTCCAGTACCATAAGAATCCGGTCATACAAAGGAAAATGGGTGAATTCAGTCTCTTCCCTCTCTACTTCGGCGGTACTGAGCCGCCAGCCAAAATCCCGGTTATCGAAGACCCGGTTTTCAGGGAATATAGCCAACTGCCGAGTGACGCCGCCGGACCATCGGCTGACTTTATTGTCTTTTTCTTTGTATAACAATATTTCCATGGCTCCCCCCTTTCTAGATCAATACCACCTTGCACATCTCCTCCAGACTTCGTCGTGCCTTCCAGCCCAGTTCTCTTTCCGCCTTAGATGGATCGGCATAGCACATGGCGATATCCCCTGCTCTTCTGGGATCGATCACATAGGGAATCCTGCATTTGTTGACATTTTCGAAAGCCCGGACCACTTCCAGCACACTATAGCCGGTACCAGTCCCCAGATTGAATATATGGACACCCGGCTCCTTCATCCGGTCCAGCGCGGCCACGTGGCCGTCGGCCAGGTCGATGACGTGAATGTAATCCCGGACACCGGTTCCGTCAGGAGTTGGATAATCGTTGCCGTAAACGTGGAGCTGGTCCAGCTTATTCTCATAAACCCGGATGATATAGGGCATCAGGTTATTGGGTATGCCATTGGGGTTATCTGCCAGAAGCCCGGTGGGATGGCCGCCGATGGGATTAAAATACCTTAAAAGCGTTATATTCCAACGGTTATCCGATTGATACAGGTCTTTCAGCATCTGCTCATTCATCAGCTTGGTGCATCCATAGGGATTGGTAGCGCTGAGGGGAGCTTCCTCCGGTATGGGCAGGATTTCCGGATCTCCGTATACAGTGGCCGATGAGCTGAAGACGAAATGGAAAATCCCTCTCTTTCTCATGGCCTGAAGTACATTCATGGTGGAAACCAGGTTGTTTTCATAATACATGAGAGGCCTTTCCACCGATTCCCCCACCGCCTTGTATCCGGCAAAGTGGATGACACCGTCAATAGGTTCCAGTTCAAAGAGCTGCTCCGTTCTCTCCCGGTCCTTCAAATCGACGGGATAGAAAGGGAATTCTTTTCCGGTAATGCCCTTGATGTAGTGTATGGCTGTTTCTGAACTGTTGGACAGGTCGTCGGCAACCACGATTTCATAGCCAGCTTCCAGAAGCTGAACGCAAGTGTGGGAGCCGATGTACCCCGCTCCCCCAGTGACCAGTATTCTCATGTCGTTTGTCCTTCCTTTTCAGCAGGGATCAGTTTTCCGATGATTCTGTCCAAATTGCCGTGACGATTCAGAATAGATGAATTCATGGATTTGAACCGCTGTTTTCTGCCCCCGGGAAGGGGAATCCATACCTCTGTGGTCTGGCAGGTATCATTATGGAATACAAAGGAGTTGACCAGAGCACCTGTGGCTCTCCGGTAGTCTTCTCCCTCTCCCAGCAAAAGGCTGCATTTGCCAATGGGGATCAGGCTTTTGGAATCCAGATGGTACTCGTAGAGGATTTCATCAGAAAGTTCCCTTAAAACCTCTGCCTGCTGCTGAAGGATCAGCAGCTGACCTTTCATTCGATAGACTACTACTCCCACCCAAAACAGAACCAATAAAAGGAGCATGATTCCTCCCGCCAGTATTCGCCAGTCCATCGATTCCCTCCTAACCTTTCCCGTCATAGAGCATCGGCAGATTCCTGATTCTGGGATCCTGGATTTTGCTCATCAATGACTCGCCGTGGGCTACCAGGAAATTTTCCCGGCTTCCCGACAATCCCATACGGTTCAGCTCTTCCCGAATCAGAATACAGATTTCCTCTATCCGCTGGCTTTTTTCTTCGGCCCGCTCGGGATCATCCGGAATCCGGGCCAATCGGGCCAGCATGAAGGCCATTTCTCTTCCGCCCTCAAGAGATTCCATGCCCCGGAACATCCACTTATAGAAGGGCATGTAGGTCTTACGAAGAAGATAAAAGGCGCCGGCTGCGGCCTTGATAAATTCAGACGCGGCCATACAGGCTGCGGCCGAGTCCCCCCGCTTTATAGAACGCAGGTAATTGTATTGACCGGATTGGGACATGGCAGCCAGCCGGGCTGTTAACTTTTTAAGAAAAACATCCTCCGGATAGAACTCCAGTAGTT
>DIMT01000039.1:14406-36876 GCA_002425705.1 Firmicutes bacterium UBA5559
TAGTAAATTCCCCGTAATGATCCGTAAAGATTTCACCGTTGGTAGCAGTGGCCAGTCCGGTTTCAGAGGCCATGAGCCACTCTACATTGTCCTTGGGAACGCCTGGGGTTCCAATATATCGCCGGTAAAATTCACTGGTAGAGAACACCCCTCGTCGGCCGTTTCCCGTTCCAGTCACCAGGCTTCCCGGAATTTGGGCCTCTCCTTCCAACTGGCCATAAGCGTCCTGAAGAGATGCTCCGATCTTCTGATGGATTTCCTCCGGCAGCCAAATGCAGAAACCAGGTTGAAAGTCGTGGTCCCGGGAGTATTCATCATCAAATCCAAAACACTCAGAGCCTTCTCCTACCAGCCCCACAGCCATGTATTTTTCATATTCCGGGAATCGGGACAGCAACATGGATTTTCCCTTCTGCTGATACAAATCTCTGGCCATGGCCATGCCATTGGGTTTTCCTGCCATGGCTCCCGGTTCTGCTGCTTTTTCCAGATTCCGCTTTACTTCCTGATAGGCTTGGTTTTCCCCGTAGTTGGCTTTGATGATTTCCATAGCCCGTTTGAAATAACCGGCCGCATCCTCCCGGTTGCCGTGGTAATAGCTCAGTTCCCCCATGGCATTGAGGGTGGAGGAGTAATGGACATCCTCCCGTCCGGGCAAACTTCGGAAAATAGCCTCTGCTTTTTTTAGATTTTCGCCTGCCTCCCGATGCAGCCCTCTTTTCATCTGGCGGAGGGCCAGGGTCGTATAGGTGGTGGCTGTTTCCACCGGGTAATCCTGCAGGGGGAGGATGATTTTCAAGGATTTTTCTGCATACTCCAAGGCTTTGGGAATATCCGAAATCAGATCATACACATGGCTGATATTATTGAAAAGGGCTGCCATCCGATAATCATTGTCCAAACCTTGATT
This sequence comes from Firmicutes bacterium UBA5559, assembly GCA_002425705.1. Classification (GTDB taxonomy): domain Bacteria; phylum Bacillota; class Clostridia; order Peptostreptococcales; family Anaerovoracaceae; genus UBA5559. The sequence continues at coordinate 15,317 of DIMT01000039.1, forward strand.
GCGGTAAATATCCTCTACCTGCTTGTAGGCTGCCAGTGCTTCCTGTCGGTTCCGCTCTTCTGTGTGAAGGCTGGCCAGATTCATCAGGGTTGTACCGTGTTGCAAGGTGTTTTCCAGTCCCAGTATCTTAATCGCCTCCAGGGCCAGAGCATAAATAGTCTTCCCTTCGGCGAAACGGTTGGTGACCCGGTAAACTCCCCCTAACTCGTTGCAAACTGCCAGAATAGCGGGAACATCATGCTCTCCTTTGGCCTTCTCCAGGCAGCGGATCATGTAGTCTTCCGCCTGATGAATATCACCGGCCCGGAATATTTCATCCAATTCTTTATAGAAATTATTGACGTCCATGGGTTTCCCTCCCTGATTCTATGATTGTTTCTCCGCTTCCTCCAGGGAGGCAAAGCCATATTGTTTTGTAGTGGATTCCAGGATACTCCGGACCACATTGCCGCCCCGATTTTTTTCCTCTGTCAGATGATTCAGCAGACTCTTCAGCGTATTTTCTGAATAGGTCTTCAGTTCTCCTCCCATATAAGTTTCCACGGAAGTGATGCCACTTTTATCGGCTGCCGCTTCCAGTGGTCTTCCCCGGCGGGATAGCTTGGGAAACTCCCTGGCAACCTCCTGATCCCAGAGAATCAGCAGATCCAGGATACGGCGGATCAGCAGAGATTTAGCCTGGTCCAACGGAGGCAGATAAGGCTGAAGCTTCGCCCGATAATATTCCGGATCAGTGGATTCCATCATATAGGCGTATTTCTCGGTAATCAGATTTCGACCGGCATCCCGAGCCTGGTTCAGGTCCTGGAGATAATGTTCCAAAGTCTCCGGATCCCAGGCCAGAAACTGGCTGCTTCGCATGATATTAAAAGTGGGATACTGATCCTGACAGCCTGCCCGGCCGCCGATTCCCTCCACTTTCTGGAACATTTCCCATTCCATTGTCACGATATCCCGGATCAGCCGGGCCTTTTCTTCCTGGTTTTCCATCGCCGTCTCCTTGTTAAAATCCCTGATATTCACGATTCTTCTCTTGAGTCTATTGTAGCATATCCGCAAGAGTTTAAAAAACTTCTTTTTGCCAAAAATCGGGAAAACGGAAGCCTTTTCCTAAAGAATGTGCCTCCGTTTCCCGTTGTCCTGCCTCTCCCTGCTCAGAAGAGAATCCAGATGGCTGCAATGACGATACTAGCAAGAATGACGGCCTCCATGGCGAAGGTCCCAAGCCTTATTTTTCTCTCGTCCATACCGATCCCATCCTTTCAACTCCGTCAATAACCGATACTGAGGATGCCGGACTTATTCAGTTGATTCTATTATACCACCTTTTCAATAACATAACCTTTTCAATTCCATTTATTATGGATATAATAAGCCTATCTGGTGTTACCTATACTATCGAGGTTATATATGAAAATAATCAAAAACATTCTATTCCACCGGATCACCTATCTGGTGCTGGCCTTCGGCGTTCAGTTATTCCTGCTGATTGGCATCATTCTCCGATTCAGCCGATACTTCGTTTACTTCTATGGGTTCAGTGTTCTGCTGAGTCTGTTCGTGGTGGTCTTGATCGTCAATAAGAGCATGAACCCCTCCTATAAGCTGGCCTGGATTATTCCCATCCTGCTTTTCCCGGTTTTTGGGGGCTTGTTTTACATCATGTTTGGGAATTATCGATTGAGTAAAAAAAGCCATCGTCGGATGGAGGAAATAAGTACTCAGATCAATTTTCTGCTCCAGCAAGATAATATGAACTTAATAAAAAGCCTCTCTCAATCCGGTTCTGCCGCCTGTCAGTCTATGTACATTCAAAGGGCATCTTCCTTCCCCCCAATGGCCGATTCCGGGACTGAATATTTCCCCAGTGGGGAGGAGTTCCATCTTCAGCTTTTAAAAGAACTATCCAAAGCTCAGCGCTATATCTTCCTGGAATACTTCATCATTCAGGAAGGAAAAATGTGGAACAGCATCCTGGAAATCCTAAAGGAAAAAGCTGCCCAAGGGCTTGAGGTTCGAGTCATTTACGACGATGTCGGCTGTTTGATGACTCTGCCCCGCCATTACGATCAGCAACTCCGCAATTGGGGAATAAAAGCATGTATTTTCAATCCACTTGTCCCGGTATTGTCTGCTCTGCACAACAATAGAGATCACCGAAAGATCGGGGTAATTGACGGTCGTGTGGCTTTTACCGGTGGAGTCAACCTGGCAGATGAATACATCAATCAATACGAAAAGCACGGCCATTGGAAGGATACGGCCATCCGGATGACTGGCGGCGCCGCATGGTCCATGACCCTTATGTTTCTCAGCCTTTGGGGATTTCTCCAGGATACGGACGAAGATTTCGCTGTTTTTTATCCAGAAACAAAAGAGACTGTCCTGCCCTCCGATGGCGTAGTACAGCCTTTCACAGACAGCCCGCTGGATGGGGAAACTGTCGGGGAGTCGGTTTATCTCAATATGATCTCAAAGGCCGAAAAATATGTCTATATCAGCTCTCCCTATCTTATTATAGACAATGAAATGATTACCGCTCTGACTAATGCGGCAAAATCGGGAGTTGACGTGCGAATCATTACCCCGGGAGTTCCTGATAAACAAATCGTACACGCCGCTACTCGTTCCTTTTATCCGGCCTTGCTTCGGGGTGGAGTCCGCATCTTCGAATATACTCCTGGTTTTATTCACAGCAAAGTCTATTTATCCGACGACCGGTTTGGTGTGGTCGGAACCATCAACTGCGATTTCAGAAGCCTTTACCTTCATTTCGAATGCGGGGCCTGGCTCTACGATGTTCCCGCCCTTTCTGATATTTATAAAGATTTCAATGAAACTTTCCTTCGGTGCCAAGAGGTAACTCTGGACCAATTAGGACAAAATCCTCTAAAAAATATAGCATCGGCATTCTTAAGATTATTCGCTCCCTTCCTGTAAATATGTCCTCCATCCACATAGCTCTTTCCCTGGAAGTTCAGCAGGAGTCATGAATACTGGCATGCATGAAGGATCCTGAATCGGGCTCCTGACAATGTTTTACCACATCATCAGGATTTTTTGAAGGATGACCGATGCGGCGGAAACAGAAAACCAGCAGCAGAGCCCCAGCAAAATTGGATGAAAACCATTGGTCAGCAGTCTTTTAAGATTGGTATTCCATCCGATTCCGGCCATGGCCATGATGATCAGGAATTTGCCTGCCCCAACCAGCCACCCGGAAATTTCCGGCATGGGCAATACCGTATGGATCAGGGAAGCACCCAGGAACCCGATAATGAACCAGGGGAAAATCCTGGCAATCGAATAATCGGTTTTCTTTCCAACCTGATTTTTACCAGCAGTCCCACTTTCTCTTCGGGTCGTCATCAAGGATAAGGTCAGGGTGATTGGGATAATCATCAGGGTCCGGGTCAATTTGACGATGGTGGCCATGGTCAGGGCCTCATTGCTTCCTGCCGTCTGGCTCCATGCAGCTGCTGCTGCCACCACCGACGACGTGTCGTTGATGGCGGTACCGGCAAAGAGGCCGAAGCCTGCATCGGTCATACCCATCAAGTGTCCCAGCGCCGGGAAGAGAAAGACGGCACCGATGTTGAATAGAAATATGGTAGAGATGGCGTGGGCGATTTCTTCATCCCGAGCCTGGATCACCGGGGCGGTGGCAGCTATGGCAGATCCTCCGCAAATGGCAGTACCCACTCCTATCAGGATGGTCATGTTCCGATCCGTTTTCAGGAATCGGCTGACCACCATGGCGGTGACAAAGGCGGCAGCCAGGGTACCAATAATCAGGAGGAGGGACTGGCTCCCCACCTGAAAGACCCGAAACAAATCCATTTCAAAGCCCAGAAGAATGATTGCCCCCTGAAGAAGTTTTTTCGACGAAAAGGCAACTCCTTCGGCCAGATGCTTTCGCCCTATTCCCGACGGCAGGACTGCGGTCAATACCATCCCCAGGATTATGCCGAAAACCGGACCGCCAATAAGGGGAACTCCTTTTCCCAGCACCCAGGCCACTCCAGCGATTACCAGGCAGAATCCTACCCCCGGCCCTTTTGTTTTAATCCACTCCATATTTCACCGCCTCATGTTTAGCCCGATTCTTGTTATTCTCATTGTAGAAGAAGACATTGAATTTGTAAAATACTATGTTATTATATAATCAATAGGCAAATGGCTATGTTTTTTGCTTTGAATCCATCACCCACCTTCACGAGAGTTACGAAAGGAGGCCATATGACCTTCCGCCATTTGGAAATCTTCATCGCGGTAGCGGATCTGGGGAGCATGACCCGAGCCTCTCATCAGCTTTATATTTCCCAGCCCACCGTAAGCCAGGCCATCGCCGAACTGGAAAGCCATTACGGCTTCCCCCTCTTTGAACGGTTTGGCCGAAGCCTTTCCATCACCGAGCAGGGGAAGGCCATCCTCAGCTATGCCCGCCACATCCAATCCCTGCTGGGTGAAATGGAGCAAACGTCAGAACGGCAGGAAACCTGCGGCCTCCTTCGAGTAGGAGCCAGCATGACCATCGGTTCCCGGATTCTTCCCGCCCTGCTGCAACATCTTCAACAAGATGTCCCTGAAGCAGAATTTCAGGCAATTGTCCGAAACACCCGGGACCTGGAGTCTATGCTGCTGAAAAATCAACTGGACTGCGCATTGCTGGAAGGCTCCATCCATTACCCGGAATTGATAGAAACGCCATTCCTTCGGGACAGCCTGGCCTTGGTCTGTGGCAAGAGTCATCCACTCTATCAGGAGGCGATATCCGATCTGCCATCTCTCCAGGATCAGGTTTTTTTGGTTCGGGAACCGGGGTCCGGCACCAGGGAGCTTTTCGAAAGTGTGATGGCAACCGCAGAAATCAACTGGAAAGTCGGCTGGGAATGCGGAGACAGCAGTTCCCTGACCTATGCTGCAGAAAGAGGTTTTGGAATCGGGGTGATTTCCGGGAGCCTGATCCGGAATCAACAGACATCCGGAGCTCAGTACCGACTGCCCCTGCCGGATAACACCTTCCAAAGGACCTTTCGTCTGGTCTATCATAAAAACAAGTACATCACTCCATTAATGAAGCGATTTTTTCATCAGGTACTGAAGGGAGAAGGAGAATGCCTTCATGAATGAATTTGAAAATAAAGAGAACAATGAAAAACAGCTGGAAAAGAGCCGGCTGCGGAATGAAATCCTGAAAAAACGGATTCGGCTGGAGCCGAAGGATCTGGAAAAAGGGGGATTGGAACTGGTAGAAAAAGTAACCTCCCTGCCGATATACGATCAGGCCCGGCGGATCATGGTCTACGCCGATTTCCGGAAGGAAGTTCCCACCGGACTGCTGATGGACCGGATCCTGCAGGACGGCAAAAATCTGGTCCTTCCCTTAACCGACAAAGCGTTTCAGATTATTCCTTATGAACTGCCGGCAGGGCTGACGGAATGGCAGGAGCACCTGATTCCTTCCTCCTTTGGTGTGCCGGAACCGGATCCCGGTTTCTGGTTTTCCGCCGATCCCGAAACCATCGACCTGATTCTGATTCCCGGATCCGTCTTTGATGAAAAGGGCGGGCGAATCGGATACGGCAAGGGGTGCTATGACCGCTTCCTGCCGAAGCTTCGGCCCGGTGTTCCAAAGATCGCATTGGCTTATGACTTCCAGGTGATTCCTGACCTTCCCGTTGATGATAAGGATGTGACCATGGACAAGATTCTCACGATTATGACGAATGTCATAAAAAAACAGGCGGACTAATCCGCCTGAAATTCAATTCTGATGGTGGTACCTTTCCCGGATCTGCTTTCTAGTTTTAAGCAGGCCTTGTGATAGGAGGCAATATGCTTGACGATGGAGAGCCCCAGTCCTGTGCCACCGGTGTTTTTGGAGTGGCTTTTATCTACCCGGTAAAACCGCTCGAATATCCGTTCCTGATGCTCTTCCGGAATTCCGATTCCCGTATCTGCCACCTCCAGGATCACTTTGTCCTCCTTTTTAAGAATCCGAAGGTTCACCCGGCCCTTTTCCACATTATACTTGATGGCGTTGTCCAGCAGGTTGACCAGCAGCTCCTCCAGCATAACAGGAATACCCTGAATAAAGGCCTGGTCTCCGGCAACTTCCAGTTGGATTCCCCGAAGGACTGCAGCAGAACGGAGCCGGTCTGCCGCTTTTTGGGCTTCTTCCAAAAGATCCACCCTCTCCATAGGGATTCGGATATTTCCCTCATCCAGCTGAGAAAGACGGATGATGTCCTCAATCATAGTCAGCAGGGATCCGGCTTCTTCATGGATCCGTCCAGCAAAGTCCACCGCATCTTCCCCCTCCGCCATCCGGTTTTTCAGGATTTCTGCATAACCCAGAATAGCCGTCAGGGGAGTTTTCAACTCATGGGACACGTTGGCGGTAAATTCCCGGCGAAGATTCTCGGCCCGCCGCTTTTCCGTCACGTCAAAGAGCATCAGAATTCCTCCGGAGACATCCCCTTCCAGAAATACCGGCGTCGACCGGAGCTGGTAGCTCTTATCCCGATCTTCGATGATCTCTTCCTGAGGCTGACCCTTCAAGGTCTTTTCAACACCTTCCAGCAATTTCAGATTCCGGCTGACTACCGAGAAGTGTTTCCCAGGCAGATTTTCTTCTTCTGTTTCAAAGGCCCGGGCTGCGCTCCGGTTGATGGTCACGATTTTTCCGTCCCGATCCAGAATGATCAGCCCTTCCTCCATATGGGAGGTGATGTTGTTGAAATCATCAGTTCGAGCGGATAATTCCCTGATTTTTTCCTGAACCGCCTGGTTCAGCTTGTGAATTCGAAATACCAGAGGGGATAATTCTTCATAAAGCTTGGTTCCTTCCGGGTATTCCAAATCCATGTCGTTGATGGGCCGGATGATTCTTCTGGTCTGAATGCCGGACAACACCAGGGCCAGAATTACGATCAACAAAACGATTCCCGCCAGAAGAATCACGCTTTCCCCCATGGAGGTCCGGATGCTGTCGGTCCGGATGGAAAGGCGGAGCACGTTACCGTCCTCCGTCCGCTGGGCCAGATAAAACAGTTGACTGCCCAAGGTGTCCGAATTCCGGACACCCTCTCCCCGGCCTACTTCAAAAGCCGCTATTATCTCCGGACGGTCTCCGTGGTTTTCCATCTGGGCAGCGTTTGCCCGATTGTCATAAAGGACTTCACCGGAGGGAGCGATCAGGGTAATCCGGGAGTTCCGGTCTTCTCCCCGGACCCCTTCCAGGTAAGAGGCTCCTGCCTGCTCATAACCGGTGATTGCCAGAGCCATCTGATTTTTCAGCTCCCGCTCCATATCCTTTTCCAGCTGCTGGTAGAGCAAGCCCGAAAATGCCGCCGTTGCCAGCAACACCGTTATTACAGAAAGCAGCACCATGCTGCCGAATATTTTTCGTTTCATGCTCCTCTCCCTATCCGATAACCTACATTGCGTATGGTTTCAATCACTTCTCCCAGATCTCCCAGCTTTTGCCGGAGGCTGCGAATATGAACGTCTACGGTTCTGGTCTCCACTTCCGAATCATAGCCCCAGACGATGTCCAGCAGTTTGTCTCTGGAAAGGACCATGTTTTCATTCTCCATCAGAAAACGGAGGAGTTCGAATTCTTTAAAGGTCAGCTGCAGTTCACGGCCATCGGCCAGAACCCGTCTTTCTTCCTGGTTCATCAGGATTTTTCCGACCTGGAGCATCGGCTGCTCCCGATCCAATCGGCTCCTGCGCAGGACGGCCCGCACCCGGGATAAAAGCTCCATGACACCGAAGGGCTTGGCTACGTAGTCATCGGCACCGGCATCCAGTCCCTGAACCTTGTCGAATTCACTGCCCTTTGCAGTCAGAAGAATTACCGGTAATTGCCGGGTTTCTTTATTTCGCCTAAGTTCTGCCAGGATGGCCATTCCATCCTCCCCCGGAAGCATGATGTCCAGAAGGACCAAATCCGGCAGGGCTTTTTTTATTCCCTCCCGAAAGGCTTCTCCGTCCTCAAAGCCTTCGGCCTTAAAGTCGCTACTGTTCAGGGCATATACCACCAGCTCCCGGATATTCTTTTCATCTTCCACACAGTAGATCAGCTTTCTGGTATCCACTAGATTTCCTCTCTTCCGTCCATTTCCCGATGTTCTCCTGTAATGGAAAAGACCACCCATTCGGCTATATTCACCGCATGATCACCTATCCGCTCGAAGTATTTGGCTACCATCAGCAGATCCATAGCCTGACGGCCGTTGTCCGGATTCTGATGGACCAGAGTAATGAGATCGTCCTTTACCTTTACAAAAAGGTCGTCCACGATATCATCGGAATCAATGACCGATCGGGCCAATTCCAGGTCGCTTTTCACAAAGGCGTCAATGCTCCCGGTCACCATCCGGATGGTGGCTCCAGCCATTTCCGGTATGGTTTCCAGGCTTTTAATATATTTTTCATCTGCCAGGAAGATGGCGATGTCGGATATATCTGCTGCCTGGTCCCCAATCCGTTCCATGTCGGTGATCATTTTCAGGGCTGCGGAAATCTGGCGGAGATCTCGGGCAACCGGCTGCTGCTGCAGAATCAGTTTCAGACACAGATCTTCGATTTCCTTTTCCTTATAATCAATCTTCCGGTCAAAAGCGATGGCCTTTCTGGCCTCTTCCTTATCCTGATTGCAGAGAGCCTTTATTGCACTATCAATGGATTCTTCCACCAATGCCCCCATATGGATCAGCTCCCGGTTCAATTCCTCCAACTGGGTCTCAAATTTATTTCTCATCATCCGAACCTCCCTGTGATATAGTCTTCTGTGCGTTTGTCCTTGGGCACCGAAAACAGCGTTTCTGTGTCATCATATTCAATCAGGTCACCTAGAAGCAGAAAGGCTGTCTTGTCGGAAATCCGGGTAGCCTGCTGCATGTTATGGGTTACGGTAACAATAGTATACTGTTTTTTCAGCTCCACAACAAGGTCTTCAATTTTGGCGGTAGAGATTGGATCCAGGGCCGAGGTGGCTTCATCCATGAGCAGGACTTCCGGTTCTACGGCCAATGCCCGTGCAATACAAAGCCGCTGCTGCTGCCCGCCGGACAAGGCCAGGGCTGATTTTTTCAATTTATCTTTGACCTCATCCCACAGAGCGGCCTGCTTCAGGCTCCGCTCCATGATTTCCTCCAGATCCGTCCGATTGGTGACCCCATGCCGCTTTGGCCCAAAAACCACATTCTCATAGATGGATTTGGGGAATGGATTGGGTTTTTGGAACACCATCCCAATCCGCCGTCGCAGGAGCACCACATCATTCCCAGCCCCCAGGATACTTTCCCCGTCCAAGCTGATATCCCCCGTGATTTTCGTCCCTTCAATCAGATCCGTCATCCGGTTCATGGTCTTGATCAGGGTGGATTTACCACAGCCGGAGGGACCGATCAGAGCGGTCACCTTCTTTTCTTCAATGTCCATATTTATATTTTTCAGAGCCTTGAAATCCTCATAGTAGAAATCCAGGTTCTCGATCTTCATTTTAATTCCCATTGAATTTTCCAACTCCTTCTCTTAATCCATTCGATTCTGATACTTATTCCGCAGCAGAATGGCTACGGCATTGGCAGATAGCAGGACTGCCATAAGAACGATGATGCCCGCTGCTGCGATATATTGAAATTCTTCCTGAGGGCGGGATGTCCAGTTGAAAATCTGGACCGGCAGTACGGTGAACCAGTCCATTGGACCTTTGGGCAGAAAGGCGATATATCCGGCTGCACCCACCATGATCAGGGGAGCCGCTTCTCCCATGGCTCTGGAAATCGCCAGAATGGATCCGGTCAGGATGCCGGGCATGGCATAGGGCAGCACGACTCCTGTGATGGTCTGGAGCTTGGTGGTTCCCAGAGAATAGGATGCTTCCCGAAGGGACCGGGGGACGCTGCGGATGGCTTCCTGGGAGGCCACGGTAATAACCGGCAGAATGAGCAGCGTCAGGGTCAGAGCTCCGGACAGGATGCTTTTGTCAAACCCCAGGAACCGGACAAAGAAAGCCAGTCCCAAAAGGCCATAAACGATGGCCGGCACTCCGGCCAGATTGGAAATATTCAACTGGATGATCCGGTTGATCAACTTCTTCGGGTCCGTATATTCCTCCAGATAGACAGCCGTGCCTACCCCGAGTATCAGAGAAAACACGGAGGTCAGTCCAATAACCCACACGCTGCCAACCAAGGCTGATAAGATCCCGGCTTTCTCCGGGGACCGGGAAGGCATACTGGTCAGAAACTGCCAGTCCAGCCATCCCAGTCCTTTGCTGAAAATATCATAAAGGAGAAGGGCAAGCGCCGTAATGGAAAAGAGGATGCATCCAGCCAGAAGCAGGTGGAACAGTTTGTTCTTCAGATGGCGCTTTTCGTATAACTTCTGATCCATTAATACACCTCCCGATTCTTTTTAATGATGGCCCGGGCTATCAGATTCATAATCAGTGTCATGAAGAAAAGCACGGTCCCAACGGCAAACAGTGTTTTGAATTCTATGGTTCCCTGCTGGATGTCTCCCATGCTGATGTTGACCATGAAACCGGTCATGGTCTGGATGCTGTTGAGGGGATTCAGGGTGAGCACCGGGCTCTGACCGGCAGCGATGGCTACGATCATGGTTTCTCCGATGGCTCTGGAAATGGCCAGAACAAAGGCTGCCCCGATGCTGGACATGGCCGCTGGTATGGTGACCTTCACCGCCACTTCAAATCGGGTAGATCCCAGAGCGTACGCTCCCTGCCTGATCGAGTCCGGCACGGCCATCATGGCATCCTCGCTCATGGAGGCCACCATGGGCAGGGTCATGATTCCTACGGCGATACTGGCGCTCAGGGCATTGAAAACCTGAGTCTGAGGCAGGATCGTCTGAAGAATCGGTGTGATAAAAGTCAGGGCGAAGAATCCATATACAATGGAAGGAATCCCTGCCAGGATTTCCAAGATGGGTTTTACCACCTTTCGGACTTTTTTATGGGCGTATTCACTGAGGTAAATGGCACTGCCCAGTCCAAGGGGTAATGAAATGATGCTGGAACCCAGGGCGATCATCAGGGTCCCTACAACAAGAGGAATGATGCCGAAGCTCCTGGGCTGCAGGGTCGGGGTCCACTGGGTGCCGGTGAAGAATTCCCAAAGAGAAACCTCACTGAAAAACACAATGGTCTCTTCAAATAAAATGAAGACAATAATAGCCGTCGTCAGGACCGACACGGCAGCAAACAGCATCAGGACTTTTTCGACGATGAATTCGGCCTGATGCAGCTTCTGAATCTCGTACTTTTTACCTCTCATAAGCTCTCCCTGTTTGATTTGTGAAAAGAGGGATTACCTGCCTCTTGGGGGAAGGCAGGTAATCCGAAGGACAGTTTTTTTATTTCAGCAACTTCAGGTTCGCCTCGTAGTCTGCAGAAGGCAGGGCTACATATCCAACTTCCGGTATGATTTCTCCGGCAACCGTATTATAGAAGGTTATGAATTCCACCACTTCCGGTTTTCCCAAGGATGCTTTGTTGATGTAGATAAAGATGGGTCGTGACAGTGGGGAATAGCTTCCATCCTGAATGGTGTCGAAATCCGGTGTTACAGGTCCGCTTCCGTTGTCGATGGCTACCAGCTTCAGTTTGTCCTGATTTTCTTCGTAGTAGGCATATCCAAAGAATCCGATAGCGTTTTTGTCGCCTGCTATGCCCTGAACCAGTACGTTATCGTCTTCACTGGCGGTAAAGTCTGGTCGGATCGCTCCGCTTTCACCGTTAATTTCTTCTGTGAAGTAGTCGAAGGTACCTGAGTCGGTTCCCGGTGCATAGAACTTTATTTCTTCATTGGGCCATTCAGGCCGAATGTCACTCCACTTTTTAACTGTGCTGTCCGGCGCCCACATCATTTTCAGTTCTTCCACGGTCAGGTTCTCAACCCAATCGTTGGCTGGATTCACCAGTACGGACAATCCGTCGTAGGCAATGGTCATTTCAATGTATTCGATTCCTGCAGCAGCTGCGGCCTGAGCTTCTTCATCCTTGATGGGTCGGGATGCATTGCTGATATCGGTTTCTCCTGCGATGAACTTCTTAAATCCGCCGCCGGTTCCGGATACGCCGATGGGAATCCGAACTTCCGGATAGGTTCCGTTAAATTCTTCTGCGATGGCTTCTGTGATGGGGAAAACCGTGGAAGATCCGTCAATAGCGATGGTTCCGGTCAGCGGAGTGTCCGGGGCTTCTCCTTCTGTTTCTGTTGATCCACCTCCGCAGGCTGCCAGGCTCAAGGCCAGAGCACCTACCAGGATCAGACTTGCCAACTTATTTTTCTTCATGTTTATTCTCCTTCTTTATTCCTTATTATTTCATCCCTTTTGGTTACATGCTAATAATACAATGTCAATGTTAAAAACCTTCGAGGGTAAATGTAAAGTTTATGTAAATTAAAAAAGCGCCCCTATATGCGCTATAAGGACGCTTTCTCATTTCACTCGAACCCAAACCAATGGGCAACCTTGTCGATAGGTTCTCTTTTACTGGTCAGCTTATTCGCCGGATGATCCGGATCCGGATATCCAAGGGCAATGCTGATGACGATATCCTCCTCTGCCGGGATACTCAAGTACTTCCTGAGCACTTCATGATAGGAAACCCCTTGTTCGCTGACACAGGTCCCTAGTTCGGATTCCAAAGCAGCAAGGCAAATGGATTGAAGGAGGGCTCCTATCCCAAGCAGGGACCAGGTTCCCCCGGCAGCATAGTTGCTCGTTGTCAGAATCAGGGCTGCCGGTGCATCAAAATACTTATGTCCCCTGGCAGTCCAATCTTTTCTTTTTTCTTTATCCTCTCGTTTTATCCCAAGCAAGTTAAATAGGTCTATCGCCAATTCTCTTCGTCTCTCCTTAAAGGGACCTGTCAGCTCTGGCTCTTCAATGGTCGGCCGGATTCCTTCTTGGAATAATTCCAGATTATCTTTCTTTATTTTCTCCAGCACTTCCCCCGTGACAACATAGATATTCCAAGGCTGAATATTGGTAGCCGAAGGGCTTCTGAGGGCCTTAGCCAGAATACCTTCAATCTCTTCCCTGGGAACCGGTTTATCCAGATAGGCGCGTATACTCTTGCGGGTTTCCAATGCTGTTGTGATATTCATGTTGATCCTCCTGTGTTATTGGTTTTATTCTTGTCTGCTCGGATTGACGGCTCTGGTTCCTATTCATGAAACTCCATCAACTCAAATAGTACATCATCTTTTAGCGCAAAGCAAATCCTAAGCTTATCATTGATGGCATGGGGGGGAAATGCTACCTGATCAAAGCTGGAAAGCACGTCTTCAATGCTTTCCACACCAATGGACAGATGATTTTTTTGCCTGACGATTTCCGGCAGCGGGGAATCTGGCTCCGCCCACACATACTGGAGTTTGAATTCATCTGCATCCGGATTCGTAACATGCAGCTTAATGGCCTCAACATAGTTGTATACTTTCCCTGCCACCTTTTTTTCAGTGGGTATACCCAGGTGAAGTAGTTTTATCATTATGCGCTTTTCTCCTTTGATTTTAATGGAACCTATCAGTGCACGCCATATGCTGAAGTGCACCGATAGGTTCTATTCATTACCTTATTTTAATCATTAAGAACCAATACCTCTTATGCCAATTTCTCTCCTTCGATTTCCACCAGCATATCGATTTTTTTGTTTTCCTGTAAAATAATCTGCTCTTTTGTCAATCCTGCATAATCTCTGAAAATCCATTTAGCACCGCCATACAGCGCAATGATTGTCAGCAATGCAATCGGGAATGCCGTCAGTATGGCCAAGGATTGGAAGGCCTTTAAGGATGCTCCTGCAAAGAGAAGGCTGCAGGGAACCAGTGCCAGCATGACTGCCCAGAACAATTTGAACCATCTGGCCGGATTCTCTCCTTCTTTCAATCCTACGGTGGTGGTAGCCGCCAACGTATAGGAAGAGGAGTCTAGCGTAGTTGCCAGGAAAATGACCGCAATAACAGCCCAGATAAACAGCATGATTTTACCGGCTGGAAGGGTAAGGACTAAATTGGAAATCGTTTGGGCCTGCCCGGATTCACTTAGCATGGCGACTAGGTCTAATTCGCCTCCCAACTGTACATCAAGGGTGTATCCACCGATAGCTCCGAAATAGAGCATGCATCCGGCACTTCCGGCAAGCAGCATGCCAAGCATGACTCCACGCAAAGTTCTTCCCCGTGAAATTCTGGTTGTAAAAATCCACATCCAAGGGCCAAGAGCAAGCCACCAAGCCCAATAAAAACCAGTCCAGCCTTCTGGGAATCCACCTTTGGTAATCGGATCAGTCCAAAGGCTCATCTGTAAGAAGTTATTGCTGATGAAACCAATAGCGTTGGTGAACAGATTGACCTGGAAAAGGGTAGGCCCTACGATCAGGAAAAAGACTGCCAGGGCAATTGCCGCATAGGCATTGTATCTGGACAGATTCTGCATTCCTCGGTCAAGACCCAGCCAGGAACTGGTCATAAAGATTGCAGTTACCAAAACAATCAGGACGATTCCGGTAGTCAAGGTGTCCGGCACACCGAAGAGGGTTGCTACGTTGTTCTGAATCATAGGAATACCCAATACCAGGGTCGTTCCGTGACCACCTAAGATTCCGAATACGACGATGATTTCGATCATCTTTCCGATTGGTCCTTCGATTCGATCCCCCAGCACGCCTTCGCAGGCTGCCGAAAGGGATAGCCCCGGTTTCTTCAATATATAGAACCGATAGCAAAGAGGGATAGCGCCAACTGCGAAAAATGCCCAGGCGATAAATGTCCAATGATAAATACCATAAGTTCCTGCCAGTTCATAGGCTTGAGCGCTGAAGGGCTCGGCTCCAAGGGGCGGCCCAGATACATAGTATAAAGGCTCTACGACTGACCAGAGCATCATACTGGATCCCATACCTGCACAGAACATCATAACCAGCCAGTTGAAGGTTTTAAATTCCGGTTTTCCGTTACCGAAACGAATATTTCCATACTTGGAAAAAGAAAAGTATAACAGATAAATAAGACAGCCCAATCCCAGCCATAAATAGAAAGGGGAAAGCACGCTAATCGAAGTGGCTTGCACCGCTCCGATGGAAGCCACTGCTGCTTCCGGCCTAAAAATCAGCCAGGATCCAAGGGAGGCCACCACAAGGAACACGATTGCCACCGCAACCACATTGATTGGTCTTTTGGTCAATAGATTATTTTCCATATTTTAACCCTCACATAATAAGCAATAATTGATATTTAAGATGTTGTACTTTATTCGTGCATCATTACTCAAGAACAATACCGGTCTTTTGTCTGAAGTACTCTTTGTCGATCTTCATACCAAGACCTGGAGCTTCACTGCATGCAACGGTGCCATCAATGATTTCCGGATCATCTAAGGTTAAGTTGTTGATCAGTTCACCCGGCCAGAAGTCTTTATGCAGACATTCGGGATACATGGAGGTTCTGCTGGCCATTCCAAAGTGACGCATGGCAGCCATGGTGATACCGGTAGCCCAGCCATGGGGCATCAACTGTACGTTATAGTTGTCGCAAAGTTCCTGAATCCGCATAATTGCTGTAAGGCCTCCGGCTCGGTTATAATCCAGCTGAATCGCTGAAATGTTGGTATTTTTAACCCATTCCATAATTTCATACTGAGTCGTCATCATCTCACAGGCACCGATTCTGGTGGAAACCGCATTGGCCAGTTTCTTGTGACCTTCCAGATCATCGTGCTGCAAAGCTGCTTCAGCCAGATAAATATCCGCATCTTCCAGTTTGTTCAATGTCCACCGGGCTGCTTGCCAATCATTCCATCGATACAGAAAGTCAACGATCAGTTTGATGTCATCCCCCAATTGAGCTCTCAGGGTTTTTAAGAACCGAACCACTTCTTTGTCGTCGTGAAGAGAAATCACTCCTGGAGAAAGGCATACTTTAACTGCCTTGCACTTTCGATCTTTCGCTTTTGCGGTTAATGGCTCATACATCCTGATATAATCGTCCACTGTTGGATTTTCCATGTCATGGGAAGGATACAGGGTGAAATAAGGGGTTACGGCTTCTCTTTGTTTCCCGCCTAATAATTTATAGGCAGGCAGATTATGCTGCTTACCAGCAAGATCATAAAGGGCCATATCGATTCCGGACATGGCAAAGATTCCGATTCCTCTGGAACCCACCCATTTGCTTTTGTCATACATATCATCCCAAATCGCTTTAAACTCAATCGGATCTCTTCCAATGGCAACTTCACAAATGTTGGTTAATTGAAAGTGTTCGGTTTCCAGCTCGCTATAGGCTTTGATAACGCTGGGAGATCCATCCGCTTCTCCAAGACCGTATACCCCGTTTTCATCCGTAACCTTTACCACGGTGGTGTTCTCACTCCATCCGGTTGCCGGAACGTCAAGCTTAATAAATTCAATTGTTTTAATATTGTTCCCCATTACTTTGCTCCTTCTGTTTTATTTGAATGATTGTCTGCTTCTGTAAAAATGGCCGATGATAGGATTGCCTTTCTCACCTCCTTCCGATAATTCCGGAATCCGCTATGAATTTCTTGACAACCGGGGTTGTCATTTTACCTTGAGGCCCCTGCTTAAATAAATCTCTTTTGCCCTTTGTACTTGTTCGGGGCTTGGGGTGGGAGTATCTTTCAGCGGATACTTTCTGCCCAGCTTTTCATATTTAGCGGTTCCCAGTTTATGAAAGGGAAGGATTTCGACTAATTCAACATTTTGCAAACCGGCAATAAAATCGGCATGCTTTTCAATCAAATCCTCCCGATCCGTTAACCCGGGTACAAGCACGTATCGTATCCAGACCGGAATACCCTTTTGTGCTAAGTACTCGGCAAAAACCAAGGTTGGTTCCAACGGTTTGCCGGTCAGGGATTGATGGATATCCGAGTCAATGCATTTTATATCCAGCAAAACCAAATCGGTCTCTTCAAGGACTGCCTTGACGCCTTCCGACAAATAGGCGCCAGCGGTGTCAATAGCCGTATGCATGCCGGCTTTGCGGCAGAGTTTCAAGAATTCTCTCAGGAAGGTTGGCTGAAGCAATGGCTCCCCGCCGGAAACCGTCACCCCTCCGTCCTTATAAAAGTTTTTGTATTTTTTCATCCGGCTAAAGGCTTCTTCCGGCGTTAATTCATAAGCCGCTCCATCCAGGTTCTGGGTGTCCGGATTATGGCAATAAAGGCATCGGAACTCACAGCCCTGCATGAATAAGACAAACCGGATGCCAGGGCCGTCAACCGTTCCAAAACTTTCTATGGAATGGATTTTGCCGATTACTTTTTTGGGGGTCTCTGAGTTTTTCAAAACATACCTACTTTGCTTCATTGATGGTTCTTGATATAACATCCAGCTGCTGTTCTCTTGTCAGCTTGGTGAAGTTTACAGCGTAGCCCGACACCCGGATGGTAAGCTGGGGATATTTTTCCGGATGTTCCATGGCATCCTCCAGCAGGGATCGGTCAAATACATTGACATTCAGGTGCTGTCCTCCGTTTGGGGTAAAGTATCCATCCAGCAGCTGCGCAAGGTTGGACTGTCTTTCCTCCTGGAGTTTTCCCAGCGCCGCCGGGGTTATGGCAAAGGTGTAAGAAATTCCATCCCGGGCGCAGGTATAGGGTATATCCCTTACCGATGCCAGTGATGCCACGGCACCATTGCAGTCTCTGCCGTTCATCGGGTTCACACCGGGAGAGAAGGGGGTAAATGCCTGCCTCCCACAAGGGGTAGCTCCAGTCATTTTGCCGTAGACGATATTCGAGGTTATGGTCAGGATGGACATGGTCGGCTTGGAATTCCGATACATTTTATGGGTAGAGATTTCCCGGTAAAAGTCTCTTGTGAGCTTCACCGCCATTTGATCCGTTTCATCATTGCTGTTCCCAAAGGGGACATAGGTCCCTGTAATTTCGAAATCCGTTGCGATTCCTTCCAGGTTCCGAATAACCCGCACTTTTGCATTTTTGATTGCCATGAGGGAGTCTACAACGATGGAAAGACCTGCGATTCCAAAAGTCTGATATCGCTTGATGTTCAGATCATGAAGCGCCATCTGCAAAGACTCATAGGCATATTTATCATGCATGTAGTGGATAATATTGACCGCCTGCACATAAATGCCTACCAGCCACTTCTGCACGGCACCGAAACGTTCCATTACTTCGTCATAGTCCAGGTATTCAGAGGTAATCGGTGCAAAGGGCGGTGTAACCTGCTTGCCGGTAATTTCATCCCGTCCCCCATTGATGGCGTATAAAAGGGTCTTAGGCAGATTGACTCTGGCGCCAAAATGCTGAGTCGATTTGCCGATTTCCAGTGCTCCGACACAGCCGGATATGGCATAATCATCACCAAATTCCGGTCGCATTAAATCATCGTTTTCATACTGAATCGCAGAGGTTTCAACGCTGACTCTGGAGCAGTATTTCTTCCAGTTTTCCGGCAATCGTTCGGACCATAGTATGGTCAGGTTGGGTTCGGGTCCTACTCCCAAATTGTACAAAGTATGGAGGTACCGATAGGAATTTTTGGTAACCATTAACCGTCCATCGACCCCGAATCCACCGATGGATTCGGTAATCCATGTGGGATCGCCGGAAAAAAGTTCATTATAATCCGGGGATCTCAGAAATCTAAAAATCCGAAGTTTCATAACAAAATGATCGATTAATTCCTGGGCTTCCTCTTCGGTGATACGATTCATTTTTAAATCTCTCTCTATGTATATATCGAGGAACGTTGATGTTCTTCCAAGTGAAATCGTCACCCCATCGTGCTGTTTGGCTGCCGCCAGAATGGAGAAGTAGACATATTGAATGGCCTCCTGTGCATTACAGGCTGGCTTGGATACGTCATACCCATAGGACAGGCACATCTCCCTGAAATCATGCAAGGCTTGAATTTGTTCCGACAGTTCTTCCCTCATCCGGATGGTCTCATCAGTCATCTCCCCCGGTTCCAGAAGTTTGAATTCACCTTCTTTTTCTGAAAGAATATAATCAAGACCATACAGGGCAATCCGGCGATAATCCCCGATATGCCTTCCTCTGCCGTAATTATCCGGAAGCCCGGTAATGATGCCGGCATCACAGGCATTTCGAATATCCGGGGTATATACGGAAAGCACACCTTCATTATGGGTCTTTCGATGATTGGTATAAGTATTTTTAATCCCTTCATCCAAATGATATCCATACTTTTCTAAGGCTTTTTCCAGTTGTGAAATCCCACTTCTTGGAAATATGGCCCTTTTGAGAGGCTTGTCCGTTTGCAGGCCAACAATTTTTTCAAGAGGCTTATCAATATAGCCGGGCAGGTGGGATTTAATCGTTGATGCCATGCTGGTATCCACATCCAAAACGCCACCCTTATCTGCTTCTTCTTTAATCAATTCGCCAACTTTGTCAGACAGAGTTTTGGTTGCCTCTGTCGCATCAGCCAAAAAAGACTCATCCCCATAATAGGGCGTGTAATTCTCTTGTATAAAATCTCTCACATTTACTTCAGTCTTCCATAAGCTGCCTTTAAATCCATCCCAACACTTCATGCTGTGCCTCCAATCTTTATATTCATGCTTCAGCAAACCTAATTTTGAGGATGGTTCCTCATGCTATAGTAATTAGCAATTCCTATGCCAACTTGTATACAGGATGCATTTCCTTCACTTTTCAATCTTTATTGACCGTTGCGGCAAAAAAATCGAGTAGGGGGAAATAAATTCCCCCTCTCACACCACCGGGCATGCCGTTCGGCACCAGGCGGTTCAATTCAAATAGTATTCCACACAACTAATGAGTCCTCGCTTTGCGAGGACTTCTTTTGAAATTTTACGGAGTCCTGTAGTCTTTGATGCCCCATGATAATGGTCTGCAAACCCGACCGATTGCTTCGCCATCCATTCGGGTGCTCCCACTTTTCGCAGTCCCCAGTATCTCTTTTGGCTCGTTTTCCACTGCTTCCAAATGACAATTCTCATTCTGGTTCTCAGGTGTCCGTCGATTCGAATGAGATTTTGCTTCATCCTTCCGATTCGGTAGTAGTTTATCCAGCCTCTGATGACCCAGTTCAATCTCTGGACTCTTTCGTCCATACTGATTGACCAGGAGCGTTTGGTCAGCTTCTTGAGCTTTCGTTCAAAATTCTTTACCGAATCTTGATGCGGTCTCGCTTCCCATTTGTCCCCCATCTTCACGAATCCAAATCCTAAATACTTCAGATTTCTTGGTTTTGTCACCCTCGTCTTTTCCATGTTCACTTTTAATCCGAGCTTTCTTTCTATCCACTTCGTTATGGTGTTCATCACCCGGTTGGCCGCGGCACTGCTTCCTACTGCAATTACACAGTCGTCCGCATATCGGACGAAATTCAGGCCTCTTTCTTCCAGTTCTTTGTCCAACTCGTTTAACATGATGTTGCTGAGGATTGGCGATAGGTTTCCTCCCTGCGGGGTGCCCACATTGGTCTCTTCATATCTTCCCTTTACCATTACTCCCGCTTTCAGGTATTTACTGATCAGTGATTCCGTGTCAGGGTCTTTAATGATTCCTCCTACGAGGGTCATCAGCTTGTCCTGTGGTACATTATCAAAGAACTTCTCTAAATCCATGTCTACTATGTATGTGTATCCGTCATTGAGGTATTCCAGCAATTTGATGATTGCCTGCTCTGCTCTTCTGCCCGGCCTGAATCCATAGCTGTTGTCATTGAAATGTGGCTCTACGATTGGCGTTATCACCTGCACGATTGCCTGTTCTATGATTCTGTCCACTACGCTCGGGATTCCCAGCTTCCGCACTCCTCCGTTCGGCTTTGGTATTTCTACCCGCAGTACCGGTTGTGGCTTGTACTTCCGCTGCTTAATCCTTTCCTTGATACCCGGCCAGTTTTCTTTAAGATATTCCTGAATTTCATCTACGGAAATCCCGTCTACCCCGCTGGCACCCTTGTTGGCTTTCACCTTCTTGTAGGCCTGTGCCATGTTTTCCCGGCTGAGTATCTCATCCATTAGCCTGCTCATACTCGTCTCCTTTTCTTGTTTGCTTTCGTGTATATCAGCCCTACCTCCTATGAATCTTTCGCTCCGTTACGTCTTTGCTACTCCGATTCTCGTCAGGCCTATACACTCACATTCTTAAGTCCAGTTGACCTTGAATTGTTCGACCCTTCCTGATTTCTCAGTACTATGGTCTCTGCTGACTTCTCACAGTTCGTTGTTACTACGGATTTTTCCGTCTGTGAGACCTCACGGGATAAGTCGTCAATCTTTCCTCGTCTACCTGCCTGATTTACCTGCATGGGTTACGATTGCCTTTTGGACTTCACTGCTCTTGGCCAGCTTATCCGCCATGCAGGCCTTGGTATCAGGTTTCTGTTCGTCAGGCTACGATTTCGCTATTGCTTCTTCTCTCCCACACCTCACGATGTGAAACTTGCAAGTCGCTTTGGGGTTCGTCGGCAACTACGCCCCTTGTGGACTTTCACCACAGATTGACGGCATGCCCGTCATACCAAA
>DIMT01000011.1:0-4845 GCA_002425705.1 Firmicutes bacterium UBA5559
CCAGCATCTGCTGCTCTCCCCCTGACAGGGTACCAGCAGCCTGCCACTCCCGTTCTTTCATTCGGGGAAACAGTTCAAAAACCCATTCTTTGTCTTTCAGGATCTGGGCTTTGTCACTTCTGGTATAGGCTCCCAGCATCAGGTTTTCGTCTACCGTCAGGTTGGGAAATACCCTCCGTCCTTCCGGGCAGAGGATGATGCCTTCCTTGACGATGTCCTTTGTTTTCATATTTGTAATGTCCACTCCGTCACAGATAACGGTTCCGGCAGTCTTGGGCACCAGGCCCATGATGCCCTTCAGAGTGGTACTCTTTCCCGCTCCGTTAGCGCCGATGAGAGAAATGATCTTGCCGCTTTCTACGAACATGTCAATTCCCCGAAGGGCATGGATCCCCCCGTAATGGACTTGTAGGTTCTTGATTTCCAGCATTATTCATCCACCCCCAGATACGCTTCTATTACCTTCGGATTATTCTGTATTTCCTTGGGATTGCCGCTGGCGATGGTGATCCCGTAGTCCAGTACATAGATTCGTGAACAGATTCCCATAACGACCTGCATATGATGCTCGATCATCAGGATAGAAAGGTCAAAGTCATCCCGGATCCTGGCCACAAAATGCATCAGTTCGTCGGATTCCTGAGGGTTCATGCCAGCAGCCGGCTCATCCAGCAGCAGGAGCTGGGGCTTGGTAGCCAGAGCCCGGGCAATTTCCAGGTGACGCTGCTTTCCATAAGGCAGGGAGGTGGAGATGTCGTTTTTCACATCAGCCAATCCCAGCATTTCCAGCAGATCCATCGACTCTTGCCGAATCCGCCTTTCCTCTTCCCGATTCAGCATGAAAGTGGCAGAAAAAGGATTGGCCTTTACCGTCATATGCTTGGCAATCAGGACATTGTCAAAAACCGTCAGGTTCTTGAATAGACGGATATTCTGGAAAGTTCTGGCAATCCCCTTCCGAGTGATGATATCCGGAGTAGGGGCCAGGCGTACATTATATTTCCCCAGGTTTTCTCCGGCGTAGATTCCCTGCATTTTCTTATCCGGGAAATTGCTGGACAGCAGTTCACCGTTCAGGTAAATAGCGCCGTTGGTTGGGGCATACACTCCGGTAATGGCGTTAAAAGCTGTTGTCTTTCCGGCACCATTGGGACCGATGAGTCCGATAATCTCATTTTTATTGATTTCCAGGTTCAGGTTATTGACAGCAACAACTCCGCCGAACTGAACGGTAACGTCCTGTACCTTCAGGACATTTGGCTTATCCGTCATTTACTGCACCTCCCTTGCCGGCTTTTTCAAGCGCCTTCTGATTTCGTCCTGCAGCCGGTGGAAAAAATTAAAGATGCCGTCCCAGGAAAATTCCTTGGTTCCCATAAGTCCCCGTCGGTAGAAAAGAACGATGGCCATAAGCAGCAGGCTGAAGATAACCATCCGAAGTCCCGGTCGGAACAGGGGAACCTGCCATGCTCCGATGAAGAATGGCGCATCAAAGAATCGAAGCCATTCCTTCCCGGCGGTAATAGCAAAGGCGGCAATACAGGTACCGGTGATGCTGCCCATACCTCCCAGCACGATGATCAAAAGGATTTCAAAAGTAACCATAATCTTAAACTGATTGGAGTCTACCGCTGTCAGGTGGGCAGCTAAGAGTCCTCCGCCAATGGCGGCAAAAAAGGCAGAAACGGTAAAGGATAGTTCTTTGTGCTTGAATAAGTTTATCCCCATAGCTTCTGCTGCGATTTCATCTTCCCGGATGGCTTTAAAAGCTCGGCCGTAGGAGGATTTAATCAGAAGGGCCATAATAGCGATGCCGGCAACACTGATAGCCACCGGAACAAAAATCGAAGTAAATCCGGGAACGCTCTTGATTCCCAGGGACCCATTGGTGATGGGAGCCAACTGATCGTTAGCAATGATGGCTCGGATGATTTCAGAAAAGCCCAGAGTAGCAATTGCCAGGTAGTCGCTCTTCAGCCGCAGTACCGGTGCACCGATGAGGGCTGCAAAGACGGCGGCGAAAATGCCTCCAAGCAGGAGCGCCACCCCAAAAGGGACTTCCACGTTTGCCAGTCCTTCGGCCATCGGCTTCAGGTAGTAAACATTCGGACGCAGGTCTACCGGAATAGTAAGAACTCCTACGGTATAGGCGCCAATGGCCATGAAGCCAGCTTGACCCAAGGAGAACAATCCGGTGAAGCCATTGACCAGGTTCATGGAAACACCGATCAGCGCGTAGATAAAGGACAGCCGGACGATCCGTACCGTATAAGAGCTGCCGATCACCCCGTTATCCAGCATATAAAGCAGTACCAGTGCAGCAACAACCAGTACTGTGGTCAGAATAGCTTTCGTCGATTTTTTCAGTACCATTGTCTCACACCTTTTCTGTAATATTTTCACCAAGCAGTCCCGTAGGCCGGAAAACCAGCATGATGATCAGCAATACGAACGTAAAGGCATCGCTGTATCCGGTCATGGACGGGAATACGGCAACCAGGAAGGTTTCTGCAATACCGATGACAAATCCGCCGATGACGGCTCCCGGAATGTTGCCAATCCCGCCGATAACGGCAGCAATGAAGCATTTTAATCCAGGCATCATTCCACTAAAGGGATACACCATCGGTCTTGGTGAAAAATACAAGATAGCGCCAATGGCAGCCAGGGCCGAACCGATGATAAAGGTAATGGTGATGATCGTATTTATTTCAATACCCATGAGGCGGGATGCCTCATAATCTTTGGAAACAGCCCGCATGGCCATTCCCATCTTTGTATGATTGACAAGATAAATAAGCACGAAAAGCAGAACGATGGTTATCACCGGTGTAATAAAGGTTACAACAGGTGCAGAAACATCGCCGATCTTATAGACATGCTGTAGGAATCCCAGTTTCGGAAAGGATCTGGGAAGGCCGGTGAAAAGATACGTTGCAAGGTTTACCAGCAAGAAGGACACGCCAATAGCGGAAATCATAATGGACATCCTCGGTGCTTCCCGAAGAGGCTTATAGGCAGCTCTTTCAATTGCGGCCCCCAGGATTACGGTGGCGATGATGACGACTAGTATAGCAACGTACCAAGGCAGCATAAAGTTGGTAATGGCAAATATGGTAAAGTATCCTGCCATCATAAAAATATCGCCATGGGCGAAATTGATGAGCCTCAGAATCCCGTACACCATCGTGTAACCGATTGCAATCAGCGCATAAGCACTTCCCAGAGAAACCCCGGTTACGCAATTCTGTAAAAAAGTTGTCAGATCCATAAATTATTCCCCTTTAATAGGTTGGATGTTTTTTTCTTCAGTATAACGAATATTTTCTTGTGTTTGCGAATAATTATTTATTTTCATTGAAAAAACAGGAGACAGGATATGGGCACCCACATCCTGCCTCTCTCAGCATCAATCGGAAGGGCTATTTAACTTCAACGACCTGCAGGAACTGGAATTTTCCATCCATTACAGTTTTGATGACTGCCATATTCTTCATAGCATCGCCGTTTTCGTCAAAGTTGATGGTTCCGGTTACGCCTTCAAAGTCTTTCGTAGCAACCAGGGCATCACGGATAGCGGCACCTTCTGTGGATCCGGCTCTTTCGATGGCATCCAGAGCCACCATGTAGGCATCATAGCCCAGAGCGGCAACAGCAGGAATGCTGGCTTCTCGACCAGCCAGGTATTGGGTGTATCCTTCTACGAATTCTTTGGTGATGGGGCTGGAATCAGCAAGTCCTTCATCAAAGAAGGTGGACAGGACGATTCCTTCGGCCTTTTCGCCTGCATTTTCAATAATGGTAGCATTTTCCCAAGTATCTCCACCCATAATCGGAGCAGTGATGCCGATGTCTCTGGCCTGCTGAATGATCAGAGGAGCCGTGGTGATGGAGGACGGTACAAAGACCACATCCGGGTTCTTGGATTTTACGTTCTGCAGAATAGCATTGAAGTCCGCCTGATTCTGCTGGAAAGTCTGGGAAGAAACGATGGAGTTGGCATCGCCGGTCAGATCTTTGAATGCTGTTTCAAAGAAGCTGCCCAATCCGGTGGAATAGTCGTCGCCCAGCTGAGTGATGACAGCTGCTGTCTTCGCTCCGTTCTGGATGGCATAGTTAGCGATAACAGTTCCCTGGAAAGGATCCAGGAAGCATACTCTGAAGTAGAATTCATTTCCCTTGGTTACCTGGGGATTGGTGCAGGATGCCCCGATGGCAGGAATTCCGGCTTCTTTGAAGATGTCCCCGGCAACGATGGACACGCCTGAGCCATAGGATCCAAGAACAACAGAAACGCCCTTGTCTACCAGATAGTTGGCAGCGGTTGCAGCTTCGGTCTTATCGGATTTGTTGTCGGAAATAACCAGTTCAACCGTATACTCTTCACCACCGATGGTAACAGTAGGTCGAACGGAGTTGGCATACTTCATGCCGTCCAGTTCCTGAGCACCGCCTCCGCCGTTTTCACCGGTCAGGGGTTCAAAGATACCGATTTTGATTACTTTTGCCTCATCAGCATCTCCGGAGCCTCCGCCGCAGCCAGCCATGAAAGCAGAAAGTACCAGGACTAAAACTAGTAACACTGAAATCTTTCTCATGATTTCTCCTCCTTAATGAACGTTAACCTATTATTCCTTTGATTCCGATTTACAAATGCCGCGGACCAGCCAAATCCAGCCGGGCTAATTATAAATACTATATAATTATATATTTTTTTAAAAAAATGTAAAGAGTTTTCCACCGACCCGGCCTCCAGGTCTTGCAATCCTTTCCCCTTCTATGGTATAAATATGCTATAAACCAATTCCGACAAAAGTAGACAAGACAGGAGGAAGCGCCCTATGA
>DIMT01000011.1:4878-38896 GCA_002425705.1 Firmicutes bacterium UBA5559
GTCTGTGGATATGTGCACGAGGGAGAAGAACCCCCGGCCCAATGTCCCATCTGCAAGGTTCCAGCCGAGAAATTCGTCCCAGTAGACGAAGAATAATCCCTCTGCAAGGAGCTTGGGGGTTTTTACCCTTGAATCGACAGAAGAAGCCATGGAATCCCATGGCTTTTTTGTTGCATTGTTTCCTCTCCTATGCTATGATTTCAATCATCGGCCAACTTATACCACGCCCGAAGGGGCTATGCATCCACAAAGGAGCTTTCTCCCATGCAAACCTACGATATTCTGTACAAAGAATTGCCCATCACCCTGACCGCTGTTTCTCTGGGAAAGGATTATGCCATTACCGTATCCGGCGGAGACCGGCCCAGAATCGGTGCGGTTGCCGTGTGCCATCCCGGAGAACATGCTTCCCTGATTACGACTCCCAGCCATCGGGGTGATACTCTGGCCATGGACATGGCCGCTATCATCTGCTATGAGCTGAGCTGCACCGTAACCGTGGCCACCGGCATCCACTTTGAAGGCTTCTCGAAAAAAGAAATGGACGGAGCGATTGAAGCTGCCGGAACCCTGATGGATCTTTTCCTGAAGGAAGCCCGAAAGCATCCACCTATTCTTTAAAGGTCAGATGGATATTTTCCGAACTGGTAGCAAAGACCATGGTAGCATAGCAGAGATCGAATTCTACCTTGTCCCCTACTCGGATTTCTCCGGAGCATTTTTCCACATCCAGGATCAGGTGATCGCTGCTGGCCCCCATGATTTCAATATTCTTATCCCGGCACATCAACATGTCCGGATAGGCAAAATCCACTTTTCCAAGAGCCGCCAGGGCTCTTTTTCTTATGCCCCGATCTTCATATTCGCCAACCTGGCCGAAGGCATCGTAGGATAATTCTCCAACTGGGTAACTGGGCTTTTCCTTGACTTCGATAATTTCCGCACGCAGGGTAAAGACATCCTGATAAAGGAACGTCATGTCCACACCAAACTGAGCCATCATGTCATAAGCCAGGATAATCCCCTCCCCTATCCGGAGATGATTGATCCGTTCCGGAACGGTGCCGTCAAAAACAATCGGCAGGGTAGTGGTCCCTCCGCCCGAGATAATTTCCAGACGGCGACCGATGCCCATTTCGATGGCTTCGGCCAACTCTACCAATTCATTCAATTTTTCCGGAGTCGCTTTAATGGATCCGTAGCAGCCAAGATTGGTTCCGACACCCCGGAGGTCCACGTAAGGCAACTGGTTTTCCACATACCGGGCCACCTGAATCAGCTCTTCTTTATCCCAATATCCTTCCCTCAGATCCCCCAGATCCGCCATCAGCAACACTCCGTGGCGTTTCCCCTGCTTCAGACAGGCTTCATTGATGGCATCCAATACGGTTTTTTCGCTGTTGAGGCTGAATTCGCAGTGCTCCACCACCAAATCCACCTCGCTGAGCATGGGTACCCGAATCATGGCAAAGGGGCCGGAAATGCCGGCTTTCCTGGCTCGGATGATGTGCTCGATTCGGGAGGAGGCAATGCTGGAGACACCGGATCCTTCATAGATCTTGGTCATTTCGGCAATGCCGTTAAAGCCCTTGATGACTCCGGCCACGGTGATTCCCCTTTCTCCGCAGCGCTCCACGACCTTTTCGATGTTGTGTCGTAATTTTTTCAGATCAATTTCCAAGTTGGGGTATCGATTCATGGACTGCTTACTCCTTTCCTGTATGGGCTGCCGGCAGTTCTTCCGGCCGGCTGGCTCCTACTACGCCGGTAAGGATCATGACCAGACCGGCTATTTTATAAATCGTTACAGGCTCTGCACGGAACAGGATTCCGGCAAGGACCCCCGTCACCGTAAGCACGGAAAGGGATACGGTAGAGGCTTTGTAGGCCGGCACCTTTCCGATGAGCTGATTATAGGCGATAAAAGCGAATACAGAACAGACGATTCCCAGAAAGACCAGGGCTCCCAAAAGCTCCGGTTCCTGAAGGGCAATCCGGTATGCTTCCAACCCATGACCCATCAGGAAACTGCTTCCATTGAAAAAGACAAAGCCACAGAGGGTCATGATAAAGGTGATCTCGATGGAAGTGAACCGGCCGGATATTTCTTTTGAAAGCACCGTATAGGCGGATGCACAGGCCACCGCCAGCATCAGCAGCAAATAACCAAGGATCTTTCCACTGGTCGCAACGTCACCCAGCACCGTAACGATTACCCCGGCAAAGGAAAGCAAAATGAAGGCGGCCAGGGAAAGCCGAATCTTCTCCCGAAATCCAACGGCATAAACCAGTGTCACTACGATAGGAACGATGGAGAGGAGAATAGCCGATTCGGAAGCCGTGGTGAGATCGATGCCATAAATCTCAAAGGTGGCGTACAGGCACGGCTGAGCCAGGGAAAGAAGAAGCAGGCTCCGGAGTTTCTTACCCCGAAAATCTACCCGGACCAGCTTCAGGCCAATGATGAGCAAAAATGCCAGCAGGGCTACCGTCATCCGGACAGCCATGACCTGCATGGGCTCTAAGTAATCAAGGGCTGTCTTGGAACCGATGAAAGAGATTCCCCAGGCCATGGATCCCAATATCCCTATAAAGTAAGCGAAGACGATTCCGTCTCTGATTCTGGTCATTATTTTTCCTGCCTTTTCACGATGGTAGTCATATCGGCAAAGATGCCGAAGGCAGTCTGTTCGATCTCTGGGTTGTGTTCCAGAACAGACAATTTCCCCATCAGATCCGTCTGGATGGATACCAGGGAGGACGTCCCGTCGATAACCGCCATCAGGCTCTTCCGGTCCACTTCCTCCGGCCCGACTTTTCCATGGGGGATCCCGTCTTCCAGCCACCCACGGCAAAGGAGTTTGATGGATTTTCCCCGATCTCCTGCTTCCTTGATTATCTCAGCAGTGACACCGCCGATCCCCTTCCGATCGATCTGAAGAGGGGTGATACCGGCATCCATCAGTACATTCATCAGGGCCGCTACCTTGGCTGCTGCATCCCAGCCATCCAGGTCTGCGGAAGGATCGGCTTCCACGAATCCCCTCCTTCTCCCCTCTTCCAGCGCTTCTTCAAAGCTCCTCCCCGCTTCCATCTCTTCCAGAATGAAATTGGTGGTGGTGTTGAGGATGCCGCTGACCTCCGTAACCCGGCAGAAGGGCAGGGTTTCCCGGACCAGGTTGAAGACCGGAGTTCCATCCATGACCGTGGTTTCGCAGAGGAAATCCACGCCCTTATCGGCCGCCAGTTCTTTCAGTTCCCGGTATGCCCAGGCTACCGGTCCCTTATTAGCCGTGATCACGTGTTTCCCCCGGTTCAATCCGGCTTTGATGTGGGAGATTGCCGGTTCTCCGGAAAAGATATCCAGAGGGGTCAGCTCAACCAAAATATCATACTCTGCATCTTCTGCCACCTGAAGGGCTGTTTTCCCTTCATCTCTGGAGAATCGCCCTGTTTTTTTCAGATCATGAAGAAGATTGGAAAGGTTCAAGCCTTCCTGTCCTTCCGCCAGAAGGGTTCCCTTTCGGTTGGTGGCAATAGCAGAAACCAGCACCCTTGTATCAAGGGTGCTGATCAGTTCTTCCTGTTTTTCGGTGAGAAGCCGGGCAAAGGCCTGGCCGGCATTCCCAAAGCCCAGCAGGGCCAGCCGTATCGTTTTCATTATCTAGAACCTTTTGTTTTCCTCCGCATGGCGGATGATTTTCTTTCCGGTGGTTTTTTCAAACTCCCGGTCTCTTACAGTGATTTTTTTAATCCTCTTAAAGAAGGGCAGTTCTCCGTTGATCTTATCGATTTCTTCCCACAGAACCTTTTTAATAGCCTCTGTGTCTGCCTTTTCTCCCAGCAGAGCTGCAACCTCCTCTTCATCAGGGAAGATGGAGGCAAAGATCAGCACTTCATCGCTTTCCTCGCTATCCCGGCCCCAGACCATGGATTCCTTGACCAGAGGAAGGTTGGACAGATAGTATTCCAGCTCTTCTGGATAGACATTTTTGCCATTTTTCGTAATGATGACATTCTTGCTCCGCCCAGTAAGATAGATGTAGTTGTCCTTGTCGATATACCCCAGGTCACCGGTGTGGAGCCAGCCGTCCACCAGAACTTTCGCGGATTCTTCCGGCATTTTGTAATAGCCCAGCATCACGTTTCCGCCTTTGACAGCGATTTCCCCAATGCCGGTTTCCGGGTCCGGATCGATGACTTTAGCATCAAAACCGGGAAGAACATATCCCAGCGAATCGTGTTTGAAGAATTTATCCGGATTCAGAGCACAGATAGGGGCGCACTCGGTCAGACCGTATCCCTGTAGCGCTGTAATACCAAAATCGTTGATCCCCTTCAGGATTTCCGGATTGATGGCGGCACCGCCACAGATGATCATCCGCATTCTTCCGCCAAAGAGGTCGGTGATCTTCTTCAGGAAAACGGGACCCAGATCCAGTCCGATTTTCTTGGTCTTCCGGTTGATGGCGATCACCTTTCTGAGCATCTTGTCCTTGCCGGCTTTCTGAGCATTCTGCCAGATTTTCTTATAAAGGCTTTCCAAAATCAGCGGCACCGCCAAAAGCATGGTGGGCCGGGCTTCGGAAAGGTTCTTTACGATATGCTTCAGCCCTTCGCAGTAAGCCACCGCTGCTCCTTTGTAGAGAGGCATCAGGAAGCCGCAGGTGCACTCATAAGTGTGGTGGATCGGCAGGATGGAAAAGAAAATATCGTCGGGCCGGACCTCCAGCAAAGTGGGAGCCGTCATCAGGTCTTCGGTGATATTCCCGTGGGAAAGCATGACCCCCTTGGAAACTCCTGTGGTGCCGGAGGTGAAAAGAATGATGCTCATTTCATCCCGATAGATTTGGGCATCCAGAAAATCCCGGTTCCCTTCCGCTAAAAGTCCCATTCCCTCTTCAAGCAGCTTATGAAAGGAAAGGACCCGTTCCCCGTGTTCTTTCGCCTGGAGGCTGACGATGATTTCCAAACTGGTGTCGCCGCTATCCTTCATAGCCAGGAAAGCCTCGGTAAACCGATCGTCGCAGAGAACACAAGCGACCTCTGCCTCCACCACCAGGTTTTTCAGTTCCCTTGCAGATAGCTCCTTGTCCAGGGGCACCACTACTCCGGTACCGCAGACCGCAGCCAGGTAGGAAACACCCCATTGATGGCTGTTATCCCCGATTACGGATATTTTTTTATCCTTCAGCCCTCTGGCGATTAGGGCTGTCCCCAGGGCATTGACCCTTTCCAGCAGTTGGCTGTAGGTCGTGGGAATGTATTCTCCGCCCCGAACTTCCTTGTCGTAAACAGCCACATTGTCCCGGTACAGATCGGCACTGGTCTCCAGCATATGTTTCAGGTCCATGATGGGTCGGCTGTTCTTGTACAGAACCCGAGGGTCCGTGCTGTTGTTCAGCTCATTGGTCCTTTTGACGGCATATTCCATGTCCTTGAATTTCAGTGCTTTATACTCTTCATTCGATAACATCAGCCTGTTCCTCCTCTTTCAGGTTCCCTTCGGTGAATCGCTTGATCTTCCGGGTGGTGGTCTTCTCGAATTCCGTCTTACGGACGTTGAACCGCTTCACCCGTTTATACAATGGCATCTGCTCATTGATTTCGTCAATCTGAATCTTGAGAAAACGTTGAATCTCCTCCTGATTCATGGGACCCAGTTCTTCCTGGATGCTTTCGTAATTGGGGTAAATCTCCGCTTTCACAACGATGTCTCCCGTCCGTTCATCCTCCACTCCGTGAACCAGCACCTCCTCGATGTATGGACTACCCGTCAAGTAATACTCCACTTCCTCCGGGAAAATATTCTTTCCGTTCTTGGTGACGATGACATTTTTCTTCCGGCCGGATATATAAAGGAAACCATCGGCATCAAATCTCCCATAATCTCCGGTGTGGAGCCAGCCATTCCTAAGCACCCGGGCGGTTTCCTCCGGATCCTGATAATAGCCCAGCATCACCGACTCGCTGCGGCAGACAATCTCACCAATCCCGTTTTCATCCTCATCAATGATGCGGATCTCCGTGCCGGGAAGGGGAAGGCCTGCAGCTGCCGCCTTGCTGTACCGGTCCTTGTTGACAGCGATGATGGGAGCGCACTCGGTCATGCCATAGCCCTGAATCATGGGGAATCCCATGGCTTCAAAGTCTTCGATGACGGCTGGGTTGATGGCCGCTCCTCCGGCTATGAACAGCTTGACATGGCCGCCGGTGACCTGGTGGATATCCTTGAAGATCTTCCGGGTTGCCGTCGGTTGATTGAACAGCTTCAGCTTCCGGGAAATCTGAATGGCTTTTCGCATCTTTTTATCTTTCTTCTTGGCCTCGGCCTGCTTGAAGATTTTTTTATGCATGGATTCGAAAACCAGGGGAACCGCCAACATGACCGTTGCCTTGGCTTCTGCCATGTTCTTGGCGATATATTTGAGGCCTTCACAAAAGGCGATGGTGAGACCTTGGTAGACCCCCGTCAGAATATGACAGGTCATTTCATAGGTGTGATGCATGGGCAGCACAGAAAGCCCGATATAATTGGGGGGAATAGAAACATACTGAGACATATTATAGACATTGGAGGTCAGGTTTCGGTGGGACAGCATGACTCCCTTGGCCAGCCCGGTTGTCCCGGAGGTAAAGAGCAGGGAACACATGGCATCCGGGTCGATTTCCGCATCCACAAAGCTTCGGTCCCCTCCCCGAAGGGCTTCTTTCCCTTGAGCGATAAGCCGGCTCATGGACAGCCTTCCCGCCTCATCATTGGCAGCCGTCATGTTAATGACGTACCGGATCTCCGGCAAATCCCGGATGGCTTCCAGCACCTCCTCTTCCAGCTTCCTGGAATAGACGATGGCAGAGACCTCCGC
This sequence comes from Firmicutes bacterium UBA5559, assembly GCA_002425705.1. GTDB lineage: Bacteria > Bacillota > Clostridia > Peptostreptococcales > Anaerovoracaceae > UBA5559. The sequence continues at coordinate 11,745 of DIMT01000011.1, forward strand.
CCGGATCAACAGGTTGCGGATTTCATTGACTGGAAGTTCCCGGTCCAGGGGCACGATGACCCCGGTACCGTTGGCAGCCGCAAAGTAGGTGACTACCCAGGGGTAGGAATTTTCCCCGATGACTGCAATTTTTTGATTTTTCAGGCCCATCCGGAGGAATTGGGTGCCCAGGGCATCCACGTCTTCTTTCAGCTGGGGATAATAAATCGGCTTGTATTCTCCCCCCAGAACCTCCTTGGTCAGGTAGGCAGCCCGCTGAGAATAAAGGGAAGCACTGGTATCCACCATTTCTTTCAGGTCCCTTATTGGTCGTACTTCGTAGAGGGCATCCTTGTATTTTGAACTGTTCATGAATCCCATACCTTCCTTTTCAAATTCAGATTACACTTATTTATTTTATCATCCACCATCCCATAAAGCAAGAAAATCCGGGCGGAGAGCTTCTTCTCCACCCGGATGGGACATGGTTTCCGTCGGGTCTTTTTAAGGCCCTTCCAGTTATTTCTGATTATTCAGTGACTACATCAAAACCAGCACCCAGCCAGCCTTTTTCAGTTTCCACGCTGCCCATACCAAAGGACATGTTGTAGGCTTCAAAGCCCAGCAGTCTCAGGATACCGACAGTCTGGGAAGCAGTCTGTCCGGTGTAGCAGTAAACGATGATCTTCTTGTCTTTCGGCAGGTCTGCAAAGGATTCCTGCATGCCTGCACCCCAGGGAATGTTCACAGCTCCGGGGATATGGCCTTTTGCGTAATCTTCTGCCTGACGGACGGAGAGGATGAAGTACTCATCGGATTCGGAATCAATGATTTCTTTCACTTTTTCCGGAGCGATGTTCTGGTTGGCGGTGTCGGTTCCATTGTAGGAAGCGACGGTTTCGAAATAGCTGGCAACAGCAGCCTGGATATCGTCATCCACTTCGTAGGTGTCGGTGGGCATTGCTACTGCAACAGTGTCCAGATATGCTTCGTGGCCATCGGTGGTGGTGATTCCTCTCAAGAATCCACCTTTGATGTTGGTGACCGGCTTGCCGGCAACATTCAGGACAGAGGTAACCTGGGACGCAGTCTGTCCGGTGTAGCAGTAAACGTAAACGGGAACATCATCGGGGATGAATTCTACATTTTCACCGATAGCAGTGCTGGCGAAGGGCAGGTTCACCGCACCTTTAACGTGACCTTTGGCATAATCGTCCGCGGATCTTGTGTCAATGACGAACAATTCTTCACCTGCATCCATTTTTGCCATCAGATCTTTGAAGTCGATCATGTTCTTGCTTTCGGGCAGGTTGGCGAAGTAAGCCATAGCAGCTTCTTCCACCACGTTCACTTCGGGCTCTTCCACTGCCGGGGGTTCTGCAGGAGCTTCCGCTTCCTGACCGCCACAAGCTGCAAAGGATGTGGTCATCAATGCCAGTGTCAGTAAAAGGACTAATAATTTCTTAAATTTCATACCTTACTTCCTCCTTAGGATGCATCTTTTTTGCCTGGGGCCACAGCGGCTCCTTCCGGCATTTCAACTGGATTGTTGGGATTGCTGGACCATTCCAGGTAAGCCCCGTCATAGATCCTGATGTTTCGGTACCCTGCATTATAAAGTGTTAAGAACACTGGTGCAGCTCGCATGGATGTCTGGCAGTACACGATGATTTCCTGTTCCGGTCTCATGCCGTTATCGACAAAGTTGATCCGGGTCGCCTGGACATCTTTAAAGGTATTGTCGGTATAGAAAATAGTATTGTAATCCACCATAACGGATGAGGGAATCTTACCCTTTTCCAGGTATTCCGCCTCTGTTCTTACATCCAGCAGCACCAAATTGGGGTTGGGCTCATCCAGCTGGCTCTTCACATCCTTGATGTTGGCCAGATAGGCTTCATTCTTTTCACCGGCTTTGTAAACACTGGCCTTGATGGTTGGTTCTTCCTTGCTCAGGACGATCCCCTCCGCTTCAATAGCCTGGATGCCTCCATCGATGACTCTGGCATTTTCATTTCCGTACATCAGGAAAGTCCACCAAAGTCTTGCGGCACTCATCCGGTCATTGTCATAAATCAATAGGATGGAATCATTTTCGATTCCCTTATCGCTCATAGCTTTTTCGAATTTGGATTTGGATGCCAGCATGTTGTCCACCGGGACGTTGATGACGATATCATCCTTTACGATATTGACGGCGCCCTCCACGTGGCCCTTAGCGTAATCTTCTGCCTTCTGCATATCGATTACCTGAACCTTCTCATCGCTTTCCAGAAGCTGAGCAAGCTCGGCGGCACTGATGATCTGCGGCTCTGTTTCCACGTAGTCGGAAGGGTTACAGCCGGAAAAAGCAACTGCAAGAATGACGATCAGCGCTGCAAATGTTAAATTTTTGGCAATCAATCGCACAGCTTTCCTCCTTCTTTTTTTGGGGTGTACTTTTACTCAGTAACGGTCGGTAAACTGTCATACTCATCATAATATAATTTCTCTTCTTTGTGATATAATTATCTATTATGCAGCATATCATTATTTTATGGTTGAGGAAATTTTAACAATATGCCCCCGGGACCCTTCTATGTTATGATATTTCATAAGGATCCAATCGGATCCGAATAATTCGATAGGGAGGCACCCCGAGCCATGCTGAAGACCCAGCCCTTCAATCCCATAACTAAAAATCCACCGGTTCGCCGACCGGACCTTTTGCTTCTGGTTTATCTGGTGGCCTACTTTTTCGTGAACCTGGCTTTTCTAACCGACTATCCCTTCGTCCATTCCGACGAAGCCTGGCTTTCCGGCCTGACCAGGAACATGATGGAATCCGGCAGTCTGGGGGTCACAGAGACTTTTTTTGATCTGAAGCCAAGGTGGCCCCACGGCATCAAATCCCTTTTCCACCTGTTTCAGATGCCCTTCATCCTGGTGTTTGGCTACTCGGTAAGCGCCGTCCGGCTCCTATCCCTGGTATTTTCAATTGTCACCCTGATAATTTTTTACTTTTTTTTGCAAACACTTATTGAGAAATCCGGTGAAAATTCCAACAATCTGCCCCTGCTGGGTACCATCCTGCTTTCTCTTAATATTCAATACATCTACGCCTCCCATTTTGCCCGTCAGGAAATCCTCCTGATTGCCGGACTTCTCGGGTGCGCCCTGCTGATTCTGCGGGGTCATCCTCTAGTCGCCGGAATCGTAACCGGCCTATGCGTCGGGCTTCATCCCAACAGCTTTATGATCGGGACCATGGGACTGGCCCTGACCCTGGCTTCTCTTCGCCGGAATCCCGTTCAGGCCTTTCGGTTCTCTTTTGGTGCTGGAATCTTCGCTCTGGTCTTTGTTGTATTAAGCTTTGCCTGGGATCCGGCCTTTCCTTTCCATTATTTTCAGTACGGCAACAGTGAATTTGATGTAGGCGCTCCGGTTCACAACAAGCTGGCTGAATTTCCCTTGTTCCTGGAAAAAATCTGGCATCAGGTCAGCGGTACCTACCATGTGCCGGATATCCGGGCCTGGATGATTCTATTTGGCCTGACGATTCCCGCCGGACTTCTTCTGGCTGCTATCGATAAAAAAGATAACCGTTCTCTGCTGTTTCTCTATCGTGGACTTCTGGGAATCTTCCTGGGCATGGTGATCATCGGCCGCTACAATCAGACCAGCATTATTTTCTTCTTTCCCCTTCTTGGGGCTCTTCTGGTGCTGATTCTTCACCGAATCTTGGGTGGGAAGCAAAAAAAAGCCCTGGTTGCCCTGGCTTTTCTTCTTCTCATCGGCGGTTCCGCCCTTCATACCTGGCAGAATGTGACTCCCTGGCTTCCCGCCTCAGAATCGGCAGACCAAGCGGAGACCTACGAAAGATATCTGGATGAAATCGGTTCAGCGGTGCCAGCCGACAGCCGGGTGCTGGCAAACCTCAACACGGATTACTATTTCAAAAACGGCAGACTCCGGGACGTCCGGAATCTGACTTATCTTAAAGAAAACGGTCTGTCGGTGGAGGACTACATCCGGCAGAACCGCATTCAGTACATCATCCTTTCCGATGAAATGGATTTCCTTTACCAAAGACGTCCGGTATGGAATATGATTTACGGGAATCCCCGTTATGTGCCAGAACTCCGGCAGTTTACAGAAGAGAAGTGCACCCTGGTCCACCAGTTTCAGGATAACACCTACGGCATCCGGGTTGTCGGATACATGCGCTCAGACCTGGACTTCACCGTTCAGATCTTTAAAGTACAGAATCTTATCTGATAAAAATGCCGCCTCCTGGGGATCATGAGTGACGAAGATCACCGTCAGACCCCGTTCTTTCCAGATTTTCAGAAGCAGCCTCTGGGCTGCTTCTCTGCTTTCCGGATCCAGGCTGGAAAAGGGTTCATCCATTAAAAGCACCCTGCTTTCCACAGCCAAGGCACGGGCTAGCGCCCCCCGCTGTTTCATTCCTCCGGAAAGCTGGTGGGGATAATAGTCATAATAGTCTTCCAGCCCCACTTCCTTCAGAACAGATTCTGCTTGTTTCCGGGCTTCTGCCCTGCTTTTACCGGAACTTTTCTGGATGGCGTAGGCGATATTATCTCCCAGGGTCCGCCAGGGAAAAAGCTGATGAAAATCCTGAAAAATCATAAATATCTGTCGGGAAGGCCTCCCTCCCTCTAAGAAGCCGCCGATGTATTTCAACAGGGTCGTCTTGCCACAGCCAGAGGGCCCCAGAATGGAGACGAATTCGCCGCTCTTCACTTTCAGGTTTAAGCCATTGAGCACCCGCCTGGTATCTCCGCCGCTTTCATATTCGACGATGGCATTGCTGATGTTGATGTCCATAGGTCATCCTTTCTTCGGATTCCATTTGCCGATGGTTTTTCGTTCAATCCAATTGAATAAAAGGGTTTCCATCATAAAACCCAGCAGAATCACCACCAGAATTCCGGCAAACAGCCCCGGTGTGTTCATAAATGTCCGCTGTTTAAAGATATACCAGCCGATTCCGCCCTTCAGGCCAATGGCACCAAAGACCATTTCCGCTCCGATCAGCGCTCGCCAGCTCCGGGCAAAGGCAATCCGGATGCCGGAAAGAAGATAGGGCAGGGCAAATTTCATTTTAATCTCCATCGCGATGGAAATAGGCGAAAGCTCCAGGTTTTTCCCCACATCCAGATAGATGGCCGGAACCTCCTGGAATCCGGCCCGCAGGTTGATGAGGATGGGCCAGAGGGCGGAATGGATGATGATGACCAGAATGCTCAGGTCACCGGTACCGAACCAGATGATGATCAGGGGGAGCAGGGCCAGCGCCGGCAGGGGATGACCCATTACTGACAGAACCTTTACCAGTCCTTCTAAAATCTTGGAATGTTGGGAGGCCAGCGCCATCAGGATACCGAGGGCCGTGGCCGCCAGAATCCCGGTGATGATGATCGTCAGGGAGTATCCGATTTGATAGGCCAGATCTCCTCGAACCAGGGAATCCCCAAGGGTTTCCAGCACCTGGGCCGGTCCCGGCAGCAACAGGGGAGAAACCCATTCCAGTGTATGGGCAATCTGCCACAATCCCAGAAGAAATAAGACCCAGTTGAGCTGGATCAAAAATCCCTCCTTTTCCTTTTTCATCGGCGCTGCTTTATTCTTACCGGTTTCCCTCTTCAACATCTTTCCCTGCTTTCTCAAATACCACATCCTCAAAACGAATCGGGGTTTTCAGGATTCCGATCCGGTGCATTTCTTTTGCCAGTTTGTCCAGTCCCGTCAGCTCATTGGAATAAATGGTTCCCCGATAAGTCATCTGGGCCTTCAGGGTTTCTTCGTCGATTCCGTAAATGGGGGCAAGCAGAGCAACCGCTTCATCCAAATTGTTGTTGATATAGTCGATAGCCTGGTTCAGGGCCCTGAGGACGGCTTCGTATTCTGCCGGGTAATCCTCGTAAAACCGGATTGGAGCAACCCCGGTGATGAAGGTAAAGGGCTGACCCATGATTTCTTCTCCGGTGGCAATGATGTGCATGCCAGCTTCCAGCTCCCGGTCCAGATAGGGGGGGGTAGCAAAGTGGGCGACGATTTCCGTATCCGCCATCAGCGCATCCATGGCATCGGGGTGGGACAGGGAAACGATTTGATTGTCGAACTGGTTGGGATTCCCAAATACCTGATCGCTGGCAATGGACAGCAGGATGTGCTGCGTGGATCCGGGGGACAAGATGGCAATTCGGTGATGATTCTTGAAATCCTTGAGACTTCGGATATCTTTCTGATCTGTTACCAGCGCTACCTGATTAAAGGATATGCCGGTAGCATATTTCCATTCCATACCGTTATCGATTCCCACCAGTACCGGAGCCGGTCCCATGAATCCGAAATCCACTTCTCCCGCCAGCATAGCTTCCCGAATGGGGGTGGGCCCTCCAAATTGCTTCCAGCTTACCTTTACACCCGGTAGCTCCCTTTCAAGGAGTCCCTGTTCCCTCATGATCTGAAGGGGGGCATAGGCAATGCCAAACTGCTCGGCAATCCGAATTTCCGTTTTTCCCTCCGGCCCGGTGGCCTTCTGAACGCATCCGGGCTGAATCAGGAGGATCATCATCAGAAAAATCAGCGGAACGAATCTCTTCCGGATTTTTTTTGCTTTATTCATTTGAAACCCTTTCTTCTCTATGTTTATCTCGCTCTCGATTCTTAAAGGGGGAATCTTCGATACAGGTTATGACCCTGCCCATCCAGGATCCGGAAGTTTTCCAGAAAGCCCTCCAACGAGGCGGTCAGGTCTCCCTCTTCCCGAAAAAAAACACAGTAGCCAAATCTTGCAGTTGCATCCTCCGTTGGATGAATCCACTGACCCGGCTGAAAATTATATCCGGCCGCAACCACATTTTCCATGGATAAAAGATCTTCAAGGGGAGTAATTTCCCTAATCTGTCCGGGATGGGCAAACATCAGCTGGACAGAGGCCTTTGCCTCGGTTCGGAAGCAATCCCAGCCTTCTCTCCAATGGGTCCCAGGCTCTTCTCCCAGCGCATGGGCCATGACAGCATCCAGAATGTCAAACCCGGTTATTTTCGGAATAATGAGGTCTTCGAAAGCTCCGCCGATCCGAAAGGCGGCCTCGTTGACCAGGACTCCCTGACCACCTGCCAGCAACTGGATGTAGAGGGGGCCTTCCTCCAGCTCAAAGGCCTCCGCCACCCGTTGGGAAACCTCCTCGATTTCCTCTTTCAGTTCCTGATGGATGGTAGGAAAGCGGTGGGAGGTACAGATGCCGATATTCAGGGGATCTTCCATCAAGACCCGATCGGTTACCGTAAGGAGGGTCAGCTTCCCCTTTTTCACCCAGCCACTGACCGTAATCTCATCCGACGGGTAAAAGGCCTCCAGCAGCGCCTCTTTTTCCCTGGAATAGGAGAGGGTCTTCGTCAGCATGGGGGCGGCCTGTTCCACGACCTCCAGTCGGTACACCCCTCGCTGTCCCTGGGAGTCCAGGGGTTTCAGCACCACCGGTCCGGGGAAAAGGGCCTTCAGTTTCGGGAAGTCGGTATGCTCGTTCACCAGGCAATAGTCCACGGTGGGAATATGGTGTTGATGAAATAAGGCTTTCATTTCCCTCTTGTTGGTCAGGGACCTGGCCTGAACAGCGCTGATCAGGGTGGGAAGCCCCAGAGCTTCTGCCACCAAAGCCGATGTCAGCACCGGCTGATCGGTGCCCAGTGTCATGATGCCGTCCACCCCAAACTCTGCCGCCGCCTTTTGGCAGGCTTCCGGATTAAAGGTACTGGCGGGGGCGTAATAGTCGGCCAAAGCGGCTCCCGGCGATGAGGGGAGCATATCCGCCACTACTGTTTCCAGTCCCAGGGATTTTGCTTGATGCAGAGCATTGAGTTGGCAGGTTCCCCCGCCGAGAATCATGATTTTTTTCATCGCTTTCTCCTGATGACATAGTAATATAGGATTCGGCCATAAAGACAAGCCAGTTTCCTCAGATTATAGCTGGAGGTTCCGTGGATCCTTGGGCTGTAGGGATAAAGGATATGGGTGGCCCGAAGGGGTTTATGGCGGAAAGCCTCTGCGGAAAAATAGAAAAAAGGTCCCTGGGCTGCGGCTATTTTTTGGGCCAATCCCCGGGTCATGATCCGATAGGCACTGACTTCCACCCCCCGGGGCTTTCCCAGAAACAAGGTGAAAAGGATATCCCGCATCTGGCTGCCGACTCTGCGGTACAGGGGCCCTGCTTGTCCTTCCGGCACTCCGTAGACCAGATCCCGGTCCTGCCGGATTTCAGCCAGAAGCCGGGGCAGGAGTTCAGGAGGATTCTGCAGGTCATCGTCCATGGTCACCACATAATCGCAGTCTGCTGTAATCATGGAAAGGCCACGAAGAACAGCCTGCTGCTGGCCCTGGTTTTCCCGGTGAAAATGGCTCCGGACAGAAGGGTATCGCTTCTGTAGCTCCAGAATCAGTTCCCGGCTCCCATCCCGGCTTCCGTCGTCCACAAAGAGGAGCCTCACCGGATGACCAGACAGGCTGGCATGGATTCGCTCCGTCAGCGGAATCAGCGTTTTTTCCCCATTATAGACCGGGATGATGATTTCAATGGTTTTTTTATTTTCAGTCATTTCTAGCGCCTTTTACTTGGTACTTCAGGTTTTCTAAAGCATCCGAATCCTCTGAAGGACCCGTTCTGCCGTATAGGCCAGCTCCTCTTCGGTAAGTTCCGTGTGGATGGGCAGCCTCAGGATGGTTTCGGCGATCCTGGTACTGCCGGGAAAATCCCGGTCCAATAGGCCCATTTTTCTACCCTTGCCCGAGCTGTGAAGGGGAACATAATGAGCCCGGACGTCGATGCCGTCCTCCAAAAGACCTGTCCTTAGCTGTTCCCGGACTTCCAAAGAGGGACAGTCCAGATAATAGATATGATAATTGGATTCACCGTAATCCGGCAGTTTCATTGGAAAAATTTGCTTCTCTTCCAGGCTTTTTTCCTGAAATATATGGCTGTAATAATGGTGGACCCGGCCTCGTTTTTCCCGGATTTCCACCCGATGGAGCATCTGGCCGTACAGGATGGCGGCCGGAGCTTCTCCTAAAATCATATTGGAACCTCCCTGCTGCCAGGAGTAGGAATTCCGCCCTTCCCGCAGGAACCGGCTTCGATCTGTTCCGTTGTCCATCAGGATTTCTGCCTTTTCCATCCACTTGTCTTCCCGGCAGAGAAATGCTCCCCCCTCCCCGCTGGAATAGTTTTTGGTATGATGAAAACTGTAGGCACCAAAATCCCCCAAGTTCCCAAGGGCCTGACCTTTATAGGTGCTCCCCACCCCCTGAGCTGCATCTTCGATGAGCAGAAGGCCCTCTGACCGGCAAAGTTCCATCAGCTGATCCATATCGCAGGAAATCCCGCCATAATGGGTAGGGATGATGCCCCGGGTCTTCTTTGATATCTTCGCTGCCGCATCGGCAAGGCAGATGTTTTTGGTTACCGGATCACTATCACAAAGGACGGGTACTCCGCCGGCCCTCAAGACTCCATTGGCAGCCGAGGGGAAATTGTAGGAAGGGATGATGAATTCCGCCCCCGGTTCCGGAGCTATGACCAGCATCGCCAGTTCCAGGGCCGAGGATGCAGAGGTGACAAGTCGTATGTGCCGAATCTGATCCCAGAGTTCAAAGTGCTCCTGAAGCTTCTCCGTGAATGCTCCCCGGGATGACAGGTCTCCCTGAATCAGAGCAGATTCTATTAATTTCAGCTGTTCTGCCGGTTGAAAACGCTTATAAAACGGGATTTTCAAGGCTGGTCTCCTTCCTCCGGTTCGCCCCGGGCGGTTTGCGTGTCCTATTATATTATGCCTTTCTTTCCTTTGTCAACCTATGGTATAATGCTGATAAACGACAGGATTTGATGCCACGAGGAGGAACCATGAAGATTCTAGTAACCGGCGGCGCCGGATTTATCGGAAGCAATTTTATCTATCATTACCTGAACCGATATCCGGACCGGGAGCTGATCTGTCTGGATGCCATGACCTATGCCGCCAACCCGGCTACCCTGAAAGGGGCAGAAAACAATCCCCATTTCCGGCTGGTCAAAGGGGACATCACCCACCGGGAGGAGGTCTTCCGGCTGTTCCAGACAGAAAATTTTGATCATGTCATCAATTTTGCTGCCGAAAGCCATGTGGACCGGTCTATTGAAGATCCCGGCGTCTTTCTGACCACCAATATCCTGGGTACCCAGAATCTGATGGATGCCGCCCGGGATACGGGCGTACAGCGGTTTCATCAGGTTTCCACCGATGAGNNGGTTTACGGGGATCTGCCCCTGGACCGGCCGGACCTCCTATTTACCGAGGAAAACAGCCTGCAGGCATCTTCCCCCTATGCAGCTTCCAAAGCCTCCGCAGATCTGCTGGCCCTTTCCTATCACCGGACCTACGGATTTCCGGTAACCATTTCCCGCTGTTCCAACAATTACGGACCCTATCAGCACGTGGAAAAGCTGATTCCTGCCATGATCGTCCGTTCTCTGGCTGATGAAAAACTGCCCATCTATGGGGATGGGCAGAACGTAAGGGATTGGCTCTATGTGACTGACCACTGCACCGCCCTGGACCGGATTCTGGAAGCCGGGATAGCGGGTCAGGTCTACAACATCGGCGGCAACAATGAAAAAACCAACCTGGAAGTGGTTGGCATCATATTGGAACAACTGAGCAAGGGTGAAGACCTGATCCAGTTCGTCAAAGACCGTCCGGGCCACGATCTCCGGTATGCCATCGACTCCGGCAAGATGAAGCGGGAGCTGGGCTGGGAGCCTGCCGTTCCCTTCCATTCCGGCATCCGGGATACGATTCAGTGGTATCTGTCCAACCAGGAATGGTGGACCGAATAAAACCTCTCTCCAAACGGTGAAAGGAGCAAGCCATGTCCGACAAACACGCCCTCGAAATACTGACCGTTGATTGTCTTGGGGATATCTGCCCCCTGCCACTGATGAAGTTCAAGGAAATGAAAAAAGCCCTGCAAGAGGGCCGGGAAATCATGCTGGTGACAGATCACAGCTGCGCCGCAGAAAATGTATTGGATTATTGTCGGTCTCTTCATTATCAGTTCGAGGTAGTGGAACCCATCAGCGGTGTCTGGGAAATCTATGTCCGAAAAGCCCCTTAACAAAAGGTTTCGTTTACGACCTTTTCAAAGTATCGGATCACATCCTGGGGTACATTCTGAAAATCCGAGCCTTCCTTATGGACCATATACAGAGGATAATCCATCTTAAAATCTTCAATATCAACAATTTTGAGCTGTTTCAGATACAGCTCTTTTTTTATGGCCATGTAGGGCAGAAAGGCAAATCCCAGGTTGGCGATGACGGAAGCCTTCACCGATTCGGTAGAATCCAGATTCATGAGGATATTGAATTCATCCAAACTCTCACCATGGTCTTTTAAGGCCTTTTCCAGGATCCTGCGAGGGCTGAACCGTTCAATCAAGGTAATCATCGGCCTCTTTTTCAATTCTTCCAGGGTAATGGTGTCCCCGCCGAAGAACTTATTGGAGCAGACCAGATGGAGACGATCCGTAAAAACTTTATGGCTGCTGATGTCGGCAGCTTCTTCCTGGTCCACCACAAAGCCAATGTACCCGTTTCCTTCCTGTACTTTCCGCATGACCTCCTGGGAAGTCATAATGGAAAGAGAAAAATGATATTTGGGGAATTTTTCACTCATCTTATGGACGGTACAGGGCAGGGCATACTGACCCACCACTGGAGAAGCCAGGATTCTGATGGTGCCGGAATGCTTCTTGAGATTTTCTACTTCCTCCTGCAGATTGCTGTACAGCTCTTCCATCTGAAGGAAATAATGGTAAACCAGCTTACCTGCTTCTGTCAGTTCAATACCCCGGTTGCTTCGTTCGAAGAGCCTCATGCCGATGGAATCCTCCACCTTTTTCATCTGCTGGCTCAGGGCCGGCTGAGACAGGTGGCACTCATTGGCAACCTTAGAAATGCTCTTTTCTTTAACAATTTTATTAAAAAGACTGATATAATCCAGCTGCATCTACAGCCCCCCCTTCCCGGCTCCTGTTTGATGAACCACTCTTTATCCGTTATAATTACTCGTTATATTGTATAACACTTTGCTATGTTTACGCAACTCGTTTCTATGTTACAATATTCACAAGTAAACTGTCAAAAACTTAACAAAAACGTCGCTATTTCAATGAAGGAGGAACCTATGTCCGAGGAAATCAAAACGATTCAACGTTCCAGTTCGCGGGCACCGAAGAAACCGAAGAAAAGCCAGATTCCGATGGGATTGGGAGTTTTACTGCTGATGGTCATCATCGGCATCGCCCTCAGTATGAAGTCATCCAATCTGGCCATGTTCTGGATTTTCGGCAGCTGCTTCGGATTCGTCCTCCAGAAATCCAGATTTTGCTTCACCGCATCCCTGAGAGATCCAATCATCACCGGAAGCACTTCCGTGACGAAAGCCGTTCTCATCGCCTTTGCCATCGGAACCGTCGGAGTTACGGCCATCAAGTACGGATATTTTGTCAATGGTCTTCCGATACCCGGTATGAGTTATGTTGTTCCCGTGGGTCCTGCCACCATCATCGGCGGAATCCTCTTCGGAACCGGCATGGTCATCGCCGGCGGATGCGCATCGGGAACCTTGATGCGTGTGGGTGAAGGCTTTGCCATGAATATGCTTACCCTGGTATTCTTCGTGGTCGGATCCCTCATTGGAGCAAACCATTTTGGATTCTGGAAAATCAACTTCATCTCTCATAGTCCCAAAGTATTCCTGCCGGACTATTTCGGATGGTTCGGAGCCGTCGTGCTTCAGTTACTGGTTATTGTATGTCTATATATTGCTGCCGATAAATGGCAAAAGAAAAAGTTAGGCGCATAGTTGCAGAAAGGATTTAAAAATGAAAGAATTTACTTTAGATTGCATGGGTGAAGCTTGCCCGCTGCCGTTGATGAAAACTGAAAAGCAAATGGAAAAAATGGAAGTCGGCGATGTGGTCATTGTTCAGATTGATCACAGCTGTGCCATGAAGAATGTTCCCGAGTGGGCCAGAAACCAGGGCTACAACGTGGAGATCGACGAAGTAGATGACGGCGAATGGGAAGTCATCATTGAAAAAACAAAATAAAAGGTCATGCTAATGACTGTAATAGAAAGGCGGTGACCCATTTTTGAAGAGTCTATGGGAAAAAATCGGCAAAAATGAATATTACGTCGCAATCTTCAAAAATCCCTTTACCTATGTGACGGGAGCCGTATTGCTGGCCATCCTTCAGATTGCCCTATTGGCAAGCTCCGGAAATCCCTGGGGCGTGTCCGGCACCTTCACCAACTGGGGTGCCTGGATTTATGAAGCTCTTGGAGGGAGCGTAGACAAGTGGTTCTACTTCTCTTCAGAAGGGGCACAGAATACCCTGAACAATGGATTTCTGAACGATCCGGGAACCATGTCCAATCTGGGAATTATCTTTGGAGCCCTTTTGGCTACTCTGATGGCCTCCCAGTTTAAGTTCAAGAAGATCAAAGCTCTCCGACAGGTGGTGGCTGCCGTTCTGGGCGGCATCATCATGGGTTACGGCGCACGGCTGGCATTTGGCTGTAATATCGGAGCCTTCTTCAGCGGAATCATCTCCCTGTCCCTTTCCGGATGGGTATTTGGAGCCAGCCTGCTGGTAGGAGCCTTTATCGGAAGCAAATTATTAACAAAATTCTTCATGTAATCCTGTTCGGATTGGCAGAAATTTGCTGAACAAATTTACATGATTCAAAGCAGAAAGGATTTTGTAGTGGAAAAGAAAACTGAAAAATACGATGTGGTAATCATCGGTGGCGGAGCCGCCGGTCTGACCGCCGGCATCTACTGCGGACGGGCTCGGCTCAACACCCTGCTGATTGAAAAATCACTGGTTGGTGGTCTTGCCACTTATACCAACGAAATCGAAAACTATCCTGGTTTTCCGGATGGATCCACCGGCCTTGGACTGATGGAGCTTTTCCAGAAGCAGGCTAAAAAATTCGGAGTAAAATTCAAGGGCACCGATGTGCAGGGCGTGAAATTGGAGGGAGATGTCAAGGTCGTTGAAACCTTCCGGACCAATTACGAAGCCAAAGTAGTCATCGTGGCCTCCGGTGGCAAGCCCAGACTGACCGGAGCCAAAGGGGAAGCTCAGTATCTTTATGATAAGGGGATTTCATTCTGTGCTACCTGTGATGCCGCTGCCAACAGCGGAAAAACTGTTATGGTCATTGGAAGCGGCGATGCAGCCATTGAAGAAGGCATGTTCCTGACCAAGTTTGCGGACAAGGTCATCGTCTCCGTCATGCACGACGAAGGGATTATGGACTGCAACGAAATTGCCAAAGGCCAGGCTCTGGCCAACCCCAAAATGGAGTTCATCTGGAACACCATGCCCGATGAGTTCGTCGGAACCGAAGAGCATCTGAACGGTGTAGTTCTGAAAAATACCAGAACCGGCGCACTTCAGACCGTCCCCGTGGATTCCTGCTTCCTTTTCATCGGCTATGTCCCCAACACAGAAATCTTCCGGGACATCCTGGACATGAACAGGCCCGGCTATCTACTGACCAACGAGAAGATGGAAACCAACATCCCCGGTGTCTTTGCCTGCGGCGATGTGCGGGAGAAGTTCCTCAAGCAGGTGGCTACTGCTGTCGGTGACGGTGCCATTGCCGGCTATGCTGCGGAAAAATATCTGGCTGAAAGCGAAATCTTTGAGGATCAGATCATGGGCAGTGAACTTCCGGGAATCGTATTCCTCTGGAACGCTGTTATGCCGGAATGCCGATGCCTTCTGCCGGTTGTAGAAGCTTTTGAAGAAAAATATAAGGGCCAGATCAAGGTCACCCGGGTCGATATCTATAAATCCAAGGGACTGGCCGACCGGCTGAATATCAGCGAGGTTCCGGCTGTAGTGTTCATCAAGGATAAATGCATTCAGAACGTCCTGACCGGAGAAATCTCCCTGGAGAAGATTGAAGCCCTGATTAAATAAATAACTACCCGTTTCTTCATTTAGTCCATATAAAAACAGACCGTCTCTTTCCAAGGGATTGAGGCGGTCTGTTTCTTTTTATCGTGAATCGGATCTGGGAATCACCGAACGACTCGGTATCGGCAGCCTTCAAAGGCGGTATCAAAGCCGCAGACGGTCTTGAAGCTGCAATAGTCACAGGTAGTCGACTGCCCGCTCTTCATGGGACTTGCCGGTGCACGACCGGAGATCATGTCTCCCCAGAGGTTTTTCAACAATTCGTCCACCTTCTCCCGAACCTTTCGGAATTCTTCTTCCGAGAGCAGCCTGCCCGGCCCCGTGCCCTTGATTCCTTCCTTCGTGGCCCGAATGGAACAGATTCCCGAATAGTCGGTAAAATCTCCGGCTACGCTTCGAATGACCTCCTCGTCATCCAGGAGCATGCCGTCCAGCCGATACTGACGGACCCTTTCCTTCTCCAGGGCTTCCAGAAGCTGGCCATCGGCAACCTCCGATGCGTCCAAAAGGGGTTCGTCGATATGGAAATAGAAAACACCCGCCCCTGGCTCCCGGGGATCCAGGGCCTCCTGAACAGCCTTCAGATAAATCATCAGCTGCAGTCGGTAGCCCTTCTCCACCTCCGTCAGGTCGAATTTTTCGCTGCCCGACTTGTAATCGATGATCTTAGCCCGGTCCTTCTTCAAAATGTCCACCCGGTCGATTTTCCCTTCGATGGTCCCTTGCTTCCCGGCTGCTTCCACCTGAATAGGCGGAAAGACGCAACCCGGGCTGCTGCCGAATCCAGCCTCAAATTCCACCCGCTGGATGTCTCCCTGCCGGACGTGTTCGATCAGCGTCCAGGCCACCTGCCGACAGACACCTTTGATTCGTTACTTTTTATAGCTTTCCTCCGGCCCCTGAACCAGAAGGCCCTCCCGATACCGGGCAGCTTCTCTTTCAACGATGGCGTCCACCATTGAGCAGCACTGGTCTTTGCCAATGGTCATCCAGGGAGAGGATTCCGCAGTGATGGAGCCCTGCCCCCGAGACAGTTCCCGGGAAATTTCCATCAGACACTGATGATACAGATCTCCAATTTCTCGCCCGGCCACCTGGTAGATTCTGCGTTCCACCGGACGGATGCCATAGTTCATCAAGTAATAGAAGGGGCATCGGCTGTAGCTTTCCAACCCGGAGGGGCTGACCCGAAGCTCTCCCGATTCCCGTTGATACAAGGCTTCTGCCAATTCTTTTTCCAGGTCTTCCTGTTTGCCGGTATGAAAGATTCCCTCTTCCAAACGGAGAAGAGCTTCTTCTTTATTCCCCCGGTACCAATCGGCAGCTTCCTGCCATTCCTCTCCAACGGCTTCCCCTTCCAGGCCTCTCCGGAGCATTTCTGCCAGATGGCGGAGTCCGCTTTGGGGAGAGGAAAGAAGAGCCATTCCATCTTCACTGCTCAGGATATCCTTCGCTGGCTGGGTGCTGAAAATCCGAAGCAGGGATTCAAAGACCGGGGAGGGCTTGATATCCTTTCCCTCTTCGTCGGTGGCGGAGCAGCCGATCCAAAGGTCCCTGCGAGGCAGAGAAAGCATTCGATAGATGCCCAGCTTTTCCTCTTGATTCATCAGTTCATCCAGCTTACAAAGCTGAATCCGGTTATGGTAAAGCCGCCGTTTCTCATCCTCGCTCAGGAGTCCTTCCCGATTGGCTTCCTGGGGAAGGATTCCATCGTTAGCACCCAGGACCACCAGGGCTTTCAGACTGGAAAAACGGGTTCTTTGCATGGTTCCCACCGTCAGCCGGTCCACGGTCGGGGGGATCAGGCCGATCTCCATAGCAGAAAAACCGGTATTCATCAGGGTGGCAAACTCAGGGTCCGGCAATTCCTCTTCTCCCAGGAGCAGCATCATCTGATCCATCAGGTCCACCACCGTCTGCCAAATCTGGCTGGTTTCGCCGGCCAGTTCCTGATGGCCTTCCTTCTCCAGTTCCTCCATCAAGGACTCTAATTTTTCGGGCAGCCTGCCTTCGGTGCTCATCCAACGGTAGAGGGCCCGGAGTTTTTCTCCCGTCTTCTTCCCCTTCCGAAACTCTTCTTCCAGAGACGCCAATCCCGCCACCAGCTTTTCCCGTTCCTTGTTCCGTTCCAGCAGGCCTTCCTCCCCATATTCGGAAAGACCCCGCCGGAAGGGTTTCTTCCATTGGCTTCCCCGAATCCGGTACTGAATGGCGTAGTTCTCCAGTTCCTCTGCCTCTTCGGGCAGCAAGGGTCCCAGGCCGGTTTTGATCAGGCGAAAAACATCTTCAGTCCGCCAGCCCCGGATCAGCAGATCCAGCACCGAGGCAACGGATTCTACCAGGGGATTATGGGTGCAGGAACGGCGGGTGTCCAGAAATACGGGTATCCCATATTCTTCAAAGATCCTCTTCATGATGGAACCCCGGACCTCCAGGTCATTGCAAACCACTCCGATGTCCCGAAACCGCAGCCCCTGATCCCGGACCAGAGAAAGGATGTGGGCAGCGGCGCTTTCCGTTTCTCCGTAAAGATTGGCAGCCCGGACCAGGGTGACCCCTTCCCGGCTGGGTGCTGGTTTCATGGGCAGAGCAAATAGTTCCTGCTCCAGGCTGACTAAAGAAGGAAGTTTTTCCCCCTCTCCATACCCTGCAGGAATTTTATAGTCTTCCGGAACCGGAATTTCCCGGGAAGGAATGCCCTCCTCCCGGGCGATGGCCAAAATCCGGTTTCGCATCCCTTTGGTCACCGCAAAAAGGTCTTCGTCCCGGCTTCCTTCATCCAGAGTCAGGACCAGATTAACCTCCTTTGCATTCTTCATCAGCTCCCGGATGAGCTCCAGATTTTTCGGGGTGAAATAGTCGAAGCCCCAGATCCAAACCCTGGTCCCCCGGAGTTCTTCATACTCTGCCAGCCGGCTGATATAGATGGCCATCCGGTCCTCGGTATCCGCGAAACGATTTTCAATGGATTCTTCATACCGGCTGTAAATCCGGTGGATATCCCCCAGTTTCTTCTTTAGCAGCGGCTCCTCCAGGTTCTTCAGGATTTCCTCCAGATCCTTTGGAGTCGTGCTGAACTGCTTCATTTCCGAGATCATGTCGTTCACCGCCAGGGCAAAAGCTGGTTTTCCCTCCAGACCCCGGAAGGCCTCCAGGTTCGTGGCTTCATCCCGCAGGATCCGGGTCAGGACCATATGCCTCCCCACTTGATCCACAAAGGGCGTCCGGATGCCACCAGTCTGGCTGAGGATTCGGTATCCCAGCCGGGAGGGGCTCAGGACTTCCAGGTCCATCAGTCCCCGGACCCCGAGAACAGAAAAGGCCCTCTGCTCCGCCCCCAGGGTGAACTGGTCGGGGACGAGCAGAAGGGTCTTTCCTTCTATATGGTCGAATATAAATTTTTCTTTATCCAGATTTTCTCGCCCGGAATAAATAATCAGCATGCTAGGACCCCGCTTTAAACTCCTTGAATATGTCTTCCACGGTTTCTATTTTATCACACTTCCAGGCGTTTGCGCCACAAAATACCAGGCCGTTTTCCACGTCTCCCCGGGCCGCCCGAACCAGGGCACTGGTGATGCAGTAGGGGGCGGTTGACGGATTGCAGGGCACGATGCAGTTGTTGCACCGGGCAATAGCTTCCCGCTGTCCCTCTTCTCCCACCCGGTGGGAAAAGCTGTTCTTCATGGCCCTTCCCGGCATACCGACGGGGCTCTTGATGATGGTCACATCTTCTTTCCCGCAATTCAGGTAAGCCTGTTTGAAGGCCATCGGTGCATCACACTCCTCTGTGGTGACGAACCGGGTGCCCATCTGAACACCGTCAGCGCCATGGGAGATGGCCTTTAAGGCGTCATTCCGGTTGAAGATGCCGCCGGCTACGATGAGGGGACAATTCGGCAGATCGGATAGTTCATGTTTGATTTCCCGGATCGTCTTGTAAAAGGCTTCCTCTGCCAGCTCCAGCTGCTCTTCCTTAAACCCCAGATGCCCGCCAGCCAGGGGGCCTTCGAAAATGACAGCATCCGGTACCCGGTTGTACTTTTTAGACCAATTCTTAATAATCAGTCCGGCTGCCCGGGCAGAGGATACGATGGGAACCAGCTTGACGTTTTTTGTTTTCTCGATGGCGGGAAGAGAGGTGGGCAGTCCGGCACCGGAAATGATGATTTGTGCTCCGGCATCAATGGCTGCGTTGACATAATCTTCATAGTGCTGGGCAGCCACCATGATGTTGACCCCTACGGCTCCCGGAGTCTCCCCCTTAGCTGCAATGGCCAGGGCTTCCTTAATGTTCCGCTTCAGCGCCCGGGTGTTGGCTTCCACCGGGTTTTTGTCAAAGTCCGGCTCGTTGAATCCAGGCTGGGCAGCGGAGATAACGCCTACGCCTCCCTGGGCAGCAACAGCACCGGCCAATCCGGACATGGAGATGCCGATTCCCATTCCGCCCTGAAAGATGGGTACCGGAATGGTCAGTTCTCCCATTTTCAGAGGCTCCAGCCGGAGGTGTTCAGATCCTTTCATGGGTCGGAACTCCTGCATCTGGAAAAACTGGTTGATGTTATCAATGGACTGGACAAATCTCAGGGCCTCTTCCTCGGTCAGATCAGCAATGGCCTCCCGGACCATGGAATCATGAAAGGCTTCGTGCTCTTCCACAGCAGCCCGTCCTGTGTCCGTCAGACGGATCTTGACGATCCTACGGTCTTCGGATACCCGGGACCGTTCCACATACCCCTTCTTGACCAGCTTGTTGATGGCCACGGTGAGGGTCCCCACGCTGATCTTCAGAGCTCCGGCCACCTGAGTCATGGTCTTGGGCTTCCCCGTGCCAATGGCTTCCAGGGTATGGATCTCCGTGATGGACAGATTCAGATTCGTGGAATTTTGCAGGGCTTTTTCTTCCATCTTCAGAACGCTGTTGAACAGGCTCACTAATATTTCATTAATTTTTTTTACTGTATCCATCTGGTCTCCTAACCTATCGCAAACATCAGGTGGCACTGGCAGGCCACTTTATCCCCTACCATAGCGACTCCGATTCCTGTTCCGGCGCTGCTTCTCAGCCGATCGATCTTCACTTCCAGCCGCAGGGTGTCTCCGGGGACCACCTTGGTTCGGAACTTGGCTTCCTTGATGCCGCCGAAATAGGCAATCTTGCCCCGATTCTGCTCCATGGACAGGATGGCTACCGCCCCTGCCTGAGCCAGAGCTTCGATAATCAGGACTCCCGGCATAACCTTCTCCTGAGGGAAATGGCCTTCGAAATAGTACTCGGAGGGATCGACATGCTTTATGGCGACAATTTCTTTTCCTTCTTCCATGGATTCCACTTCGTCGATGAGAAGAAAGGGATCCCGGTGGGGAATGATTTCTTTAATTTGTTCTTTGTTGTAAAGCATGGGCTGCTCCTATCTATACTTCTTAAACAGCAAGGTTCCGTTATGACCACCGAATCCCAGAGAATTGGACAATACCACGCTGACTTCTGCTTCCCGGCCCTGATTGGGCACATAATCCAGATCCAGTTCTTCATCCGGCACCTGATAGTTGATGGTGGCCGGGAGGAATCCGTCGTTGATGGCCTTCAGGCAGACGATGGCTTCGATGGCACCGGCAGCCCCCAGCAGGTGTCCCGTCATGCTCTTTGTGGAACTAATGGGAACTTTTGTATCTGCTCCAAAGACGGTTTTCACTGCCCGGGTTTCAAAGAGATCATTATAGGGAGTTCCCGTTCCGTGGGCGTTGATGTAATCCACGTCCTCCGGATTCAGGCCTGCGTCCCGAATCGCCATCTTCATGGCTTCTGCCGCTCCTTCTCCCTCCGGTGAAGGGGAAGTCAGGTGGTAAGCATCACAGGTAGTGCCATATCCGGCGATTTCTCCGTAAATTTGGGCTCCCCGGGCCAGGGCATGTTCCAGCTCTTCCAGTACCAGCATTCCTGCTCCTTCGCCCATAACGAAGCCGTCTCTTTCCTTGTCAAAAGGGGTGGAGCAACGATTCCGATCGGTACGGGTGGACAGGGCGGTCATGTTGGCGAATCCGGCAAAGCAGACGGGAGCAAAGGCTGCTTCCGCTGCACCGGCTACGACGGCATCCAGATAACCGTGACGGATAGCCCGGTAGGCTTCCCCGATTCCGTGGGTTCCGGCGGCACAGGCAGTAACCATGCCAAGGCAAGAGCCTTTGGCCTGAAGGGCAATGGCAACGTTACCAGCCAGAATATTGGGGATTACCATGGGTACCAGCAGGGCGGACACCCGTCCCACTCCTTTATCCACGGCCTTGGTGACTTCCGTTTCCAGGGTCATGATACCGCCGATGCCAGTACCGGCCAGTACACCCAGCCGATAGGGATGGATGTTTTCTCCACTGACCAAGCCACTGTCCTTCATGGCTTCCTTGGCTGCGGTTACGCCAAACTGGGAGGATCGGTCCATCCTCTTCCCTTCCCGAAAATCTTCATAAGTGAAATCCTTGACCTCTGCTCCCATAATGGCTTTTTGTACGCTGACATCAAAGTGGGTAATGGTATCGATGCCATTTTTCCCTTCCCGGATTCCGGTCCAGAAGTCGGCTGCCGTGTTTCCAAGGGGGGTAACGGCCCCCATACCGGTTATGACTACTCTTCTATTCATATTCATCCCTTTCATTTCCAATCAACTGTCAGCCTTACAGACTGATGCCTCCGTCTACGCTCAGAACCTGGCCGGTGATATAGGCCCCTCCCTCAGAGGCTAGAAATACGGCTGTCTTCGCGATATCCTCCGGTTTTCCCAGTCGTCCCAGGCTCACCGCTTCCAGCATTCTTTTTTTCTGTTCTTCCGTCAGGACTTCCGTCATTTCCGTGTCGATGAATCCGGGGGCAATGGCGTTGACGGTGATGTTCCGCCGGCCCAGCTCCTTGGCCGCTGATAGGGTCAGACCAATAATTCCGGCCTTGGATGCCGCATAGTTTACCTGCCCCGGGTTCCCTTTGACTCCAACGACAGAAGAGAGGTTGATGATGGTTCCGGATCTCTGTTTGATCATCAGGGGGGTTACAGCTTTGGTGCAGTAGAAGGTGCCATTCAGGTTGGTGTCGATGACCGTCTTGAAATCTTCCGGACTCATCTTCATCATCAGCATGTCCCGGGTGATTCCGGCGTTGTTGACCAGTATGTCTACCTTCCCAAAGGCTTCTTTAGCGGTTGCCGCCAGTTTTTCCCCATAGGCCGGGTCTGCCACATCCCCCTGGACTACGAGAACTCTGGTTCCGTAAGCTTCCAGTTCCCGGGCCGCCTTTTCAGCTGCTTCCTGATTGCTGCGGAATCCGATGACCACATCCGCTCCATTTTTGCAGAATTCTTCAGCGATGGCCCGTCCGATGCCCCGGACGCCACCGGTAATGATCGCGCTCTTTCCTTTTAGCATGTCTCTTCTCCCTTCAGGATCGCCAAGGTCTTTTCCAGGCTTTCCATATCTTCCACGTTAGCAGTCTTCACTTCGTGGCTGATTTTATGGACCAGGCCGGTCAGGGTGGTTCCCGGTCCGATTTCAACAAATAGCTCCACCCCGTCGGCAATCATGTTTTCAATGGTTTCCTGCCAGTAAACAGGGCTCATGGCCTGGCGGGCCATCAAGTCTGCCAGATCCGTGCTGGCCGGTATAGGCCTGGCGGTCACGTTGGAGTAGACCGGAAGGCTGGGCTGGTGAAGGTCTGCTTCCTTCAGCAGTTCCCGGAGCTTTTCCGTACAGGGCTCCATCATAGGGCTGTGGAATGCCGTTCCCACGCTTAGGGGCACGGCCTTAATGTGGCCCAGTTCTTTCGACTTCTGACGGAATCTGGCCAGGGCATCCTTGTCCCCGGCTACGACGGTCTGAATGGGGGAATTGAAATTGACGCACTCCAGAATCCCGTCTTCCCGGACCATTTCCACGCAGTGACAGATGTCCTCCCGCTCTCCGAAGGCAGCGATCATGCCGCCCCGAGGTTCGCCGTCAGCTCCTTGTCCCGCTTCATTCATCCACTGGCCCCGGCTGGTCACGATCCGGATGCCCTTTTCGTAATCATCGATAGAGCCGGCTGCTGTCAGAGCTGCATATTCCCCCATGCTGAATCCGGCAAATCCGATGATGTCCATTGCCGGGCTGCCTTCTTCCATCAAGGCTTCCTGGAGGGCTCCATAGGCAGCCATGGTAACGGTATAGATGCAAGGCTGGGTGATCTGGGTCATCCGGAGCATTTCCTTCGTCCCGTTGAAACACCATTCCTGGACCTCTTCTCCGGCAGCCTGGAAAATACCGCGGGCGGCTTCTGAGCCATCATAGAGGCTTTTTCCCATCCCCGTGTATTGAGCTCCCTGTCCTGCAAATAGTATTCCGGTCTTCATAGATTTCCCTTGCCTCCTTAAACATTTCTCTGATAATTTCTGCTGCCGGCTGTTCTTTGTCGATCAGCCCGGCTATCTGCCCCGACATGAGGGATCCCCATTCCATGTCCCCTTCTACCACCGCGTTCCGGAGGGAACCGGTGCATAATCGTTCAATTTCCTTTTGATCCCCGTTTCTCTTTTCCAGGGACAGCACTTCCCGGGATAAACGGTTTTTCAGAACCCGGACCGGGTGGCCGGTGGATCTTCCGGTGGCTACCGTGTCTGTGTCCTTTGCCTTGATGATGGCTTCCTTATAGGCCTGGGCAACCCGGCATTCACTGGCAACCACGAACCGGGTTCCCACCTGGATTCCTTTGGCTCCCAGCATATAGGCGGCGCAGATTCCCCTCCCGTCGGCGATTCCTCCGGCGGCGATGACCGGGATCTTCACCGCATCCACCACCTGGGGCACCAGAGCCATGGTGGTGATTTCACCAATATGACCGCCGGCTTCCTGGCCTTCTGCAATGACGGCATCGGCGCCGGCCCGCTCTACCCGCTGGGCAAAAGCCACGGAAGGGACTACCGGAATGACGATGATGCCGTTTTCCTTCAATCTGGGGATATATTTTCCCGGGTTTCCGGCCCCCGTCGTAACCACTTTAACTTTTTCTTCGCATACCACATCCATCTGCTCCTCCACGAAGGGAGACAGCAGCATGATATTGACCCCGAAGGGTTTGTCTGTCATTTTTCGAGCTTCCCGGATCTGATTCCGCAGCCACTGGCCGTCGGCTCCACCTCCGGCGATGATGCCCAATCCTCCCCCATTGCTCACCGCAGCAGCCAGATGGCAGTCGGCGATCCAGGCCATAGCTCCCTGAATGATGGGGTATTCGATATCCAGCAGTTCACTTATATTCACCATACAACTACACCTTTTCTCCTCTCCTGAATCATGCCCGATAAATCAAGGCCCCTGCACTGAGGCCTCCGCCGAATCCAACCAGCATCACCAGGTCTCCTTCCTTGATTTTCCCGGACCGATAGCAATCGTGCATGGCCATGGGAACACTGGCAGCGGAAACATTGCCGGTGCCGTTGATGCTGACCTGGAATTTTTCCAGGGGCTGCTTAAAGCGCTGGGCTGCGGATGTAATGATTCGCATGTTGGCCTGATGGGGAATGTAGTGATCGATATCGTCCGGAGTAAGTCCGGCTCGTTTCAGCGCTTCATCCATCACCTCTCCAACGGCATTGACGGCAAATTTAAATACCTTGGTGCCGTGCATCCTCAAGCACTGCTTTACATCTTCGTCCTTGGCAAAGGGATTTTTCAGGTATTCCATGCCGCAGGTCAGCACATCCCCTTCGTCATCATAATTTTTCATAAAACTGGAAAGAATTCCGTCTTTCTTGTCGTCCATCTCCAGCAGAGCCGCTCCGGCTCCATCCCCGAAGAGGATGCTGGTTCCCCGGTCCGTCCAGTCGACGATCCGGCTGAGCCTTTCCACCCCAACTACCAGGGCCCGGCCAATATGGTTGGTGTGAGAGCCTTCCGCTGCGCCATTTTTCATCAGAGCCTCGGCCATCCACAGGCCATACAAAAAACCGCTGCAGGCGGTGTTGATATCAAAGGCCACTGCATTGGCCAGCTTTAATTCTTTCTTCAGAAGTGCCCCCATGGAGGGAACCAGCATGTCTGGTGTTACCGTAGCCACAATGAGCAGGTCAATGGTATCGTAGTCCGTATCCCCCAGGGCTTCCCGGGCTGCTGCTGCTGCCAGATCCAGAGCCTTTTCCTCCTCCGCCACCCGGCGCTCTTCAATGCCGGTCCGCTCCATGATCCACTCATTATTTGTATCGATCAGCTTCTCCAGTTCGGTGTTGTGTACCACTCGACGGGGAAGGGCCTTTCCTACCTCTTTGATTATTACTCCCAAGGTTTCCTCCTTCATTTTTGATGAATGAAATNNGAATGAAATGTTCATAATTGCTTTGATTATCAAAATATTTGATTATATTATATTTTTCTCCGCCACCCTTGTCAAGAAAAACATGATGGGAGAATTTGGTAATAAAAAAGCCATCCCGATGGTGATCCTCGGAACGGCTACATGATATTCTATTGTTTTCAAAAAACGTTGACTGATTTTACAGAATGCGGAACAGATCTTCTGCCTTTTCCAGGATGTGCTCCGGCTGATACGGCCCGGTCCGGTCCTCTTCGCTCATGGCCAGAGCCCAGCTCACCAGAACGGAAGTCACCCCTGCATTTTTAGCGCAGAGGATATCAAACTTGGTGTCGCCGATCATCAGGCTTTCCTCCGGCCGGGAAGAAAGCTGGTCCAGGGCGATGAACACCGGCTCCGGATCCGGTTTGTGCTTGGTGGTATGGTCACAGGTCACGATGGAGGAAAAATAGTCCCGAAGGCCGAATTTATCCAGCCCCTGCATAGTAGTGTTGGTCATCCGGGAGGTGACGATTCCCATCTTGTAGCCCTGGTCATTCAAGTCCCGGATCAGCTTGTCCATCCCGGGAAAGAGGCTGATTTCATCGGCAAAGTTGCCATGCTGGTAACCCCGGTAGATTTCTACCGCTTCCTGAGGCGGAATCTGAGGCAGCAGGTTTCCCATGCTCAGCATCAGAGGCTCTCCCAGGGTGGCGATGATCTCCGACTCCGGCCGCTCCCGGCCCTCCAGAATTCGGAAGGTATGCTGCCAGGAATTGATGATCAGTCGATTGGTGTCCATGATGGTGCCATCAAAGTCAAATAGTACGGTGGTTTTTTTATGCATTGGTACTCCTTATAAGGAACAGCCCGGGGGAACCCCAGGCTGTCGGAAATCTAGTATTATAATATTTTGCCATTGTGTCAAAAATGCGCCAACTGGCAGACCTGCTTATGATATTGGTTAGCTGAACAGGGACAGCATGACACCGGCTGCTACAGCGGATCCGATTACGCCGGCCACGTTGGGCCCCATGGCGTGCATCAGCAGGAAGTTGGAAGGATTTTCTGCCTGGCCTACTTTCTGAGATACTCGGGCTGCCATCGGCACCGCGGATACACCCGCAGAACCAATCAGCGGATTGATCTTGCCACCGGAAAGGACGTTCATCAGCTTGCCCAGCAGTACGCCACCAGCTGTGCCCACGGCGAAAGCTACAATTCCAAGGAAAACGATCTTGATGGTTGCCATGACCAGGAAGGTGGGTCCCTGAGCGGAAGCTCCGACAGCCAGACCCAGCAGGATGGTTACGGTGTTGACCAGCTGGTTGGAAGCCGTATCGGACAGACGAAGGGTTCGTCCGCTTTCTCTAAACAGGTTGCCCAGCATCAGCATACCGACCAGCGGTGCTGTGGGAGGCAGGATCAGAACCACCAGGATGGTTACCATGATGGGGAACAGAATCTTTTCCCGCTGGGTGACTACCCGCAGCTGATCCATTTTGATGATTCGTTCTTTCTTTGTGGTCAGCGCCTTCATGATGGGGGGCTGAATAACGGGAACCAGAGCCATATAGGAATATGCTGCAACCGCTACAGCGCCCAGAAGGTTGGGTGCCAGCTGCTGAGTCAGGTAAATCGCAGTCGGGCCGTCGGCTCCGCCGATGATGCCGATGGAGGCCGCTTCCTGGGCGTTAAAGCCCAGCAGGATGGCTCCGAAGAAGGCAAAGAAGATGCCCAGCTGGGCCGCAGCGCCTAACAACAAGGATCTGGGATTGGCAATCAGGGGACCAAAATCGGTCATGGCTCCTACCCCGAGGAATATCAGTGAGG
>DIMT01000033.1:0-8745 GCA_002425705.1 Firmicutes bacterium UBA5559
CCCAATATTATTACGATAATTTCTCAGATATCCATGAGCGACTTCAGACCTACAAGCGACTGGCTGAACTGCCATTTGATTCCGATCGAAAGATGATGAGCACCGTTCACGATGTGGATGGAAAGATCGTTATGGTTTCCAAGGGGGCTGTGGATGTGATGCTGGACCGGATCAGCCACGTATTTGACAATGAAGAGACACGGCCTGTCACTCCGGAAGACCTGGAAAAGATCCGCCTGGCTAATGAAGAGTTTTCCCACCGGGGACTCCGGGTTCTGGCCTTTGCCAGAAGACAGCTGGACAGCTGCAGCGTCAGCCTGGAAAGTGAGCAGAATTTTACCTTCATCGGGTTGATTGCCATGATCGATCCTCCCCGGGTTGAATCAGCTCCTGCTGTGCGGGACTGCCGGATTGCCGGTATTAAGCCCATCATGATTACCGGGGACCATAAAATTACTGCTTCCGCTATTGCCCGGGAAATCGGCATACTGGAAGAGGGAGACCTGGCCATCACTGGTCTGGAACTCAATAAAATGTCCGATGAAGAGCTGGCAGAGCAACTTCCCCATATTTCGGTTTATGCCCGGGTTTCTCCGGAACACAAGATTCGAATCGTGGAAATGTGGCAGCGGCTTGGCAATATCGTAGCCATGACCGGAGACGGGGTCAACGATGCCCCAGCCCTGAAAAAGGCGGATATCGGCATTGCCATGGGGATCACCGGTACGGCTGTTTCCAAGGATGCCGCGGCTATGGTCCTGACCGACGATAATTTTGCCACCATCATCAAATCGGTGGCTAATGGTCGGAATATTTATAACAATATCCGGAATTCCATCAAGTTCCTGCTTTCCGGCAACACCTCCGGTATCCTGGCTGTGTTGTATACCTCCATATTGGCACTGCCCATGCCCTTCATGGCGGTGCACCTGCTGTTCATCAACCTGCTGACCGACAGCCTGCCGGCCATTGCCATTGCTATGGAGAAACCCCATAAAAACCTGCTGAAGGAAAAACCCAGGGCCAGCAGCGAGTCCATCCTGACAAAAGATTTTCTGTTGGAAGTAGGAATACAAGGAGCATTGATCGGCATATTCACTTTGGTGGCTTATTATGCAGGCTTGGAGATCAGTGCCGGTGTGGCCAGTACCATGGCTTTTGCCACCCTCTGCTGGGGCCGTTTGTGGCATGGTTTCAATTCCAGGGGAAAGAGCTCCATCTTCCAATTGGGCTTCCTTTCGAATAAATACAGCATCGGTGCCTTCCTTTTAGGAACGATGCTGCTGGCTTTAGTTATGATCGTACCGCCCATGCAGAATCTTTTCGAAGTGACTCCCCTGAGCATGGAAAACCTGGCAGTAGTGGCCGTCTGTGCGCTTTCGCCCACCATTATCATACAGCTTTTCCGGTTGGCAACCCATCGCTGATCGACCGACCTTGCATAGGGGATTCCCGACTGCAAGGTTTTTTATAGAATCGGGAAAGTTTTTTATGAATTTTATTGCATAAATATATGAAATTATGTATAATTATTAAAGATAAAGCTTAGAAGGATTTGAAGGAGAGAACCATGGAAGGATTACTTTATTTAGAAGACGGCACTTTTTTCGCCGGAAAGGGCTTTGGCAGCTGTTCCACCCGGGTGGGAGAGCTGGTCTTCAACACATCAATGACCGGATATCAGGAGGTGTTGACGGATCCCTCTTATAACGGTCAGATCATCAATATGACCTATCCCTTGATTGGAAATTATGGGGTCAGCATCGGAGACAATGAGTCTGCCAGTATTCATGCCTTCGGATTGGTGGCGAAGGATGTGTGTTTCCGTCCCTCCAATCATATGAGCGTGAAAAATATCCATCAGTGGCTGGAGGAAAACAATATACCCGGAGTATGGGATTTGGATACCAGAAAGATTACAAAAAAAATCCGGAAAGAGGGGACCATCAAGTGCGTCATCAGCACAGAGGGAATTTCTCTGGAAGAAGCCAAGGCTCTTTGCGACAGGACAGAGCTGAGGGGAGATTATATGAAGACCACCGGAACGGATCATTATATCCACCAGCCTGGCAAGGGCAAGAAGGTGGCTGTACTGGATTTTGGCGTCAAGCAGAACATCCTTCGGCATCTGAACAAGCTGGGATGCGATCTCCACATTTTTCCCTACGGAACGAAAGCGGAAGAAATCATGGCCATTCAGCCCGACGGACTTTTCCTCACCAACGGCCCGGGAAATCCGGAGGAAGCGGTGGAAGCCATCGGAGAAATTAAAAAGTTGTTGGACCTGCTTCCCATCTTCGGCATCTGTATGGGCCACCAACTGCTGGCCCTGGCTGCAGGTGGTCAGACCTATAAACTGAAATACGGTCATCGGGGAGGAAACCATGGGGTCTATGACAAAGACACGGATCGATCCCACATTACCTCCCAGAATCATGGCTATGCGGTGAAGGCAGAGAGCGTGTTGCTCAAAGGAATGGAAATCACCCACCTGAACCTGAACGACGGAACCGTTGAAGGGATGCGGCACCGAAGCCTGCCGGTCTTTTCTGTCCAGTACCACCCGGAAGCAGCCCCGGGACCAGCGGACAACGCCTATTTATTTGATCGATTTATCCAGTTGATGGAAGGGAGCAACCAGTAATGCCAAAACGAAATGATATAAAAAAAGTCCTGATCATCGGCTCCGGCCCCATCATCATCGGCCAGGCTGCTGAGTTCGATTATGCAGGAACTCAGGCCTGCAAAGCCATTAAAGAAGAAGGAATCGAAACGATTCTGGTAAACAGCAATCCGGCCACTATCATGACGGATAAAGGGATTGCCGATAAAGTATACATGGAGCCTCTGACGGAGGAAGCCCTGACCCAGATCCTGGAAAAGGAGCGGCCTGACGGTATTCTGGCTGGTTTTGGGGGACAGACAGCCCTGAACCTGGCCATGCAGCTGGATGAAAAAGGAATTTTATCCAATCTGGGGGTAGAACTGCTGGGAGTCAACAAGGATAGCATTAAAAAGGCAGAAGACCGGGATGAGTTCAAACAGCTGATGCAGAAAATCGGCGAACCCATTCCCCCCAGCATCATCGCTACTACCCTGCAGGAGTGCCGGGATTTCGTGGAAAAAGAAGGCTTCCCTGTCATCATCAGACCCGCCTATACCCTGGGGGGTACTGGCGGCGGCATCGCCACCAATGCTAAAGAACTGGAGATGATCAGCAAAAAAGGGATGGAAAGCAGCAGCATCGGCCAGATTCTGCTGGAAAAATCGGTTGCCGGCTGGAAGGAAATCGAATTCGAGGTGATGAGGGACCGGAAGGACAACTGCATCATCATCTGCAGCATGGAAAATCTGGATCCGGTTGGGGTACACACGGGTGACAGCATTGTCGTTGCTCCGGTGCAGACCCTTCGGGACGTGGAATACCAGATGCTGCGAAATGCCGCCTTGAAAATTATCCGAAGCTTGAACATTGAAGGGGGATGCAACATTCAGTATGCCCTGGATCCCCACTCCATGGACTATATCGTCATTGAAGTCAATCCCCGGGTCAGCCGTTCCTCCGCGCTGGCTTCCAAAGCGGCCGGTTACCCCATTGCCAAAATCGCGGCCAAAATCGCCATCGGCTTCAGCCTGGATGAACTGAATAATTATGTGACTAAAACCACCAGCGCCTGCTTTGAGCCGACCATCGACTATTGCGTGGTCAAGTTCCCCAAATGGCCCTTTGATAAGTTCCGTACCGCTTCCAGAAAGCTGGGAACTCAGATGAAGGCCACCGGTGAGGTCATGTCCATCGACCGAACCTTCGAAAGTGCCCTGCTGAAGGCCGTTACTTCCCTGGAGGTCAAGTGCGACGGACTGAGGGTTCCCTATGTGACCGGTCTGACGACGGAAAAGCTGATGAAGAAGATTGAAGACTGTGACGATGAACGGATCTTCTGTCTGGCAGAGGCCATGAGAAGGGGAAAAACGGTGGAAGAACTCAATCGGATGACCCAGATCGACCCCTGGTTCCTGGATAAGCTGATGGGCATTGTGGAGATGGAGAATGAGCTGAAAACCCGGGAAATCGATGCCGAATTCCTGGCAGAAGTTGAAAAGCGAGGCTTCACAGACAGTGAGATTCTGGCCCTTTCCGGCATGCCCAGGGAGGCTCTTCAGGATATGCGTATCTATCATGATATATTTCCTGTCTACAAGGTGGTGGACACCTGCGGCGGAGAATTTGATGCAGCGACCCCCTACTACTATTCCTGCTTTGACAGCGAGGACGAAAGCGTAGTCACCGATAAAAAAAAGATTCTGGTGGTGGGTTCCGGTCCCATCCGAATCGGCCAGGGCATCGAATTCGACTACTGCTGCGTTCAGGGGGTTTGGGCTATCAAAGAATTGGGTTATGAAGCCATCATCATCAACAACAACCCGGAAACGGTGAGCACGGATTTCGACACCTCGGATAAACTGTATTTTGAAGCTCTCCACATCGACGACGTGATGAACGTGGTCAAGAAAGAACGGCCCCAGGGAGTCATCCTCCAGTTCGGTGGACAAACCTCCCTGAATCTGGCAGACAAACTCAGTGGAAGAAGCATCAAAATTCTGGGAACCTCCAATAAATACATCGATATTGCAGAAGATCGGGAGAAGTTCATTGCCCTTTTAGAAGAGCTGCAGATTCCTTATCCTGCCGGTACGGCCGTCACCAATGAAGAAGAAGCCTTTAATGCTGTTGAAATACTGGGATATCCGGTGGTGGTAAGGCCCTCCTTCGTTATTGGAGGCCGGGGCATGCAGGTGGTCTATGAAGACGATGAACTGAAAAAATATCTGAAGGAAGCGGTGGCCATATCCACGGATCATCCCATCCTCATCGATAAATACATCGAAGGTCAGGAAATCGAGATTGATGCCATCGGAGACGGAGAGGAAATCCTGATTCCCGGCATTATGGAACACATCGAACGGACCGGAGTCCATTCCGGAGACAGTATTTCTGTCTACCCGCCCTTCCGGGTTTCCAAAGGGCTGGAGGCTCAGTTGGTGGACTACACCGAGAGGATTGCCAAAGCCCTCCACATTGTTGGACTGGTCAACATCCAGTATGCCTGGGACGGAGAAAAGCTCTATGTCATCGAAGTAAATCCCCGGGCTTCCCGAACGGTTCCCATATTAAGCAAGGTAACCCGGGTTCCCATGATCAATCTGGCGGTTGCAGCCATGCTGGGTCAGAAGCTGAAAGATTTGGGATACGGAACCGGATTGTACCCGGCTGCAGATAAATATTCCGTTAAAGTTCCCGTCTTCTCCAGTGCCAAGCTGACGGATGTGGACGTGGCTCTGGGGCCGGAAATGCGGTCTACAGGAGAGGTTCTGGGTATTGACGAGGATCTGGACAAAGCCCTTTATAAGGGATTTCTGGCAGCCAACATGAAGATTCCCGCTTCCGGCGGAGTATTTGTAGCCCTTCGGGATTCGGAAAAGACAGAAAAGACAGCAGAAGTCATCCGGAAATATCAGGATGCCGGATTCACCCTCTACTCCTCGAAAGGCACGACGGCATTTCTTCACGAAAACGGAATCGAGGGCAGGATGATTTCCTTTGAGAAGGCAAGAGAGATGGTTGGAGATGGAATCGACTGTGTTATCAATGTTCCCCGGGTAGGAAACATTCGGGAAAGCGACGGATTCGCCACCCGAAGAAAAGCCATCGAATGGGGAGTTCCGGTGCTGACCTGCATGGACACAGCCGATGCCTTTATGACAGCCATCCGGTTGAAGCAGGCCGGAACGGTGCTGGACTATAAGCAATTGGAACTATAAAATATTGTAAAATATAAAGAGCTGGACTCCTAAGGAATCCAGCTCTTGGATGGAAGATAAAAAGAGGAAACCTCTTTTCTGATTCAAGGATCAGGGAGAGATTTCCTCTTTTTCCCGTTTGCCTACCCATTTCAGGATGAAGACCTGAAGGATTCCGGCTGTCGGCACGGCCAGAATCATCCCCGGTATCCCGAAGAAGGATCCGGAAACAGCAACAGCCAGCAGAACGAAGAGGGGATGGAGCCCAGTGGTGGACCCCACGACTTTCGGGTAGATGATATTGGCATCGATTTGCTGAATCCCAAAAAGGATGGCAACCGCCAGGATTCCGTGACCCAGGCCACCGGTGAAGGCTCCCACGATGAAGGCGGGGACCATGCCCAGGAAGGGTCCGAAATAGGGGATGATGTTGGCAATGCCTGCAAAGGCGCCGATGAAAACGGCAAACTCCAGTCCCATGATGGATAAACCGATGGCAGAAAGAATCGCCACGATCAGGGCATCCAGAAGAGCACCTCGAATAAAGAGGGATACCACTCCGTTAACATCCTGGAGCGTGCCTCGAATCCTGTTTTCCGCCGGTGCCTTGAAGACCAGCCTCAGCCATCGGTTGAACAAGCCCAGGAAAAAGTCCTTATCCTTCAAGAGATAAATGCTGACCATGATGCCCAGCAGAGCGTTCAGGATGCTGCCGCCAACGGATCCAACAAACCCGATCAGGGCCGAGGTGCTGAAATGTTCGGTGATCCAGCGGATGATGGAATCAGCCAGGTTGTTGAGGGGCTCTGAAAGCCCGTCGATTTCCAGATTCCCAACCCAGGATTTGATGACGGTCTCGTATTCGGAGAGGTATCGGATCAGGGTATCCCACAAGCTGGAAAAACCGGAGAAGACAAACTTCCCAAGAATAAGGAAGGAGAAGGCATAAACGATGGCAATTATGGCTCCGAAAACCAGCAGGTAGGTCAGGAGAATGCTGAGCAGCCGGACTTTCGGAACAGAAACTTTCCGAAAAGGGCCGGACAGAACCCTTTTGCTGATCCACTCGGTCAGGGGATAGAGCAGATAGGCCAGGAAAAGCCCGATGAACAGTGGCGAAAATGCGGACAGAAGGCTTCCTCCCCAGTCGGATAGGGTCTGGAATACCTGCTGAAAGTTCCGGATGACAAAATAGAGGATATAGAGGAGCGCTGCGGTAAAGGCGATGAAGATGCTGTACTTCATCAAGCTTTTATTTTGCAGCACATCGCGAATCTGGGACATAGACATCTCCTTTAGTAGAAAGGCGCCCTTCGAAAAGGGCGCCTTTTGAGTGTCGGTAATGAAACCGCTGGCTTTGATTAAGCTTCCAGAGCTCTCAGAGCCTTTTCCTTATCCTCTTCTCGTCTTTCCAGGATGGCCTGGTACTCTTCGTCGGTCATCTTTATCATGGAGATGCCAGTGAAGCCGTAGAAGATGGAAACGATTGGGTTAAACATATTCAGATAAGCAAATTTGAAATACTGAGCGGTCGGAACTCCCAGGAAGGTGGACATGGTTGCGCCACAGGTGTTCCAGGGAACCAGTGCTGAAGTGACGGTACCGCCGTCTTCCAGACATCTGGACAGGTTTTTCGGAGCCAGTCTCTTGTCTTCAAAAGCTTCTTTGTACATTCTGCCCGGCAGGATGATGGACAGGTACTGGTCGGCAGCAATGATGTTCATGAAGATGGAGCTGAAGATGGTAACGGTAACCAGCGAACCAGTATTTCGAGCCAGTTTCAGCATCGCTTCAGCCAGAGAAGCCAGCATGCCGGAAGCATCCATGACACCACCGAAGCACATTGCACAAATGATCAGGTTGATGGTCCACAGCATGGAGTCCATACCACCTCGGGACAACAGATTGTCGATGCTTTCGATTCCGGTTGCGGATTCAAATCCATAGTGGAGGATGCCAGGCCATTCAGCCAGTCCCACACCCTGGAAGATGGCTCCGAAAATGCATCCCAGCAGTGCGCCGCCAATCAGGCCAGGCATAGCGGGAAGTCGGAAAGCAACAATCAGGATAACGACTACCGGAGGCAGCAGCAACAGCGGAGACAGGTTGAAGTTGTCTACCATACCCTGCTGGATGACATCAACGGCACTCATATCAGTCTGACCGGATGCATGGCCCATTCCCAGGATGGCATAAATGATCAATGCCAGAGTCAGGGATGGAGTAACGGTCCAGATCATGTGACGGATGTGGTCAAACAGGTTGGAGCCGGCAATGGCCGGAGCCAGGTTGGTCGTGTCGGATAGGGGGGACATTTTGTCTCCGAAGTAGGCTCCGGATACGATAGCACCGGCAGTCATGGCCGGGTCGATTCCAAGACCCTGTCCAACGCCGATCAGTGCGATACCGATGGTTCCGGCGGTGGTCCAGGAAGAACCGGTTGCCAGAGCAACGATACAGCAGATAACGCATCCTGCTACCAGGAAGATGCTGGGATTAAGAATCATAAGTCCGTAATAAATCATAGCGGGTACAACACCACCGGCAATCCAGGAACCAATCAGCAGACCGACGGTCATCAGGATCAGCATAGCCTGCATGGAACGGTTGATGCTGGCGATGATGCCCTGTTCCAGGAAAGCCCATTTGTAACCATTGGCTACAGAAATGATTGCGGCAAAGGTGGCTGATGCAATCAGCGGAATGTGAAGCTCGCCGTAATCGGTGAAGAACATGGAGTAGACCAGTGAGCCGATTGTAAAGAGCATTACAATGGCTACTTGCCACATAGGAATTTTCTTACCCATAATCTATTCCTCCTGAATAAAAATAAAAAATAATGAATAACGGCGTAAAATCAAGGATTTTACAAGTTCATTATAATGAGGGGGTCGTCTTTTGTCAACAAGCGGAGGAAAATATACATGATGTGCATAGACGCCT
>DIMT01000033.1:8775-8915 GCA_002425705.1 Firmicutes bacterium UBA5559
ACGCCTCTGCGGCTTTTCAGCATAGCCTCCCCGACCCGTTTAAACCGGTATATATAATGAAGAGAAAAACTGCCAAGAAAAAGGGGCAAAAAAACGACACATTTTTGCAAATCCGGTATTGACAGGATAGCCACAGAGTG
>DIMT01000002.1 GCA_002425705.1 Firmicutes bacterium UBA5559
CTCAAACACCACCACATTTATTTTAGAGCCATTTTTATTTGATTTCGCTACAGCTTTTGGCTAAGAATTAAAATTGCATAGTTAGTCAATGCAATTCTTAATTCTTTGTAACAGTTATTCCGCCATCACTAGACCTAACAGCAGTAAAGTTTACTCCATCTACCGAAGCTGCATAAGTAAATGTTATAGGTGTTCTGCCTGAGGTTGCATTAATACCTGTTAAATTACTCGTCGTAACTGAAACTCCAGACATTGATGCTATTGCTGTTACACCAGGAACTGTTGCATTTTCAGTGAATAGTGCATCAGCCGCAGTTGCAATCTGTTTTGCATCCGTCATTGCCTGAGTTGATCTTGCCTTGTCTGTAAACCCTGTAAACTGCGGAATTAAAATAGCGGCTAAAATACCAATAATTGCGATGACGACGATCAGTTCGATGAGCGTGAACCCTTTTCGGTTGTTCAGCTTCTTAATCAATTTTTGCATCATAAGATTTTCCTCCTTGTGAGTCATCGGTTTTATTTCCGATAATCATGATATAATTGTTGATAGAATTATAACTCTATACCATAGGGAAATCAATAGGGGTTTGACATTTTTTTTGTCAGAACCCCTTTTATTTCCAATGGTATTACAGTATAATGGAACTAATTTACAGGAACGGATTTTGAGTAAGACGATTAGTAAGGAGAGCTTCTATGGTTACAGAAATTATTTATCCGGTTCTGCTGCTTTTGCTTTTTGCTTTTTTGGTGGCTGTGGTTCGTGTCACCCGCTATACCGCAGGAGTCAGCAAAACCCTTTCTAAGGTCAATCGGTTAGTTCGTTACACGGAGGAACTGCCGGTTTGTGATAAGGGCAATCTGGATTTGATTGATAAAAAAATGCCGGAGATTGGAGAGGAAAATCTCAAGGAAGTCTGGAAACGATTCCGCCAGGATGGGGTTTTCCTGATGGCAGGAGAGGTCGTACCGGAGCCGGAAGCCTACTTTAATTATGAAGAACTTGTAAGCGTACCAAGGGGGGAGAAGAGTATTTCAGCCCTTTGGTTCGCTTTATTTGTGCTTTCCGGCCTGGTCTTCTGCTTGCCGGCAGCCATAGGAGCCTTTTTAGAACCGGAACGGGGGCTGTTGTTTTATGGGATCAGCGTGGGGATCGGAGCCAGTGGGGCAGTCTATCTGATGATGTTGATTCTCTACACCTTATATGCCCGAACCAGGACCAGGGCCATGATTGAGGTCCGAAAACTGGTCAACAGCTTATCCTCGGCTCTGCCGGTTGCCAGCGCCGCTGCTCAGACCGGGTTGCTTTTAGAAGGCACCCGTCAGAACACACGAAATTTTGAAAAGGCAGCCAGAGAAATCCAGGAAACCATCCAGCGATTTGCTGTTGAGGGAATAACACCGATGGTGACAGCGGCCTTTGAGTCTTCACTGCGGGATTACTTGACCCCCAGCATCAACCGGATGGAAGAAAACTGGTACCGGCTATCGGAAATCGTCATCCGAAACCAGGAAGAAAACATGCATCATCTGGCGGACTCCTTCTCTGCACGGCTGACCGAAACGGTCCAAGGGAACATTCGGGTCATGAATGAAAATATGGAAAGCATCAACAATGCTATGAGTGAAATCCGGGATGGGATGACCCTTTCCGTCAATACCCTCTACAACAGTCTGGAAGCCGATCGCCAGGTGATGGCAGACACGTCCCTTCAAATACAGGAAGCGGCCCGGACCCAGAGGGAAGCAGCCGAGCATATGAAAACCCTCAGCCTCTATCTGGAAAACACAGAAAAGCTGGTTGGTACATTGACCGGATGGGATGGTCTCATAGAAAGAAGCGCTGATCAGATCAGCGAAGCCCTTCGGACAGCAGTGGTCTCCAATGAGGAAACGGCTAAGCGATTGGCTGCTACTATGGAGTCTCTGGCCAATGCCGGCAGCGAGCAGTATGAAAAGGCCGCCGAAGCAGCGGCTAAACTTCTCAATGATGTGGTCTATGAAATGAACCGGGCCATGGACGGTGTGGGTCATGAAATTGCCGAGAGTATAGGACGGNNTCTGCCGACAGTGTGGAGATCATCGATCGGCTGGCCGAGAAGACCACAATCCTGAAGGAAGAGTACGACAAATATTTTGAGCGGGTAGAAAAGCTGAATCAGTCCAGCCTGGATGAGATGGACTTCCATATGCAAAACGTGATCAGTCATTTTTCCGAAGAAGCCACTGGCATCATGGAAAAATTGGAAGGCAACATTTCCAGAGCCATGGAACTATTCGAAGGAAATACCACCAACATGCTGGCCAGCCTGGATGAACAATCCAGAAGCATTGGCCTCTATGCCCACGAGCTCAATCTGGATATTGGAGACCTTTCCACAAACCTGAAGGAGTCGGTCAAGATTTTCACTGAACAGCTTCATCAGGGAGTGGAGCGGACCTTCCAGGACTTTGACGGAGGACTCACGGAAGTCAGCCGCCGGCTGGCCAACACGGTAGAGTCGATTGCAGAATCGGTGGAAAACCTGCCAAGGGCATTAAAACATGAATGAGATGATTCGTTTTACAACCGAAAAGCTGAGCGGACTGCTGCACGAACTGTCCCACGTATTTCTGACTCCTGAGGATTTTCCCCACGTGGATCGTCGGGAAGAAATTGGGCAGATCTGCCGCAAGATAATAGCATCACCCAATAATCATCAACCCTCTTTTATTGCCTCGCTAACGGGGAGGGAGATGGAAAATCTGGTGCTGGCCCTTTTTCAAAGCGGCGAAGATCAACGGTCTCCGGAGGAATCAGAAGTCCTGATTCGGGTGTTGTCTTTCCGGATGAGCGATCGCCTGATCCGGATTATCTGGCAGCTTTATCAGACTAATTACAAGAACAACAACCCCAATGTACCCAGGATGCTGGGGCTAGCGTCAGAAGCAACCCGCCAAAAGGATGAACCCATTCCGGAGGCAGCCCTCTTAACCATCCTATCCCAGCAGGGAGGCAAAGATCAGGTGGTGGAGATGCTCAATAACTACTCCCAGCCCATTAACAGTTTCCTGAAGGAATATCATTTCAATAAAAAAAGCCCTCTGGTCTGGAGCATCGTCAAACGGTTCCTGGAGCAGTGTGATAAGGAATTTTTCCCCTTTAACGAAGGTTGGATCCTAAGGACTATCCAGTACAACGATGTGGCAAGCCTTAATCGACTGCTCGTCAATTACCTGGAAAAACTTCCGGTGGACGAATACCTGGAAGAGGTCAATTTGAAGATCCTGGACAAAATGGGGTATCCCTATTCTTCGGAGGAGTGGAGGGATGTCCCGGAGTCCCTAAAAAGAAAGTTTTCCAACTGGAATTCCAGCCGGCTTCTGGCTCGTCACCTGCAAGGAAAACACAACAGCAAATACCGACTTCTCAGCAGCTATCTGCCGGACATCCGGGAGATTTTCCCCATGAGGGAAGGAGAGCTGCTGATCCTGGACTTTGATAAATTCATCATTGCCGACGAAGCGGGAGTGCCGAACTATTCCTACCTGATTCTGCCGGACCGGTTCCGCCAGATCCGGGACAGCCTGGAAGAAATCTCCATCAAGACCTTCGCTACCGAAGGGGGAGACTTCCCAGAGGCCCGGGAGTTCATTTTGGAAGAAGCAGAAAGCAACATTCTTCAACTCAACTATCGGGATGTGGGGAAATTATACATCAAAAAAACCCTGGATATTCTTTTGGGAAAAGAGATGGATATGAGGTATTCCAAGTCCATATTAAAAAAAGTCCGGGTATCCCTGAAGGAGAACCGGACATGAGATAGTGGATCAAACAAGGGATTGACAGAAGGTTGGTTTTTTATGCTAGTTTAGTAAAAGCATCAGGTACCACCAGATAAGGTCCTCCCCGAATAGAGCTGCAACGGCGATACCAAGGGATAGAAAGGGACCAAAGGGAATCATGGTTTTCCTTCCCGCTTTTTTGGCAGCCAGCAGGATCAGGCTGATGATGGCTCCCACCACGGAGCCCACAATCAAGGCCAGCAGGATCAGCTTCCATCCCAGAAACAGACCGGCAGCCCCCATCAGCTTGATGTCGCCCCCCCCCATGCCTCCGTTGGACAGGATGGCTACGATAAAGAGAAGAAGGCTCACTGCCACCAAGCCGATCAGATGCTCCGGCAGAGATCTTCCGGAGAAATAGATGGCCGGCAGGGCCAGGAACAGGATAAAAAGGTTCAGGCCGTCTGGGATGATCTGCAGATCCAGGTCGATCATGGTGATCACCACCAGCACTGCCAGTAGGGCAGCCGTCAGAGCCCCCATTGGAGAGAATCCAAGCCGGAGCCAGGTCAGGACAAAGAGAAGACCGGTGACTGTTTCAATCAGCGGATATCGTTTGGAGATGGGAGCACTGCAGTAACGGCAGGAGCCCCGTAGCAGCAGATAGCTGGCCACAGGGAACAGATCCTTGGGCATCAGCCGGTGATGACAGGCAGGGCAGTAGGAAAAGCCCTTAGCCACCGAAATTTTTTGGGGAATCCGGTAAATGCACACATTGAGGAAGCTGCCGATCAACAAACCGAAAACAAAGACCCAAAGGCCAATAAAAAAGGGTTGCATAGTCACCTCTGTTCTTTATACTGTATTTATGGAATAAAAACGAAAAATCCGGGAGCTTTGCCCCCAGTACCTATATTTTAGCAATAAAATGGGTGATTCACAAGAAAAAAACTTGAGGAGAAGAAGTGGATGGAAAAAGGCGTAAAAAAGCTGGGAGACATATTAGTAGATGCGGAGCTGATTACCGAGGATCAGCTTAAGGAAGCCCTCCAGCTGCAGAAGCAGAACTATAAGCCTCTGGGAGAATTATTGCTGGATTTGAATTATGTAACGGAAAATCAGTTGTATAAAGCACTGGAATATCTCTTTCAGGTTCCTTACATCAACCTTTTGGAAACCACCCCGGAAAAGGACGCCCTGAGCCTGATCAACGAAAACGTGGCCCAAAAGCATACCCTGATTCCCGTGGCTGCCACCCCCAAGACCATCACCGTGGTCATGAAGGACCCCTTAAACTATGAGGCAATCGATGATGTAGGGCTTCTCACCGGCCGGGAGGTTAAGATTGCCATATCGCCCCCTAAGGATATCACCAATGCTATCGATCGTTATTACAGCAACGAGGGTGCTAAAAAAGCCGTTGAAGACCTGAGCAAGGAATTTGCCCTGATGGATCTTTCCGGACTGGCCGAAATGGTGGACAGCCAGGTAGCCAATGCTCCCGTCGTCCGGCTGGTAAACTCCATCATTCTTCAGGCGGTGAAGAGCGGTGCCAGCGATATCCACATCGAACCGGAGGAAAAGGACATGCGGGTCCGTTTCCGTATCGACGGAGAGTTGAACGAAGTCATGCGGTCCTCCAATGTGGCCCATCCCGCCATCATCACCCGAATAAAGATCATCGGCAAGATGGATATCGCCGAAAAGCGGATTCCCCAGGATGGCCGGGTCGAAACGGTCATCGACGACCGCAGCGTGGATATGCGTTTGTCCATCCTGCCCACCGTATATGGAGAAAAAGTGGTCATCCGTATTCTGGGAGGTCAGTCCCAGGCTCTCAGCAGGGATATGCTGGGACTTAGTAACGACAACTATACCCTGTTTGACAATATCA
The DNA here is from genome assembly GCA_002425705.1 of Firmicutes bacterium UBA5559. Taxonomy (GTDB): domain Bacteria; phylum Bacillota; class Clostridia; order Peptostreptococcales; family Anaerovoracaceae; genus UBA5559. The sequence goes on from DIMT01000002.1 coordinate 5,663, forward strand.
TCAAAAGCCCTAATGGGATTATCCTGGTTTCCGGTCCCACCGGTTCCGGTAAGACCACCACCCTGTACACCGTTTTAAAAGAATTGAATCGGCCAGAGGTAAACATCATTACCGTGGAAGACCCGGTGGAATACAAGTTGGAAGGCATCAATCAGGTTCAGGTCAATACCAAAGCCGGCCTGACCTTCGTCAGCGGCCTCCGGTCCATCCTGAGGCAGGACCCGGACATCATCATGATTGGAGAAATCCGGGACTCGGAAACGGCTCAGATCGCTATCCGGGCCTCGATTACCGGCCATCTGGTGTTGTCCACCATCCATACCAACGACTCTGCTTCCTCCGTAGCCCGTCTGGTGGATATGGGCATCGAACCCTACCTGGTATCTTCTTCCGTGGTGGGAGTCATAGCCCAGCGACTGGTGAAAAGGATCTGTCCCCACTGCAAAGTCAGCTACCGGCCGGATCACGCAGAAATGATGATGCTGAAACTGAAGGAACCTAAAATGCTCTATCGGGGCGAGGGGTGTAATTACTGTAACAACACCGGCTACAAAGGTCGTACCGCCATCCACGAAATCATGGTCGTAAACCGGGAAATCCGGGAATTGATAGATCGCCGGGCCACCACGGATCAGCTCCGCCAGATGGCCGCCCGATTCGGAACCAAGACCCTGCGGGAAAGCTGTATTGATTTGGTGCTGGAAGGAATCACTACTACCGCAGAATTGACCAAAGTAACCTATAGTATCGAAGGATAAGACAGGAGGCAGTTATGGTTAATTTCATCCACAAGATCATTTATGATGCATTTGATTCAAAAGTTTCGGACCTGCACTTGACGGTGGCAATGCCTCCGACCCTTCGGATCAATGGTGAACTGGTTCCTCAGGGAACGGAAAAACTGACCCCGGAAGATATTGATCAGTTTGTTGACACCATCATCAGTGACCATCACAGGAAAGAGCTGGAGGAACGGGGAGAAACCGATTTTTCCTTTTCAGTCCCTCAGCGAGGGCGGCTCCGGGTCAATGTTTATAATCAGCGAAAAAGCTTGGGAGTAGCCATGCGAATCCTCCAGAACAGCGTACCAGATATAGCGGTACTGGGTCTTTCGGAAGTGGTCCGGGAGCTTTGTTATAAACCCCGAGGCATCATTTTGGTCACCGGGCCAACCGGTTCGGGAAAGTCTACCACCCTGGCATCCATGGTGGGTGAAATGAACCGCCACCGAAACTGCCACATCCTGACCATCGAAGACCCTATCGAGTATCTGCACCGGCACAACACCTGCATGGTCAACCAGCGGGAGGTTGGAGACGATACCCGCTCCTTTGCCAACGCTCTTCGAGCAGCCCTCCGGGAAGATCCGGATGTTATACTGGTAGGAGAAATGCGGGATCTGGAAACCATTGGAACTGCCATCACCGCCTCGGAAACAGGACATCTGGTCCTATCCACCCTTCATACCACCAGTGCGGCCCAGACTATTGACCGTATCGTGGACGTATTTCCCCCCAATCAGCAGCAGCAGGTCAAGGTTCAGTTAGCTGGCGTTTTGGTAGCCGTCATTTCCCAGCAGCTGTTACCAACGGCTGACGGGAAGGGTAGAGCTATCGCCACTGAAATCCTATTGGCCAACGATGCCGTCCGGAACCTGATCAGGGAAGGGAAAACCCATATGATCAACTCGGTCATTCAGACCAATTTAAATGCAGGGATGATGTCCATGGACTACAGCTTGGCCCAGTTGGTGAAGCTAAAGAAGGTTGCTATGGATGAAGCCCTGTTGCGCTGTGTGGATGTGGAGCTGTTCCGACGCTACGTGACCAACGCTACCTACTAGACTATTCGCTGCAAAAAATACAATAAAAGAGAAAACAGGAAATAAGGAGGAACCATATCCCATGAGTTATACGAACAAGGATTCCCGACTCCATACAGTCCGGGAGATTGCCACCATCCGGGACATCGTGGAATCAGGAGCCGCCCTCTTCGGAGCCAAGACCGCATTTCTGAACAAGGCTGAGAAGGGTGGGGATTACTTTGAAATCGACTTCAACACCGTCAAGAAGGATATGGAAGCCCTGGGGACCCGTCTCATCGATCTGGGCCTGAAGAATCAGCCCATCGCCATCATCGGAGAAAACTGCTACCAGTGGATCGCCACCTATTTTGCCGTCGTCTGCGGTGTAGGAACCGTGGTACCTCTGGATAAAGAGCTGGGCAGGGAGGAGATCTACAACCTGATCGAGACCGCCGGCTGCAAAGCTGTTTTTTACACCGGCACCTATGCCGACTATTTTGAGGATTATGCCATCGACCACAAATTTCGGATTGATGCCTATTTTGATAAACACCGGGGGGAGGATACCCCCTGGCTGAACCTGGTGAGACAGGGAGAATCCCTGCTGGCAGGAGGGGACCGAAGGTTCCTGGATGTTTCTCTGGATCCGGACGAAGTAAAGATCCTCCTCTTTACCTCCGGCACTACCGATTCTGCCAAGGCCGTCATGCTGTCCCACCGGAACATCGCTGCCAACGTCATCTCCACCAGCAAGATCGTCCAGCTGCGGGAGGATGACCGGGGCTTGTCCATCCTGCCCATCCACCACACCTTTGAGTCCACCATTGGTATCATGGTGCTGATTTATCAAGGGTGCTCCGTAGCCTTTTACGAAGGGCTGAAATATGTACTGAAAAATTTAGAAGAGGCAAAATGCTCCATTCTGGTTGGAGTTCCCCTGATTTTTGAATCCATCTACGATAAGATCTGGAAGCAGGCGAACAAAACCGGCAAGGAAAAGGCCCTGAAAATCGCCATCAAGGTAAACAAAGGCTTAAAAAACATCGGCATCGACAAGAGCCGCTCCATTTTTAAATCTGTCTACGCAAGCTTTGGGGGTAATTTGAGACTGTTTGTAACCGGCGCTGCTGCCATTGATCCCAATGTGGTCCGGGGATTTCAGGATCTGGGCTTTGAAATCGTCATGGGCTATGGTTTGACGGAAACCGCCCCCCTGTTGACGGGAACTCCCGATTTTGGCAACCGGTACAAAAAAGCTGGTTCTGTAGGCCCCGTCGTTCCCGATGGGGAAATGGATCTGGCCGATGTCAACGAAGAGGGAATCGGGGAAGTAATTTACCGGGGCCCCAACGTGATGAAGGGCTATTACAACATGCCGGAAAAGACAGCGGAAGTCCTGAAGGACGGCTGGTTCTACACGGGAGACCTGGGCTTTGTGGATGAGGAAGGATGGCTCTATCTGACCGGACGGAAGAAGAACGTCATCGTCACCAAGACGGGCAAGAACATCTACCCGGAGGAAATCGAAAAGCACCTGATGCAGATTGCCTACATCGAAGAATGCATGGTCTACGGGGAGGATCCGGAGGACGGCAGCGATGATACCATCGTCAGCGTTCAGGTTCGGCCCAATTACGAAAAAATTCATGAGGATTTGGGGGAAAATGCCTCGGAAGAGCAGATTTACGATCTGATCAAAAGAAAAATCGCCGAGATGAATCTGCAGATTCCCAATTACAAACGGGTACGCAACGTGACCATCCGGCTTAGCGAGTTCGTCAAGACCACAACCAAAAAAATCAAACGGCACCAGAATCGGTAGCCGCCGGATCATAAGACAAAAAATAAAAAAAGATGGGAGACACTTCCATCTTTTTTATTCATATAAATATGAAGTGCATTTAACTTATGCACGGGTGGGGACGGGTGAGATTAGTTTGCTCGCGCTTTGTTCAGTCGCTTGGTTAATCTGGAGACTTTTCTGGAAGCAGCATTCTTATGAATGGTGCCTTTGGAAGCAGCCTTCATCAGCCGTTTCTCAGCCAGAGCCAGCTTTTCTGCAGCAGCATCAAGATTGCTATCTTTCAGTGCAGCTTCGAAGTTCTTCAGGATTCCCTTCAGATGAGACTTGATTCGTCTGTTTCTGGCGGTCTTCTTGTTGATTACCAGGATCCTCTTCTTAGCGGATTTAATATTTGCCATTGTTTCACCCCACTTTCAGCAAAATTTCACAACTGTTATTATATACGATGAACCCTATGAAAGCAAGAGATTTTTGGATTTTGCCCCCGATTTATCCGGATATTTCCCAGGTGGCGGATTCCAGAACTTTTCATTGAAAAACAAAGGGTTTTCAAGTAGAATATACCATGTAACACTTTAAAATAGAAGGGGATTTTATGAATTCATATCAACAGTATATACGAAACTTTTGCATCATTGCCCACATCGACCACGGCAAGTCCACCCTGGCGGACCGGATCATTGAAAATACCGGTCTTGTTTCCCATCGGGAAATGAAGGAGCAGTTCCTGGACAACATGGATCTGGAACGGGAGCGGGGCATCACCATCAAGCTTCAGACCACCCGGCTGATTTACAAAGCCAAAGATGGTCACGAATACATTTTTAACTTAATCGATACCCCGGGCCACGTGGATTTTACCTACGAGGTCTCCCGGAGTCTGGCTGCCTGCGAAGGGGCTATTCTGATCGTGGATGCCACCCAGGGAGTAGAAGCCCAGACCCTGGCCAACGTGTACCTGGCCCTGGAGGAAAACCTGGAAATCCTGCCGGTGCTGAACAAGATCGACCTGCCCAGTGCCCGGCCGGAGGAGATCAAACTGGAGGTGGAGGAGATCATCGGCATCGATGCTTCGGAAGCACCCCTGATTTCCGCCAAGGAGGGCATCGGC
>DIMT01000025.1 GCA_002425705.1 Firmicutes bacterium UBA5559
AAAAGGGGCCGTCTCAAAATGATTGAAAAATCATTGAGGGAGGGCCCCTCTAAATTAAATCCCTAAATTAAATCGCAAAAATCCGGAAGAAGAATCCTGTGTCTCAGAGATTCTCTTCTGGATTTTTCTTTACTCATCTGTTTTTAGGCAACACAAAAACAGGGTGATTCATTTCATTGATTTATGCAATGCAGCCAAGCCGCTCACTATGATAGATTTTAAAACCCCTCTGGTTATTCAGGGTCTTTCGATGAAGCTTGTTCACATTGAATCCAAAGCAGAGGAGTAGAAATTCTGTAGAGATATTCACATGGCCACGAGTCAGGAATCGTCTGAATCCCATATCTTCTTTCAGAACACCAAATGCGCCCTCCGCCTGAATGGATCGGTTGATCCTCAGCACGACGCCTTTTGGTGATTGAATATTAGAATGGGAAAGGGCTCGTAGCTCTTTGAAGCGTTTGGATACCTTGGCTTTCCGGTTACCAGCCGCCTTTGTGCATTTGGTTTTTACCGGACATCCTTCACAATTCTCGCATTCGTACTCTGTGTATTTTGTGATATATGAAGTCCCACCGTTTCGGCTCTCCCAAGTCCTTTTAGGCAGCAGCTGGCGCCCTTCGGTGCAGACATAACAATCTTTTTCTTCGTCATAAGCCATGTTTTCCAGTTTGCCAATCAGTTTTTTAAAGCTTCGTTTCTTCCACTGATCGTATGTCTGAGGTTTGATGAAGATATTTTTGCCCTGCCTCATCAGGAAGTCATAATTCTCTTCGCTTTCATAACCTGCATCCGCCACGATGTTCTCATGGGATGCTTCTGGATGAAGGCGATCCCAACTCTTCAAAAATGGGATCAGGGTCCGCACGTCATTTCTTTGAGCATATGCCTGGCAATGCACTACATATCCCGCCTCCACGCCAATCTGCATGTTGTAGCCTGGCTTCAGCTGGGCATTTCTCATATGATCATCCTTCATATGCATAAACGTTGCATCCGGATCGGTCTTTGAAAAACTGTTTCGGTCACGAAAGGTATCTTTGCATTTTTCGTAATGAGCCCTTTTTTCAAGCAGCTCCAGGCATTCTTCGGTCAAACGTTGGAGCGGGTTCTTCCGTTTCCCTGAACCATAGACGAACTCAATGGATTCTTCTGTTTTTTTATCGAGAAGAAAGGATGCCATTTCCTTTAGCAAAGCTTGAACTTCCGTGGAATAAAAGGAGACTCCGTAAGCCTCTTCCACTTTTCGGTGTAGCCGGAGAATTTTTTCTTCCTGCCTTGCGGAATGCTTCTCAATGGATTTGCGCCACACAAAGGAATACTTGTTGGCATTTGCCTCAATCTTCGTTCCGTCTATGTATAGATTTTCAAAGGATATCTCATCCCATTCATAAAGTTTTTCGATGAACTGGCCAAACAGCGACTCGAGACAGGATTCCAGTCGCTCCCGCCGAAACCGGTCTATCGTATTGTGATCCGGAGCTCGGTTTCCTTCCAACAGCCACATGAAATTAATATCACGTCTGCAGGCTTTTTCAATCTGACGGCTGCTGTAAATGCCGTTCATATACGCATAAATCAAAACCGAAAAGAGAATTCTTGGTGGGATGGCAGGATTTCTTCCTTTGGAAGAGTAAGCCATATTGAGACTTCTAAAGTCCAATTCCTCCGTTATTTGGCTAACCAATCTCACCGAATCATTCTCCGGAATTAAAACCTCAATATTTAGAGGTAAAACTAATTGAAAATGGTATTGATTTAGGGTACAATTTTCTTGGTAGATTTGTTTGTTCACAATTACAATTATACCATGAAATCGGCTTTTTCGGAAGCCGATTTCGTTCATATTTCAACGTTTGTACAGCAATTATGCTTATGAAAAGAGAGTAGTCTTTCAAGGGTTAAACCCTTTTAAGAACTACTCTCTTCTGATTTGCTGAAGCTTATCTCTCAATTCTCATTTTGAGACAGCCCCTTTTGTTTTTCTGTATTCGCTGGGAGTCATTCCTGTGTTATTTTTAAAGACCTTTGTGAAATAACTCTGGCAGTCAAACCCGGTTGAAGCAGCGATATCAACAAGACTTAAAGAGGTATTGGCTAATAGATCCCGAGAGTGCTTCAAGCGGATATCATTTATATATTGTGTAAAACCTTTTCCGGTTTCTTTTTTGAATAATGCTGAGAGATAGGAAGGGTTCACATAAAGTTCATTGGCAACTGCTTTTAAGGTGATTTTGCTAGGGTGATTGTCTCGGATATATTGACAGGCATTTGATATGATGGACGAATTGCCGCTGTAATCAAAGTTTTTTACTGATGTACAAATGTTTTCGCATATTCTTGCGGTGATCCTGCATAAATCTTTGAAACTTTGAGCCTCATTAAGCAAATACAAATTTTCGATTTCTTTAAAGGAAACCTGAAAAGAGACGTCTCTTTTGGCTGTGATACGTGTTAGTATGGAGCAAATTCCCAGAACACGCACCTTTATAAAGGATAGATCACCACATTCAACTAAAAATATCGCTTCCAGCAACTCCGCCAGAACTGTCTGCATACTCTTTACATCGCCAATACGAACCTTTTGAATCAAAAGGTCCTCCAGTTCCTGGGGATAGTCCAGTTGCTTATTTTGTTTCTTGTATTTCTGTATCTGTTCTCCAAACTGAGATTCCTCCTTAAAATTTTCTTTTATCATAAGGTATTCCTCTATTTCATTCAGAGCATATAAAACTGTGCTGTTAAATAAGCAGGAGAGATCACTTATTTCATTCGGGCTGAAAATTTTCATTTGACTCAGGAAGAGAATCAGCTTCGGTAATGCTTCTGGTTCGAGGGTAATGCCTTTCATGATATTTTTGATAATTGTTTCACGACTGTACCCCATGGGGATCGGTCCAGCGACATACATCCCTTTGATCCTGCCGTTTTTCATAAAGGGAATAACGATGTTGATCAGTCCGGATTGACAAAGAAATATATAGGGTTCTCCTAACTGAGCGGCCATGTTTGCAGAAGAAATCAGGGTTTTTTTACAATTGAACAGATGCTCCTGATCGGCATGGTGAAAGGAACATATTTTCTCGTTGGGACAATACTCCCATTGTGAAACAGCGTTAGTATTGTAATAAGTTACCGGAACTCCCGTAAAATTGCAAAATGGCTGTATAAAGCTATTGTTATGATTCATCAGATCCACCCTAAAAATATTACAATTAAATTTTATAGTTTATGATTTTATCCTAGCCTATTAAGTATGAAAATGCAAGAATTTAAAGCCCCGATGCAAAATAAATTACAAAAACACCCCGAGATAATAATAGGTAGAGCAATCACTTTATTACATAATAAAAGAAAAACAATGAATCTGAATGGACAACGAATAATGGAGGTGTTTTCATATGAATTCAATGGAAAGAATTTCTTTAGCCTTACAGCACAAAGAAGCGGATCGGGTACCGGTATACCCTCTGCTGAACAGTGTTTCGAGAAAAGCACTTGGCATTACCTACGAAGAATGGTCGAAAGATCCTGAAAAGTGCGCGGCATCAATTATTAAGGCCACAGAAGAAATAGGTGCCGATTGTATCTGCACTCTTGTGGATTTAACGGTTGAAGCTGCGGACTGGGGGCAGGAAGTGATCTATCATGACAACCTTGCGGCGAACCCCAACTTGAATAATCGATATATTAAAAGCGCCGATGAGTATGATAAGGTTGGAATCATCAATCCAAGAGAGACTCCCAGGATGAGTGAGCATATTCAATTAGCCAGGATTCTGTATGAAGCAAAAGGGCAGGAAATGCCAATAATCGGTTTTGTGTTCGGTCCATTGGGAATCCTTAGTATGATGCGGGGCCAAGAGCAAATGTTTGTAGATCTTATCCGATGCCCTCAAAAGATGCAGGGAGCGTTAAGAAATATAACGGAAACCTTAAAGGAATTTTGTTCCGCTTTAATTGAGGCAGGTTGTCATGCTATCATGTTTGATACCCTCTATGCTTCAAGAAGCATTATGAGCCCGAAAATGTGGGATGAGAATGAGGGTGTCTACATGGAGGAGCTTTCAGACTATGTAAGGGATAAAGGAGCGATGGTAATGCTGCATAATTGTGGTGCAGGAGTGTATTTTAAGGAGCAGATTGAACGAATGCATCCTGTAGCCATTTCCTTTCAGCACATTCCTTTGGATTGTAAGGATATGGCGGATGTGAAGGCCAAATATGGTGATCAGGTTACTTTGATCGGCCATATTGAACCCGGATGGCTTTATGCGGCAACAGAAGAAGAATTAAGAGAAATGTGCCGAACACAAATCGATGCGTATAAAAAGGGAGGGGGATTCATACTGGCAACCGGGTGTGAGTACCCTGCACTGATGGATTTTGAATATGCAAAGATTATTGTAGAAGAAGCAAAAACATATGGTAAGTATTAGTGGAGAAAAGCAGCCAATATTCATTTGCTCAGGCAATTTTATTCCTGGCATTATCAACTAAATAGTCGTTGGAAAGAGCAACCTGCCTGTGATATAATAAACATAGTCTGCACCGTCCTTCTGGATGATGCAGATTCTTGTTGCCCAGGCGCTTTAACCCTTCAAACTTGAAAATGAATGAAGCGGACTGGCTTGGTGGTGATGGATAGGAATCATTCGAATTATTTACCAGAGAAGGAGTGTTTTATGGAAAACAGAAATCTTACGCTAAAACGCAGCTTCGGCATGCGGGAAGCCGTCACAATCACGGTCGGCACCGTTATCGGGGTCGGACTTTTTACAGTGGGTGCCAATGTAGTAGGTATGTTGGGATCAACGGTCATTCTGGCAACACTGGTGGCTTTGTTGATCAGCGTTTATCCGGCGTTGCTTTATGCAGAAATGGGAGCTGCGCTTCCTTATGCAGGAGGGACATACAAGTATGCTTCTCTGGGGCTCGGAAGACCTTTTGGCATGCTGGCAGGCTGGAACTTTATTATTTGCCTGGTAGCTGTTACCAGTGGAGAGGCTCTGGCATTCAGCTTTTATTTTAAAACATTTTTAAATGCTCTCGGAATAACCCTTCCTGTTTCTGATGTAGTCATTGCCAGTCTGGCGGTAATCCTTTTCATTATTCTCAATATTCGGGGTGTTGAGATGACCGGTCGTCTTCAGAACGGTTTCATGTTCTTTTTCTGGGGAGTGGCTATTCTCTGGTTTATCATGATGATTCCCAATGTCAACCTGCCTCATTTTGTTCAAATGCCGGATTTCATCGACTTGTCAGCGGGCAGCTTTATTGGCGCAGTAGCTTTGGTATGGTGGTGCTTTGCGGGCTTTGAAACCTGCTGTGCTATGGGGGAAGAAATCAAATACCCACAGATCAACATCCCCAGAGCTTTGTTTTTGGCTCCTTTCATCGTTTTTGTGGTCAATGCCATGTTCCAGTGGTTCCTGGTCGGAATCGTTCCCACAGACCAGCTGGGTGTAATTGCTGAGGCAGCAGCTCCCTATGCGGATGCCATGGCCATAGCCGGAATCCTTGGTTTTCCCTTAGTCATGCTGGCCGCAGGAATCGCTTTCGGAGGAGATTTTTCTACCATCAATGCAAGCGTTTCGGTACCACCCCGTTACCTTTTTACCATGGCTCGTGACGGTGCCCTGCCTCGGGTTTTTGCCAGAGTCCATCCGCGATTTCAGACCCCATACGTGGCAATTCTGACGCTGGGACTGCTAACTATATTTCTGATTACTACGAATTCTATGATTTATATTGCCTCCTTGAGTTTATTTGCGGATCTTCTTTATTACATTATCGGGATTATTGCAGCTATGGGCCTGCGGAAAAAGCATCCGGAATTGAATCGGCCCTATAAAACTCCCGGAATACTCATCGGAGCACCGATTTCTGCCATCATCTATATCATCATGATGACGCAGTTGAACTCGGAAGCCTTCTGGACAGGTATCGTCTGGAGCATCCTGGGCCTGATCATATACTTTATCTGCAGGAGAATCTATCGGGAAGAAAAAATTGAGGATATTGATGCATTTGTTTTAGCTGTTGAGAACCCCTCCGGTCAGGAAAAAGAAAAAATGGACCGGGAGTTTAAAATATGGCGCAATGTGGTCATTATAGCCTTGATTCTGGTCGCCATTATTTATCTGATTCCTTTTGTAATCTAGATGATTCTGACTGGTAAAAAAATCGAAAAATGTGGGGGCGTATATTGTACAACAGCGCTCCCTGTGCTATAATCGACCCGTAAAATATATAGAGGCAGCCTGGGAGGCCATCATGTTTCCCCGGCTGTTTTTTCGTTAAAGGAGAGAAGTCAATGAAGATTGCCCTTATTCATGGTATCGGTCATCAAGGCAGTACCTGGCATTATACCGATTTGATCTGTCAGGAATTGAGCAAATTGGGGACTGTTGAAAAATCAGAATTTTTTCTGCCCAGGGATATGCCCCACTTCTGTACGGGCTGCTACACCTGTTTTTATAAGGGAGAGGAGAATTGTCCCCACAGAGAATCGGTAAAGCCCATTGCCGAAGCCATGCTGGCCGCAGATCTGATCGTACTGACGTCTCCGGTATATGGGATGGATGTCACTGGTCAGATGAAAGCACTGCTGGATCATCTTTGCTATTTGTGGATGAGCCATCGTCCGGATCCAGCCATGTTCCGGAAGGTTGGGCTGATAGTTTCCACCACTGCAGGCGCCGGGCTGGGCCATACAGCAAAGACCATGAAAAATAGTATGAAGTTCTGGGGAGTAAAAAAAATATTTGTATCTTCTGACAGTGTTTCTGCCATGGGGTGGCAGGATGTACCCAGGGATAAGAAGACAAAAATAGAACAGGATGCTGTGACCACTGCCCATCGGATATATCAGTCGGTGCGGAATATAGAAGGAGTCCCGAATCCTCTTTTTCGAAGCATTTTCTTCCGGATGATGGTGGGCATGGAGAAAAAGAACGATTGGAACCCGAAAGACCGGATTCACTGGGAAGAAAATGGATGGCTCTCCGGAAAAAGGCCATTTTGACTTGTCTTTTCTGACGGATAGTGGTATGATAAAAAGGTAAGATATTACATATTTGTCAGAGAAGGAGGTATTTCATAAATGGAATCAGCAATTTTAAAAATCAACCTGAGAGAAACAGAAGGCAGTAAAGCTAATAAACGATTGCGTAAGGAAGGATTGGTTCCCGGTAACGTCTTCGGGAAAGGCCAACCATCCGTTGCAGTGGTCATCCGACGGGATGAATTGAAAAAGGGACTGACCCGTCACGGCCGATTTGCCCTGTTTAAGCTGGAAGAAGAAAAAGGCAAAATCTTCGATGCCATGGTCAAGGATATTCAGGTGGATCCCATCACCCGGGAGTATGTGCATGTGGATTTTCAGCAGATTAAGTTATCGGAAGAAGTCAAGGCGACTGTGCCGGTCCGGGTAGATGGACGGGAATCCCTGGAATTCAGAAAGCTGCTTTTAGTGCATCAGATGGATGCTATTCCAGTTAAAGGAATGCCTCAGGATATACCAAACACTCTGGACATCGACGGAAGCAAGTTGAATGCAGGGGATAATGTATTTGTCGGAGACATACCTTACCCGACGGGCATCGTTCCGGACATCAATCCGGAACATCTTGTTCTATCGGTCAGTGAAGCCAAAGTAAACAGGGCAGAGACCGAAGAAGACACGACAACAGAAGCATAAAGAAAAGGGCGGCGCATAGTCTCCTTACAAAGGAAGGCCATTTGGGATTGGCTGATATGTATGTGGAGGATAAACGATTCCGAAAATATTATGAAGATATTGTACCAGGTGGAGCAGAGTTCCTTCGGGATGCTCTTAGGATTTATTGCCAATAAGTGGCATATCCAGTATCTTCAGCAATCAGCGGGATGGGGTTGAATACAGAATACATGACCTGATTTCAGAGAAATACTTCCTACCCCCTTTTTTTTCATAGTGGTTGTGGTAAAATGAAAAAAATGAGAAAGGAGATGGAACATATGATTGAACATAAAATCAGAGCAGGGCTTATCAGCACCTACCAAAAGGAGGCTACCTATGACGACGCTATCCCGTCTGGTGATTCGGTAGGAATCATGGACTATCTGGTTTCCACCCCGGCTTTATTCCGGATGGTGATTGAGGCTTCCAGCGGTCTGTTGGATCCTCTCCTTCCTGAAGCATATATAACAGTAGGAAAGGGCGCTGAGATCACCCATGAGAAGCCATCTCTGACCAACAGTCTGATTACCATCAAGCTGATGGTTACCAAAGTGGAAGACGATCGGGTATTTCTGGAGTTTACAGGGCATGACCCCTTTGGACAAATTTGCAAAGGCACTTGTGAACGGGTTATCGTCAATAAGGATGTGTTGCTGGAATATGCCTATAAGAGGGCCAGTGCTGAAATAACCCAGTAAAAATGGATCAACAAATTTTTGAAAACAACGAGGCAAGAGATTTTTCTTACTCGTTGTTTTGTTTATTTGTCGATAAAAATCGAATGGGGAAGTATTTTGGAAACAGTGGGGGCAATCCGAATTTGGCAGTAGGGATATAATGGAATTGAATGAATCCGTTATCCGATGAACCTATATATAGTAAGAAAGGAAGATGAGAAGGAATGAGAAGAAATCTAAAGAAGCTTAGTATTCTTGTGGCTGTTCTGATGCTTTTCTCGGTTCAGTTCACCACAGCCTTCGGAGAAACGGCTCCGGCGGCACCCATTGTGATCCTCCACACAAACGACACCCACAGCAATATTTCGGCAGACCTTGGATTTGCTTCAGTGAAGGGCTGGAAGGATTATTATACGGCGCAAGGATCCCAGGTAATGGTGCTGGATGCCGGAGATGCGTTGCACGGATACCCGGTTGCCAATCTTTCCCGGGGTGAAAGCATCGTGGAGATTATGAATGCTGTAGGTTATACGGCAATGACGCCGGGAAATCATGACTTCAATTTCGGAACAGCAAGATTGATTGAATTGAAGAATAAAATGAATTTTGACCTCCTGTCGGCTAACTTCACGGATAAAGATAAGAAGCCGGTTTTCACTGCTTCAAAGGTTTATAAGGCCGGGGACAAGGAAATAGGCATTATCGGTGTATCAACACCAGAAACCGCCACGAAGACCAACCCCCTGAATGTGGCTGGATATCAGTTCAATGAGGCTGAAATGGCAGCCATGGTTCAGCAGGAAGTGGATAAGCTGGTTGATGAGACCGACTACATTGTCATCCTGGGTCATTTGGGCGTTGATGAAGAAAGTGAGCCCTATCGCTCTACGGATCTGATAGCCAAGCTGACCGATGTAGACATCTTTATTGATGGGCACAGCCACACTTCCTATGAGAAGGGTCTGCTGGTTAAGGATAAGGCGGGTGAAAATGTCCTTTTGGCCCAAACTGGTAATCAGTTCAAGGCAATCGGTATGATTGGTATTGACGGGAATACCATTACTGCCTCTTTAATCACTGAAGTGAAGGCTGATGCCACTGTGAAAGGGCTGATTGATGAAAAGAAAGCTGAAATACAGCCGCTGCTGGATGAAGTGGTAGCCAAAACCGCTGTCCGACTGGATGGCAGTCGGGACCCGGGAGTCCGCACCAAAGAAACCAATTTGGGAGATCTGGCAGCCGATGCACTGAAATATGTTTCGGGCGCAGATGTAGCCCTGACCAATGGGGGAGGAATTCGCACTTCCCTGGAAATTGGCGATATTACTTATGGAGATATCAATTCTGTCTTCCCCTTCGGCAATACCGTAGTAACCTTTGATATTACAGGGGCGGATATACTGGCGGCCCTTCAGCACGGGACCAAATCCCTGCCAGCAGCCAGTGGCGCCTTGCCTCAGGTAGCGGGAATGGATTACGAGGTTCATACTTACCTGACATCGGATCGGGTGAAAAATGTCATGATCAACGGCGAACCTCTGGATCTGGTGAAAACCTATACCATGGCTACCAATGACTTCACCTATGTTGGAGGAGACGGCTACACCATGTTTGCCAAATATCCAAAGACCGGAGAGTTCGGAGCCCTGGATGAAGCCTTGGAAAAATACATCAGCATGGCTCTTGGGGGAACGGTAGGGAGCAGCTATGCAAAGGCTCAGGGCCGATTCGATGTGATGCTGACACCTTTCCGTGACGCCCTTTCCCATTGGGCAGAAAAGCAGATTGCAGCCGTCTATCAGTCCAAGCTCTTTACCGGGGTGTCGGAAAATTCCTTCCAGCCCAACGGAACCATGACAAGAGCCATGTTCGTCACCGTACTGGGCAGAAACAGTGAAGCGGACATTGCCAAGTATACGGAATCCGGGTTTGATGATGTAGCGATTGGCACCTGGTATGGCGGATATGTAGCCTGGGCGGCCGAGAACAACATTGCCCGGGGAACCGGTGACAATTTTGAGCCCAATGCACCGATCACCCGGGAACAGATGGCGGTCATGCTGATGAACTACAGCACCCATATGGGTCAGGGACCTCAGGGGGCCTGGGCCATTCAGCTTCAGTACAAAGACCTGGATAAAATCAGTTCCTGGGCAGGAGACGGGGTTATGTTCGCTGCCCTGAAGAAGTACATGGGCGGATATCCCGACGGATCCTTCGGGCCTCAGAATCAGGCTACCAGAGCAGAGGTTGCAGCCATAATGGAGCGATACAATGCCCCTGCGCCAGCAGATGAGGGAGCAGTCCAATAACAATAAAGTCCCTCTGCAGCCGGATCTTCGCATTCGGCTGCATTTTATTGATTGGAATAGACCGATTGGTGGTATTGGTAGGATAGCAGAAACATCATAAGCAGATTCGGAGGAAGAACATGAGAGAATTTGATCTGATCGTTATCGGAAGCGGGGCTGGCCTGATGGTCATGGAAGAGGGCCTGAAGAAGGGTCTGTCTTGTGCCGTCATTGAACGGGGTAAAATGGGAGGCACCTGTCTGACCAAGGGCTGTATTCCCTCCAAGATGCTGGTCTATCCGGCCGATTTTATCCGGGAGTCCCAGGATTCGGAACGCTTCGGCGTAGCTAGCACCAATCCGGTACCGGACTGGAAGAAGATATCAGAAAGGGTCTGGGAGCAGATCGATTTCCATGTTCAGATTGAAGACAGCCTGAATCAGATTCCCGGGCTCACGGTTTATAAGGGGACCGCTTCTTTTGAAGATGGTCATATTATTCGGATAGAATACGGAGACGGCCGTGATCCGGATTTCATTAAGAGCGAAAAAATCGTCATCGCCACAGGAGCCAGGAGTTTTGTGCCTGAAATACCAGGATTGAGGGAAGTCGGTTATCTGACTTCCGAGACATTTTTCGGAGATAAGTACCCGGACCATCCCTGGAAAAGCCTGATCATCCTTGGCAGCGGAGCCATCAGCGCCGAATTTGCCCATATCTTTTCAGCCATGGGAACCGAAGTGACTTTAGTAGCCAGAAGCGGCAGGATTCTTAAGCAGGAAGAAGAAGAAGTGTCCCTCTTTGTTCAGGATCGTTTTGCCCGGGACGGAATCCGGGTTCTGACGGATACAGTTGCTCGAACAGCAGCAAAAAAAGACGGGGTGAAAGTCGTAGTGGTGGAAAATCGGGTTACTGGTGAAACGCAGGAGCTGGCAGCAGAGGAAATCCTGGTCGCAATGGGAACCCAGTCCACCACCGATCTGCTTGTTCCTGAAAAAGCCGGCATCCGGACGGATAGCCAGGGTTGGATCGAAACCAATGAATTTCTGGAAACTTCCAGGGAAGGAATTTACGCTATCGGAGATATCAACGGAAAATTCCAGCTTCGCCATAAGGCAAACCATGAAGCATTGGTCCTGTCCCACAACCTCTTCAGCGGTGTGGAGCGCAAAACCGCCAGTTACGATGCAGTGCCCTGGGCTGTTTTCACCCATCCCCAGGTTGCCCGGGTAGGATCCACGGAAGAAGAACTGAAGAAAAAAGGAGTCCCTTATCAGACCGCGAAGAACTTTTATTCTGAAGTGGTAGCCGGCCGGGCCATGGGCCACAGGGAAGGGGATCCGGACAACGGATTCGTCAAGATGATCGTAGGGCAGGATAAAAAAATCCTGGGTGTCCATATTGCAGGACCCCAGGCAGCAGCATTGGTTCAGCCATTCGTCTATCTGATGAATAACGAATCTATAAAAGGATACGAGCTGATTACCGATTCCATGATCATTCACCCCTCCCTCAGCGAACTGGCGGGATGGACCTTTGAAAAAATCCAGTGGTAAAATTAATCGGTGGAAAGACCCTTATTTGTCATCATCGGACTGTTTCAGGACGATAGTTAAAAATTTGGTCATGAGCGGTGCGTAGGTGAAGGCAAAGGCAATGCTTGCGCCGGCGGCCGCTTTTTTCTTATGGCCCTTCGGGACGGCGATGCCCAGCAGGACCCCCAGTGACATGAGGCACAGCTTGAGCAGGCCGATATCCACCAAGGTCATGTGGGATTTATATTCATTGGCGGCATGGATCAATTTGTTCATTTTCAAGACCTCCTTTTGATTTCCCTCGAATAATAGGGCGAATACATCTTTCTTCTATCATATCAAATAAATCGAATGGATACAAAGGAAAGTTGGGGGAAGAATCCACAATTGTGCTTACAAAACCCCGAGGGATATGATATACTATACATACAACGCGTAGTTTTGATAACGACATTCCAGTTGTCAGACCCGCGTTTTTCATATGGTGTGCTTAAAGAGAATTCGGAGGGAATCAAATGTTTGAAATTGGTGATTTTTTGATGTATGGGAAGACGGGTGTCTGCCAGCTGAAGGGAATCAGCAAGGAAGCGGTTCTGGACAAAAAAGAGGCAGCTTATTATGTTTTGCAGCCGGTGTTTAAAAACTGCAGTGCTGTCTTAAAAGTTCCGGTAGGCAATGAGAAGGTTAACATTCGGCCAGTGGCCAGCAGAGATCAGATTCTGGCCTATCTGGAGGAGATCGCATCTACGGAGCCAGTATGGAATGATAATGACCGTAGTCGTTTCGCCGAGTACAACGAAAGTCTTTGCTCCGGATCCTGCCTGGAGTGGCTGGATCTGATCCGCCAGGTCTATCTGAAAAAGAAACAGGGAATCGGTACCAATAAAAAGGTATCCCCCCGGGACATCGGCATTTCCAAAGAAGCAAAAAGGTTGCTCCATGAAGAGCTGGCTGTTTCTCTGGATATACCTTTGGAGGATGTGGAAAAATATCTGAAGCAGAAATTGAGCCAGTAACCGGAACCATTAACAAGAGCATCTACCGTTATTGGTGGCTCCGGAATGGCATTGTAAGATTATAGGGAAGCCTTGAAGAAATCAGGGCTTCTTTTTTAGTTGCAGGGTATTGACAAATATGCTTCAGAGGAATATATTATACTACGACAGATGTACTACTACAGTCGTAGTAGATTATGGAGGAGGTGAAGCCATGATCAGCAGTGACGTGATACGAGGGTACAACGATACGATGATTCTCTTTCTGCTGCTGGAAGAGCCATCCTATGGATATGAAATCTCTAGAAAGATTCGGGAAATTTCCGAAGGGCGGTATGTCATCAAGGAAACGACCCTTTACTCAGCCTTCAGTCGGCTGGAAAAAAATGGTTATATCGAGTCTTTCTATAGTGATGAAACAACGGAAAAAAAACGGACATACTACCGGATTACTCGGGAGGGGCTGGAATATTACCGTGAAAAATGTGAAGAGTGGTATCTGACCCGATCGGTCATCGATTTATTTGTCAGAGACCGGAAGGAGGATTAGGGATGGAAATTATTAAAAATTACTTGGAAAATATGTTTGTTGGCCTTCCGGACACGGAGGAAGTTCGAAGAGCCAAAGCCGAACTAGCCGTAATGATGGGGGATAAATATACGGAACTGAAAGCCTCCGGTAAAGCGGATCATGAAGCCATCGGCATTGTCATCTCTGAGTTCGGAAGCCTGGAGGAAATCCTGGCTGAACTGGGATTAGAGAATGCTAAGGAAGCAGGAGTCAGACCGGAAACGGTGAAGGTCACCCTGGAAAAAGCCAGGGAATACCTGGAATACTGCCGTTCGGCTTCCGTTCGGATAGCCCTGGGTATATTTCTCTGCATCTGTTCTCCTATCCTGTTGATTCTGATTACCGGAATGCAGGAACAGGGAGTGCTCTCTATAGCAGAAGAACAGGCAGCCTTTGCCGGACTGGGAATTCTCTTTGTTCTGGTGGCTATCGGAGTGGCCTTGATGATCCTTACCGGAATGAAAGGAACCCCCTATGAATATTTAAAAAAGGAAGCTTTCGTTTTGGAAAAGAGGGCAGAGGCTTTTGTTCTGGAAGAAGAAAACCGGGCT
>DIMT01000018.1 GCA_002425705.1 Firmicutes bacterium UBA5559
GTTTTTCAACTTGCTGAATTGGGTATTACTCCCATTCAATAGTGCCGGCGGGTTTGGGGGTCAGGTCGTATAGGACCCGGTTGATTCCCTTGACTTCGTGGGTAATCCGGTGGGTAATTTTTTCAAGGATGGCATAGGGGACGGGCTCGATGGTGGCCGTCATGGCGTCGATGGTGTTGACGGCCCGGATGATGGCCGGCCATTCATAGGTACGGGCATGGTTCCGGACTCCGACGGACCGGAGGTCAGGTACTACCGTGAAATACTGCCAGACTTTTCCCTCCAGACCGGCAATTTCAAATTCTTCCCTCAGGATAGCGTCGGATTCGCGAACCGCTTCCAGCCGGTCTCTGGTAATGGCGCCGATGCATCGGACACCCAGGCCGGGACCAGGGAAGGGCTGACGATAGACCATGGATGCCGGCAGACCTAAGGCCAGTCCGCATTCCCGGACTTCGTCCTTGAACAGCATCTTCAGAGGCTCTACCAGTTCAAACTGCAGATCATCCGGCAAGCCTCCCACGTTGTGATGGCTCTTGACGGACTTGACGGTTTTCGTGCCGGATTCAATGATGTCGGGGTAAATCGTCCCTTGGGCCAGGAATCGAACATCGGGCAGCTTTCTTGCTTCGTCTTCGAATACCCGAATGAATTCAGAGCCGATGATCATCCTTTTTTTCTCCGGATCTTCCACTCCATCCAGTTTATCCAGGAATCGATCGACTGCATCCACATAGACCAGGTTGGCCCCCATCTCATCCCGGAATACCTGCACCACCTGCTCCGGCTCCCCCTTTCGGAGAAGTCCGTGGTTGACATGAACACAGGTCAGCTGCTTGCCCAAAGCCCGAATCAGCAATCCTGCTACGACGGAGGAATCCACTCCCCCGGAAAGAGCCAGAAGGACATGGCCGTCCCCCACCTGTTCCTGAATGGACAGCACCTGCTCTTTTATGAAATTGTCCATGTTCCAGTGGGTTTCTGCCCCGCAATCCTCAAAAACGAACTTTTTCATCAGGCTGAGCCGGTCTTCCAGCTGCTCCGGCCAAGGGCTCTGTCCGTCATGATCTACGGCCAGCACCGGCACTCCGGCCCCATACAAGGCTGGGGAAGCTTCAACAGCCATGCCGTCTACGACCCGATGAGGACCCCCATTGAGAATGATCCCTTTGATTTCCGGAATCTGGCTAAGCTGTTCAGCCGTCATATCATGGGGATGTATTTCGGTGAAAACACCAAAGGAACGGATTTCTCTTGCAACATCCGTGTTTTTGGTGCTTCCCATATCGATAATCAGTATTCTGTCCTGTTTCATTCGTTTTCTCCTATTCGCTTTTCAAATTCTTTTAAGTATTCCAGTACTTCCTGACGATTCATCCGGCACTCCGCCCGTTTGTTTCTCAGGTAGTCCCAGAAAGCTGCCGTCATATTCCCTTCGTTCAGGGCAAATGCTGCAAAAGGCTTTCCGCTCCGGATCACCATGGCTCCCAGATCTTCTTTTGCATAAATCAGGAAAGGTTTAAACCCATTCTCGTCCCCTTCGGACAGACAGACCTGGTATTGGTCCGTTTGTTCCATCAGCTGAATGACATATTGCAGGTGACGCTGGTACTCTTCTCTGGTGTAATAAATGTCTCCCAAACCGAACAGATTGCTGAAAGGAACCGGAGCCCTGCCAGACAAAACCTCTTCCGGTTTGGCCAGGCGAATGATTTCCGTGCTGTACTTTTTCTCCAGATTGGCGAGGAATCGCCTCTGCCGCTCCGCCAGTTTCTTTTCGATGGTCTTAGAATTTTGGGCACCCATCCTGCCCAGCACCGACTTCAGAACCCCTTCCGGCATGGTGACTGCAGAGAGAGAGGCAGTCCGGATCAGGGAGTTGGCTTCCTCCCCTTCAAATTCGGTCAGTACATCCAAATGGGCCTGATAATCCTTTTCTGTAAAAATCTTCATCAAGGGGCGGCACAGGGAGAAATATTGATTGAATTCTTCCCTTACAGACCGAACCCCCTGTTCGTCAGTGAGATAGAGGATCATTTGCTCTGGTTGAGGCCGTATCACCGAGGAAGAGGTTACCGCCCCAATGCCAGTGGCGATAAACAAGGTCCTTTTCAGAATCCCATCCCTTTTTTTAGGGAAGTAATAGGGCTTGATGGCGCCAGTCATATAGAGGGGCATCCACTGACCAATGGCTGTCAGCATTTCATCCAGGTTCCGGTTAATGGTATGGATCATGGTAATCTGGTGGCCGGCCAATCCAATTTTCATCATCAGACCAGCCCATTCCATCATGAACCGGCGATCCTCTGTCATCCAATCCATGTCTTCATCGCTAAATAGGAGGACTTCTGTCGGTGAGGCCGAGGACAGGATTCGCTCCAGGAAGCACAGAACGGCTTCCCGTTTCCCTTGGTTCCCATAAAGAAGTCGGCAGGAATCTTTATCTGTATAGCACCAGCACTCCTCTTCCCGAACCATCTCTCCTCCATCAGCCAAGTCCGGAGGCAGGGTTGCCGGCCTTTGAGAAATGCCATCCAGAAATTTTTCCACAGCCAGTCCCCCATGTTGCTCTTCCTGATACAGCCAGTTTTCAATGGCATCGGCCAGCAATTCGGGAGCGTCCATCCTTTCCGGAGAAATTTTGACCAGTTCGGACAACGTTCGTATCTGATATTCTTCCCGGCAATGCCGAGCAAAGTAGATGGCCATCCTTCCCAGATAGGGAGCACCCGGCGCAACGCTTCTTTCTCCCCGCCGCAAACGGCTCAGATGGGAGGGGTCCATGGCTGTAAACCTGGCCATGGAGCTGTTGGTGGTCTTGGTGAGCCGCATTAGCAAGTCAATTTTTTCGTTGATGTTCATCCATGATACCCACAATCCGATTCTCCGGATTTGCCTTCCAAAATACTCTATCAATTTCGCTTTTTCGACAGTTTGAACAAATTATATCAGACATGAAACCAGCTTTCAATATCTCTGTCACATTTTGTGTCAAAATTTGACCGTGTCAATAAAAAAAACATGCACCGGGGTAAACCTTTGGGTGCATGCTTTCAAAATTGGTTATTATTCCCACTCAATGCTGCCTTTCTATCTGTAATCTTTTTTTGAAGCATTTAATAGTGCTCGGTTCTTAATTCTAACCATATCCTGTTAAGAAATGTTGTCTGCGAAGGTACCCAACACCTCGACCTATTCTAAGGCAAAGCAGATGATTTAATGTTGCAAATTAACCCTATAATGTTTATCTTCGGGAATACAAGAAAAGAGACCTATCATGATCACGATGGGAAAGATGCTGCTATTCTCCCTGCTCCTCTTTTTTTTCGGGTTTTATACTGCCGTAAACCTGACTGACGAAAACATCAGCTAAATAACTATCAAATTGTGTTCCGGAGTATCGGATGATTTCCGCCACTGCATCCTCTGACGACTGTGCCTTTCTGTACGGGCGATCGTTTGTCATTGCGTCAAAAGTATCAACAATGCTCAGAATCCTGCATTCGATTGGGATATCATGCCCGCTGAGCCCTAACGGGTAGCCTGTTCCATCAAATCTTTCATGATGATGATAGATCAGGTTCGAGATGTCCCGCAGTTCCGGCGACACTTCCGCAATCCGTTTCCCAATCCCGGAATGGCTTTTCATGATCAGCCACTCTTCACTTGTCAAACGCGACGGCTTCAGCAGGATACTGTCAGGAATCCCGACCTTTCCTATATCGTGGAACATAGCGAGCAGCTTGATTCGATCTACCTGGTGCTGCGGCAATTTAAGTGCTTTCGCCATTTCCAAAGAGAGTTCTTCCAGCCGGTCGGCATGTCCCTCTGTGATATAGTCTTTGACCTCCAATGTCTTCATCAATGCTTTTACCAGACTGTTCCGGTTGCTCGTCTCTTTCAAGAGTTTGTTCTGGTACATGTTGTTGTCAGCTTCCTGAAACATTGAGTTAGTACGGATTCGGCCCTTCTTCTGAAAGGAATACCCGGAAGAAACGCTGATTTTGATCAAATCTCTATGTTCATTGTGTTCATCGATCTTTTTTGTCATGTTTTCCAGCAGCCGCTCAACTTCATCCTGTGAATGCCCGATGAGCACAATGCCAAATTCGTCACCGCCGACTCTGGATACAAATCCGAAATCACCGAAGATCGAATTCAGGATGTTCGCGACACCGATTATGATGGAGTCACCGCACAGATGGCCTAACGTGTCGTTAACCAGCTTAAGCCCATCAATATCGATGAGCATCAAGGTAAGCTCTTCGATTTCCTTGCCCTCAAAGCGATCCAGTTTTTCCATGAAATAATTTCGGTTGAAGAGCTTCGTCAAACCGTCCTGTTCCGCCATTTCTCTGAGCCGCAGCTCCATTTTCATCCGTTCAGTGATGTCCCTGATGATGATCAGGATCTCGTTATATTCTGATAGATTTACTCTGGCCTCAAAATAGTAAATTGTATCTTCTACACGATAGGTGAAATCATACGATATCATCTTCTTCACATCACGGACTTCGTGGACGACCTTTCTAAGCTCGTCCATAATCACGGCATCCTCCAGAATCTGATCGATGATCAAATTCCGGCGTTTGCCTGCTGCACTGAAAATCCTCATCTCGTCGGTTTCGCCGCACACAAGAAGAAAATCCGGTATGGTTGCAATGAGAGCGTTTGCTCGAGTATTGATCCGCTCGAGCTCCTGCAGGCGTTCCTGAAGCTCTGAATAGTAATTTTTACGGAAAGACGCTTCACCCAGACCAATGATGCTTTCCTTTGTAAATTCTTTTTTACTTTTCGAAACGTATAATTCTTTCATAGATCTCCTTCACCTCATTTTTTTTAAGGATACGGGGATTTGTGACCATGCAGGGATCATTGAGCGCGCTTTCGGCCAGAAGATCCAGATCTTCAGCATTTAATGTCGTTATTACCAAGTTTGATGGGATACCAAGGAAATCCCGCATGTTATTGATCAATTCGAGCAGGTCATGTTTCACTTTGTAATCGGATATGCCGCGTACCGGGATACCTGTTTGTTCTGCGATTTTTCGATATCGGAGGGGAACGGAATCGAAGTTGTATTCGATGATATGTCCCAGTAAAATGCTGTTGCACATTCCGTGAGGTAAATCGTATAGTCCTCCAAGACTGTGGGACATTGCGTGAACCGCTCCCAAGCTTGCGTTGGAAAATGCCAGCCCCGCTTCGATAGAGCCGAACATCATTCTACTCATAGTCTCAATGGTCCTATCCTCCGCCATAGCGTTCTGTATATTTTCTGTAATGATCCTGACTGCTTCCAGCGCGTGGATGTCCGTGAGGACCGACTGTGCGTTTGAGACATAAGCTTCTATCGCATGGGTCAGTGCGTCCATGCCCGTGCATGCGGTCAGCTTGGGATCCATTTCCATGAGAGGAACAGGATCGATCAGCGCGAGATCCGGAACGACTTTTTTACTGATGATCGCTTTTTTGATATGCTGCTCCGTATCAACTATGATTGCAAATTGGGAAACATCCGCTGACGCCCCCGAAGTGGTAGGGATGCAAATGAGCGGTGGACCCGGCAGCTCGACCTCATCGACACCTTCATAATCCAGAATGTTCCCGCCGTTTGTCGATACGATGGAGATTCCCTTGGCACAGTCCATGGGGCTGCCGCCGCCGACTGCTATGATAAGATCACAATGCCGCTCCAGGAACAAGTTTGCTCCTGCCATCACCTCACTGTCCTTTGGATTCGGTGTCACCTCATCGAAAATAACATATGAGTTCACATGCTCCCCAATTTCCCTTTCGATCTCCTGAAACCAGCTGATCGATCTAACTCCTTGATCGGTGACGATCATCGGCTTTCTTGAGCCGAAGTGTTCAAGATACCGTCCGATTAAAAGTCCTGCATCGATTCCGGTTATGATCTCAGGTATTACAAACTTTCTCAGCTCACATGGGCTGGATACAGTTGTTTTTTCCATACACTCACCTCGTGTTTTTTAATTCAGCACTTGTCCTTAGAACATTCTCTCAATATTATGCCCCCCTGCTGTGAGGTGTCGCTGATCAAGGATATGTTTCAAAATAATCTAATCCTTTTAATTCTCAAATATTCAATGTTTGTATCGAGCAGTTTTCTTAAACGCGGATTTTATCTCAACACTAGCTACACCTTAAAGTATCAAATTGCTTACTTTGAAATGTCTGTAGAGGGATTGGGTTTTCAGGCACCTCGTTGGCTGATTTCAAGCATCGTTGTTGAATAACCTTTTTCTGAAAACAAGTAATACGTTGCGTAAATTATGTCTTTTTATCTGTCATCCCATACCTAACCCATATAATAATAAGGTTGATCATTTATTCATATCAGTTTTTTCTTATTAATGTATATCATATATTCCTAATTTGCAATAGCAAGTTAAACTAGTCCTTTGAACCTTGAAAATCTGTTGTAATATTTATCGAGAATAGATCAGGTCCAGTTCCATGTCAAAGATTTCTTCCGGAGCTTTGTATCCCGGCATTTTCCTGAGCAGGCCATTGATTCAATACTCCAGGAGGCTGGTGGCCTCTTGGCTATAGCCAGAGATCCACTTTCCTGTCAATCATTTATGTGCTCGGGGCGACAACCAATGCTGTCGCCCCGGATCTTCTTGTTCTTCCGAATGACACTTCCTTTGGCCTTGCGGCGGAGTTTGAGGGGCAGGTGGTGGTT
>DIMT01000009.1 GCA_002425705.1 Firmicutes bacterium UBA5559
AAAAGGCCCCGATTGTCTAATTCAGGCCAATTCCGGGCCTTCTTGGCCTTCCAACTTCCCAGGCGCAAGTGCTCCCCAACCTCCAAAGCCATAAAAAAAACTGCCCCTAGATCAGGGACAGTCCGTCAGGATCTAAAATTTCTATGGATTTATTGGTATGCTGTCGGATCAAGCCACTGTCCTCCATGTCAGCCAGCCTTCGGCTGATGGTTTCCGGGGTGGTACCCAGATAAGAAGCCAGGTCTTTTTTACTCATGGGAAGGGCCACCCGTGGCTTTTCCCCGGACTCCGAATAAAGATCCAGAAGATACAGGGCGATTCTGGTCTCAACCGTTTCCGCAGCGATTCGGGCTGTCTTTTTCTCAGACTCTTCCAGCCTTCTGGAAAACTCGCTCAGCATTCGCAGGGAGACGGTGGGGTATTCCATCAGGATCTTCTGGAAAGAATCCCGCTTCAGGATGCACATTTCCGTTGGCTCCATGGCTTCAGCAAATTCCTCATGGATCGATTCCGAAAACAAGGCCAGTTCCCCCATGAAATCACCGGGTTTCATGATTCTCAGCAACTGTTCCTTTCCGGATTCGGACAAGCGGAAAATTCGCACTCTGCCGCTGCCCAGGATATAAAGGGTGTCCGAGGGATCTCCGGCCCGGTAGATGCTCTCCCCCTTACGAAAAGACCGGGTTACAGCAACCTTTCGGATTTCTTCCATTTGTTCCGTTGGCAGATGATTAAATATGGGGACCAGGGATACGCAGTTGCTCTCGCCAGAATGACCATGGCGGCCGCAGCTGCCGTTTGTATTTCTGGCTCCGTGGCAGCCGCAGCTGTAGCCACATTCATGAGACATGGCGTTTACCTCCTTCACATCAAGGGAACGGTCTGAAACCGAAAATCGGATATCAAAGCCGTCAAATTCCAGGCCATAGATTCGGTCCGGGTCTTTTTGATAAGCCGGTCTTGGATCATGGGAAAGGATCTCAAGCAGCAGGGCTCTTTGGCTTTCGGGGATCCCCTCCATCAGGTGCTTCGGGAAAGAAACCTTTAGGTTTAAATCATTCAGCTTTTCTGTATATCCCCCCACCGCATCCGGCCGGGAATCCGTATAGGGCAAGTACGGCTTGATATCATATATCGGAGTGTCATCTGCCAGATCAGCACCGGAAATGTGAAGAATCGGTCCCAATTCGGAATGAATCTCAATCCGATCCAGTCGGACGCAGGACAAACCGATGCAGTTTGGCCGAAAGGGGGAACGGCTGGCGAAGACCCCTACCCGCCGGCTGCCGCCGAATCGGGGTGGTCGGACCGTCGGCGACACCCTATGGCCCAGCGCCTTTGAAAATTGCCATAATATCCAGATATGAGAAAATTCTTCCAGTCCCCGAAAGTAGTCTGGGTGCCGGTATTCCGCCTCCATCAGGATCTCCCCCTTCAGCACCTCAATCACGCCGCTCTGCCGGGGCACGCCGAACTTGGTCTTAAGCGGTGATCGGATTCGCCCGATGGGCTTTATCGGATGGGCTCCATTCCCCATTGGATGAAATTCATGAGTCAATAGAGTCCCCTCCCTTCCCGGAACCAAAGGCAGCGACCTTTAGGAAAAGAGGTCCAAAAATCAGGAAAAGAAGATATCCTAAAAATCCTCCTGCTGTATTGGTAATCAGGTCCGTTACGTCAAAGAGCCGGGGTATCCGGCCTCCCCACCAGTTGCTGACCAGTTGAGCGGTCTCAATGGTCAGACTGAACAAAAAGGTCATCAGTACCGTGACGAAGAGCCCCCGCCCTTTAATGACCGGATACAGAAATCCAAAGGGGATCATCATGATCACATTCAGCAGGATTTCCCTTTCTGCCCCCCGATAACCGAGACTCAGATCCCGGAAAGGAATTAGATTGATCGTATGGGAAAGAGAATCCCGAAACTCACCAAAAGGTGTGGCAAAGGGCATCAGGGTAACCATCAGCACCAGACCCACATAAAAATACATGATTAAATTGAGCTCCAGGCTGTGGGCCGGATTTTCCTTCCACCGCTTGCGGAAAAAGAGAATATAAATTACGGCCAGTAAGCATATATTTAAGAGGTAATCCATTTTATTGACATCTCTTTTCTCATTGTTCAAAAATACCGAAGAATTCGAAATCGTTTTTTATTATATGACCCACCACGACCTCTTGAATAAGGAATTTGGCTACATCAACGGGGCAGGTCTTTCCGGTCAGCAGCTTGGACTGGAAACAAAGGGTTTGTTCTACAAGATTTTTGTGAATCCCACGATGCTCATCGATATATGCATAGCAATACTCTTCCAGCACTTTTTCTTCCCGCTTGAAATGCTCCACAATCTCTTGAACCAGCCTTGAAAATTTGTCTTTTATAACCGAATCTGATTTCTTGGAAAAACAATTGATAATGATATCGTTGGACAGGGCAATAAGAACCTCATGGTCTTGGTCCACCTCCGGGTTTCCGCTCCGAAAGAAGGGCCCCCATTCAATATTCACCGGCAGTCCGCTTTTTACAATACTGATTTCTTCATTGGCAACGATTTTGTTCCTGCCGGTTAATTTGGCTAAATAGAGGGAATTATCCAGCCTTCTGAATAAATCCTCCCGGTCTTCCTCTTCTCGGACCTCCACCACGCCAAAACTTGCTGTGACCGCATCCCTCAACCCAAAATTGAAGTTCATTACCGCATGTCGAAGCTTTTCAGCAATGATTCTTGCCTCCTCCATGCCTGTCTTCCGTAATAGAATGACAAACTCCTCCCCACCCCAGCGGCATATCATATCCGTGAAGCGAAGGTTCTCCTGAAGAATAGTTACCGTATTGATCAGTACCGCATCCCCTTTAGAGTGCCCATATTCATCATTAATCCCTTTGAACCGATCCAGGTCCACCAAGATCAGAGATAAGGGATCTTGGTATCGGGAGAAGCTCTGCCATTCCAGGTTGAACTGTTCAATCAGATACTGGCGATTATACGCTCCGGTAAGTCCGTCTCTTGTCGCCTTGTAATACAGCTCCTTTTGATAGCAGGAACGTTCTTCTTCCAGCAAATGGTGCTTCAAGGAGTTGGTCACCCGAAGCACGAACATATTGAAATCAAGGGGCTTCAATATGAAATCATTCGCACCGATGCTTAAACAATGGGGAATGGTTCGGCTCTCCGAGTAGGCTGTCATCAACAGAATGATGGTCTTGGGATTGCTTTTTCGGATGTGATAAATAAGATCTTCCCCGTCCAGATCCGGCATGACAAGATCCACGATTACCATGTCGTAGTTCGCGGAATTCTCAAGAAAACCCCTAGAATCCGTATAATAATCAACCTGGGCTAATCCAATGGCGCTGCAGTATCCTTTCAGGATTTCTAGGGAAAACAGGCTGTCATCCACAATCGCAATCTTAAGGTTTTGGAGCATTTCCATCACCTCAGATTCCCGACTGAGGGTTATTAAGTAATCCATAAAACGTTCAGCATTAAAGTGTCTTTTATCAATATAGGTCATCACGCCAAGACTGAAAAACAAGGATTTGAATTCAAAATTATAATTTTCTGCCAGATAAATAACCGGGTGCTTGACAGGACTCTTCCTTTTTATTTCTTTAATTAAACCAATGCATCGTAAAATGCCAATGTCCAAATCCTCAATAACGATGATGCTGGCCTTTTCTGATTCTGCGTATTTAAAAAGAAGCTCTTCCTCCTTCACTCTTACATACTCCAGACCACTGGCTTGTATGGATGTTGTTACCGAATCAAACACATTATTTGTCTTAGAAAAATGGATTACCTGCATGTCTTCACCTTTTCACTTATCCTGATATCATCCAGAAACATTTTTTTATTAGCATATCATGGAAGTTTGCCTGTTGACAAGGCTTTCATTCTGGTTATATATTAAGTAGAAATGGCAACTTTTTCAAGTGAAAGGACTGCTTATCATGTATATAGCCAGACAACCCATATTTGATAAGAATATGAACGTCTATGGATACGAGCTCCTATATCGGGTTCAGGAAGGGTCCTCCGCATATGAGGGCTATTCGTCAGACGGCACCACGGCCACTGTTCTGGGGGGTCTTTTTGAATTGGGGCTGGATCAAATTGTAGGAAAGAAAAAGGCTTTCATCAACTTCGACAACGAATTCTTACTGTCTGACGGCATCCTTCTCATCGAACCGGACACACTGGTAATCGAGGTGCTGGAACACGTTCGAGTTGATGCAGCATTGATTGAACGGATTCTTTATTTAAAAGAAAAAGGATATGCCATCGCCCTGGATGATTTTGAGGAATTGTATCAGGAATATCCTCTGATTCCGTCTGCGGACATCATCAAGTACGATTTGCTCCGGACTCCCCTTAAAACCCTGGGGAAAGAAGTCCGGTATGCGCTGAACGAAGGGAAGGTTCTGCTTGCCGAGAAGATCGAAACCGATGAAGAATTTCAGATTGCCAAAGATATGGGATTCTCCCTCTTCCAAGGTTACTTTTTCAGCAAACCAAAAGTAATTGCCGGTATTCGGGCAAAGAAAAGTGCGAACCAGGTTTACCATCAACTCATCCGGGAATTAAAAAAGGAAGAACCCTCTTATGAGTTGTTGGCTGACATCATCGGCACGGATGTCAACCTTGCTTACCGGCTTATGAAGGCCACCAGCACGGGCACAAAGGCCCGAACCCTAAAGAATGCCCTGGTAAAAATGGGATTTCAGGAGTTGGAGCGATGGGTCAGCGTTTTAATGCTGCAGGAGCTTTCTGGAGATAAACCCCAGGAGTTAGTTCGAATGTCTTTGATCCGGTCCCGCTTCGGCGAATTGATTGCTGCTCACAGCAGCTTTGCTCGCAGAAAACATGAAATATCCCTGATGTGTCTTTTCAGTGTACTGGATGCCCTTTTAGATCAACCTATGGCAGAAGCGTTGGAAGGAATAGAAGTCAGCGATGATATCCGGGATTTATTAGTCCATCAGCGGGGGGATCTTCGCCCCATTTACGATATCATTACCTGCTATGAAGGTGGGAACTGCATTTTACTGAGTCAGTATTCCTATCATCTGCAGTTGGATGATTCCAAGCTCTTTGGCTGGTACCTCCATTCCATCCGCTGGTCTGAAGAAATATTAAAAACTGTCCTGTAAGGGTTTTTATTTACAGCTAAAATGGATTGTAATAAAATGAATTTGTAATTACAAAATGTAGGCATTCCACAAATGGAGGAAAATGTTATGAGAAGAAAAGATCGGGAAATTACAGATGCTGCAAAGATCAACGAAATCATCCTGTCCTGCGACTGTTGCCGGCTGGGCTTTCGGGACGGGGATCGAGTGTACATCGTTCCACTGAACTTCGGATATGCGAACACCGACGGAAAGGCCATCTTCTATTTTCACGGCGCCAGAGAAGGCCGAAAAATCGATCTTATTGAAAAGAACGGATATGCGGCTTTTGAGCTGGATACCAACCATCAGGTCAATGCCGATGATGCAGCCTGTGATTTTTCCTTCCGATTCCGCAGCGTGATTGGGGAAGGTCCCGTCACTATGATCACGGACCCAGAGGAAAAAGAGAAAGCCCTGCTGTGTATCATGGACCATTACTCCGAAAAGAAGGATTGGGATTTCCCGGAAGCCATGCTGAAAAATACCGCTGTTTTCCGGCTGGAAGCGGATAATCTGGCCTGCAAAGAGCACTTATAGACTCACCGGATGCCGTACTGCTGAAGTTTTCGGCTCACCGTAGAGGGATGGACCTTCAATGCCGCAGCAATGTCGGCATTTTTTTTATGTCGCTGAGCCATCGTCCGCCAGATATTCTCTTCATAAGCCTGTAAAAGCTCTTCCAGGGATTTGTCCTTACCGTCAATCCCCCAAGGGTCCGACAAGGGCAGACATTCATCCTCTTCCCGGTGAAGCTGCTGAAAATCTTCTAGTCTCAGCTCGTTGCCGGGAGAAAGAATCATCAACCGTTCCATCAGGTTCCGGAGCTCCCGGATATTCCCGTAAAAAGGCATGGCCGAAAGGGCAGCAGAAAGTTTCTGATCCATCCCTTTAGCCGTTTGATATTCCTGGTTAAAATGGCTGAGGAAATATTCAATGAGAAGAGGAATGTCCTCCTTCCGCCGGCGGAGGGCCGGAATTCGAAGGGGGGCCATATTCAGCCGATGATACAAATCTGAACGGAACTGCTTTTCCCGGATCAGCTCCGGAATATTGCGGTTTGTGGCGGCGATAAAGCGGATATCCAACCGGATCGGCTGATTTCCTCCGATTCGCATGATTTCCTTTTCCTGAAGAACTCGGAGAATCTTGGATTGCATAGGATAAGGCATATCCCCGATTTCATCCAAAAGAACCGTTCCTCCGTTGGCATGCTCCAGCAGACCCTTTCGCCCGTGGGTGGCACCTCCGGTAAAGGAACCGGCTTCGTAGCCAAAGAGCTCCGATTCAAGAAGATTTTCCGGGATTGCACTGCAGTTGATTCGAATAAAGGGCTGCTCCTTTCGGCTGCTTGCCTGGTGGATGAATTTGGCTACCAGTTCTTTGCCGGTGCCGGATTCCCCCAGTAAAAGTATAGTGACATCCGTCGGGGCCAGGCGTCTGGCCTGATCCATCACATGACCCATTTCTTCACTTTTATAAACGATATAG
Source organism: Firmicutes bacterium UBA5559 (assembly GCA_002425705.1). Lineage (GTDB taxonomy): Bacteria > Bacillota > Clostridia > Peptostreptococcales > Anaerovoracaceae > UBA5559. Next base: position 6,662 of record DIMT01000009.1, read on the forward strand.
TCGGTGGACCCTTTTGAGACCTGACTGGCCCGAAGCTCCACCTTCTCAAAATGCTCCCATCCTTTCTTCTTTTCCCGGGCAATCTCCTGATAAAGACGATTCAGCTTTTCCATGCTGAACAGCTGGGACAGTACGTATTTGACCCTGCCCTTCTCGTCAAAATAGGGAGTGCCCCGAACGATGACCCTCCGGTCCTTCAATTGCTGCTGAGCAACTACCTCTTTCTTTTCCTTCATGGCCAGAATCGTTGTGGAGTGGGGACCCAAGAGCCCTTCCAGCCGAGCCGCCTCAACACTGGAACCCACCATCTTTGATCCCGGGATACCGGTAATGCTTTCATATATTTTATTAGTATAGACGTATTTGCCATCAGCATCTGCAATGATGCAGCCAATCCAGGAATTTTCCACGGTGAATTCCATCAGTTTCGGGTAATCCTCTGAATAGATCAAATTTCTATCATCTCTGCCCATCTTCTATTCCTCTTCGTCCTTCATCCAGTTTGGTGTCCATTCATGGCAACCGGCTCTTGATTTATTATTGCATTTGCGCAATTTATTGTCAATTTGCAATTTATAGATGCCCCTTCTTTATACGAAAACCATCGATTCCATTGAGTCTTAAGTGGCATAAATATTGCTTATTATATAATGTATGTAAATCATCAGCATACACAGACAAATCCATGAGTAAAAGTTGAAAGGGCCCCGCTGCCCAAAGGGAGGATGTACCATGAAATACGTCATGAATCACGAAGGAAAACCCCACCGAAAATTTTTCGAAGACATCTGCGCCATTCCCCATGGCTCCTATAACGAAAAGGGAATCTCGGATTACCTGGTACAATTTGCCGAGGAACGGGGACTTTCCTTCTACCGGGACGAGCTGTGGAATGTTCTGATCAAAAAAGCAGGTTCTCCCGGATACGAAAAGCATCCGCCGGTCATGCTCCAGGCTCACACGGATATGGTCTGCGTGAAAAGGCCGGAATCCGACTTTAATTTTGAAACAGATTCCCTCCAGCTCTTCGTGGAGGACGGATGGCTGCAGGCTAAGGATACCACCCTGGGTGCTGACTGTGGTCACGGGGTCGCCTATATGCTGGCTATCCTGGATGATCCGGAACTGGCCCATCCGCCCCTGGAAGCCTTCTTCTCCGTTCAGGAGGAAGTCGGCATCGGCGGTCCCAATTTCTTTGATTACTCCAAGGTGCAAGCAAAGAAACTGATTAATTTTGACATCTTCGATGAAGGGCTTTCCTGGATTTCCACCACCTCCGTCAAGGGGGGAGACTTCCTTCGCAAGGTTGCTCTGGAACCCACCTTCCGGCCGATGTATCAGCTTCATGTGGGGGGTGGTACCGGCGGCCACGCCGCCCTGGATATCGGTAATGACCAAGCCAACGCGATCCGGATCGCTGCAAGGTTCCTCCGAAAAGTAATGAAAGAAATCCATATCAATCTGGCTTCCATTGATGGCGGCACTGCCCGGAACAACATCCCCGGCGAATGCCGAATCGTCTTCTCCTGCAACTCCTTTTTTGTACAGCGCCTGAAGGAAATCGCTCAGGAACTGGAGCAGGAAATCAAAAGGGAATACGCCGGTACAGACCCGAACCTATACCTGAAATTCGGCGAGGGCCCCTATTTAGAAAAGGTCCTGGCCGATGCCAGTACCCGCTCCGTCGTTTCCTTCCTGCTCCAACTGCCCACCGGTGTCCATATGCGCCGCTTCATGTCCAACGGCCTAGCCCTCATCGTTCCTAAAGGGCAGCCGGGGGACGGGCTGGTGACGACTTCCCGGAACCTGGGGGTAGTCAAACTGGCTGGGGACCAGTTGACTGTCGGATACATGTTCCGGAGCATGCTGGATTCCCAGATCACCGAAATGATGGATCAGACCATGCTGCTGGCGGAAGCCTTCGGGGCTTCCTGGGATCAGGTCTTTGACTACCGAGGCCATACCTACAGGGAATCGGATCCCCTCCACACCCTTTGGAATCAAGTTTATAAAGAAGCCACCGGCCAGGAAGTCCGGGGGGTAGCTGCCCACGTGGGTACCGACGTGGGTACCATCGTCCAGCATATACCGGGGATGGATGTGATGACCATCGGGCCAAACACCCTGGACATCCACAAACCGGGAGAACGGATGGAAGTCGCTTCCTTTGACCGGACCTATGATTATGTAAAAACCATTCTATCACGACTTTAATTGCGGCAAAATTGTGGTATAATGAGAAAAAAGCAAGGGAGGAAAAAGCCATGATTGTTACCACAACCCCTTCTGTAGAAGGGAAAACCATCATCAGTTATAAAGGAATCGTATTCGGAGAAGTCATTTCCGGCGTGGATTTCGTCAAAGACTTTGTCGCCGGTCTGTCCAACTTTTTCGGCGGAAGGTCCGGAAGCTATGAAGGGGAACTGGCCGCTGCCAGAGAAGAAGCCCTTCGGGAGATGGAGCAAAGGGCCCGCCAGCTTGGAGCCAACGCCATCATCGGCGTGGATATCGATTACGAGGTGCTGGGGCAGGGCAATATGCTGATGGTCACCTCATCAGGAACCGCTGTCGTGGTAGAATAATTATCATATTTTTACAGCGAGCCTCTAAAATTCCCCCGAATCAAAACAGGAGCAGTCCTCCCGGCATACGGAGAGACGGCTCCTGTTTCTTATCGGTAGTTATAATGTCAGCCTCCAAAAAATTCAGTATAGATGGCTATGGCATGATTCTCATCTTTTGCATTTTTTATCAATGCCCTCCCGTCACCAAATAGCTTTATGGTAAAGGAATCTTTCTGAAAGGTCAGAACAAATTGGTTGTAATCTACCTCCCCCAGATTGCTAAGAGCAAATGATAATTGGTGAAAATCCGGCTTCCAAACATTTCGGGGTATGACCTGGATTTCATTTTTCCCGCATAGCACCGATGTGGAAGTACTTTGACCTGCCCTGAGATGGGCGAACTTATTTTCACCGCAAACCGGGCAGTGAGGATTCCTCATAACTTCAATATATTCGGTGGCGTTATCCCAAATATCCATGTATAGCATGGTGGTCCTGACATCTTCCGATTTTAACAGGATTTTTATCGCTTCTGCAGACTGATACGATGCCGCTATCCCGGTAACCATATTTAACACACCAATCGTACTGCAGGTATCCCCATTTTGCAGATTGTCATCTTCCCCGGCAAAACACATAAAGCATGGTGTTTGGTTAGGGATGATGTTCATCGTCATGCAATTACTGCCGATTGCCCCGCAATAAATCCAGGGAACTCTTTGCTTGTAACAAGCTTCATTAATCAAATATCGAGTTTCAAAATTATCCGTGCAATCCAGAACCAGGTCGCAGTTTCGGATCATCTCCTCTATGTTAACCGGACCGATGTGGGCAATAATCGGTTCAACTGTAACCGAAGAGTTTATCCTTCTTAAATGATCATAGGCAGCCATTACTTTGGGTTTTTCATTTAATACATCAACTTCATCATAAAGGGTTTGTCTCTGCAAATTACTTATTTCCACATAATCCCGATCAATCAGTTTAATATGGCCTACCCCTGCCCGGCACAAATTATTGGCACAAACGGTTCCTAACGCCCCCAATCCAATGATTACAACAGTCGACTCCATTAGCTTTTTCTGACCATCTTCGCCAATCTTCCCAAAGTTCACCTGCCTGGAATATCGATCTTCAATCATAGGTCAACCCTTTCCGCACATGCTTTCTATGGCATCGATACAGTGCTGTATATCTTGTTCTGAGTTGAAGTAGTTCGGGCTGATTCGTATCGTTCCGCCTCCATTCAGAGTGCCCAGATTCTCATGAGCATCTCTGGCACATTGGAGACCCGATCGGACGGCTATACCGAAGGCTTCATCAAGAATCACAGCCCCTTCGGATGGATCATATCCCTTAAGCTGAATTGATACAATGCTTCCTCTGCTTCTTTCTTTTGCAGGCCCGAAAATTCTTACTCCGTCCAGTTTTTCCAACCCATCCATTAGCTGCACGACCAGTCTGGATTCTTTTTTCTCGATGGATTCAATCGTCTCATCCAGGATATAACGGATGCCTTCTGCCATTGCAGCAATCGCCGGTGTATTGAGACTCCCGCTTTCATATCGCTGAGGCCCCCAAACCGGCTGTTCTAAAGAATGAGAATCCATTCCCGTCCCGCCTTCTTTCAGGGTATTCAAAACCAAACCTTGGCGTATATAAAGGCCCCCAGTCCCCATTGGGCCCAAAAGACCCTTATGGCCTGGAAATGCAAGCAGATCGATTTTCATTTCCTCTACATTTATTTTTTTGTTTCCTGCCGATTGGGCGGCATCTACGAGAAATAAAGCACCATACTTATTTGACAATTCGCCGATTTCAGCGATGGGATTCACCGTACCCGTCACATTGGATATATGATTGCAGACCACTAGTTTCGCCCCGCTTTTCAATTCTCTTTCCAGTTGATCTAAAGACATACCCTCTTCCGGTGACGTGTCGATTTTAATAATTTCCACACCATATTTTCCCAATTTTTGAAGGGGCCTTGTCACAGAATTATGTTCCATTCTGGTGGTGATTACTCTGTTTCCTGGTTCCAGAATCCCTTTCAGTGCCAGGTTTATAGCTTCCGTCCCATTTGAAGTAAAGCAAACATCATTTGGGTTTGAGAACCCAAAGATTTGTCCGCAAAGTCTTCTGGCTTCGAAAATCAAGTCTCCTGCCCTTGAGGCCATACGATGATTTCCCCTGCCATAACTTCCTCCACCAGAACGAATCGTTTCCAAAAGCTTGCAATAAACCATCTCCGGCTTTGGCCAGGAAGTGGCGGCATTATCCAAATAAATCATCAAACCACCCTCCATTCACTAAATATAGTATAGGGATTGCTGAGTAAATTTTTCAATGAACTTTCTCGTCCGTGGATGCTGGGGGGAAACAAAGAAATCTTTAGCATTGTTTTCTTCGATTATCAATCCTTCATCCATGAAAATAATTCTATCTGCAATATCTCGTGCAAATTCCAGCTCATGGGTCACAATTATAGTTGTCAAACCACCATTGGCAATATTACGGATTACCTGAAGCACTTCCTGAACCAGTTCAGGATCGAGAGCCGACGTTGGTTCGTCAAATAGCATTAATTTGGGATTTAGGGCCAGCGCTCTGGCGATGGCAACCCGTTGCTGCTGGCCTCCGGAAAGCCCCGAGGGGTAGTGATTGCCTTTGTCTCCCAAACCTACTGTATTTAATAAGGCATATCCTATTTTTTCCGCTTCTCCTTTCTCTATCTTCTTTACGGTTATTAAGGCCTCCGTGATATTTTCCAGACTAGTTTTATTGGCAAATAAATTGTAATTCTGAAAAACCATTCCCGTGGACCTGCGTACTTGCAGAAGACTCATTTTGTCAATATGGTGTGCCTCTAAAGTGGTATCCCCTATTTGTATTGTCCCCTCGCTTGGCCGTTCGAGCAAATTCATGCACCTAAGGAGTGTGGATTTCCCGGAACCACTTGGGCCGATAATGGCAACCGTTTCTCCTTCCTTGATCGCAAGGTTGATGCCCTTTAAAACATGATGTCTCTTAAAATATTTTTGCAGATTTGTAATTTTAACCATTGCGGACTCCTTTTTCGCTTTTACGCAACCTCATTTCAAACAGGTTCATGATTCGTTCCAGCACAATGCATATGATCCAGTATAAAAGGGCCGCCACGATATATACTTCGAAAAATTGAGAGGTTCTTCCTGCAATGATTTTTGCCATGCCAATGATTTCCGGAACAGAAGCTGCGAAAGCCAGAGAGGTGTCTTTTAACAAGGCAATAAAATGATTGCCAATATTGGGCAATCCGACCTTCAGCGCCTGAGGAAGGATAATGCGTTTCAGACTCTGAAAAGTCGTCATGCCAACGGAATAGGAGGCTTCCACCTGCCCTTTTTCAACAGAAAGAATCGCGGATCGTATGGTTTCTGTAAGATAGGCTCCTGCATTTAGGGCAAAGGCAACATAAATAAAGTAAATGGCCGGGATGAAAGCAATATTGATATCTGTACCATACAGATAATTGAATTGCCTTATTATCAGGGGTATTCCGTAATAGGATAAAAAAATCTGGACCAGAAGGGGCGTTCCTCGAATAAAGGAAACATATACCCCGAATATTTGTTTCAACAGGGGTATATTGTAAATTTTGACCAGCGCTCCCGCAAGACCGATCCCCATTCCAAAAATAAAAGCTATCAAGGCAATGCTGAGGGAAATTGGGATTCCCTTAGCAATTGCCGGAACGGATTCAATCATATATGAGAAATCCAGTATGCCCGTCATCACGACCTCCAGTTCATTCGCTATCGTTCTATTTATCCTCTATTTATTTTGTATAATCAACTCCAAACCAATCAACGGACATTTCGGATAACTTTCCGCTTTCAATCAATTTGGTTAAAGCTGCATCGATTTTGTTTCTCAGTTCTTCTCCCTCTGCATCCTGTTTGAAGATGAAATAAGTTGGGTCCGCAGCCAGACGTTCACCCACAACATCGATTTCCAGCCCCTGGACAGTTGCCTTATCCTTTGCCATGATTGGATCGTTGACTGTCGCATCAATTCTGCCGGCTTCAATATCCTGGAGTATCGTTGAAATATCTTGTTCATAATATTTGATGGTAAGAATATTGCCGTTCTCAGCATTCCAGTCTTCGACTATTCTGGTAAAGGAATCTCCGACCGTCAGCCCGATGGTTTTACCTTGTAAGTCTTTTAAGGATTGAATGTCCGTGCGGCCTTTCTTGACGATAATTTGTGCTACACAGGTAAAATAGGAATTTTCAGTTAGGTAATATTTGGCAACCCGATCCGGATTAGAAGTAATCTGATTGGCCAGCATCTGGAATTTGTCCGCATCCAGCCCAACAAACAGGGTATCCCAAGGGCCTGCAACAAATTCAAACTTCAGACTATCATCCACTTTTTCGATTTCTCTTAAAACTTCGATATCGTACCCGGTAATCGTCCCATCCTCTAAGGTATAACTAAATGGATTGTAAGTGCCCATCGTACCCACCGTTATCACTTGCGCTTTATTATCTCCCCCTTCTGCCGGTTCCGCTGCTCCGCAAGCAACCAGCCCAGCCGCCAGAGCCAGAATTAATAATACTACTACCGTCTTCTTTAGTTTTTTATTCATTTTATTTCTCCTCCAAAAAAATCTTAATTATCTTGTTAAAAGCCCGGCATCCAGAACATACTGACCACCAGTAATGAATCTGGCTTTTTCACTAGCAAGAAACAGGACCAGATTTGAAACATCCTCCACATGGATCCAGGGAGTATCCAGTAAATTCCCTNNTACCGCTATTTCTATTGGTGTCATGCCTTCCATTTCTGCCAGCCCGTCATTCATCGGCGTATCCACTCCGGTAGGATGAATGCTTATCACCCGGATATTGTAGGGGGCAAGTTCAATTGCCTGGGATTTGGCAAGACCTACAATTCCATGCTTTGAGGCTGCATAATGAGATATCCGGTTCATACCTCGTAGACCTGCAACAGATGAGTTGTAAATGATGACCCCGCTGCCCTGTTCTATCAAATATGGGATCACATATTTCGACGTAAGCCAGCTCCCCTTAAGATTGATATCAATCATTGCGTCCCACTCCTCTTCCGCCAGTTCATGAGATGCTCCGTAGGCACAAATACCGGCATTGCTAAAGACGATGTCGATGGAGCCAAATGCCTTGATTCCTTTTTCTACTACCTCTTTAATATCAGCTGAATTACGCACATCCCCTGGATGAACAACAATTTTCCCACCCAGACTCTCCACTTCCGCCTTGAGTTTTTCCAGGTCATCATTGGAGGAACGATTATATTGGGGATAATCAATTTTTTCTCCGAGATCAAATGCCACAATATTAGCACCTTCACCTGCAAATGCCAAGGCAATGCCTCGTCCCTGTCCCTTTGCCGCCCCTGTTATAAAAACCGTTTTGTTCTCAAATTCCCTTGCCATATTTTTCATCTCCTCTTTGCATAAGGTACCAATACATCATCCAGTTCTACCTTCAAGGCCGTGTTAATCAGATTTGTTGCGATCATCATACTGCCGAAAGCCGTCAATGCAACAATTTCCTCTTCGCTAAAATGCCTTTTAAAATCATCGAATATTTCCGGCGGGATTTCCTTCGGATTGCGAACCAAACTTCTTCCATACTTGATAATAAGTTCTTCTTTTTCCGTAAAATCGATTTTATCGAAATCAATGTTCATATCTCGAAGAATTCTTGCAAAAAATGTGGAGCATACGAGACAGTCATTCTCGGTAGAAATAGCATAACAATAAAAGTTCACTCCTCTTTCACCTAAAAACGGTATAACCGCATCCTTCAGGGCATACCATTCCATCAGTGCCTTATAGGCTGGCAGAGAATGCAGCAGTGTTTTTTTCATGTTGGTAATTCTGCCGTTTCGTTTGATCTGTTCTTCAAATTCACTTTTCACCTCTTGTGGTGCATAGTCATATTGAACCTGTGTAATATAAGCCATGATTCATCCTTTCTCAATTTCTTCATATTAACATATCTTTCCGGTATGCTTATATGTATAATACACACATGCTATCCCGTTGTCAATCTTTTTCTTTAAAAAAAATGAGCGACTAAGTCGCTCTCCAAATATCTTTCGTTATCCTTCCACCTCCTATGACGGTATCACCATCGTATAGGACGACCGCTTGCCCTTGAGCAACAGCCTTTTGCGGAGAATCAAATTGAATCAATAGCTTATTTTCTTCAGTCGGCATAATGGTTGCCCATTGTTCCTGCTGATTATACCTGGTTCGAGCCTTCGCCCGGATAGGCGTTATCAGCTTTTCTACGGAAATCAAATTTATATTGTCTGCAACCAGCGCTTTAACAAGAAGCTGGCTTTCATCTCCAACAATAATGCTGTTATCGGAAATCCTTTTTTCACAGACATATCCGGGTTTTGTTAATGACAGTCCTAAACCCTTGCGCTGACCCACCGTATACCGGATAATCCCCTTATGCTCACCAAGAACATTTCCGTCGGTATCCTTGAAAAAGCCAGGAGGGCTTGTTCTGTTGGTATAGACCTCAATAAATTGAGCATAATCTCCATCAGGAACAAAACAAATATCCTGGCTTTCTTGTTTCCTGGCATTTGATAATCCATAGCTTTCGGCGATCTCCCGAACTCTTTCTTTCCTTAATTCTCCGAGGGGAAACAGGGTGTGGGCCAGTTGATGCTGAGTCATGGAATAAAGTACATAACTCTGATCCTTTTTTTCATCCAGACCTTTTTTCAACAGATATCTTCCACTCTCTTCATCCCTTTCAATTCTGGCATAATGTCCGGTAACAAAAAAATCGCACCCCAGCTCTTCGGCACGCCGAAACAAAGCATCAAACTTCAAATATTTGTTACAGTCAATGCATGGATTAGGGGTTTCACCATTTTCATAAGAAGAAACAAATCGTTCCATCACTTCCCGTTTAAATTCTTCCATATAGTTGAATGCATAAAAAGGGATTCCGACTTTAATAGCAACGCTTCTGGCATCTTCGATATCCTCCAGGGAGCAGCAGGTTTTACCATTGCCTGATTCTCCGTTGGGGTGATCATAAAGTTTCATGGTTGCTCCGATGCAATCAAATCCACTATTTTTCAAGAGCAGGGCTGCTACACCGCTATCCACGCCACCACTCATGGCTATCATTGCTTTATTGGCCATCCTTTATCCTTTCCTTATTGAAAATTAAGTTCTCAACTACCTCTTCCTTCCTTAAAATCTCATTCATACTGCCACACCTATATCCCTTCAAATCCAGACTTACATAGGTGAACCCCAATTCCTGAAAATAAGAATAAAGAGACTCCCTTGTGCCCCTATCCGAAAAAAAACCATAAAATTCTTCTCCGACTTCTATCCGGGCATCCGAACCATGTATCCTTACTCTTACTTGTCGTACTCCACGATTAATCAGATAGTCTTCAGCCCTGTCGACCATGTCCAGTTTTGAAGCCGTAATCGGTTCACCATAAGGGAACCTGGAAGACAAACAGGCAAACGCTGGTTTGTCCCAAGTTTTCAATCCCATTTCTTTTGACAGCATTCGTATTTCATCCTTCTTTAATCCAACTTCAAGAAGGGGGCTAAGAACCCCCTTTTCCTGAGTCGCTTTCCGGCCTGGGCGATAATCACCTAGATCGTCCACATTTGAACCTTCTAAAACCCTCTCGTAGTCTTCCGACTCAGCAATCTCAGTAATTTTTCCGAACAATTCATTTTTACATAAATAACAACGGTTGACTGGGTTGGATGAAAAGCCTTCAACGTCAAGTTCTTCGGATTTTATTATACGATGGGGGATTCCGTAGGATTGAGCAAAGGCTTGTGCCTCCTGTAGCTCCCTCTCTGGATAGGTGGAAGATTTCGCCGTTATAGCAAGGACTTTGTCTCCCAAAACTTCATAGGCGACCTTAGTTAAAAACGATGAGTCCACCCCGCCGGAAAAAGCAACGATTGCACTATTCATCGATGCTAAATATTCTTTAAGCTGTTCTAGTTTATTGTTACTGATCATTATTTCTCTCCTTGTATCGTCCCGGCTTTAATTGACTGACTCTATCGTTTCAATCAGGACACGCATAGTTCCCCCACACACCATTCCTTCTTCTGAAGCAATATCGTTAGTCATATCCACGTCAACAATTTCCGAACCGCCATGTCGTATTAACCTTCTGGCCTTAGCAATTAGTTCGCTTTCGCTACATCCTCCTCCGATTGTTCCATAGATATTACCATACAAATCAATCGCCATGATAGCTCCTGCCTTTACCGGAGTTGACCCTTCCGTTTCCAACACCAGCATCCATGCCCTTGGACCGGATTCGGCCATCAGAAATTTTAGCACCGATACATCTGTGTTCGATTGAGGAAGAGTATCATCATCATCTCGCATCAGTCGCCTTCTTGTTGAAACTAACTCGGCACAAATAGACAAGGCAATTTCCGAAGGGGTAATTGCCTTAATTTTCAACCCGATGGGAGCATGAATCCTTGCGAATAGTTCTTGATTATATCCTTCTTCCTTCAATGCAGAAAAAAGCCCCCCCACCCGATGAGGAGAGCCAATCATCCCTAAGTAAAAAGGGAAGTCTCCCGATAAGATTTCCCGTAGACAGACGCCATCATGCTTATGCCCTCTTGTGATTATACAGACATAGTCCGAAGGCAGAATCTTCAAATCAGATATTGCCTTTGCAAAATCATCACAAATTACCTGCACAGCATCAGGAAATCGTTCATAATTAGCAAACGAAAGCCTGTCATCAACCACGATTACCTGATAATCCAGCAATGATGCTATTTTGGAAAGAGGTTGAGCAATATGGCCACCGCCCAAAATAATCAACCTTTCTGTAGGTGAAAACTTTCTCAAAAATAACCGGCCATTAATATCTCTCCTAAGATATGCTGACTTTCCCTTTTGTAGCTCCTTTAAAATTTGATCAGCTTCTACTTTTCTCATTATATTTTACCTTCCCATTCTCTGTTCAAGATTATAATTATAAATAAAATGGAACTTTACCCGACATCTTATCCTCCCACCGAGAAGAGCGACTGCGAAGATCATTTATCACTTGTGGTATTGTTTTTACCATATACTCTATTTCTTCAATTGTATTATCTGCAGAAAGGGATAAACGAAGTGCACCTTGAGCGATCTCCTGCTGTCTGCCTAATGCCAGGAGCACATGGCTCGGATCAAGAGCCCCAGAAGCACAGGCGGAACCTGATGAGGCGCAGATACCCTTAGCATCAAGGAGAAGCAGCAGGCTCTCACCTTCTATCCCTTCAAAACAAAAGTTTATATTACCAGGGAGTCTTTCAAATCGATCTCCATTAAGAACAGAATGGGGAATTTGAGCAAGGGCTTCTATCAGTCTGTCTCTTTTTTCTGAAATTTTCCAGGAATTTTCTTTCATGTGCTTGCAGGATTCTTCCAGCGCTGCTGCCATCCCCATAATGGCTGGAACGTTTTCCGTGCCTCCTCTCCTGCCCCTTTCCTGGGCCCCGCCCTCTATCAGGTTTACCAGCGGAATACCTTGTTTGACAATTAAAGCACCAATACCCTTGGGTCCATGAAACTTATGGGCCGAGAGGGACAACATGTCGATATACTGCTTATTAAAATCGATAGGGATGTGCCCTGCCGCCTGAACGGCATCGGTGTGAAAGAATATGCTCTTTTCTCTGCAGATTCTGCCGATGTCGCCGACCGGCTGAATGGAACCAATTTCATTGTTTGCATACATAATGGTCACAAGACAGGTATCCTGCCGAATAGCATCCTCTACCTGCTGAGGGGAAATCCGTCCTGTTTCACCAACCGGAAGCAATTCAATTTCAAAACCATCCAATTTTAATTTGTTTAATGTATTTAACACCGCATGGTGCTCGAAGACAGCCGAAATGATGTGCCTTTTGTTGCATTTTGAACCAATCCGGGCTGCTGAAATAATTGCCTGATTATCCGACTCACTCCCACCGGATGTGAAGTAAACTTCCTTAGAATGACATCCTAGACATTGGGCAATTCTTTCCCGTGCTTTGACTAAATCCTCCATTGCCTCCTGTCCCAGGTTGTGCAGACTGGAAGGATTTCCATAACTCCGGTCAAAATAGGGAAGCATGGCTTCAATAGCCGAAGGACTCATTTTTGTTGTTGAAGCATTATCCGCATAAATGAACATTTTACCTCCAATAAAATGATTATTCCCAAACTCATATATCATATATACCTAGTATGTTGATATAATTATGCCCGTATAAACATACCGTGTCAATAGGTTATTTTGGCAAATAAAATCCGGCAATTTCTCAAAGTTCATGAGAAATTGCCGGATAAAATGCTAAAGATCGTAATACATTCCCATCTCTGCAGGGTGGGGAATCTTATTGATCCGGTCCGCCTCCTGCCTTTTGTCTCGAATCCAGGTATCGATCAGGACCTTGGGAAAGACTCCCCCGCGGGTCAGATATTCCTGATCCTCCTCCAGGGTNNTCCTCCAAGGACGCCGGCAAGGCTTCCAGCTTCCTTTTATCCTCTTCATCCAGGTCATACAGGTTAAAGTCATAGGGTCCCCATCCGTTTTCTGCCGGATCGATCTGGTTGATCATCCCGTCGATGCCCGCCATCAGGATGGCCGCATAAGCGTAGTAGGGATTGCAGGTCCCGTCGGGGCTTCGGAGTTCGAAACGCCGGGATTCAGGAGACTTGGCATAGGCCGGAATCCGGATGACCGCGCTTCGGTTGGAAGTGGCATAGCCGATGGTCACCGGCGCTTCGTAGCCGGGGACCAGCCTCTTGAAGGAATTAGTGGAAGGATTGGTAAAGGCGCAAAGAGACCGGGCATGCTTCAGGAGTCCCCCCATGAACCAGTGGGCTTCCCGGCTTAGTCCCGAGTATCCTGCTTCATCATGAAATAACGGTTTCCCGTCCTTCATCAGGAGCATATGGACATGGAGCCCGTTGCCAGCTTCCCCGAAAATGGGCTTTGGCATGAAGGTGGCTGTTTTCCCGCTGGCTTTGGCTGCATTTCGAATGACATATTTGGCAATCATGGTCTTATCCGCCATTTCTGTCAGGTCTCCCAATTCAACTTCAATTTCCAGTTGCCCCGGCCCACCCACTTCATGATGGTGGTATTTTACTTTAACCCCCCACTCCTCCAGCAGCAGGCACATTTGGCTCCGAAGATCCATAGACATGTCGTGGGGCGGGGTCACGTGGTAGCCCCCTTTCAGGGGAACGCTGTATCCCTGGTTATTGCCCAGCTTGTCGGCTGAATTCCACTCGGCCTGAGCCGAATCGATTTCATAAGAAACCCGGTTGGGCCGACATTCATAACCGACATGATCAAACAGATGAAACTCAAACTCCGGTCCGACGATCATCCGGTCCGCGATTCCCTGTTCCCGCATGAACTCCTCTGCCCGCAAGGCTACATTCCTGGGGTACTGGTCAAAGGGCTTGTTGTCCTCCCGGCCGATGACGCACACATTGCCGGTCATGGTCAGGGTCGGCACTTCCGGGAAAGGATCTGGGTGGGCACTGGACAGGTCCGGAATGAACACCATATCGCTCTTATCCACTGGCGCATAACCATAGTTGGAACCGTCAAATCCGATGCCATAGGTCAGGGTATCCTGATTCAGGCGCTGGACCGGTATGGTGATATGACGCCACCGACCGTTTACATCCACCATTTTAAAATCTATCATGGCAATCCTGTTTTCCGTGCAATAACGCTGTACTTCTTCTACCGTCGTGAACATGGGCTGTCTCCTCCATACATATAAAATTTTATTCGATGACCAGGGAAACGGGGCAATGGTCGGAACCCATCACCTCAGCATGGATTTCTGCGGCTTTCAGCCTGTCCTTCAGGCTCTCCGAAACACAAAAATAGTCAATGCGCCAACCAGCATTGTTCTGCCTGGCTTTGAACATGTAGGACCACCAGGTATAGGCGCCGGTCCGGTCCGGATAAAAATATCGGAAGGTATCCACATATCCGGCTTCCAGAAGCCTGGTAAACTTCTCCCTCTCTTCATCGGAAAAGCCTGCATTCCTGCGGTTGGTGGAAGGATTCTTCAGGTCGATCTCCTGATGGGCCACGTTCAGGTCCCCGCAGAAAACCAGGGGCTTCTTTTCTTCTAAGCATTTAAAATAGGCCAGCAGATGATCTTCAAAGACCATTCGTTCATCCAGCCGGGCCAGCTCTCGCTGGGAATTGGGAGAATAAATATTGACCAGATAATAGTCCGGATACTCCAGGGTGATGACCCTCCCTTCTTTATCAAAGGGATCCGCCCCCATTCCATAGTTGACGCTCAAAGGCTCGATTCTGGAAAAAACCGCTGTACCGGAGTAACCCTTCTTTTCTGCATAGTGCCAATACTGTCGGTAGCCCTCCAGTTCCATCTGAATCTGACCTTCCTGCAGCTTGGATTCCTGAATACAGAAAATATCCGCATCCGATTCCCGGAAAAAATCCATGAATCCTTTGCCCATACAAGCCCGCAAGCCGTTAACGTTCCAGGATACCATCTTAATCATAGGCTGAATACCTCCTGTGTTCCTTCGATTCCTTAAATCAGCTTCCGGCAAACAGGATCCAGCCTGCCGCCACGATTCCTATGTCTGCGCAAAAATGGACAAAATAGCTGTTGAGAAAGGTCTTTTTCTTTTCATCCAGATAGTTGAATAGCAGACCACCTGCCATCAGTCCGGTCAGAGTCAGCATGAAAACCGCCGGTGTGAACCAGCCGCTGATATTGGCCAGATGATAGATGGCGAAGAAAAAGGCGCTTATCAGGTGAGCCATTCCCCTTCTGTTCATCTTCAGCATTTCTAAAAAGAGGAAGCCTCGGAAAAAAACTTCTTCCAGCATAGCATTGAACACCGATAAATACAGGCCATAATAGATAAAATTGTCTCTGGTGATTTCGTATTTCTCTTCGAAATCCTGGAGAATCTGTCCTTCATCAATGTAGCCCCGAAGAGCCAGAAAAAGAAGAGGAATGACTAGAATCAAAGCCAGACCTATGAACAGGGGATAACGGGGATTGGGGCCTTCCCGGAAATTCCGGATAGAACTGCTAATCACATCCCCGCTAAACCTACCTTTGTAAAAGACAAGAATCCCAGCCAATAAGCCGATTTTCACTGTGCTTTTCAGGATATAATTCACCTGCATCCACTGATCGATGCCATATAGAACGATGATGAAGGAACCCGCTGCAATCAGTATAAAGGATAGTTTTCCCTTCATCAATCCTCACCCTCCGGTTTCAGCCATTCCGGGGTATCATCCTCCGGCGGCGTCGGATTTGCTGGTGGGTTGGGCGGCGTTACCGGTTCAGGACCGGGAACCGGCGGATCTCGAGGATCCGGGCCTGGAATTGGCGGATCTCGAGGATCCGGAGGATTCACGACTCCTCCATCAGTGGTGATTGCTTCTTCTGTCACTTCCGGTGGCGGGGCGGTTGGCTGTTTCCGAATCGTATAGGTTCCCAACAGATAATACTCCCCGTATTTTTTCTCCACATTGTCCGGAGCCGGATAGTCTCCCGTGGGAACTCCTTCCAGGACCCGCTTCATAATCGTGCTCCAGAGCTTGGCTGCAGCGGCAGATCCCTCGCTGAGCTCCACGTTATAGTCGTTGCCTATCCAAAGGGCTGAAGCATATTGAGGGGTAAATCCGGAGAACCAAGAGTCGTAGTTGTCGGTGGTAGTTCCCGTTTTTCCGGCTACCGGTTGACCGGGGACGGTGGCCGAATGGGCAATTCCCCTGCTGACCGTAGTCCTCAGAATATCCGTCATGATAAAGGCTACTCCTTTATCCATAGCTTGATGACGGTAGCTTTCTTTTTCAATCAGCACGTTGCCTTCCCCATCCAACACCTTGGTATAAGCAGAGGGGGCAATGTACTCTCCTCCATTGGGAAAAGCACTATAGGCAGCAGTCATTTCCAAAGGAGATATTCCAACCGTCATCCCGCCCAGACCCAGGGCTGCCAGATTGTGATCATCATTCTTTAAGCTGGTGACCCCCAACCCTTCCAGAAAATCAAGAGATTTTCGGATGCCGATGTCTTCCAGTACCTTGACGGCGTTCACATTGATGGATTGCTCCACACTGTTCCGCAGGGTCACATAGCCCCGGTATCCTTCATACCAGTTCTTAGGCCACAGCTTTCCTTCCACAAAGAATTCGGCGTCCTCGATATAACTGCTGGCGGTCCACTGGGTCTTATCCTCCGGATCAAACTGAAGAGCCGGTCCATATACGCCGATGGGCTTGATCGCCGATCCCGGCTGCCGAGGACTCATCGCCCGGTTATACAGCTTTCGTCCATTCAGGTTCCTGCCTCCCACCATGGCTTTGATCTGGCCCGTATGCCAGTCGGAAATTACCATGGCCCCCTGGGGCTGGACCACGTCCTGTCGCAGGGCATATTGCCCAGGCTCCAGGAAGATGCCGCTGTCTCCGAAATGGAAAAATTCCGGATGGTCGAATAAAAAGGATTCATCGATGATCAGATTGCCGGCATCATCCCGGCTCTTATACTTTTTACCGATGTTGATGGTGCCGCCGTTGTTGACATAAAAAACGCCATCGGTAACGTGGTAAAGATTCTTGAACTCGATGGAATAATCGGTGCCGGAGGATACCTGGGTTTGATAAAAATTCAGCCGTTTACCAGCCAGAAGAACCAGGTTCCCTTCCTGGTCAACGGTATATTCGGAAGGACTCAGCAGAAAATTTCCGTTACCGTCAAAGTAGGTAGCCCGATTATACAGGATGATTCTTCCTTCTGAATCCAGGATATTACCAGCCCGGTCTTTCTTGAGGTTCACGACCCGGGGGAAGTTGGTATTCTTTTTAAACTCCTCAGAAGCAATGTTCTGCATCCCCGTGTTCAGAGTGCTGAAAATCTTCAGTCCCCCTCCCTGAAGAAGGCGGTTGGCTGATGCCCAATCCATGTTCAATTGTGTCATCAGATCCGTCCGGACCTGCTGCAGAAGAAAATCAACAAAGTAAGAATTCACATCTTCCATAATCAGTTCTGCCGGATTCATAGCGGTTTTCATATCTACGGCCTTTGCAGATTCCAGTTCTTCCTGAGTGATCATGTCCTGTTCCAGCATCTGATCCAGAATATGTCGCTGCCGGTCCAGAAAACGATCATTAAAAAGCAGGGTATAAAGGCTGGATCTTCTTACGATATTGGGATCATCCGCAGGGATTTCCGATGAATCAAAGCGTTTTAGCGGGGCAAATCCAGAAGGATTTTTAGGAATGGCTGCAATTGTGGCACATTCTTCCAGGGTCAGCTCAGCAGCGCTTTTAGAAAAATAGGACCGGGAAGCGGTTTCCACTCCATAGGAATTGAAACCTAAAAAGATGGTGTTCAGATAGGCTTCCATAATCTCATCCTTGTCAAGAGCCCGCTCCAGCTGTATGGTATAGTAGGCCTCCCGGAGTTTTCGGATTATGGTCCGCTCATTGGTCAAGTAGAGGTTTCGGGCAAGTTGTTGAGTAATAGTACTGGTCCCCTGGATCCGTTCTCCTTCAAATAAACTGTCTTTCAAGGCCCCCATCAGGCGGACATAATTGAATCCATGGTGCTCAAAAAAGGTTTTATCCTCTATGGCTACAAAGGCATTGACCAGGTGTTCAGGCATCTGATCAATGGAAATGTTGGTTCGGTATTCTTCCGTCTCAATGGACTGGATCTTATTGCCCTCATCGTCTACGATTACCGATGTCCTGGCTAAAAGGTCATAGATATTGTTGGGATCGATTTCCGGAGTAGTCCGGACGATATAGCTTAACAAGGTCAGACCGGCGATTCCCGCAACCAAAACTATCGTAGCAAGAAAAATCAGAAGAATCTTCAGCAGAAGTCTCTTCTTTTTATTTTTTGCAGGCTTTTCTTTTGCATGTTTTGGTTCATGGGTTTCTTTTAGAGTCATACTTTTATCCTACATCAACACCCGGTTGATTCCGGGTTCATTTAACGGCACTTCCTTGAACTGGAAAATCATAGCAAAGGGAGCTGATTGATCCTTGATTTCTCCTTCCACGAAGCTCAGAGGCTGATGAAACAGGACCGAACGAACTCCAGGTTCAGCCTTGGCCATAGCCAGAAAAAAGGGCAACTCTTCCCGGCCAATGGTACTTTCATAAACCACCAGATTATCCCCCTCCTTCTGGAGAAGAGAATAGTGTTTCCTGCCTTTCCATTCCAGCATCCAGGCTTCGCCACCCGTGCGGAATAATTCTTCCAGGAAAAAATCATTCTGCTCTCTGGTGAGCCTCACCCAGTTATCCTGGTAATAAGGTCCTGTTCTGTATAGATCCCAAAGTTCCTGGGGATTTGACGTTTTGAATGCCTTCCAGGTTCCCTCTGAAACCAGGGATGGCAGAGATAAATAATCCTTTATTTCCAGACGAATCGTTGTTTTATAAAAAACCGTTTCAAAGCCCATCCTTTCATACCAGAGGAATAAGGATTCCTCCGCAGGAACCAGAAAAGCCGCCGAATAACCCCGATCTTCTGCTACTCGCAAAGCTTCCCGGGTGATCTCCCCGGCATATCCTTTTCCGCGGTACTCGGGCAAGGTTCCGATGGCATAAAGATAAAGCAGGGGATGCTCTACCTCATCAACAATCATGGAATAAGGGACCATATGAAGGGCCGCCGCAATCCGGCCGTCCTCTTCATAGAGCAAGGCATTCTCCCCCTTGAACAATTTTTCAAAAAAGGCATCCAAATAGGCTTCCTCTTCCTGGAACACATCCCGCCATAAAGTCTTCAACTCAGGAATGTCTTTTTCTTCCGCCAATCGGATCATGGGGTTCCCTCCTTTTGTTCTTTCTATAGAATAACAGATTTGTCCCCCTTCTTCTACCCGATATCGCTATATTTATCCCTTTCCTCTCCCTTTTTCTGTTAAATTTCTTCATTTTTTGTTATACTTATCCTATTCCATCGAATATAAGCAATAGGGAAAAAGGAGGAAACCGCTATGAAACTTTTTGAACCAATTCAAATAAAAAACTTGAGCCTGAAAAACCGGATCGTCATGGCCCCCATGTGTATGTATTGTGCCCCGGAAACCGGCATGGTCACCAATTGGCACCGGCTCCACTATGCAACCCGGGCAGTGGGCGGGGCAGGCCTGATCATAGTAGAGGCAACGGGAGTATCCCCGGAGGGGAGAATTTCTTCCCATGACCTTGGCATCTGGGATGACCGGCACATCGAAGGCCTTGCTTCTATCGTCAGAGCTGTCCACGAAAATGGATCAAAAATCGGGATACAGGTCAGCCACGCCGGTCGAAAATGTGAAGCAGAGGGGTTGGAGATCGAAGCTCCCTCTCCGATTCCATACGACGAAAAAAGCCGAACTCCAAGAGAGATGTCCAAAGAGGACATTGCCGAAACCATCGAACAATTCCGGTCAGCCGCCCACCGGGCCCATCAGGCCGGATTCGATCTGCTTCAGATTCACGCTGCCCATGGCTATCTGATCAATGAATTCCTCTCCCCCCTCACCAACCAGCGCCAGGATGAATACGGCGGAAGTTATGAAAACCGAGTTCGATTTCTGGACCAGGTTTTAGAAGCAGTCCGTTCCGTCTGGCCTGAAGAAAAACCCTTGGAGGTCCGGGTCACTGCCGAAGACTATGAAGAAGGAGGCAATCAGGCTGAAGACTTGGCAATCATGCTGAACTTGGTCAAAGGGAGAGGAGTGGACTCCGTCAACGTCAGCACGGGGGGCTTACTGCCTGTAGTACCGAAGGCTTTCCCTGGCTATCAGGTTCCCCATGCGGAAGTCATTAAAAAAGCCACCGGACTGCCCGTTGCAGCTGGCGGTCTGATGACGGAGCCAGCTTTTGCCGATTCGGTTCTGGAAGATGGCAAAGCAGATTTGATTTACCTGGGGCGGGAACTCCTGAGAAACCCCTACTGGCCTATGCATGCTTCCCTGGAACTTGATGCAGGCCAAGAATGGCCGGAGCAGTACAAGAGGGCTATTCCCAGCAGAAGATAGCCAAAATCAAACAAACGTCAGTGAAAAAAACACCTTGCCAAAAGTTCTTTAACCTGGCAAGGTGTTTTACTTAATAGGTACGATCAATATTGATAATGTTCAATCTATTTGCTGAACCGGGCAAAAATCTCCTGGATCACCCGGATGGCAGTCCAAGAAGTAATGTCATTGTTATCCAGGGGCGGAGATACCTCCACGATATCCATGGCCGCTACCGGCAGGTCCCGGAGAATCAATCTCACCAGCTCCACTAGTTCTCTGGATGACAAACCGCCCGCTACCGGAGTACCGGTTCCCGGAGCAAAGGCCGGATCCAGCACATCAATATCCAAGGTAAAATACAAGGCATCATAATCCTTAAAGTGATTATGAATCCTCTCATAAACCTTTTCAAACCCTTCTCGAAAGATTTCCGTAGCTGTCACCACCTGGATTTCCGGATTGGCCTGGATAACTTCCAGCTCTTCTCTTTCCGCCGCCCGGATTCCCAGAAAAAAAAGATCTTCCGGGTCAACGATATCCTCCAGCGCCCGTTTTTCCGTATTGGCATGGGACCAGCGATGGCCGTCGAATTGGTGACACAAATCAAAGTGGGCATCAAAGTGTAGGATTCCGATTTTTTTATGTCCGTTCTCTTCCTGCACTTTCTTAAAAGCCCAGTGAAGAGGAATGGTCACCGAATGATCGCCCCCAAGGAAAAGGCTGAATTTTCCAAGTTTCATGATATTGTAAGCCTGATCGGACACCCCTTGAAAGGTCTCCTCCCAATTGGATGTAATCTCCGCGTCTCCAAAATCAAACATTAAGTGTTCCGGAATCGGCAAAAAAGAATCACTGGCCTCCGGCATAAATTCGGAACTCAGATAACGGATTCTCTCAGGAGCCATGGACGCCCCTTTCCCGAAACTGGTCCCCCCATCAAAGGGAATGCCCAAAATACAAATTTTTGCCTCCTCCGGTTTTTCCGCGGAAAGACCCAGCCAAACCTTTTCATTATTCATCTGTCTATCCTAATCCCTTCCGAAAACTACGACTCTGTTCCTTCCCTGCTCCTTTGCCTGGTAAAGAGCCCGATCCGCCTGACTGATCAGCATATCAAAATCAAAGACCTCCCCATTCAGTTCAGCAATGCCAATGCTAACCGTCAACTTCATCAAATGATTCTCATGCTGAAATCCATACGCTTCCACTTCAGCCCGCAGTCCTTCCGCTTTCTGGAGAGCAGTTTCTCCATCGGCATAAAGCATGACCGCGGCGAATTCTTCTCCCCCCATCCGGCCTGTTATATCTGTGCCCCGGAATTCATGGGCCATCATGGCTGAAAATTCCTTTATAACCTGGTCACCGGCTGAATGGCCATAGGTATCATTGATTTTTTTAAAATGATCCAGGTCCATCATCAGCACGGCTAATTTTTCTTCGTATCTCACCGCCCGTTGATAAGCTTCTTCCCCCAGTTCCCGAAATCTCCTCCGATTATTTAGGCCGCTGAGGCTATCCCTATTAGCCATTTCCACCAGGCGGCGGTTCAGGGCTTCCCGTTCAGTCACATCCTCAAAAATGACCTGATATCCCAGGGTTTCATGTTGATTGCGAAAGGGCATGCTTCGAATGCTGACCGAACGAATCCCTTCCGGTGATTCCAATTGAACGATCTGATCCTTCTGGTTCCCGATGCTGTCCATCAGCTTTGGGTGAGCTTCCAGAAGGGCTTCTAAATTGTCCTCTCGGATTTGAATGCCAAGCCACTGAAAAAATCTTTTGCTGGATTCATTAAAATCCACTACCCGGTAAGAGCGGTTAAGCAGCAACAATCCCGAATCTGTATCCCGAAAAACCCGCTCCCGGGCCAGGGCTTTGATATCCAGAAAATTGTATCGGGTAAGGGCAAGCAGAATCAGCAAAATACAAGGAGGCAGGATCAATGCCGTGTAGTCTATTCCCGTACCGCCCAAATCCGTCATAATCAAAATCAACGCTAAATAGGGAAGGATGGATGCTATCAGAAACAACCGAAACTGAATCCTTTCACTGCCGACGCTCTTCCGGTATCGCTGGAAATAAAAAAAGGTGCAAAGAACCAAGGCAATAAAGGCATAAAGCATCTGCACATAGTAAAAGGGCCCTTTCGATAAAAGGAGAAAGGTATAATCCCCGATTTGATTCATTTGGATCTTACTGTAATAGAAGTGGTGGGAATCGTTGGTAAGCCGAAGGATAAAGGTTAGTACCGGTACAGCAAATACTGCTGCCCCTCCCCAACCTTTCAGAAGCCTTCCCCTTTCCGTGTAGAGGATCCCCACTACCAGCCACCAGGCCGGGAAAAAGGGTATGCCAAAATACTGAATCTGGTTCCAGAAAATCATATCTTCCATGGGAGAAACATTGATTTCCAACAGATAACCCAATAAGTATATCTGAATAGACAGGCATAGTGCTCCCAAAGCCTTTGCATAGCCGGACCTGCCCCGCAGAAAAGCGTACACGAACATAAACGTAAGCAGTAGCACTCCGGCAAAAAGATAGATATTGAGAAAGTTTATCAGCATAGATTCCCCTTTCAGCATATGAATAAAAATATCATAACACCGATGGTTTCTGTTTTCAATAAACTTCCGAGGCGCTCACTCGAATATTGTCGATCAGTCTTACAGTCCCGAGTTTTACTGCTATTCCGATCAGAACCTTGCCATTGATTGACTGTAATCGCCTGAAACTATCTGCCTCGACGATTTCTATATATTCCACCGTGATATCCGAAGAATGCTCCATCATTCTTCGGAACATATCCTTGATTTTTTCGGGGGACTTTTCTCCATCCCGAATCATTTTTTCAGCTGTTTTCAGTCCATGATACAGAATACCTGCTCTCGTTCGCTGCTCCTGGCTCAGGAAAGCGTTTCTGCTGCTTTTAGCCAGTCCGTTCTCCTCCCGGATGGTAGGGCAGGAAATGATGTCAACAGGCATATTAAGGTCCGCCGTCATCCGTCTGATAATAGCCAGCTGCTGGGCATCCTTTTCACCGAAATAGGCTCTGTCCGGCTGGACCATATTGAAAAGCTTTGTAACAACGGTAGCCACAAAGCCTTCAGGATATATTTCATGATTATCCGGCAGAAACAGGATGTCGACTCCGCAATTTCTGCATTTCATCTTATCGTTGTCCAGGTCTCTTGGATATTTTTCCAAATCTTCTCCTGGCCCGAATTGAGCCGGGTTCACAAAGATGCTGGCAACAACCAATTCATTTTCTTTGCCGGCAGTTTCAAAAAGGCTCAGATGACCTTCATGGAGACTGCCCATGGTGGGAACGAAGCCAATAGTTTTTTCGGTCTTTCGGTAGCTGGACAGTTGCTGTCTCAACTCCTGGACGGTATAAACAATTTTCATTTTTTCTCCTTTTTCTGACGAAAGCCCTGATACTGAGTATCAGGGCTTTCCAACGGGTATGGCTCATGATGATGCCATCCTGATATTGGAGATATTGTACTGAATCCGGCAGGGTTTTGTCAAGAAAATCAGGTCCCGAATTTTACCGTGATTTTTCTTGTGGTACCCAGTTTTGTGGCCTGGACAACCCCGATGGAAGCTTTGTATATTGGTCCCCCTTTGCTGAATTGATCTGCATCTGGGTTAAAAAGTAACATTTTGACAGGTCAGCGCCCGCTAAATTGGCATCCCGAAGATCCGCTCCAAGGAATAGGCTTTCTCCAAGGGATTGCTTTGAAAAATCAGAGCCGATCAAGATGGCCATGGTAAAATCCCGGTTATCCGACCCTTTTATAAACCCTCCCCCTTTTTTGCGGATCACATCCTTCAATAATGGGTTCACCCGGCGGCGATAGGGTTCTATATCATAAGCCCCGATTTCTTCCGGTACGATTCCGGTTATCTCTTCATTCTCCCCTATTAAGCTACGGATTTCCTCCTTACTTCCTTCTGCATCCGCTAGCGCTAAAGCTTCCAGCAGAAACCATTTCATTTGATGAAGCTGAAATATACGATGAAAGACCCGGAACATTTCTGCAGAGATTACCGGGTTTTCTTTCCAGTCTCCCCGGGAACGAAAAATTTGCGTTGTCTTCTGTCCGGCACCAAAGCAATCATAGGCCATACATCCCTTTAACCCTCTATCCTGAAGAGAATCATGAATCCGGCAACGGAAATCTTTTTCCAAATATTTGCAAGGAACACCGGCAGCCTTATTCTCAGGAAATCCATCCACTTTAGCACAGTATAACGACACGCAGCAAAGGCCGGCGCAACTCCTGCAGTCGATTGCCAGAGAGTTTCTCTTCTCCGCCACCCATGCGCTTGTTTCCTTTTCAACCATTTAACTATCCTTCCATCCTGTAATAAAACGTGCTATAATACTTTTCATGCAATCGCAAAGTAATACCACAAATTTAGTATATTTCTAGCCATATAAAGGATCCCAAAATGACGAACCAGCAATCCAATTCCATGCAAAAAACCAGTGTACGAGTAACCCTTGCCCTTTTTTCCTGCCTGCTCTGGGGCAGCGCCTTTCCGGCCATCAAGCTGGGCTACAGCCTCTTTCAAATCAACAGCACCGATATCGGAGGCCAGGCCCTCTTTGCCGGTACCCGGTTTTTTCTGGCCGGAGCCGTAATCTTTCTTTTATTCAGCCTCAAAGAAAAGAAAATGCCCTTGCTGCGCAGAGATAATGCAGCGAAAGTGCTTGGCATCGGCATCTTTCAAATAGCTCTCCAATATCTTCTCTTTTACATTGGTCTTGCTAACATTACCGGTACCCGGGGAGCCCTCATCAATGCCTGTCATGGCTTCATTACCATCATCGTTGCCCATTACCTCATAAAGGCAGAGCCTATGACCTGGCAGAAGGTTGCCGGATGCATCATCGGATTTACCGGGATTGCTGTACTGAATCTGGGGGGCGGAGGAGCTTCCGTTACCCTTCTCGGGGATGGCATGATCATCGCTGCAACTCTCATTTATGGGATTTGCTCCGTTTTCATTAAATTAATTTCCAAGGAAACCTCCGGGATGGTCATCACCGCCTACCAGCTGCTCTCCGGCGGTTTCCTTCTATTGACAGCAGGGTTGCTTATGGGCGGATCCGTCCCCCTCATCACCTGGAAGGGCATCGTCCTCTTTTTATATCTTATCTCCATTTCAGCCGCTGCTTTCAGTATTTGGAACACCCTGATTCAGCACAATCCCATTGCCAAGATTGCCATCTTCGGCAGCAGCATTCCTGCCTTTGCCGCCATTTTATCCGCTCTCCTCCTTGGGGAGGATATTTTGACCTGGCAGAATCTGGTGGCTCTGATCGGTGTCAGCAGCGGCATATTTC
>DIMT01000004.1:0-381 GCA_002425705.1 Firmicutes bacterium UBA5559
CTGATAAACGGTGGTGTGGGAGACGTTGTGGCTGGCTGCAATCCCTTTTAAGGAACCCACTTCGGTCAGGGAAGCCAGAATGCTCCTCTTAATCCCGTTCGAGATGAAACAGTGCTTGTTCACCAGGGAAAGCTCCTCTGTGACCTTGAGATTGCAATCCAAGCATTTGAACCGCTTTTTCCGGATCGAAATTAGGAGAGGCTGCTTGCCGCAAGTGTAGTGCTTGATCTTGACCGTCCGATAATCATGAAGAGCAGTAAGGATCTGACCACATTCCGGGCAGACAACGAAGGGTGTTGTGGACCTCAGCTTGAGAACCTTAGCAGTGATGCCGTTCGTCAACTTCACATGCCCCGTGCAGGAATTTTCATCGGGAATTAA
>DIMT01000004.1:439-1948 GCA_002425705.1 Firmicutes bacterium UBA5559
CCCCCACAGAAATTACAGAGCCTAAGTTTTTTAAGTGTCGCTTCGCCGGCTTATTTCAGGACCCGGATAGAGATGATGCCATCGATGGACAGCTTTTCCCGAAGGGCGGCCTCATCCACGTCGGAATCCAGATCGATCAGGGTGCAGGCATAGTCCCCCTTGCTCTTGTTGACCAGATCCCGGATGTTGATCCCTTCGTCTGCAAGGATTCCAGTGATTTTACCCAGCATGGTGGGGATGTTTTTGTTCAGGATGCAGATCCGCTGTCCGTGGCCCGGGATGAACTCGCCCAGGGAGACGTCCGGATAGTTGACAGAATTGGTGATGTTTCCGTGCTCCATGTATTCCATCAGCTCCTGAGCTGCCATTTCCGCACAATTGTCCTCGGCTTCTTCTGTGGAAGCCCCCAGGTGGGGAATGCAGATGACATGCTCCTGATTGATCAGGTCATCATTGGGGAAGTCGGTGACGTATTTTCGAACCTTGCCGCTCTCAATGGCAGCCAGAAGGTCGGCGTCCTTCACCAAATTGTCCCGGGAGAAGTTCAGCAGGACGGTGCCTTCCTTGAAGAGCTTGAATTTTTCTTCATTGAACATGCCCTTTGTTTCAGCCATGGAAGGAACATGGATGGTGATGAAGTCGCATTTGGGAAGAATCTGATCCAGATTTTTAGCGATGTTTACCGTATTGGAAAGCTCGTGGGCAGCCCGCCAGGTGATGAACGGGTCATAACCGATGACCTTCATGCCCAGGGCTTCTGCGGAATTGGCTACGCTGATGCCGATGGCTCCCAGACCAACGACCCCCAGCGTCTTGCCCTTGATTTCCGTACCAGCGAACTGGGCCTTCCCCTTTTCCACTTCCTTGCTGACGTTTTCGTTGAGCTTGCAAGCCCAGCCAATTCCCGCAGGAATATTCCGGGCAGCCAGGAACATACCGGCCAGCACCAGTTCTTTTACAGCATTGGCATTGGCGCCTGGGGTGTTGAATACCACGATCCCTTCCTGGGCACATCGGTCCAGGGGAATGTTGTTGACGCCGGCTCCTGCACGGGCGATAGCCAGCAGATTTTCAGAAAAAGCCATCTCATGCATGTCCTGGCTTCGGACCAGAATGCCGGCAGCCTCTTCCAGTGTATCGGTGATGGCGTAGTTTTCATTGAAACTGGCCAGCCCCACCGGAGAAATCTTGTTCAGCGTTGCGATTTTAATCATATTTTTATACACCCTCCTGATTTGTCAAAAGATAAATTAATACCGATTATACCACTTTACTGATATGGAGTAAAGTGGTATAATATCTACCTATATTAACAAAAAGATAAGGGGTGAAATGAATGAGCAATCAACAAGAAAGAGTGTATAATTTTTCCGCAGGTCCCTCCATGCTGCCGCTGGATGTGATGCAGGACATCGCCAGCCAACTGACCAATTATGAAGGATCCGGCCAGTCTGTCATGGAAATGAGCCACCGATCTCCCGAGTTTGAAAAAATTATTCGAGAAGCAGA